>JBBRLZ010000001.1:0-190524 GCA_038231095.1 Gemmatimonadales bacterium
CCGTTCGCCGAACGAACTCGCCGGCTGCACCAGCGCCGCCAGCAGCGATCCGAGCTCGGCGAAGTTGCGCATTGAAATCATCAAGGTGCCGCTCGCCGATCCGTCGAAGGCCATGGTCGTCAATCGCGCCAACGTCTTCACAGGCCTGACGAACACGTCGAGCCATGGCCTGTCTGACGCGGACAAGGCACAGCAGTCGAAGGTGATCGCGACGGCGCGCGCACAGGGCGCGTTCATCGCGAAGAACCCGCAGTCCGGTCAGGAGCTCGTCGTGCCGCCGCAGATGGTGCGTCCGATGCTCGACAGCATCGTGAAGGCGCGTGGTGGTACAGGTGCAGCGACAGGTGCAGACAGCACAGCACTCCGCGGTGCGATTCAGGTCGCGATCAACAACGCGTTCGGTACCGCCGCCGCCCCGGGCAGTGCAGTTTCCGAGCGGTCGCAGTGCCACGATATCACGGTGTTCCCGGCGCTCGGCCTGGCCGGTGGCGCGTGTGAAGGACACGGCATCCTGCTCGACATCAGCGATCCGGTCAATCCGACGCGTCTCGATGCCGCGGCCGATTCGAACTTCGCCTACTGGCACTCGGCCACGTTCAACAACGATGGCACGAAGCTCCTGTTCTCCGACGAATGGGGTGGCGGCACGCAGCCCAAGTGCCGCGCCGGCGACAAGCCGGAGTGGGGCGCCGACGCGATCTTTGCCGTCGTCAACAAGAAGCTCGTGTTCCAGAGCTACTACAAGATTCCGACCGTGCAGTCGGCGGCCGAGAACTGCGTTGCGCACAATGGCTCGCTGGTGCCGATTCCAGGCCGCGACATCATGATCCAGTCGTGGTATCAGGGCGGCATCTCGATGTTCGACTTCACCGATGCCAAGCATCCAATGGAAATCGCCTCGTTCGACCGCGGTCCAGTGGACTCAACGCGCGTGGTCGTCGGCGGGTCGTGGTCGGTGTACTGGTACAACGGGCAGATGATCAGTTCCGAGATCGCACGCGGCATGGATCTGACGACGATGACGCCAAGTCAGTACGTATCACAGAACGAAATCGACGCGTCGAATACCGTGCACTTCGACTATCTGAATGCCCAGGGTCAGCCGAAGCTGATCTGGCCACCGAGCTTCTCGCTGGCGAAGGCGTACACCGATCAGATGGAGCGCAAGGGGTGTTTCGCCGGTCGCATCTCGGCGATCCGCTCAGGCATCTCGGCCGCCGAGAAGGCGCAGGGTGCCGAACGCTCGACGGCGCTGAATGCGCTGACGACGTCGCTCGAAGCGGATTCGCACAGTGGGTGCGATGACAACAAGGTGCAGATGTTGAAGAAGGCGCTGCAGGATCTGCGGACGATCGCGTAAGCCGTCGTTCACGCGGGTCGTTCGGCGGAGATGTTCGTTCGAGGGGGGCAGAGTCAACGACTCTGCCCCCCTCGAACCGTGTATCCAGCAGCGTACGCTTCAGTTCTGCAGCACATGGGGCTGCTGGTGATGCGTTGCGGCTTCCGTGGCGCCGATGCGGTACGCAACCAATATTCTGCCTTCCGAGTCTCCGTTTCTGGACCACACTCACAGGATGGCTCTATGCATCGCAGTCTGCTACTGGCCGTTGCGGTTCTGTCGGTTGCATGTGCAAAGAAGGAGGCGGTACCGGCCGCCGATACCGCGGCCGCACCCGCAACCATGCCGGCCGCCGCGGCGCCGACGCCGGCATTCTCGCTCGCTGACGCCGCCGGTAAGTGGGAGTACACGGCGAAATCGGCGACTGGCGACACGGTACTCGTGACGGCCGAAATGAACGGCACCGCCGATCCCAACGGCTGGACGATGACATTCAAGGGACGGAAACCACAACCGTTGAAGGTGACGGTCAGTGGCGACAGCCTGATGACGATGATGGGACCGTACGAAAGCGTGCTGCGCAAAGGCGTGATGGTGACGACTGAAGGCAGCGTACACATGATGAACGGCAAGCTCGAAGGGCATTCCGTGGCGCACTACAGCACGAAGGGTGCTGATTCCGTGCGTCATCTCATGATCGAGGCGACGCGCAAGCCGTAGCCCATCACGCGTGTGTCGTGAACGACGCGGGGACGGATCGCCACACGCGATCGTCCCCGCTGTGGTATCATCGGCGATGAATCCCGGTCATCGATCCATCAGGAATTGAATGCCGTTGATGCGATACGGCGCCGCGTTCTCGACGCGCAGCGTGATCACGAGCGGCCCACTCTGCGCGCCAGTCACGCGCATCGTGATCGCCGATTCACTCGCAGCGTCGACGCCAACGAGTGTCATCACACCGTTCTCCGCGAACATCTCGCGGTACTGGTTCAGGCGCTCGTCGGTACTGCGCTGTCCGGGAGCCATGCGCGTTGTGAGAAAGCTGCGCATCAAGCTCGTGTCGCCCGACGCGAACGCCTTCAGGTAGTCCGCGGCTGCACGACCCACCGGCGTATCTGGGAGTGTCGTTGCTGCGCCGGCCGCCGGACTCGACGCACCGGCATTCGGTGCCTGCGTCGGGCGTCGCACTCCACCGATCCGGACGTCGCCGGGCCCCGGCCGACCGCCGCCGAGCCACTGCTCGACGACTCGCTCGATCGCACCGGCCGCTGGTGGATCGAAGTTCGACAGCACGATCAGGTCGTACTCACCTGGCAGCCCCTCGGCGATGATGCCGTTTGAGCCTGGGCTGCCGCCGGCACTGACGTTCTGCGCAAGCCGCGGCGGCGCGCCGAGTGTTCCCCTGCGACGCGCCATGATGAAGCGCAGCAGGTCATTCACATTCGAATAGCTCCCGCCTGCCGCGCTGCCGCGACGCGGTTGCACGTTCGTGTTGCGCGCGAAGGGCGGCAGCGTGGCCGGCGGCGGCGCATCCTCGTCCAGGCCACGTGTGTAGCCGATCGCCGCAGTCGCTGGCAGCGCATCGTTCGATGGAAATCCGGTTGCCGTCATTCCGGCCGCCGTGAAGACGTGCGACGCAACATACGCGTGATAGTCCTCGTGCGTGACGCGCTCGATGATCTCACCGAGGACGATGTAGCCGGCGTTTGAATACTCGGTGCGCGTCCCGGGCTCGAACGCGAGCGGGTTGTGGACCACCAGTTCCACGGCAACGTGATTGCTGCGCCTGCTGGCTGGGTTCGCGAAGATGTCGCCCGTAATGCCGGATCGGTGTTCGAGCAGATGGCGAATCGTGATCTTCTCGGCAGCGGCCTTGTCGGGATAGTCCGGCCAGTAGCGTGCGATCGTGCCGTCGAGAGCCAGCCGGCCATCGGCCACCAGCTGCGCGACCGCCATCATCGTGAACAGCTTGCCGATCGAACTGACGTTGAAGCTCGTGGCAACGGTGTTGCGCCGCTTCGCCTCGCGATCGGAATATCCGTACGCCTGCGTGAACAGCGGCGTCCCGTTGCGGGCGAGGAGGACGACGCCGGAGAATCGATCGTCGCGCGACAGCGAGTCGGCAAGGCTGCGCAATTTTCGCACAAGCTCGTCCGGCGAAATTGGCGGCGTATCCGCCTGTCGGGTCTCGCGGCGTGGTGGCTGTCCCCCCTGCGCGTGCACCGCGGTGACCATCGGTCCGCAGGCGAGCGTGAGTACGGCGAGGGAAGCGCGACCAAGGCGTGATGTGGATTTACGCTGGAGCGAGCGATGCATCGGCGTCATCGGTGAGCTTCACGGGCGGACGGTGGAGTTGCGATTCCTGCCGCAGTTGAACACTGCTGTTTCAAGAGCACGGGAAGATGCACTCGCGCGCGCCGCCACACAGCATGAACCCGCCTCACCTCACCGCGTCCAGAACACGATCGAGCCGCAGCCATTCAAGTCGGAGAATTGCGCTGGAGTTGTCGTAGCATTGTAGACCTCGACGCCAACGAGTTCGCTGGGACGCACGAACGTGTTGAGATCGCCAGCTGAAAGGCCACGCAGCACTCTCCCGTTCAGATAGAACGTCGGCAGGCAGCGTGCGGCCCACCCACCACGCATCGTGATGACGCTCCGACCGTTCCGATCGCGCCGGAGGTCGACACCGGCGACGGTGCGGAACAGGTCAGACGTCTCCAGTGGCCGCCGCCTGGCGATGTCTTCGCTGGTCAGGAATTTCCCCGCGCCGGACGAGCGCTTCCGCGACAGGAACTCAATCAGTTCGCTGCCGGTGCGCCTGGCCGTGACTCTGACGGTGTCGAGCACGGCCTCGAGCGTGGACATCGCGATGCGCAGGGGCGCGGCGCCGTCAACGACGTCCACCGGCATCGAGATCGGATAGTGCGCCACCGCACGAACCTGCATCATCCGTGTGCCAGTCGGAACGTCTGTCAACGTGAATGCCCCGCGTTCATCCGCGCGAGTCAGCGGCCCATTCGCAATGCTCACGCGTGCGCCTCCGAGCGGCCGACCGCTGATCGCCGCGACGACCGTACCAGTGATCCGCCCATCGCCGGCGACCTGCACACCGCGCGGAACCGAGTCGGTGGATAACGTGTCCTGATTGCTGGCGATACGCTCGTCGCCGAAGTACAAGTCGCGCCGCAGAAAACCCGACTTCGGAATTTCCAGTTCGAGCGACACTGTCGTGTCCGCACCGTGCGCGGCACCGAGCAGAATCACTCCGCCGCTCGGCGCGCCGCAGAGGGCAAACCAGCCGCTCTCCGGCGTGACGGTTGACCGCTTCGTCATGCTACGACTCACCGCGCCCCTCTCGATGACGAGTTCGAGCCAGCGCGCAGCCACTTTCGCCGAGTCGATGGCAAGCCTGTTCGAGGCGCGGCGTGCAAAGCCGAGGATCAACGCGTCCGAGTCGGCCACGGCCTTCGCGCCACAGATGGCAAGCCGCAAGGTCAGCGCCGATGGAATGAACAGGTCGCGCCGCAGAGCGCTGCGACCATCGAGCGCGATCGGCTGCGACGGCGCCTCGACGCCAAGCGAATCGGCCATCGGATGCAGGAAGCCGATCAGATACCGCCCTGCGTGTACGCCGGCCAACAGGTAGCGCCCGAGTGAATCACTGACGGTCGTGAGTGGTGCCACTGAGAGACTGTCAACATTCACGAGTTCGATGGTCGCGCCGGCCAGCGGTTTCCCGGCGAGACTATCGAACACCACGCCGCTGACAGAGCCTGCCGCCACCGGCGGCCGTGTGTCGCCGCTCTGCGCGCACAACACGCCCGCGCCGAAGCACAACGCAGCTGTCAGGCCGCCCCAGACACGGCTCACGGCACGGCTCACGGCACGGCTCACGACACGGCACTCCAAGGCAGGCGGGCACGATTAGGAATCATTCAGGTCCTATCATACATCCGGGCTGAGGCTTCGTCCACCGACGGTGCGATCAGCGCGTCGTCAGCACCAGCGTCCCGCAGCCATTCTGATCCTGGTACATCGCCGGCGCCGTGGCTGCCGTGTAGACCTCGATCCCGATCAGATCGCGCGGTCGCAGCAGGTTGTTCAGTTCACCGTTCGTCAGTCCACGCAACGGCGAGGCATTGAGATAGATCATCGGACTGCAGTGCGCGCCGCCGTTGCCGCGCATCGTGAGAATCTCCTGCCCCGACTGATCGTTCTCGAGATACACACCCGACGTACCGCGCAACAGATCCGACGTATTGAGTGGATTACGCACAGCGATGTCCTCGGCGGTGATGAACCGTCCCCCGCCGCCGCTGCGCTTGCGTGCGAGGAAATCGAGCAGGTTACTGGTGCCGTTCTTCCGCGCCGTGATGCGCACCGTCTCGAGCACCGACTCGAGCGTGACCATCGCAATGCGCACCGGAGCCGCACCATCCACCACGTCAACTGGCATTGTGATGGGATAATGGGCCAGCGCGCGCACGTCGAGCATCCGCGTGCCAGTCGGCACGCCGGTCAGCGTCCACATGCCACGATCATCCGTACGGGTCTGCGGACCACGCACGATGCCGACGCGCGCGCCGGCCAGCGGACGACCGCCAACCGTGGACACCACCACGCCGCTCAAACGGCCATCGCCCACCAGTCGCACGGTCGGCGGTGCCGAATCGGCTGCGGCATTGGCCGCCACGAAGCGCTCGACGCGCGCGACACCGAAATACAAGTCGCGACGCACGAAACCCGACAGCGGCACTTCCAGCTCGAGCACCTCGGTGCTGTCAGCGCCATGCGTCGCACCAAGCGTGATCGCACCGTTGCTCGGCGCACCACAGATCGCGAAGAAACCGGTGTCCGGCGTACGCGTGGCGCGCTTTGCCATGCTCCGGTTCACCCTGCCGGCGCCAAGCAGCAGCTCGACCCACTGTGCCGTGACGATCGCGGAATCGACCGTCATCCTGTCGCTGGCGTTGCGGACGATACCCATGATCAACGCGTCCGAATCGGCGACGGCTCGCGCACCGCAGATCGCCGTGCGCATCGCGTTCGGTGACGGGACGCTCAGATCCATGCGCGCGGCCGTCGCGCCGTCCACCGACACCTCGGCCTGCCGCGGCTCGATGCCAAGCGAGTCAAGCATCGGGTGCAGGAAGCCGATCAGATACCGACCGACATGCACGTTCCGGAACAGATATCGGCCGAGCGAGTCGGTCGTCACCGTGCGCGCAGCACTCGTCACGCTGTCCGCGTTCACCAACTGCACGCGGGCGCCACTGAGTGGCAGGCGCGCCAGACTGTCGAAGACGATGCCGCTGACCGATGCCGCGCTCACCGCAGGGCGCGGCGCGGCCGGACGTTGTGCGAACGCGGCATGCGACGACACCGATGAGAGCAGCGCCGACAGCGCGAGACCAGACCATGGGAATTTCACGACGTGACGATCACCGTGCGGCGAGGAATCCGGGAGGCGCAGTGGGTGCAGCTGACGCGCGACGGGCGCAATGACGGGTGCAATATCGACAATCGCAGCGCCCAACGAGGATGGGAGCTTCGATGACCACCCCGGAGCGACACCAGTAAAATGCCGGGGTCCCGATCGTGGTGTCGCGTGGCCGTGCCGTCGGCAGCACACCGGTCCCTGCGACGAGATCATCGTCTCGCCTTGCGCTGCGGCCCGGTGCGGAACAGAGTACGCCCACATCCCTGTGCCGGTTCACCACGCTCCCCCACCGTTCATGCGCCACAGTCGTCGGTTGGCTCTCGTCGCACTCCTCTGCACCGCCGTGGGACCGCTGGCGGCCCAGGACACGCCCACCGAACGCGACGCGGCGAAGGACGTGCTCGCGCGCATGGCGACCCTCGAGCGCACCGTCGATGTCACCGGCTGGGCTGCGCGACTGGCCGCGCCTGACGCCGCACGCGACAAGGTCGCCGCACGCGCCAGGGCATTGATGGATTCCGAACTGCTCGCGATGGCCGACGACATCACGAAGCATCCCGAGATCGGTTTCAAGGAATCGCGCTCGGTGAAGATCCTCACCGACTGGCTCACCGCGCATGACTTCGACGTCACGGTCGGCGGCGGCGGATTCCCGACGGCGTTCGTCGCGAAGAGCAGGAAGGCAACCGGCGGCCCGCAGCTCGGCGTGATCGTGGAGTACGACGCACTGCGTGGCACCAGAGGTGACTTCCACGGTGATCAACATTCCGCGCAGGGCCCTGTTGGCCTCGCCGCCGCCGTCGCGATCGCCGAGTACCTCGTGGCATCGAAGACGCCTGGCACCGTCGTGGTGATCGGCACGCCGGCCGAGGAAATGATGCCGCCGCCGGCGAAGACGGTAATGCACGACGCGCATGTCTTCGATGGACTCGATATCGCGGTGCGCAGTCACTCGAGCATGGCGTCGCAGCGCGCCGGCGCCGGATTCGGCAGCTGCTGCCTGAACATCGACGGCGTGAAGTACACGTTCTCCGGCGCACCGGCACATCAGATGACGCCGTGGGACCGTCGCAACGCACTGACGGCCGTGCGTCACCTGTTCGACAACATCGACGCACTGCGCGGCAACATGCGACCGGAAGCGCGCGTGCAGGGCATCATCGTCGAAGGAGGAAAGGCACCGAACGTCGTGCCCGATCGCGCTGTCGCGGATTTCTACATTCGCTATCCGGACGCCGTGTATCTCGGCCAGATGCGTCAGATGATCGACGATGCCGCGCGCGCCGCTGCACTGGCGACGGGGACGAAGGTCAAGATCGAAACGTACGGCTCGATGCGTGACGGGATTTCACTCGGCCTGCTGAACGAAGCGGCCTACGCACACGTGAAGCGGTATGGCGGCGGCAAGGTGCAGGTCGAGCCGGGCAAGCCGCAGGGCTGGGAAGAAACCGGAAGCGTGTCGCGCGACATTCCGGGCGTTGGCATCAGCGGCTGGACGTCGAATGGCGGCTTCCACACCTATGAGATGGAAGCCGATGCACTCGGTCCCGTGGGGCATGGCGGATTCGTGGTCGATGCGCAGGCGATGAGCGCACTGCTGTACGACTTCGCGACGAAGCCGGCGTACCGCGCCGCAGTCAAGCAGGAGTTCGACGGGC
Source organism: Gemmatimonadales bacterium (assembly GCA_038231095.1). GTDB lineage: Bacteria > Gemmatimonadota > Gemmatimonadetes > Gemmatimonadales > Gemmatimonadaceae > JACMLX01. Next base: position 8,444 of record JBBRLZ010000001.1, read on the forward strand.
TGAAGGCATTGTACGGCGACTACCAGACCGTGCTCGGAAAGGCGTACGCGCTGCCGGTCGTCAAGGAACCGTAAGCGCGATGGAACTCACCGTCCCGGGTGCGACGCCGCGATGGCCGCCCGGGACGAGAGGAACGTCACACCGTCGATGTCGAAGGTGATTTCGCCGCGGCCATCGTCGTGACCGGCCAGCGTGCCTGTACGCAGCTTCCTCGCGGCCGCGAGCACGGCTGCGAGACGTGACGGCGCCGCGTTGGCGACATTGTGCGCTCCCAGCACCTGCGTGACGACGGGGCCGAGCGCGACGAGCGATTCCATCGACGCGACGTAGTCGTCGAGATTCGTTTCCTGCGCGTACAGCCAGATCGTGCCGTCGTAGAATGTGTCGCCGGTGAACAGCAATCCGTTCGCGCGATCGAGCAGTGCGAGCGCATCCGGTGTGTGCCCGGGGACGTGCAACACGTCGAGCGTGCGCCCGCCAAGTGGAATCCGGTCGCCACCTTTCACGAATCCGGCGCTCTTCCATGCCTTCGAGTGGAATACCGCCGTATCGAGTCCCGCCGGCGCACCGTGACAGAATGCGTCGGCTGCAACTTCGCTCGCGAGGCCGGCGTGCGGCCGACCCGACATCTTCACGCGCGTGAACGGCGTCTCCATGGTCAGCACCCGATCGAACTCGGAGTTGCCACCGACGTGATCGTAGTGCGAGTGCGAATTGATCACGGTGATCGGCAATTGCGTGAGTTCCTCGGCGACGGGGCGGATCGGCATCACGCCGATGCCGGTGTCGAAGAGGACCGCAGACGTCGTGCCCACGATGAGATACGAAATCGCTTCCTGGAACTGGTCGGACTCGATCAGGGCAAAGACCTGCGGCGCGGCCCGATAGACGTGAAACCACGCCGATGCAATTTTCACAGCCGGCAGCGCGGCATTCGCCGGGCGCGGCAGATGTGCGCACCACTTGTCAGCTGGCGTGACGGCAGCCGCAACGGGGGCCGTCACAGGCGCCGAGGTTGATGGCGTATTCGTCGGCGTCGGTGCGAAGTCGCGCGCGGAGCAGCCGGCGAGACCGACGGTGAGCAGCGTCCGGAAGCGGTGTGCGAGCGGCATGAATCGAGCGGTGACGGGTGACGACGGGCCAGTCGGTCGCGCGCTGGTCGATCTGCACGCGCACCGTCAACTTACCTTGCAGGGTGCGCACCGCGCGCTCAGTGACACCCCCCGTTCAGGACCCTCGTGACGACAGACACTGGCGCCACCCTTCGATTCAAGGTCGCGCACGTTCGTGCCAGCACGCGGCTGATCATCGCTGTGCTGGCCAGCGTCCTGACGTACATCGTACTGCCGCACTCGATCGAGCTCGAAGTGCGCGCCGTGGCGTCATGGGATGGGTTTGCGCTGGTGGCGCTGATCCTCACCTGGACGACGATCCTGACGCTGACGCCCGAGCAGATCTGCACACTGGCGCAAAACGAAGATCCCAGTCGGGCGGCGTCGCTGGTCCTCGTCCTCCTTGGCGCCGCCGCCGCACTGTTGGCGGTGATCGTGCTGTTGCAGGAAAGCATCAAGATGACTGGCATGCACAAGACGCAGGCGATCGTGCTCGCGATGTCGGCCGTCGTGCTGGCCTGGACGTTGATCCACACGATCTTCACGTTGCGGTACGCGCATCTGTACTACGACGCGTCGGACGGCGGCAAGATGATCGAGTTCCCCGGTGTCGCCGAACTGCCGGACTATCTCGACTTTGCGTACTTCGCGTTCGTCATCGGCATGACGGCGCAGACGGCGGACGTGAATATTCATGGTCGCACCATCCGGCGTTGGGCACTGATGCACGGGCTGGTGTCGTTTGCGTTCAACACGGCGGTCGTCGCACTGAGCATCGGTATTCTGACGTCGCTGCTGCAGCCGAAGTAGCCTGCTGCCGGCGCTGACCAGACGGAAATCCGTCACTCTCGCGACAAAAGGTGCGCGACCGCCGAGCCGTCCCTCGAGACGCGTCGGACCTGATCATGGATCCGCGACACCATACGCGCTCGCACTGTCTGACCTCGCAGAATGCGCGTGTGAAACACCGCTTTCTCGGGGCTCCAGCGCGATTTCGACACATCGTCACCGGTCGACAGATTGACGATCTCGTAGCCGTGCTCGATCGCCCACTTGATCGATTCGGCCACCGTCGTCGTCATGACGCTGTAGCGCGACCATGCCTGATCGAAGCCGGAGTAATACAGGTAGAGCGTATTCCCGCACGCGATCGCGAGGCGTGTCGCAACCACGACGTCCTCGATGAGCAGCTGAAACACGAATGCCCGACCATCAGCCGCCATGGTCTGGAAGTACTCATGCAAAAACTCCCTGCTTTTTGCCGTCGCAAACACGTCGTGATGCGCCACTGCGACCCGCGCTTCGGCCCGTGCCTTGTGCAACTCGAAGAATCGATCGACAGCGGTCGGCATGGCGGCAGCAGACTCCACTGCCACAAAGGTCCATGACACACCATCGCGCCGGAGGGAGTTGTAGCACTTCCGCAATGACTCCTTGATGTTGCGTGACCGACCCGCTCGGAACGCAACCCAGCTGTCGGGGAGGCGAAGGTAGTACATCGACACCGTGGCACCCATCTCGCCCGGCATGTCGCACCCTGCGACGGTATCAGCAGCAGCGAGGCCCGTCCACTCGATCCGGTCCCACGAATCCGGCGCGGCCGTCAGAGCAGTCATGATCGCGGCCGCGGCACGAGCCTCATCCTCGGGCCGGCAGACCATGCGACGCACTTCGGTCATGTTCGCATCGGCCCCGATGAATTGGGCCTTCTGCATCCGGAACGGCCCGGTGCCAGGACGGCTCGTGCGCATCATCGGCGCAATGGCGATGAGTCGACCGTCGTGCTCGCGCACGACAAAGGTGTAGACCTCGTCGCGCACGTACCAGCGCGCTGCCGCAACGTGTCTGAGCCACAATCGGCACCACAGCGATCCTGTGAAGGGCGTGCGCAGCCCAGTCTCCGCGTCGAGCTCGTCCCACTCGCGAGTGAGCATCGACAATCCAGCCTCGTCGACCACAGTCTCAACGGTCAGGCTCACACTGCGTGTCACGCGGACCCGACGGACAGTGCGGCGCTGCGCGAATACCGCGCACGGACGACGTGCATCAAAGGAATCGAGATACCTCGCCCACGACGGCATGGCACCAACACCGGTGGTGCGGCGACGGAGTGATTCATGCCCGAACGCGCCGATCCGTGACCCGAAGCAAGCGCAACAGAAACCTCGGGTGCGACGTACGTGACACAGCAGTTGATGGCACGAGGACCGGGGAATGTAATGGCCGACGGAACAAGTCTTCAGCGCTTTGTTGAGTCCGGTTCCCTCCCGCCTCCGGCGTGGACCGCAATTGACCCGCGGTGGCGAGCGCCACCTATTTGGCGCGGTTGGTCACGCCGACGCCACGCGTGCCACCGCCCTCTCCCCCCGCCATAAAATGCGCATCCAGCTCCGTAAATCGCTGTTCGTCGTGCTCGCACTGCCCTTCACGCTCGGCGCACAGGCGGCACCGTCACCCGTCACCGAAGCGCGCCCCGCTGCGGTAGCCGCGTTCTCCGCGCCAGCGCTGGCGCGCATCGATGCCTACGTCAATCGCCTGATCGCCGATCGGCGCATTCCCGGCGCGGTCGTGCTGCTCATGCGCGACGGCCAGGTCGAATACCAGAAGGCGTTCGGCGTGCGTAACACGGTCACGAAAGCCCCGATGCGGACGGACGACATCTTTCGCATGGCGTCGCAGACGAAAGCGATCACCTCGCTGGCCGCGATGATGCTGTGGGAAGAAGGGAAATTCTCGCTCGACGATCCGGTTGCGACATACCTGCCCGAGTTCGACAAGCAGACCGTGCTCGCGAAGTTCAATCCGACCGATTCTTCGTACACGACCGTACCCGCCAAGCGGCGCACCACCATCCGCCAGCTGTTCACACATTCGTCGGGACTCGACTACGCCGACATCGGTAGCGATGAATTCAAGGCGATCTACGCCAAGGCGGGCCTGACGGCGATCGGCCGCGAAGGGGACGTACTCGCCGACAAGGTGCGAGTCCTCGGCAAACTGCCGTTGGCGTTCGAACCCGGCGACCGCTTCAACTACGGCCTCAGCATCGATGTGCTCGGCCGACTGGTGGAAGTGTGGTCGGGCATGCCGCTCGACAAGTTTTTTCGCACACGGATTTTCGACCCGCTGCGCATGAACGACACCTGGTTCGAACTGCCGGCCGACAAGCGTGCACGACTCGTCTCGTTGCACACCGAGAAGGACGGCGTGGTGAGCCCGATGGACGACGCACAGAGCGGCATGCGCCCCGACTATCCGGCGCGCAAGGTGACGTACTTTGCCGGCGGCGCCGGACTGTCCGGCACGACGGCCGACTATGCGCGTTTTCTGCAGCTCTTTCTCAACGGTGGAGAGCTCGACGGCGTGCGACTGCTGAGCCGCAAGACCGTGGAACTGATGCTCACGAATCAGATTCCGCGCCTGCAGCCCGCGTTCGGACTTGGCTTTACGCTCGAGACGCCGGAGAACGACTATCGCACCCCGCTGACGACCGGGTCGTTCAGCTGGGGCGGCGCGTTCAACACCACGTACTGGGCCGATCCGAAAGAGCATCTGATCGGATTGATCTACACGAACGTGATCGGTTCCACGGTGCCACTGGGTGACACATTCAAAGTGTTCGTGTATTCGGCGTTGCGGTGAGCTGACGACGCATGATGGTGCCGCTCAGCGATCTTCCCCGATCGCCGAGCGGCTGCGTCACTCCCTCCCGTCGAGCGAGAACGCAACCAGCTCAGCGTTCTCACCGCCACCGGTCGCGATGACCACGTACTGCACCCCCGCCGCGGATCGATACGACACTGGGTTCGCATAGCCCCGCCCGGCCGGCAGGTCTGACTGCCAAAGGACCTTGCCATCCTTTGTGTCGAGCGCGTACAGCACGCCGCCGCCACCGGTCGCGAAAATGAGGCCGCCCTTGGTGACCGTCCCGCCAGGCGCACCGGCCACACCCAGCGGCGGCAGCGTGACGTTCTTCAGCAACGGATGCTCACGGATGGACGGCGTGTCACCGAGCACCACCTGCCAGCGCTCCTTCCCCGTATCGAGATCGATCGCCGTCATGGTGCCGTACGGTGGCTTGATCAGCGGCAGCTGTTCCGGCGGCAAATGATCGGAACGGCCCGAATCGGGATCGGCGGTGACACCGATGCTACTGTGCACGAGATCGGCCGTGTACTCGTAGCCGATCGTGTCGTTCGGCGTGCCTTGCTGAATGCGATACACGGCAGGGCTGTTCGTCGCCTTCACGTAGAGCGTGTGCGTGTCCGGATCGTACGACGTACTGCCCCACCCGGCACCACCGATCGAGCCGGGCATCGTGATCGTGCCCTGCATCGATGGCGGCGTGAAGATCGGCCCACTGCGGAACTGCGCGAACACTTCGCGCGCGCGACGCTTGAGCTCCGGCGTGAAGTCGATCAGATCAACGTCGGACACGGTCTGCCGCGCAAACGGTGCCGGCGACGTCGGCATCGGCTGCATCGGCGCGGCGCGCTCGCCCGGGACATCACTCGCTGGCACCGGGCGTTCGACGATCGGCCAGATCGGCGTACCCGTCACGCGATCGAAGACGTAGATCCACGCGGTCTTCGATGGCACTGCAACGACATCGCGGGGCCTGCCCTTCCACGTGATCGTGGCCAGCACCGGCGGCGCGGGCAGGTCGTAGTCCCACAAGCCGTGATGGACGATCTGATAGTGCCACACGCGGCGCCCCGTGCGCGCGTCGAGCGCCACGACCGATTCGGCGAAAAGATTGTCGCCCTTCCGGTCACCACCGTACCAGTCGTTCGTCGGTGTCGAGACAGGCAGAAAGAGCAGTCCCCGCTTCGCGTCGAGACTCATCGGCGCCCACACATTCGTGTGGCCCATGTACTTGTACGACGCATTCTCCCACGTCTTCCAGCCGTATTCACCGGAGTCGGGCACGGTGTGAAAGCTCCACAACCGCTTGCCGGTGTGCACGTCGAACGCCTGCACGTCGCCCGGCGGATCGTTGCGATAGCGCAGGCGGTCGCCGACACCGTTCCCGACGATCACGATGTCGCCATACACGATCGGCGGCGAGGTATTGGTGTAGTGCAGCTTGTTCGTGCGACGCCGAAGTTGCGCCGTGAGATCGATTTCGCCGTTGGTGCCGAACGACGGAATCGGCTTGCCGGTGGCCGCATTGAGCGCGACGAGCTTCCAGCGCGCGTTGATGAAGATCCGCCGCTCATGTCGCGATGACCACATCGCCACACCGCGATGCACGAAACCGGTGCCGTTCGACGGCTGACCACCGCGCCACACTTCCGGATCGAATTTCCAGAACTGGCGCCCCGTGCTCGCATCGAGCGCCGCCACGGCGGCATACGGCGTGGACACGTACAGCGTGTCACCAACCACCACGGGAGACGACTGAAAGAGGCCGGGACGTGCCGCGTTCTGATCGGGCCCCGACGGCACATTGCGCTCACCGGTGCTCCACCGCCACGCGACCTTCAGGCGAGTGACATTCCCGCGATCGATGTCCGCGATCGGTGCATAGCGCATCGCGCCGGGGTCGCCGCTGGCGTTCGGCCAGTCGACGCGCTGTGCGCTGACCGGTGCGGCACAGGCGATGGTGGCGACCAGCACCGCGGCGAGCATCGCGGCGCGCGAGGAGTACAGGTGGGAAACGGAACTCGGCAGATGTCGGCGCATGCGCTGAACATGGCACCGCGTCGCTGTCGAGCGATAGACGCGACACCGCAGCCAAGCGCGGGCACGAATCGGGGCCCGTCCCGCATGACCGTCGGTGGCCATACCTTGACGAGCAGCACCGTCACGCTTCAGCGCATTCCGACCCACCGCTCCCACCTCATGACCTCCCGTCGCGAATTCCTCGTCCGCGCGCCACTCGGCGTGCTCGCCGTGACCGCCGCCTGCCGCAACGACTTCGGTGCGACGCCCGCGCAGCAGCCGACATCCACTGCCGTGACGCCCGGTGCGCCACCCACGTTCGGTGCGGGAGCCGGCGCCGGTCCCGACGTCACGGCGGCGACATTCGCTGAAGCCGAGAAGCTGATGCAGATCACACTGTCGCCCGCCGAGCGCCAGCAGGCGGCGGCGTCTTGGCGGACGTCGATGGCGGGGTATCTCGAGCGGCGCACAGGGCCACGCACGCTTGCGCTTACTGACACCGATGTGCCTGCGATGGTCTGGAATCCGATGATCCCCGGTGTCCCCGCGCCGTCGACGCGCGACGCGTTCGTGCGCTCACCGAATGCGAAGGTGCCGGTGCCCGCGACCGACGATGCGATAGCATTTGCGCCGGTGTCGCAACTCGGTCGCTGGATCGAATCGCGTCAGCTCTCGTCGGAACGGCTGACCAACATCTACCTCGCGCGCATCGAGCGCTTCGATCCGAAGCTGCGCTGCATCATCACGCTCACGAAGGAGCATGCGCTCGCGCGCGCGAAACAGGCCGACGCTGAAATCGCGGCCGGCAAGTATCGCGGCGCACTGCACGGCATCCCGTACGGCGTGAAGGACCTGATGGATACGAAAGGCATCCGCACGACCTACGGCGCCGAGCCGTTCAAGGATCGTGTGCCGACCGCGGATTCTGTCGTGGTACGCCGCCTCGATGACGCCGGTGCCGTACTGATCGCGAAACTGTCGCTCGGCGCGCTGGCGCTGAATGACATCTGGTTCGGTGGTCAGACGATGAATCCGTGGCTGCTCGAGGAAGGCGCGTCGGGATCGAGCGCTGGTCCGGGTGCGGCAACCGCGGCGGCGCTGGTGGCATTCTCGGTCGGCAGCGAGACGGGTGGGAGCATCGTCAGTCCGGCTATGCGATGTGGGCTGACGGGCATGCGTCCGACGTTCGGCAAGGTCCCCCGCACGGGCGCGATGACGCTCTGCTGGTCGCTCGACAAGCTCGGGCCGATGACGCGCTCCGTCGAAGATGCGATGCTCGTGCTGCAGGCGATCAGCGGCCCGGATGCCGGCGATGTCGCGAGCGTGCCCAGTCACATGCGGTTCGATGCCAGTGCGAGTGTGAAAGAGCTGAGAGTCGGCTACATCGGGCAGTGGATGAAGGAGGCGCCCGCCACCGACGTCGATCGGGCCGCGCTGGAGACCATGAAGTCACTCGGTATGCAGCTGAAGGAAGTCTCGCTGCCCGATTGGCCGTACAGCTCACTCAATACGATCCTGTTCGCCGAGGGCGCCGCGGCGTTCGAGGAGCTGGCGCTGACGCACAAGTTCGGGATGCTCACAGCGCAGGTGAAGGATGCGTGGCCGAATCTCTTCCGGCAGGCGCGCTTTCTGTCGGCGGTGGATTTCGTGCAGGCCGATCGGCTGCGGCGGAAGGTCGCACAGGAGATGGTGCGCATCTTCAGCGAGGTCGATGTGCTGTTGGTGCCGTCACTGCGTGACGAGCAGCTGACGATCACGAACTTCACCGGCCATCCGTCGCTCACGTTGCGCGCAGGGTTCGTGAACGTCGCGCAGGCGCGCAGCGACTGGGCGCCGGACCCGGCGAAGCCGCTTCCCACCTTCACACCGCCACGCCGCGTGCCGCATGGCATCACGCTGGTCGGCCGCCTGTTCGACGATGGGTTGCTTGGCCAGGTTGGTGTGGCGCTCGAGAAGGCATTCAATGTTGTCGGTGAACGGCCGACGGGCTTCTGACGGGATGGTCTGCCGGTCACGTCGGCGGCAGACGCTCGCTCGTCTGCCGCCGACGCGCGTGTTCTACAGTGCGTGCAGGAAGTCGAAGCTTCGCTTCAGCGCGACGTCTGGATTCGCCACCATGTCCTGCTCGACGAAGAAGTGCTTGACGCCCGACTTCTGTCCCTGCGCGACGATCGCCTTGACGTCCATCACCCCGTCGCCGGCGGTCGTCATGTACGGAAACAGTTCGATCCACTGATTCGAAGTGCCGCCATCGCCGGAGAACTGTTTTTTCTCCTTCATGTCCTTGACGTGCATGAGGTGGTACCGACCCGGATGCTGCTTCAGCAGTTCGACAGGATTCGCGCCACCGGCCGCCGTCCAGAAGACATCCATCTCGAAGAACACGAGATCCGGATCGGTACGCTCGAGGAGCACGTCAAGCGGAATCCGCCCCTCCATCTCGTGCAGACCATAGCCGTGGTTGTGATACGCGAACTTGAGTCCGTGCGTCCTCGCGTCGGCACCAATCCTGTTGAACTCATCGGCCATCTTCTTGTAGTCGTCGAGCGTCTTCCGCAGCGCGTCGGGAATCGCCGGCAGGCCAACGTACTTGAAGCCAATGGTGTGTCCCGCATCGCCGAGTGCGCCCATGTGCTTCTGCAGCGTCACGAGATCGGTATGCGTCGATGGTGCCGTGATCCGATGCTCATCGAGCGTCGCACGCACATCCTTCGCGCTCAAGCCGAAGAATCCGCTACCGCTGAAACCGAGTTGCGGCGTCACGGCGTTCCAGCTCGCGATCGCTTCCGGCGCACTGAACGTGAATGGGCCATACAACTCGACTTCGCGATAGCCGATCTTCGACAGCATCGCGATGCCGGCTCGGAAGTCCTTCTCGAGCAGCTTCGGCACCGAGAACAGCTGCACGCCAATGTTGCGGATCGGTACGTCCGTCGCCGGGCGAGTGACCTGCAGCAGGCCGGCGGCGCCGGCCGCAGCGGTGGACAGTACGAACTGACGACGATCCATGAGCACTCCTGACACGGGAGACGGGGTCGGTCAAACGGGCGCACGGCGTCGCGGCATATCGCCGCCGAGCGCCGAATTGTCGAAGGCTAATGCGGTGCTCGCCGGATGACGGCGCCGCGCGTGGCCCATAGGTTGCACGGCAGGTCAGCGACGACCGGACACCGCGCCCCCCTCACCTCGTGGCCATGCGATCTCTCGCCAAGCTGGTTCTTCTCGCCGCCATCCCTGCGGGCGTTGCTGGTGCGCAGGCCGCGACCGATACGGCCGCTGATCCGCGCCGCTGGCTCGAGGATGTGAATGGCGAGCGTGCGATGAGCTGGGTGCGCGCCGAGAATGCCAGGACGATCGCCGTGCTCGAGAAGGATCCCCGGTACGCGGCGATTTATGGCGCTGCGCTGAATATGGCATCGGCGAAGGATCGCATTCCATATGTCACCTTCATTGCCGGTGCGCTCTACAATTTCTGGCAGGACTCGGCGCACGTGCGCGGGATCTGGCGCAAGACGTCACTCGCCAGCTACCGCACCGCCTCGCCGACATGGACGATGGTGCTCGATCTCGATGCGCTGGCGAAGAAGGAGAATGCGAACTGGGTCTGGCATGGTGCGAGCTGCGCGCGGCCTGAGGATCAGCGGTGCCTGCTCTCGCTCTCCGACGGTGGCGAGGACGCCACGACGGTTCGCGAATTCGACCTGCTGACGAAGCGTTTTGTTCCCGGCGGTTTCTCGCTGCCGAAGGGTAAGCAGAGCGCCGCCTGGTCCGGCACGGATACGCTGCTGGTCGCACGCGAGTGGACGCCCGGCGAGATGACCGCATCCGGATATCCGTTCGTCGTGAAGCGCCTCGCGCGTGGGCAGGCGCTGTCGTCGGCAGTCGAGATCTTTCGCGGTAAGGCGACAGACGTCCGTGTGTCCGCAGAAACCGTGGACGACATGAAAGGTCATCGCGCGAGCTTCATCGGTCGGGCGACGAGTTTCTTCGAGGTCGAGTACTCAATCGTCCGCCCGCGTGACGTGGCGCGCGTCAGCATCCCGGCGAAGGCGAATATCGCGGACATGGTCGATGGCCAGGTGATCGTGAAGCTGTCGGAAGACTGGGCAGCCGGCAGCACGGTCATTCAGGGCGGTGGTCTCGCGGCCTTCGACGCCGCCGCTGCCCTGCGTGATCCCGGGCATCTCGCACCGGTCGCCGTGTTCGCACCGGGCCCGCGCGAGTCGGTCTCCGGCGTCTCGGCCACGAATGATCGGCTGATGGTTGGCATCACGCAGAACGTCAAGGGCCGCGTACTCGTCTTCACACGCTCCGCCGCTGGCCTCTGGTCGCACACCGCGATCACTCTCCCCGACAACGTCTCGACTGACATTGTCAGCACCGACTCGAGAAGCAATCGCGCCTTCCTCAGCGTCGCGGGCTATCTCACACCAAGCAGCGTCTGGCTCGCTGATGCCGCGTCCGCGACGGCCGCATCGATCAAGGCGCTGGCACCGCGCTTCGATGCCTCGACGAGCGAAGTCGAACAGTTCGAAGCGGTCTCGAAGGACAGCACACGAGTGCCGTACTTCATCGTGCATCCGAAGGGGATGCGGCTCGACGGATCGCATCCGACGATTCTGTATGCGTACGGCGGTTTCGAGGTCTCGCTGACGCCGAACTATGATGCTGACGTGGGCAAGCTCTGGCTCGAACAGGGCGGCGTGTATGTGGTCGCCAACATTCGTGGCGGCGGTGAGTTCGGTCCCGCCTGGCATGAAGCGGGCTTGAAGACGCATCGTCAGGTCATCTACGACGATTTCGCTGCAGTCGCGCAGGATCTGATTGCGCGTGGCGTCACGTCACCGAAGAAGCTTGGTATTCAAGGCGGCTCGAATGGCGGCCTGCTGATGGGCGTCCAGATGACGCAGCATCCTGAACTCTGGGGGGCGGTGGATATTCAGGTGCCGCTGCTCGACATGCTGCGCTACGAACAGATCGCCGCCGGTGCGAGCTGGGTTGGCGAATACGGCAGCGTGAGTATCCCGGAGCAGCGAGACTTCCTGGCGTCGATCTCGCCCTACAACAACCTGAAGGCGGGCGTCATGTACCCGCGTCCGTTCATCTGGACCACGACCAAGGATGATCGCGTCGGGCCGCAGCATGCACGGAAGTTCGCGGCGAAGATGTCGGACATGGGCCTGCCGTATCTGTTCTACGAAGTCATCGAAGGCGGACACGGCGCCGGGGCGAACATCGGGCAGCGCGCGCACACCTCGGCGCTCGAGTTCACGTATTTCGCGCAGCAGCTGCTGGGCACCGGCGCCGTCACCGTACCATGACTCAACACAACGCCGCGCACTGACTCAGGCGCGCGGCGTTGTGATGGCGACCGGCATGCCGATCGCACGGGCGTGCGAGGCGAGCAGCACATCCTGCGTGCCCTGCGCCATCGCGGCTGCCATCTCCGCACGCGCCGCGTCGTTGTGGCCGTTGCGATAGAGCGCCCACGCCAGCAGGTCGTGACCATAAACATCGTGGCGATCCCGCAGCTCGAGCCGCGCGCGCGCGAGGACGGTCTTCCGCTCGGTCGCGGTGCCGTGATCGAGAAGGAACAGCCCCCACGCACGATGGATCACGCCGGGCTGCGTCAGTGCGCTGACGGACATGGCCTTCGCAACGCTGGCCGCCTGCGCCGTGTCGCCAAGCGCGGCATATGCCTGACTGATCGCACCGAGCGTCGTCGGGTCGAGTTGGATCATGGTGGCGCGCTCGCCGGCATCGATGGCGTCCCGCCACTGGCCCGCGATGAGCGCGGCGCGCGCGAGTCCGCCGAGGGCACGCACATCGTCGGGATGGCGCGCGAGCCCGTCACGAAATGCGCGTTCAGCTGCGGCGGCATTCCCGGCGCGAAGTTCGAGCTCGCCGAGCCGATAGTGGAACCAGGCAACCTGCTCACGCGGCAGATCGTCACGGCGATCCACCGCAGTGATGGCGCGCGCGAGGTACTGGCGTGCCAGATCGATACGCCCGGTCAGCTCATGCCACCGCGCGAGTCGGGCGCCGATCGTGAACTGTTCAGTGCCGACGTGGATTGCCCGGAAATGCGCGGCGGCCGCATCATAGTCGCCCAGTTCGAGCTCGATCTCACCAAGCAGCGCGAGGTGCGACGGCGTGCCCGGATCGAGCGAGTCGGCGCGACTCGCGAGTACGTGTGCCGCGCGAAATTCGTGTTTCGCCATCAGCACACTGGCCAGCAGATCGAGCGCTTGCGTATTGCGCTGCGTCCGCAGACCGACTGACTGACGCGCGAGCGATTCGGCGCGCGCCACATCGCCTTGTGAGCCTGAGTAGCGGGAGCGCGCGAAGAACAGTCCGGCGAGTGTGAAGCGATCAGTCGCGCTCGACGTGTCTTCGCGGGTCCGTCGCGTATAGAACACAATGTCCTGATCGCGCGTCGCCGCTTCGTCGAGCGACGCCGGCATCGTCACCAGCGGCGCGGACATCTGCACGTCAGCGCGGCGAAGCCGCAGTACATCGCGACCAGACAGCAGCACCGCGGCAAGAGCGACGAGCGCGATGGCGGAAAGACTGCGCGTCAATCGGGACATGGGGAAGATCAGTGGGAGAAAGCCGATGGAACCAGCGCGCGCCTCGTCGCAACGCGCCGGCCCATCGGTGTTACAGCGATTGCGTGAAAATCAGAGCGTCGGATTCGCGAGGTACGGGAAGCGACGCAGGAACGGCTTGTCATTCGCGGGAACGTTATCAGTGCACAGCGGCAACGTGCCGTTGTCACAGTACGCACCATCAGCGCTGATCACCTTGCCGAAGATCGCCGACAGGCCCGCATCGACGACATCATCGGAGAGGTTGCGTCCACCCCACCCGTTCGCGAGGGCCCAAGACAACCAGCCCGACGTGGACGGATTGCGCGCGCTCTCGACGATCAGCATGTCGGGATAGAGCACGGCGCCGAGCGTGTTGGCGACGACGGGCTGGTTGCCGCGGAAGGCGTTGATGAACGCCAGGCTTTGCGGTCCGAACTCCGACGTGTTGTACGGCTGCGTACGGTTGTACCGATCATGATTGGCCTTCACGATCGTGACTTCACTGACGAGCGGATTGCCGAGGAACTCGACCTGCTCGTAGACGCGCTCATCGCCTTCCTTGAGTTCGTCGTCCTGGTCGGCCATAGTGCCATTGCTTTCGTCGTCGATTGATGCACTGAGCGACGGGCCGGTCATGTCTGGCCCCTTCTTCTGATCGCTGCAGCCGCTCAGCGCACTGCCGAGCGTAAACACGATGGCGAGTGTCAGGACGTGCGAGGCACGCGCCGCTCCCGCGGTATACCGGTCCAACATGGGATGATGCTCCTGTGACGTGAAAGGATCTGTGAAGCGGGAGGTCGGTTCAGCGACGAGCCATGCTGGTGGTGCCCCAGACGCCAAAGCGTCCGTTGGTGGCTGGATTCGCGAGCAATGCCGTTGGTACTTCCACCACGATCGCCATGTCGTTGATGCCGCGGAGGAAATCGACGGCCGGGTTTGCACCGGTGGCGGCACGGAACGTCAGCGGTCCCTGCGTGATCGTGGACAGCGGACCGCCCTCGGGACGACGGTCGGGCAGCACGCGGAAGAACGCCTCGAGGTCGATGAAGAACGGATCATCCCGTGGGCCAGCGAACAGCTTGATGCCGCCTGCGCTGATCACGGTGTTCGTCAGGCCACGAATCGGACGGCTCTCAGCGATCGTATTCATGGTGCCGACGCTGTTTGGCTTCACCGGACCGCGCATGGTGACGATCTGTCGTCCGCGGATGCTGCGTGAGAACGTGAACTGGAAGACGAGATCTTCCTTCGCGTCGCCAGTATTGTCCACCTTGATCTGATACAACTCCTGATTCTTCGTGCCGAACGTAAAGCTCGGCGTCTGCGCAGGCGTGATCGGCGAACTGGTGCCGAGGACGAGCACCGTCTTCGACGGGTCGGTCGGACTCGGGAACGCGAAGACGTCATTGACGTCGAAGCGCGGGGACATTTCGACCAGCGGTGTGTCCTGATGGTCGGATGCCATCAACTTGCGGGCGATCACAGCCGATGTGGCCGTGACAGCGACTGCGAGCAGTGCCAGGAGAGGCGCTCGCCGGGGAATCCACTTCTGCATTGCTGCTCCACGGTGGAACTGGTGACGGGTGTCGCGCGGACCTACATCCCGAGTACGTCACCGTCGCGCAAGTGGATTTCTCACGATCCGTCCGGGCGTGCGTCGTGACGTAGACTGCGCTGCCTCACTGCGCCCGTGAATGGCAGGGCTCGCTACAAACGCACGCGACACACGCACCTACACACGCTCGCGATCATGCGCAGCGCCCGCGACTTCGACGGCGCTGCCGGCGATGCGTGTGCGAGAGTCGGTGCGTTGCTTTCCCTGCACGCCGGCGTGCCTTACGCTTGGCGCATGACAACTAGTGGCATCACATTCTGGAATCGTCGCACGGCGCGCGTCGAGCAGGAGCTCGTCTACGGCGAAGGCGCGATTCGATGGCTCTACGAGACGTCGATCGGGCAGGCCCTGAGCGGCAGCGTGATCGCGAAACCGTGGGTCAGTGCGGTCTACGGTGGATTGCAGGACAGTGCGCGCAGTGCGAAGAAGGTCGCGCCATTCGTGCAACAGTTCTCGATTCCGATGGCGGAATACGAGGACGGGCCGTTCCGCAGCTTCAACGACTTCTTCATTCGCCGATTCCGGCCCGGCGCGCGTCCGATCACGCAGGTGCCGAGCGAGATTGCGGCGTTCGCGGAAGCCCGCTACTACGCAATTGCGGCACTGGATCCGGCGCAGCGCTTTCCGGTGAAAGGCATCGCGCTGACGGCGGCGGAGCTCGTCGGCGACGCGAAGCTGGCCGCGCCATTCAGCGGCGGACCGGCATTCATCGCGCGACTCTGCCCGGTGGACTATCACCGCTACCACTTTCCGGACGACGGTCGCGTGGTGTCGAGCGCGCGTCGTGCCGGACCGCTGCACTCGGTGAATCCGCTTGCCCTGCAATTCAAGCCCGACATTCTGATCACGAACGAACGGCAGGTCACGATTCTCGAGACGACGCACTTCGGCAAACTGGCGTACGTCGAGATCGGCGCCACGATGGTCGGGAAGATCGTGCAGTCGCACGACGCGTCGCGGCCGTTCAGTCGCGGCGACGAGAAGGGCTACTTCCTCTTCGGCGGATCGAGCGTGGTGCTGCTCGGCGAACCCGGGAAATGGACGCCGGATGCCGATCTGCTCACGCAGACGGCGCTTGGGCGCGAGACGCTTGTGCGACTCGGCGAGCGCATCGCGACGCGACTGTAACGCACACCGGTCACGCCGTGCCCGTGCGCAGCCGGGTGTGCAGCGCCGCGATGTCTGCTGGTGTGGTGCGGCAGCACCCGCCAATGATCGTCGCGCCGGCGGCGATCCACTCCACAGCGCCGTCCACGAACACGGCGCACGTCGCGGCGCCAGTCCAGCGCATCTCGCCAGGGACGTAGGTCTCGCCTGAGTTTGGATAGACGATGATCGGCGTGTCGGTCACCGCACGTGCCGATCGCACGAGTGATGCAACGAATTCTGGCGCCGTGCAGTTGACACCGACCGCCACGACCTGCGGATGCTGACCTATCTCGGCGGCCAGATCAGCGAATCGTTCGCCGTTTGAAATGTGCTCACCGTCGCGCGCCGAGAACGACATCCAGGCGCAAACGTCGGGCCGTTCGTCGAGCAGCCGCAGGAACGCGCGCGCCTCGGCGCCGCAGGGAATCGTCTCGCAGGCCAGGACATCCGCGCCCGAGTCGGCGAGCAGGTGGAATCGCTCGCGGTGCCATGCCACGAGCGCGTCTTCGTCGAGTGCGTAGTCGCCACGATACTCCGAACCGTCCGCGAGGAACGCGCCGTACGGGCCGACCGATGCGGCGACGCGCGGTCGCGCGGCGTCGGTGATTTCGGCGTGCGACGCCAAAAACGCATCGCGCGCCTCGATGGCGATCTGCACCGCCAAGCGCATCAGCGTTGCGGCGGCAGCATGGTCGATCCCGCGCCGCGCAAAACCTTCGAACGTCGCCTGATACGTGGCGGTGATCGCAATGTCGGCGCCGGCGGCGAAGTACGCGTCGTGCACGGCGCGGATACGCTGGGGCTCGTCGAGCAAGACAAGCGCGGACCAAAGCGGGTCGTGCAGGTCGGCACCGGCGCGTTCGAGTTCGGTTGCCAGCGCGCCATCCACGATCGCAATGCGACCGTCGGCAAGCAGCGGTTCAAGCGGGTCGGCGCGCAGCATCGTCCGGCAAATATAACGCGTCGTGGCATGCGGGGCGGTGGCTCCAATCACCGTGCGCGCGACGTAACGGCTACCCAGACCGACCGCAGGCGCTTCGGCGCCCGACTAGCATGCAGCCATGCCGCCCGCCGACGCCGCACCACCCACCTTGCGCCGTCGCCTGACCTTGCGCGATCTGATCGTCTTCGGCCTGCTCTTCATCGGGCCGTTGGCGCCGGTCGGCGTGTTCGGTGTGCTGGACGCAAAGGCGAATGGTGCGGTGGCGCTCGTGTACGTGCTGGCAACGCTCGCGATGGCGTGCACGGCATGGTCGTATGCGCAGATGTCGCGCGTGGTGCCACACGCGGGCTCCGTGTTCGCGTACGCCACCGAAGGGCTGGGCCGCGCGATGGGATTCATGGCTGGCTGGATGGTGATGCTCGACTACCTGCTGATTCCAGCGGTCGCATATCTCTTCTCGGGCATCGCGCTGCACGCGCTGTTCCCTGCCCTGCCGGCGTGGCTCTTCACGGTGCTCGCCTTCGTCGTCACGACCCTGCTCAACGTCAGCGGCGTCGGCGTGGCTGCGCGTGCCGGCCGCATTGTCCTCGTCGCCGAGATCGCAGTGCTGCTCGTGTTCATCGTGAGCGCGATCGTCGTGCTGATGCAGCACGGACCATCGCGCGGTTGGGCGACGCCGTTCAGCGGTGTCGGCGCCGCCACCTCGGTCTCGGCCATTGCTGGCGCGATCTCCATCGCGGTGCTCTCGTTCCTCGGCTTCGATGCGATTGCGTCGTTCGCCGAGGAGAGCGCGGGTGACGCCAGGCAGGTTGGCACGGCGATCGTGTTCTGCCTGCTGGTCGCCGGCACGGTCTTCGTCGTGCAGTCGTATCTCGCGAGTCTGCTGAGTGCCATCACGCCAGAGGCATTGGCCGCCAATCCGGCCGCACAGGGCACCGCGTTCTACGATATCGCGCGGACGGCAGTCGGCGCATGGCTGGCGACGACGCTCGCAATCACCAAGGCCGTCGGACCGGCATTCGCGGCGATGACGGGACAGGCCGCTGCCTCGCGACTGCTGTTCGGCATGGCGCGCGACGGGCGATTGCCGCGAGCGCTGGCACGCATCGACGCACGTCGCGGTGTGCCGACCACGGCGCTGACCGTCGCTGCCGCACTGACTCTCGTCGTCGCCGTGTGGGCCGCGCAACGCGACGACGGCCTGTCGATTCTGGTGTCGATTGTCGATGTCGGCGCGCTGACGGCCTTCACGCTCCTGCACGCGTCAGTGATTGGATACTTCGTCGTGCAGAAGCGCGCGGCATTCAGGTTCACGTACATCATCGTGCCACTGATCGGTGCGGTGATCACCGTGTGGGTGCTGATCGAGGCCTCGCTGCTCGCGCAGATTGTCGGCGCGACCTGGTGTATCGTCGGCACCGTGGCACTGTTTGCGTCGCGACGGGCCCCCGCACGCTGAGCTGAGCAGCGCGGGCAGGCTCGCATCGCCCGACGACATCGCCGGAATCGGCTGGGTCTTTCTATCCATGTGCGCACCGCGCGCGACGCGACTTCGTGGCCAGCGTGTCGCACGAACTTCGCACCCCGCTGGCACAGATCCGGATGTTCACCGAGACGCTGCTCCTCAAGCGCGAGCGGAACGAAAAGGAACGCATCCACTGGCTCAGCATCATCGGACGTGAAGCGCGACGACTCGGCGGTCTGGTGGAGAATATTCTGCTCTTCTCGCACATCGAGGCCGACCGTGCAACGCTCGAGAGGGAGCGCACCGATCTCGGCGAATTGATCGGCGAGGAACAACCGAGGCACGCGAGCGAAGCCTAGGCGTTCGATTTCACCATCGCGCGAAGGGTTTCGAGTATCGCGGCAACATCGATCGACTCGCGCTCCGGAATGCCGTTCCACGGCTGCCCCGCCACATAGTCGGCAAACGCTTCCGCTTCGGCACGAAAGCCGTTCATCGCGGCAACGCGGACGGTCTCCACTATGCCGCTCCGCTCCCGCCCGCGACGCAGCAGCAGAATCGGCGGCAACTCGTCTGACGTATGGTTCGCATACGACGTCTCGATCACGCCGTCCGTTCCCGCGATCAGCGCCTGACGATGCACCGCGGCGCCGAAGCTGCACGACGCCTGCGCCAGCAGGCCGCTGGCGAACGACATCGTCACCATCGCGGCGCGATCGACGCCGGACGGATCCATCTCACCGAGCGCCTGCATCGTAACCGGTGCTGTACCAGACAACATCCGGATCAGGCTCACCGGATACGACCCGAGATCCATCAGCGCACCACCCGCAAGCGCTGGGTCGAGCCGGATGTCACCGCGCGCCGTCAACGTGAATGCAAATGTGGCAGAGATCATCTGGAGCGTTCCGATGGCACCGTCGGCAATCAGCTGCTGCAGCTTGCGCGTCTGCGGCTGCGATCGATAGGGATACGCTTCCGCCAGACGTACTCCATTGCGGCCTGCGACAGCGAACATCTCGACCGCTTCGGCGCGCGTGGCTGCGAGCGGCTTCTCGCAGAGCACATGCTTGCCGGCGTTCATTGCGCGGATCGACCACGGCCCGTGCAGCGCATTCGGCAGCGGGTTGTAGATCGCGTCCACCTTATCCGACTCCAGCATCGCATCGTAGGAATCGAAGACGGTGGGAATGGAGAGCGACTGCGCGAACTCCGCCGCTCGATCGTTGTCGCGGCTGGCGACGCCACTCACGATCACCTTGTCCGATCCGCTCACACCTTCACTGAACTTCCGTGCGATGCGAGCCGCGCCGAGGATGCCGATGCGGAGTGGAGCCGTGATGCAGGGTGACATGGCGCTGGCGCGGCGGGAAGGAGATCCGGGTTGATTCGGCAGGTGCAGTCTGTAAGATACCGGTGCAGGTCGGGTAGCTCGTACACCACTCACGGCCATCGGACGGGAGCAGTCGATGACGGAAGACCGCAGCCGGTTCACGCGCTTCGAGCAACTGCCGAACGTCGGCAAGGCGACCGCCGGCGATTTCAGGCAACTCGGGTTCGAGTCGCCGCAGCAGCTGATCGGGCAGGATCCGTATGTGCTGTACGACCGGCTCTGTGTGCTCACCGGTCAGCGTCAGGACCCGTGCGTGATCGATGTGTTCATCGCGACCACACGATTCATGGCCGGCGACGCCAAGGCGCCATGGTGGGACTACACCGCGGAGCGCAAGGCGACGCTCGCAGCGCGCGCCGCGACGCCCGAGTCACGCTGATTGAAAGACGCCACGCGCCGCAGGTGACGCTTTCCTGACAGGGTGTGGGGGTTCCGCGAATTACCCTCACCGCACCGGCCGACTACGCTCCGTGACACACGACAGTCGCACCGCGGCTGCGCCCTCACGAGGTCTTCATGGCAGTCAGCACGCAGCTCCCGCGGGTCATTCAGGGTGGCATGGGTATCGCCGTCTCCAACTGGAAGCTGGCGAACGCAGTCAGCCGTCTCGGGCAGATCGGCGTCGTCTCGGGTACAGCGATCGACACCGTCCTCGTGCGACGGCTTCAGGATGGCGACGAGGCCGGGCACATGCGTCGCGCGATGCGTCACTTCCCCGTCCACGGGGTCGCTGCGGCCGTTCTCGAGCGCTACTTCCTGCCGCGCGGGCGCGAGCTGGGCGTGCCGTACCGCCTGTTGCCAGTGTATCGCCAACACGTACATGAAACGCGGCAACAGGTAGCGATGCTCGCGGCCTTCGTCGAAGTGTGGCTCGCGAAAGAAGGGCACGACGGTATGGTGGGCATGAACCTGCTGACGAAGATCCAGCTGCCGACGCTGCCGCTGCTGTATGGCGCGATGCTCGCGCACGTGGACGTTATCCTGATGGGCGCCGGCATTCCGAAGGAGATTCCTGGCGCACTCGATGCGATGGCGCACCACGTGCCGGCGGCACTACGCTTTGATGTGGCCGGACTCGCCACGGGTCAGACGGAATCACTGACGTTCGATCCGCGCGTCGTGAATCCCGCCGCGTCCACGTCGCTGCATCGACCGCTGTTTTTCCCGATCGTGTCAGCGGCGTCGCTGGCGCAGACACTGGCGCGCAAATCGACCGGGCGCGTGGACGGATTCATCGTCGAAGGCCCGACGGCCGGCGGCCACAATGCTCCGCCCCGCGGTGCCCTTCGCGTGGATGATCGCGGTGAGCCGATTTACGGGGAGCGTGATGTCGTCGATCTCGGCACCATGCGCGAGATCGGCCTGCCGTTCTGGATCGCTGGTGGTGCCGGATCGCCACAGGCCCTCGAGCAGGCACTCGGCGAAGGCGCGGCCGGCATCCAGGTCGGCACACTGTTCGCATTCAGCGACGAGTCAGGCTTCACGGACGAGATCAAGCGCACGGTGATCGACGCCGCGACGCGCGACCGGCTGCAGGTGCGCACTGACGTGCGGGCGTCGCCAACCGGGTATCCGTTCAAGCTGGTGGTCACCGACATCGCGACCGATGGTGTGACGGCTGAGCCGCGCAAGCGCATCTGCGACCTCGGCTACCTGCGAGACGCGGTCAAGCGACCAGACGGTCAGATTGTCTATCGCTGCCCGGCCGAACCCGTCGAGCAGTATCTCGCGAAAGGCGGCGCGATCGAGGATACCGTAAACCGGCGGTGCCTCTGCAACGCGCTCTGCGCATGCATCGGTGAGCCGCAGGTGCGTTCCGATGGCTCGGAGGAGCCGGTGCTCGTCACGAGCGGTGACGACGTGTTGAACCTTGCGAGATTTCTTGACGGACGAACGCACTATTCGGCAGCGGATGTGATCGCGTTCCTGACGATGCCGGCAGCAGTCGCGCAGGCCTGATCAGGCGGTCGCAACCGTCTTACGCGTCGCGATGATCACAAGTACCGCGCCGAGCAGCATGAACACCGCGATCACGTACAGTCCGAAAGTGGCCTCGCCAGTCGCGTCCTTCACGACACCGATGAGATAGGGGCTGAGAAAACCGGCCAGATTGCCGATCGAGTTGATCGCGGCGATCCCTGCGGCTGCCGAGGCACCGCGCAGCGTCGCCGTTGGCAGCGTCCAGAACAACGCGATGTTCGAGAGCGACGCCGCCATGGCCGCGCTCATCGCCGTCAGCGCGATCGGCAGGCTGGTGTTGAACATCCCTGCCACGACAAGCCCGATCGCACCGACGACCGCCATGCCGACGAGGTGCCAGCGCCGTTCTCGCATCCTATCGGAACTGTAGCCGAGCAACACCATCGCCACGGCCGCAACACCGGACGGAATTCCACTCAGCAGTCCGACCCGCGTCGGATCCTCGACACCCATCGTCCGGATCAGCTGCGGCAGCCAGAACGATATCCCGTACAGCCCCATCACGAAGCAGAAACTGATGCCGGAGTAGAGCAGCACGCGCCAGCTGCGCAGCGTCGTGAAGACACTGCCGTGCTCCACGCCTCGGTCCTCGTCCCGCAGATTCGCCACGAGCACATCGCGCTCGGGGTCCGGCAGCCAGCGCGCCGTACCGATCGCATCGTCGAGATAGAAGTACACCGCGATGCCCATCAGCACTGAAGGAATGCCTTCGAGCAGAAAGAGCCACTGCCAGCCAGCCAATCCACGCACGCCCGACATGCTGCCGAGGATCCAGCCGGAGAGCGGCCCACCGATCACGCCGGAAATCGCGACGCCGGTCAGGAACATCGAGATGATGCGCGCGCGTCGTGACTCGGGAAACCACTGCGTCAAGTAGTAGACGATCCCGGGGAAAAATCCCGCCTCGGCGACACCGAGCAGAAAGCGCAGTACGTAAAACTGCCCCGCACTGGTAACGAGCATCATCGCGGCTGACAGCACCCCCCACGTGATCATGATCCGCGCAATCCAGACCCGAGCGCCGGTGCGATGCAGAATCATGTTGCTCGGCACCTCGAAGAGAAAATAGCCGATGAAGAAAATCCCGGCGCCGACACCGTAGGCGGTGTCGCTCATGCGCAGGTCCTTCAGCATCTGCAGCTTCGCGAAACCGACATTCACGCGATCGAGGTACGCCACCACGTAGCACAGAAACAGGAACGGAAGCAGCCGTAACGTGACGCGTCGGTAGGCGCGCGCTTCGATGTGTGTCCGCTCGGACGCGGCGACGGAAGCGCCCACTCAACCCTGCCAGATCGTCGTCAGCACCCGCTGCGCGTTCCCGCCGATAATCGCGGCGATGTTGGCATCGCTGTACTTCCGACGGATCAGTCCGTCCGCGAGATCGAGCATGCGCTTCGGGTGATCGAGGCCTGCGACCGTCAACATGCGCTCGCCCTTGGCGTCAAAGTGCATGCGATAGCGTTCGAAGTTGGGCGTCGGCGGTACACTCAGGCTCGCGCCGTTCACCGGATTCGGATTCCCGATGACATCCATGTCGCTGCCGACGGCGACATGCTCGATGCCGACGAGCTTCGCGACGTAGTCGAAGTGATCGAGCACGTGCTCCGGCGTGACGGGTTCGGTGTCGCGCACCATCATGCGCAGGAAGGGAATGCCCATCACGCCACCGCGCTTCGCCATCTTCACGATCATTTCGTCCGTCTTGCAGCGCAGATGCCCCGGAACGAGCGCCCGCGCACTGGCGTGCGAGAACACCACCGGTCGCTGCGCGGCCTCGAGCGAATCGAGCGTGGTACGATCCCCGCAGTGCGAGAGATCCACTGCCATGCCGACACGATTCATCCGCGCCACCAGTTCGTGGCCGAACACCGTCAGGCCACCATCAGTCGTCTCGAGAAACCCTGAGCCGATCCGGTTCTGATAGTTGTACGTGAGCTGCGAGAGCCGCTGGCCGAGCCCCCAGAACAGATCGACGTCGTTGACGGAGCGGAAGTGATCAGAGTTCTGGAACGTGATCATGATCCCGAGCTTGCCGGACTTCTTGACCGCAGCGAAATCCTCGGCATCGTCGATCCGCATCAGCCAGTCGGGATACTCGGCGATCAGGCCATTCCAGTCGGCGAAGAATTGGATGGCCGACTCGAAGTCGGCCGGCCCCTGTCCGATCGCGAGCACGTTGTAGCCCGAGGTCCGGCACGTGTCGAAATCCGTCCGCGACATCGAGTGCGGTTTCGTCAGCCAGAGCGTGCTCTTTGGCGGTGTTTCGGAGAAATCAGCGAACCGGAACTGATTGAGTAGATCGACCACGACCGCCTCCTGCACGAGGCGAATTGCCCGCGCCGAGTATTCGGTGGTGTCACTCGCATCGATCCCGTAGCGGCCGCGAAGAATCGCGGGTGCCGCGAGCATTCCGACGGCAAGTCGATGAAGGGCATCGCGTCGAGTGACGGCCGCACCATCACCTGCCGCACGGGAATCGCGATCGGTCGGAGAATCGGGCATCGACGGGTCGGGGTGGGAAGACGGGCAATGCACTGCCGCCTGCATCGTATCACACGGCCCGCGAGTGGCAAGCTCGCACGCCACCCGGCATCTTGCAGTATGCCTCCGCACGTGAAGCTCTCCATCGTCAATGTCGGCTACCGATCCACCAATTTCTGGATCGTGAGCGCGGGCACGTCGCGCCTGATCGTGGACCTCGGCTGGCCGAATACGTGGCAGACGATGACGTCCGGCCTCGCACGGATGGATGTCCCGTTGCGCGAGCTGCGCTTTGGACTCGCGACACACTATCACATTGACCACGCCGGCCTCGCGCAGGAGTTCAAGCGCGCCGGTGTGCCGTTGCTGGTGGTCGATCTGCAGCAGGAATGGATTCCGCGGATCAACGACAACGTGAAGCCGGCCGATCACTTCACGGACATCACGCTCCACGACAATCGCGTCATCACACTCGATGACAGTCGCGGCGTGCTGGCGTCGATCGGTATCGCCGGGCAAATCGTGCACACGCCTGGGCATTCCCATGACAGCGTGTCACTGCTGCTCGATGGCGGCGAGGTGTTCACCGGCGACCTGACGCATCCGATGTTCGTGACCGAGGAGGAATCGGTTACGACCAATGCCAGCTGGCAGCGCCTGCGCGATCGCGGTGCGACCAGCGTATACCCCGGGCACGGGCCGATCCGGCCGATGCCGTCGTAAGGCCGCGGCGCACCGGACCGGCGTGGCAACTGGGTGCTCGGTGCGTAATCTTGTCGCACCCACCGTGAGCCTCCCCTCCCGAGACACCCGCTGATGCAGATCAAACTCGTGTCGATCATGGTCGACGATCAGGATAAGGCGCTCCGCTTCTACACGACGATGCTCGGCTTCGAACCGTGCGCCGACATTCCGATGGGCGCCTACCGCTGGCTGACCGTGACGTCACCTGATGGCATGGATGGCGTGGAGCTCGTACTCGAACCGATGGCGTTCGCACCGGCGCAGGTCTATCAGCAGGCGCTGTTCAACGCGGGCATTCCCGCCACGGCGTTCATCAGCACGAACATCAACGCCGATTACGCACGCCTGAAGAGTCTCGGCGTCGTGTTCCGCAGTGAGCCGAAGGATCTCGGTCCGGTGACGACGTGCATCTTCGAGGACACCTGCGGCAACCTGATCAACCTCGCGCAACCCACGGGATGACAACCGTGCGATGCGCCTCGCGGCACCACGATGACCGATGACGTCTCTGCGCTGATCGCGCTTTTCGGCTTCACAGCATTACCGAGTGAAGGCACGCTGTTCTCAAGCACCTATCGGTCGGCCGAGAACGAGGCTGGCGGCGGGCCGATCGGGACCGCGATGATCGGCATGTACTGCGACGATCCCCTCAGTCAGTCCTGCTTCCATCGCCTGCCGGTGGACGAAGTCTGGCACTTTTACGGCGGCGATCCACTGCGACTGGTGCTGCTGGATGCCGATGGCAGCTCGCGTGACGTGATCATGGGGCCGGACCCACGTACCGGACACCTCGTACAGTTCGTGGTCCCGGCCGGAGTGTGGCAGGCGGGGCATCTCGTCGCGGGCGGTCGGTATGCGCTGTTCGGTTGTACGATGGCGCCGGGATTCACGGGCGCGATGTACGAGGGTGGCACGCGCGACACGCTGACCGCGCAGTACCCGGATCGGAGCGCCGATATCGCGCGTCTTGGGTGCGGGCCGCACGACACCCGCATGCGCGAGGGCTTTGCGACCTGATCGCGCGGTGACGGTGAAAGTGATGCTTCGTCTCCAAGTGTACGCGCCGAGCTGAATGCCCTCGTGGGCGGCCAACGCCGACGCAATGGAAACGGGGTAACGCGATGCAGCGCATACGCTTCGGTCGGATCAGTGCAGCGGTGGCAGCGCTTTGCCTCTCCGGCGCGATCCACCACTCGGACGACATCTCCGCGATGGTCAACTCGGTCGATACCGACGGCAACCCGATATCTGGCGACGTCCGCGTGAACATGGAGGAATTTGGAGTGATCGCGGGTGCGATGCTCCCCTTTACCGACGGTCAGTTTGCCGACCTGGGGCCGATCAAGTGCACGGCGGACGTGGGGTTGCAGCGGCGCGTCTGCTCATCACGCAGGCCGAGCGAAAGCACCTTCGCTGCCAGCGCAAAGACGCATCGCTCCCGCAGCGGGGCACCGCAATTGACCTTCGATGGGATGACTACCGACACCGTCGTAATGCAGATGGCGCTGGTGAAGCGCGGAACGGATCGCGGCGGCCATACTACGGATCTCACTCGGCGCAGCACGCAGCATTGGGACGGTGTGGCGTACGCATCGGAGACCATGACGTTGAACGGCGCCGATACGACGTATTCAGCCGTCCATCGCGCATCCGGCATCAATCGTTTCACGGGCATCGTCACCTACAGCGACGTGCGCCTCGTGCGTCATCCATCGCAGATCGCACTCGACTACCCGACGGGTGGAGTCATGTACGCGACCGAGACCCATGAGTTGGTCAGGCCGGAGTCGCCGCGGACGATTCATTCAAATGTGATCGTGTACTTCGACGGTTCACGCACGCCGGAAGCGTATATCGATGGCAAGCCATTCCGGCTCGACTTGCAGACGGGCCTCGCGAGACCGATAAAGGTCGATTGACGAATGAGTGAATGCGGCACGGCCCCGCGCACTGAGGTTCGCGCACGGGGCCGTGTCATATGTGTCGGGATTGGCTGCGCGCTACCCGCGCTGCATCACCTTCGGCCGCGCATCGCCGTCCGCATCGATCAGCGTCTGCAGCTTCTGAATCCACGCCTGCCGGATCAGCGCCACCGGTTCCTTCGCGCCACGCGGCTTCACCTTGCGCCATTCGCCGAACGCCTTGTCCGGCGCCTCCATGAGCGCGCGCGCCCGTGCACTGCCGGTGCGGTCGTAGTGGATTTGCAGCAGCCGCTCGAGCAGCATCAGATCGTCCACGTCGAGTTCTGACAGCAGCACCATCTCGTGATTCACACGACTCGCAAACGTCCCCGCTTCGTCGAGCACGTACGCGAGTCCGTTCGACATGCCGGCGCCAAAGTTGCGACCGGCGCGACCGAGCACCGCAACCACGCCACCGGTCATGTACTCGCAGGCGTGATTACCAACGCCTTCCACCACCGCGCAGGCGCCCGAGTTACGCACCGCGAACCGATCGCCCGCCTGCCCCGCTGCGAGCAGCAGCCCGTCGGTCGCCCCGTACAGCACCGTGTTGCCGACCACCATGTTCAGATGGCTTGCACCGACGTAGCGCGCATTGCGGAACGGCCGCACGCTGATCTCCGCACCGTTCAATCCCTTGCCGACATAGTCATTCGCCTCACCTTCCAGCTCGAGGCGCATGCCACGAATTGCGAACGCACCGAAGCTCTGCCCTGCCGTTCCCTTGAAACGCGCCGTGAACGTTCCTGACGGCAACCCCGCATCGCCATACTGCTCGGCAATCGTGCCGGCCACGCGCGAGCCGACGGCGAGATGGTGATTCCTGATCAGGTACGATTGATCGAACGCCGAACCGGCCGCAATCGCATCCGACGAGTCGCGCAGGATCAGTGCATCCAGCGAGATCACGCCCGGCCGCACGTTGCGCGTCAACGTGCGCTTGCGCGGCTCATCCTCGCGCACAGCCGGTGTCAGCAGCAGCGACAGGTCGAGCATCGCCGAGCGTGGCACTTCCGGACGATCCGCGCGCTGCAGCCGCTCGGCGCTGCCGATGATCTCATCGAGCGAACGCACGCCGATCGAGGCCAGGATCTCGCGCACCTGCTGCGCGACATGTGTGAAGTATGCGACCACCTGATCGGGATTCCCGCGGAACTTGGCGCGCAACTCCGGCTTCTGCGTCGCGATCCCTGTCGGACATGAGTTCAGGTGACACTGACGCGCCATGTCACACCCCATCGCGACCAGCGGCCCGGTACCAAACCCATACGATTCGGCGCCGAGCATGGCGGCAATCACCACGTCACGCCCGGTGCGAAAGCCGCCGTCCACACGCACTTCGATCCTGTGACGCAACCCGTTGCCGACGAGCACATGCTGCGCTTCGGCGAGGCCGAGCTCCCACGGGGCACCGGCGTGCTTGATGCTCGACAGTGGTGAGGCGCCGGTGCCACCGGAATGGCCAGCTATCAGCACATAGTCGGCAAAGGCCTTCGCCACGCCGGCAGCCACGTTCCCGATGCCGGACGACGACACGAGCTTGACTCCGATGCGGGCCTTCGGGTTGACGGCCTTCAGATCGAGCACCAGCTGTGCCAGATCCTCGATCGAGTAGATGTCGTGGTGCGGTGGTGGCGAAATCAGTTGCACGCCGGGCGTCGCATGACGCAGCCGCGCAATCAGTTCCGTCACCTTGTGGGCAGGCAACTGTCCACCTTCACCCGGCTTCGCGCCCTGCACGATCTTGATCTCGATCTCGTCCGCACGCATCAGGTATTCGGTCGTCACACCGAATCGCGCCGACGCAACCTGCTTGATGCGGCTGTCGGCACGATCCGGGCCTGGACGGCGGTAGTGCGCCGGATCCTCGCCCCCTTCACCGGAGTTCGAGCGTGCGTTCATGCGGTTCATCGCGATCGAGATCGTCTCGTGCGCCTCCGGCGACAGCGAACCGAGTGACATCGCGCTGGACACGAATCGCGCGCGGATTGCTTCAATCGGCTCGACCTCATCGAGCGGAACGGGCGTCGCCTCACGGAACGCGAGCAGGTCACGCACGGTCGTCGGCGCGGCAGCCTCGGTGCGCGCCACGAACGCACGCCATGCGTCGTCACCAGTCGCCGTCACACGTGACGACCGCGCGCTGCCGACCGCCTGCTGCAATGCAAGAACGGACTGCGGCGCCCACGCATGCGTTTCCCCTTCCTTGCGGAAGCGGATGCGACCTTCATCCGGCAGACTCGTCGACGACGCCGCCTCGATGCCATACGCCGCGCGGTGTCGTGCCAGCACATCCTCTGCCAGCTCACGGAAACCGATACCACCGATCGGCGACGCCGTGCCGGCAAAGCATCGATCGATCACATCGGCGCCAAGTCCGAGCGCCTCGAACACCTGCGAGCCACAGTACGACGACAGCGTGGAAATTCCCATTTTCGCGAGGATCTTGAGCAATCCCTTCTCCATCGCCGTGCGATAGCCTGACTGCGCCTGCGCTGGCAACGGGCGCTCAGCGTCCGCGTCATCCCTGCGATGACTGCTCGCTTCCGTGAAGAGTGTCGCGATGGTTTCGAGGGCAAGCCACGGATACACCGCCTCGGCGCCGTAGCCGACCAGCGATGCGACGTGATGCTGCTCGACCACGTCGCCCGCTTCGACGACGATGCCGACCTTCGCGCGCAGACTGGTGCGCACGAGATGCTGACGGATCGCGCCCAGCGCGAGCAGTGCCGGAATCGGCACGCGCTCCGCACCGGACTTGCGATCGCTGATGATCAGGAGGCGCGTCCCCTTCTGCGCGGCGGCTTCGGCGCGGCGGCACAACCCGTCGAGCGCCGCTTCCAGCGCTTCCGGTCGCGAACGTGCCGGCCAGGTCGCGTCGAGCGTGACGGCCTTGAAACCGGGGAAGTTGCGCAGCTGCTCCATTTCTTCCGGCAGGAGCACCGGATGCTCCACGCGCAGCATCCGCGCGTAGGTGGACTTCTCTTCCAGCGGTGACCCACGCTGTCCGAGATGCATGCGCAGCGACATCACCATCGATTCACGCAGCGAGTCGATCGGTGGATTGGTCACCTGCGCAAAACGCTGGCGCAGGAAGTCGTACAGCGGCGGCATCCGGTGGCTGAGCACCGCCAGCGGCGTATCGTCGCCCATGCTCCAGACGACTTCGGCTGCGGTGGTCGCCATCGGCTCGAGGATCATCCGCAGATCCTCGTGCCCGTAGCCGAACGCGAGTTGCAACGGGCGCAGTTGCTCGCTCGGCTTCACCAGCGGCTCGACGCCATCCTGCGTGGCGAGCGTCGCCATGTACTGCTGAATCCAGCGCGCGTATGGCCGACGCGTCGCGACTTCGCGCTTCGCCGCGAGATTGCGCACGATGCGACGGCCGGCGGTGTCAACGAGCAGCACCCCGCCCGGCCCCAGCTTGCCGCTTTCGACGACATCGCGCGGATCGAAATCGACGATGCCGACTTCCGATCCCGCCACCACCATGCCATCCGCGCGGATCTTGTAGCGACAGGGACGCAATCCGTTGCGATCGAGCGAGACTGCCACCTGCACGCCATCACTGTAGGCGAGTGCGGCCGGCCCATCCCACGGCTCGATCACGCACTGGTGGTATTCGTAGAACGCCTTCACCGCCGGCTCGACATCGGGATATTTCTCCCATGCCTGCGGCACCAGCATCATCGCCGAATGCACCGGGCTGCGACCCGCACGCACGAGCAGTTCGAGCGCGTTGTCGAGGCTCGCCGAATCGCTGCCACGCGGACGGATCGTATCGCGAAGGCGTACCCCATTGGTACCGAACTGCGGCGAGTCGAGCAGCCCCGCACGCATCGCCATCGCGTTACGATTGCCCCACAGCGTGTTGATCTCGCCGTTGTGCCCGAGCAGCCGAAACGGCTGCGCCAGTTCCCAGCGCGGCAGCGTGTTGGTGGCATAGCGTTCATGAAACACGGCGATCGCCGATTCAAACGCGGGATCGAGCAGGTCGGGATAGAACTCCGGCAGCTGACCGCCAGTGAAGAGACCCTTGTAGACGACCGTGCGACACGAAAACGAACAGAAGTAGAACGGCGTCAATCCGAGCGATTCGGCACGATGTTCCATCTCCCGGCGTGCGAGATACAGCAAACGCTCCCACGCATCGTCATCCGTCACGCCAGTGGGTCGGCCGACGAGCACCTGGCGGATCTTCGGCATCGCATCGCGCGCCGACTTGCCCAGCACATCCGGACGCACGGGCACATCGCGCCAGCCGAGCAGCGGCAAATTGTCGGCGGCCAGCACGTCCTCGATCACACGCACCGAGAGGCGCATGCCGTCCGCATCAGTCGGCAGAAAGCACATGCCGACGGCGAACGACGCATCGGCCGGCAGATGCAATCCCTGACGCGACGCGGCGAGGATGAAGAGGCGACGCGGGATCTGCGTGAGCACACCGGCGCCGTCGGCCGACTTGTCGCTGCCGATCGCGCCACGATGTGCGAGCCGCGCCGAGGCCTCGAGCGCGAGCTTCACGACTTCGTGCGTGCGCTCTCCGCTCTGCCGGGCGATGAAACCAACGCCGCAGGCATCGCGCGGGGCGAACGGCGAACCGGTACTGTCGTCCGTGACGCTGCCGCGTCGCTCATGCCTGGGGTCCACGTCCACTCCTGCCGCCGGAAGGAAGTTGGACGCGTCTCTCGCGTCCGTCGCATCATAGCGGTTTCCGGGGATGGTGCAATCACCCCGAAACGGTGAGATTTCCGCCGTTGCAGTTGCCGTCGGGGAGGGTTGGCAGAATGGCTATTGCACCGGTCTTGAAAACCGGCGTCCGCAAGGACATCAGGGTTCGAATCCCTGGCCCTCCGTTTTCCGCGTCCAGACGTCAGCGCGCCGCCGATCTTCGTGATCGGCGGCGCGTTCGTCTTTGGGCTCCGGGCTAGTTCGGCGCTCGCGCCCATCGCGGGGCGTCAGTGGCTTCGTGGGGAGCGGGAGAACACGGAGAACACTGAGGGCGTGGGTAGCAACGCTCCGCATGGCTCACGGATTCCGAAATTCAGTGGCAACAGCCATTCCAAAAAATCGATTCCGCGTACTGCGCAAGTGCCGGCCATTGGCGCTACTCGGTGTTCTCCGTGTTCTCCCGCCCCCCACGAAGCCACCGATGCCACAAACAGCATAGGTCTTCTATCGTTTCAACTCGACCCGCGTGAACGCGTACGCATCGTCGCCATTCAGCAGCACCTTCGACGCCTTGCCTTCTCCATCGACGACGAACGTGAGATAGCTCGCCCCGCCGCGACCATCGCCGAGGACTGCACGGAACGTGTCGTAGTGAAAGTGTTCGAGCGTGCCGCCGGTGGTGGCACTCGGGCCCATACGCAACACGAGAGTGTTCCCCCGCTGCGCGATGGCGACGTCACCCCACAACGGATGCACGAACGTGCCCGTGTATGCTGCCAGCGGCAGCGTTGGCTTCGTGCCTGGCACGCGCTTCGCCTCGACCTCCGCCGTCGCCTTCGCGCCCTGCTCGTGGATTCCCTGGTAGAGCGCGAGAAACTCCGTACTCCAGTTACGTGGCGCACCGCCGTTCGTGCCGGCAAAGATGTCCATCACCTGCAGCAGCAACGCGTGCCGGAATTCCGCGTGGTCGAGATTGCCCGCAATGAAGACACCGACTTTGGCATCGGGCAGCAATCCCATCATCGCCGTGCGGCCATCGAGACTGCCCGTGTGAAACGCGAGGAAGCGACCGCGAAAATCCTGCTCGAACCAACCCAGCCCGTACGTCATCCAGTGCGGCTTCGTGATCTGCGCGGTGGGATAGAACTCCGACGCCGTCACGAATGACTGCGGCTTGAGCAGTTCGCGGAAGCCTGCCTCGCTCACCAGTCGCTTGCCATCCACTCGCCCGCTGTCGAGCAGGAATCGCACCCACTTCGCCATGTCGGTCGCATTCGACCAGATCGAGCCGGCGGCCGGCAGCACGTCCACCGTTTCATCGGCGATGACGCGGATGGTGTCCCTGATGCGAAAGTGCGGCTCCGACTGATTCGCTCCGCTCGCGGCATGCATGCCATCGTACGTCGTATACGAGTGCGTCATGCCGAGCGGCGTGAAGATGCGCGTGCGCACGAACTCCTCCCAGGACATCCCGGACAGGCGCGCGATCAGTTCTCCGGCTGCTCCGTACATCACGTTCTGGTACGCGAAGCCGCCACGCAGCGAGTACGCCGCTGGGATGAACTTCACACGCTGCATGATTTCCGCGCGCGAGAAATCACCACGCGTCCACAGCAGGTCGGCGTTGCCAAGACCGATGTTGTGCGTGAGCAGGTCCTTCACAGTCGCCTCACGCGTCAGGAAGGGATCGCTGAACTGGAACTCTGGCAGATGCGTCGTGATGGGGTCGTTCCAGGCCAGCTTCCCGTCATCGACGAGCATTGCCATCGCCAACGCGGTGAACGCCTTGGTGGTGCTCATGATGCCGAATTCCGTCTGCTCGTCCACAACGCCGGCGGTGCCGAGTCTCCGCACGCCGTAGCCCTTCGTGAAGAGCACCGAATCGTTGCGCACGACGGCGATCGTCAGGCCGGGAATCTCCCAGTCGCGCAGGCCCTTCGTGATGTAGGCGTCGAGTTCACGGATCTGCGCGGCGCGCGGTTGCGCGGACAGCGGGCTGCCGCACAGTGCCGCAGCCGTGAGCAGGACGAGCGAAGTCAGGATACGACGTGACATGCGATCGCGGGAGCCAGGAGTGAATGATCGAGTGTGTCGGCGACACCGACGGTGATACCGGTCACTGCTCGTCGAGCGAGCGTGGCCAGTCTTCCTTCAACAGTCGCGACATCGCACGGTCGGCCAGCACGCGTCCGCCGGTCTGGCACCGCGCACAATAGTTCGTCTCGTTTTCAGCATAGCGGATGCGCTGCACCGGCGCGCCACAGACCGGGCATGGCAGCTTGAATCGCCCGTGCACCGCCATCTCCGGCCGGAACGCCGTCACCTTCTCCGGCCAGCCCTTCCCCGCTTCCGCGCGCAGGCGATCGGTCCAGACACTGAGTGTGTCGCGCATCGCGTCGATCAGGCCCGACGCATCGGCATCCGTGAGGCGCAGCGTGAGCTGCAATGGCGACAGCTTCGCCGCATGAAGAATCTCGTCGGAGTACGAATTCCCGATGCCGTCGAACAGGCGCGGATCGGTGAGCGCACGTTTCAGCGTGTGATTCTCGCTGCGCAACCGCGCGAGCACCGCCGCGTCAGTCGCCTGCAATACGTCGAGACCGCCGCGATCCATCGCGCGCAACGCGTCGCGACCCGCCACGGCCGTCAGACTCGCACGCCGCTTCGTCCCCGCCTCGGTCAGCGTCAACGTGCCGGTTTCGAACTCGAACGTCGCCAGCCCTCGTGCCACCTTCTTCCCCGCCGCGGCCCATTTGAGACGTCCGGCAATCATCAGATGAATCACGAGAAACAGATCGCCGTCACACGCTAGGACGATGCGCTTGCCGAGCCGTTCGATGCCCGAAATTCGCAGACCGGTGAACGCCGTCAGCGGCGGCGCGACCGAACGCAGCACGAACGGACTTGCGACATGCACGCTGCGCAGGACACGCCCGCTCACGCGCGCGTCGAGCGATTCCTGGTAGACGGTGATGTCCGGGAGCTCGGGCACAGGAAAAGGCTACCAACCGGACGAACCACAGACCAGCGGTTCCCCCTGACTCCCCGTAGCCCGGACGGTGACCGCTGGCGATCATTGACGGTGTCTCACTGCGCCCCTCCACCCGCACGCCCCGCACCCCAGAGTCACGGCCATGTCCGTCTCCCGTCGCACCTTTCTCGCGTCCTCGGCTACCCTCGGCGGCGCGCTGTCCCTTGGCGTCCCGAGCCTCATGCAAGCGCTCGAAACACGACGCGCCGCGCAGACGTCACAGCCGACGGCACCGCTCCGCATCCTGATCCTCGGTGGTACCGGTTTCATCGGTCCGTATCAGGTCCAGTACGCGCTCGATCGGGGTCACATGGTCACGCTCTTCAATCGCGGCGTGACGAATGCATCGCTGTTTCCGAGCGTCCCGCGCCTCGTCGGCGATCGCAACCTCCCGGACGGCCACAAGGCACTCGAGTCGGGCGAGTGGGATGTCGTGATCGACAATCCGACCGCGAACCCGAAGTGGGTGCGCGATGCCGGCAAGGCACTCCGTGGTCGGACGAAACACTATCTGTTCGTCTCGACGATTTCCGTGTTCGCCGATGTGTCATCACCCATCGATGAGAGCGGTCCGCTACTCCCTCCGGCCGATATCGACGCGGCGTTCGAGCCGTCTATCTATGGGCGCAACAAGGTGCGCAGCGAAGTCGAAGCGCGGACTCAGTTCGGCGACAACGTCACCATCGTGCGGCCCGGACTGATTGTCGGCCCCGGCGATCTGTCCGATCGCTTTTCATACTGGCCCGTGCGCATCGATCGTGGCGGCGAAGTGCTGGCACCGGGTACACCGAATGATCCGGTGCAATACGTCGACGCGCGCGACCTCGGCGAATGGATCGTCCGACTCGCGGAATCGAAGACACTCGGCACGTTCAACGCCACCGGCCCGAAAGCACCGACGAGCATCGCCGAAATGTTGTACGGCATCAAGGCCGTGACGACGAGCGACGCACAGTTCACGTGGGTGCCCGCGGATTTCCTCGGCGCCAACCAGGTGCGTGCGTGGAGCGACATGCCGGTGTGGGTGCCACCGCAGGGTCGCACGGCCGGCTTCGCCCGCGTGATCTGCAAGAAGGCATACGCCGCCGGTCTGACGTTTCGTCCGCTCGCCGACACGGCCGCTGCCACCTTGCAATGGTATCACGCGCGACCGGCGGCCGAACAGGAGAAGGCACGCGCGGGTCTCGCGCCGGATCGCGAGGCGGCGGTACTCACGGCGTGGCACGGATCGCATCGATGAACACCGTATCGCGTGTCTCCCTTGGGATGGCCGCCGTCACACTCGCGCTCGGTGCGCTGCGGCCGGCCCTCGCGCAGACGCCGGCGCCTGTGCCGCGCACGAAGGTCGTGATTCTCGGCACCGGCACGCCGATCCCGGATCCGGATCGCACCGGACCAGCCGTTGCAATCGTGGTGGACAGCACGGCCTATCTCTTCGATGCGGGCACTGGCGTTGTCCGACGTGCAGCGGCCGCGGCGCGCATGGGCATCAGTGCGCTACTCGCGCCGCGCCTGGGCATGGTGTTCCTCACGCACTTGCATTCTGATCATACGATGGGCCTGAACGACGTGATGTTCACGCCCTGGATCATGGGCCGGAAAACACCGCTCGAGGTGTATGGGCCGCCCGGCACACAACGGCTGGTCACCAGCATCGTCGACGGCAATGGCGAGGACATCGACGAGCGCCTTGCATCGTCCGGCGGCCCGGCGCCGGATGCCGTGAAGCCGAACGTACATGAGATCAGCGAAGGCATCGTCTACACCGATGTACGCGTGACCATCCGAGCCTTCAACGTTCCACACGCGGGCTGGAAATATTCCTTCGGCTACCGCATCCAGACGCCCGACAAGGTCATCGTGATCAGTGGCGATGCGCGTGCCAATCCCGCCATCGCGCGCGAGTGCAATGGCTGCGACATCCTTGTGCATGAGGTGTATTCGGACTCGGGATTCACCACCATGCCAGCGATCCGCCAACGCTACCATGCGCAGGCCCACACCTCCGCCACGCAACTCGGCGACATCGCGACGCAGGCGCGGCCTGGGCTGTTGGTGCTCTATCATCAGCTGTTTTTCACGGCGCCTGACAGCAAACTCCTGGCCGAAGTCCGATCACGCTTCAACGGGCGTGTGATCTCAGCGAAAGATCTGGACGTGTTCTAGGCAGCGATTGCCTGCAAGGTCGCCTCACCCGAGTTTCGTATGAAGCACACTTTGGCGTCCGTTGTCACACTCGCGTGCGCCCCCTACTTCCGTTCGAACACCGTCCGACCGCCGATCACCGTGCGCAACACTTTCACATCGCGCAGCTCGGCCGGCGGCACGGTCGTGATGTCACGCTCGAGGACCGCGAAGTCGGCGAGCTTCCCCACTTCCAGTGTGCCGCGATTTCCTTCGGCGAATGCTGCGTAGGCTCCACCGCGCGTGTAGGCCCGCAGCGCCTCCTCGACGGTGATCTTCTGCGCCGGTACCCAGCCGTTCGGATTCCTGTCATCGAGCGTGCGACGCGTGACGGCGGCGTAGATCCCCTCCATCGGCCGCGGCGGCGCGACGAACCAGTCGGACCCGAACGCAAGCTGCGCCTTCGAGTCGAGCAGCGATCGGAATGCATAGGTGCGCGACGCACGATCGGCGCCGAGAAGTTTGTCGGCCCACCGCCCATCGTCGATCGCGTGATACGGCTGCATTGACGGGATCACGCCGAGTGCCGCGAACCGGCTCATGTCCTTCGCGGCGATGTGCTGCGCATGCTCGATGCGGAAGCGGCGATCGCGTGGCCCATCCTCCGTTGTGACGCGTTCGAAGATGTCGAGCTGCGTTGCGATTGCGCGGTCGCCGATCGCATGCACGATCACCTGCAGTCCCGCCTTGTCGGCGCCACTCGTGCGCGAGTACAGGCTCTCCGGCGGCGTCACAAAGAAGCCTTTATCCGACGGCTGGTCGCTGAATCCGTCGAACATCGCCGCCGTGTGCGAGCCGAGCGATCCGTCAACGAAACCCTTCAACGCGCCAATCTGCAGCCACTCGTCACCGCGGCCGCGCGCCTTCACCGTGTCGCGCAACTGCGGCCACTGTGCGAGCGGAATCGCCGCGTAGATACGCGTCTTCATGCGTGGCGTGCCGTGCGCGCGCTCGAAGACCGCCAGGTCGCGCCACGTGCCCATGTTCACGACGCTCGTCACACCATAGCTCGCGACGTAGGCCATCGCCGTGTCCAGCGCACGATCCTCGATCGCCGGCGGCGGTGCCGGCATCGTCGCATACACGAGATCAGCCGCGTTGTCCTTGAAGATGCCGGTCAATTCGCCCGTCGCGTCGCGCACGATTGCGCCACCTGCAACATCTTTCGTGTCACGCGCCAGATGCGCGAACGTCAGCGCCGCGGTGTTGGCCAGGATCATGTGGCCATCCAGCCGATTGATCGCCACTGGATTGTCTGGCGTCACCGAGTCGATCCAGTCACGCTGCGGCAGATCGCCGCCCCAATTCGTGTGATCCCAATCGCCGTTCGTGACCCAGGCGCCCTTCGGCAGCGTGCGTGCATAGTCGCGGATACGCCTGACGAACTCCGCTTTCGTCCGGGCGTCGCGCAACTGCACCGATGCCAGCGCAAAGCCACCGTCCACGAAATGCACGTGCGAATCGATGAACCCCGGCACCACCATCCGCCCGGTGCCATCGATCACCGTCGTTGCGCCAAGCTGTGCGATCTCAGCGGAGGTGCCGACCGCCGCGATGTGGCCGCTGCTGTCCACCGCGATCGCCTCGACCCATGGTCGCGCCGAATCGCCGGTCCAGATCCGCGCGTTCACGACGGCCAGGGCCGGATGCGCCGCGTTCGAAGCCGGAGAACGACCACACGCCGCGAACAGCGCCGATGATGCGAGCGCAGATACAACGACGGTGCGAAGGGACGACATGTTGAGAGCTTCCGGTGAATGAGGCGAACGACGGAGCGAAACGACAAGGCGAACCGGCGGCGATCAGCGGCCCTTGAGGGCGTCAGCGATCGCGGTGTCGACAAGGCCGGCCATGATGCGATAGCCGGCTTCGTTGGGGTGCACACCGTCGTCACCGAGGCCGGCGCGCAACCCATCACGCGCATCTCGCATCGCACCGTGATAGTCGAGATAGGTCGCGCCGACACGCGCTGCGTACGCCTTCATCCACGCGTTCAGCGCGACGATCTTCGGCGCCGGCGTGAGCCCACGCTTCCACGGGTAGTCGAACACCGGCAGCACCGATGACAGCACGACCTTGATGCCGTTCGCCTGCGCGATCTCCGTCATCGCCTGCAGATTGTCCTCGATCATCTCGAGCGTCGACGGACCGGTATTCCCGGCAATGTCGTTGGTGCCACCGAGAATCACGACCACGGCCGGCTTGAGGGCGACGACGTCGGCATGGAAGCGTACGAGCATCTGCGGTGTCGTCTGACCGCCAATGCCGCGGCCGACGTACGGCTTGCCGGCGAACATCGCCGGGAAGTAGCGCACCCACCCTTCGGTGATCGAGTTACCCATGAACACGACGCGCCTCTCGCCCGCCGCAGGCGCGCCCAGCTGACGGTTCGCGTCGCGATAGCGCGCGAAGTTGGCGTAGTCGTTCTTGAAGCTGGAATCGGCAGCGCGCTGTCGGACCATGGCCTCAATATCGGGAGTGGCGGCGGTTTGCGACGAGATCGCCACGGGTGTCGGCGTCAGCGTCGGCATTCGTGTCGGTGTCGGCGCGCATGCGATGCAGAAGGTCAGCACGGCGACGCATCGCACTGGAGTCATGGAAGCAGGCATGTCAACAAGAGTCGAGGGACGGTGCCGTGCGATATATCGCAGCACTGACGAATGACGTCTGGGGAATGCTATCGGGGCACATGCCGCTCCGCCGGTCGGGCGCCCCGACACACGCGGCCTCGCCATCATCCGGTCGAGCCGCATGGCGCCCGCCGTGCACGCGTGGCAATTTGCACGGGGTCGGGGCGTCGCCCCACACACCTGTGCACTCGCGTGGAGGTTTCGGTGGCGGACACCTGGGATGCGATCGTGGTCGGCTCCGGTATTTCCGGCGGCTGGGCGGCCAAGGAACTCACCGAGAAGGGCTTGAAGGTCCTGCAGCTTGAGCGCGGGCGGATGGTCGAGCACATCAAGGACTATCCGAACGCGCAGAAAGGGCCGTGGGAGTATCCGCATCGCGGCAACATCACGAATGCCCTGCGTGCCGCCCATCCAGTGCTCGAACGCAGCCGCTTTGCATGCAACGAGAAGAATCCGGACTTCTGGGTGAACGAGCAGGATGCGCCGTACACCGAGACGAAGCGCTTCGACTGGTATCGCGGCTATCAGGTCGGTGGCCGCTCGTTGATGTGGGGGCGCTGCAGCTTTCGGTGGAGTGACCTCGATTACGAAGCGAATGCGAAGGAAGGCATCGGCACCGACTGGCCGATCCGCTACGCCGACATGGCGCCGTGGTACAGCCACGTCGAGAAGTTCGCTGGCATCGCCGGGTCGATCGAGAATATGCCGCAACTGCCCGACGGTGAATTCCAGCCCGCGATGCCGCTCAACTGCGCCGAGGAATGGTTTGCCGGCAAGCTGAAAGGGATGTACGGTGGTTCGCGACGCATGATCTCGAGTCGCACCGCGAACCTGACGCAGCCACTGCCCGGTCGCGGCGCCTGTCAGTCGCGAGACGCCTGCTGGCTCGGCTGCCCCTACGGCGCCTACTTCAGCACGCAGTCTTCAACGCTGCCCGCCGCCATGAAGACCGGCTTACTGACGCTCAAGCCACATTCGATCGTCAGCGAGGTGACGTACGACAAGAACACGAAGCGTGCGACGGGCGTGCGCGTGATCGATGCGCTCACAAACGCCACCATCGAATACAAGGCGCGTATCATCTTCCTCTGCGCGTCCACGCTCAACTCGACGTGGCTGCTGCTCAACTCGGCCCGGGATATCTGGCCCGGTGGCCTTGGCAGCAGTTCCGACGAACTCGGACACAACCTGATGGACCATCATTTCCGACTCGGTGCGGAGGGACGGCTCCCCGGCATGTTCGAGGACAAGAATCAGGTGGGTGGGCGTCCGAATCCGAGCTACATCGTGCGCTATCGCAATCTGAATGGCGACAAGCGTCCCTATCTCCGTGGCTTCGGCTACGAAGGTGGTGCCGGACGCGCTGGCTGGTCGCGCGCGGTGGCCGAAATGGGGATCGGTGCGGACTTCAAGGATCAGATGGCCACGCCCGGCGAGTGGACGATCGGTGGCACCGCGTTCGGCGAAATCCTGCCGAACCACGACAACAAGGTCACGCTCGACGAAACGAAGAAGGACAAGTGGGGCCTGCCGATTCTGAATATCGATTGCGCGACGGGCGAGAACGAACGGCTGATGCGCGTTGACATGATGAACGACATGGCCGAAATGCTCACTGCGGCTGGTGTGAAGGATGTGAAGACATTCGACTACGGCTACGCGATGGGTCAGGGCATCCACGAAATGGGTACCGCACGGATGGGTACGAGTCCGAAGAATTCCGTGCTCAACAAGCACAATCAGGTGTGGGATGCGCCGAATGTGTTCGTCACCGACGGTGCCTGCATGGCCTCCACCGCCTGCCAGAACCCGTCACTGTCCTACATGGCATTCACCGCACGCGCAGCCGACTTCGCCGTCAACGAGATCAATCGCCGGAATCTCTAGGTCTGTACGCATTCGGATCGGTAACGGCGACCGCGTAGCAGTTGGAACCAATCAAGCAGTTGCACTCACACGAACAGCGCCACTCCCATGCTCCGGGAGTGGCGCTTTCGCATCCGCCGTTGTGCCGCAGTGCTGTTTCGCGTCTACGCGCCATAGCGTCAGAGACCCTGGCGATCTCCGCGAAGTGCAGAAAGCCGCGACTCAAAAAACTACTTCGCCTTCACCGTCAGTTTATTGACGATCGAATACTCGGGCGCCTTGCCCTTTGCGATCGCTTCCGCAATCGCGATCTGCGCCTTCGCTGGGACCGTGCCCTTCAGCGTCAGCGTCTTGTTTGCATTGTCGGAATCGACGTTGATGTCCGTCGCGCTGATGCGCGAGTCGGCGAGCAGTGCGGTCTTCACGTCGGCGGTATTGAACGCGCCACCGACGCTCGCGCCGACACTATCCGTCGCAGCAGCCATCTTGGTCCCGGTTGCCTGCGTGGCTGCGGCGGTCTGATCCGCAGCCTTGTCGGCATCCTTCTCCACACCCTTCGCGGTATTCGAGCACGCGGCGACAACGGCGAGCGTGCTGACGATGCTGAGCGTCTTGAAATACATCATGCGTACACTCCTTAAAAAATTGATTGCAGAACGGAATGATTGCCGCGCGCGCAA
This sequence comes from Gemmatimonadales bacterium, assembly GCA_038231095.1. Lineage (GTDB taxonomy): Bacteria > Gemmatimonadota > Gemmatimonadetes > Gemmatimonadales > Gemmatimonadaceae > JACMLX01. The sequence continues at coordinate 50,606 of JBBRLZ010000001.1, forward strand.
AACGTCTGGCGCGCAGCGATCCGAGCTCGACGCGAAGTGTTCGCGCGACGAAACCCGTGAGCGCCGTCACAGAAAGCAAGAACCGTGCGCCACGCTGGCCGGCGGCCGGCGTGGCGGGCGGCAACACGCGATTTCGCATCCGACAGTGCTACACGGGACCGCTGTCAGGCATCCTTCGATATACCGCACCGGCTCCATCAGCCGGATCTGGCTGGCACGCAAGCGTCGACTTATGGTAGTGTTCGTCGAGACGGGCATCACAACCGGACACGGGTACGCTACCATGTCGAGGCTTGTCGGTCCTACCAGCACATCGAGGGAGCTGTCGTGAGCCAGGTGCCGAGTCTGTCGGATTACCCGCTGACCCCCGTGCAGCAGGGGATGCTGTTCCACCATGTCCAATCGCCGCATAGCGGCGTGGATGTGCAGCAGCTCGTCGCGGCCGTCAACGAGGATATCGACGTGGCGGCGTTCCGTGCCGCGTGGCACGATCTCGTCAGCGGGCATGCGATCCTCCGTACACGATTTCGCTGGGACGGCGAGCCGGCACCACGTCAGGAAATCCTTGACTCCGCCGATCTCGACTTCATCGTTCTTGATCTCACCCACGCACCTGCGCCGGAACAGCAGCGACAGATCGACGAGCACCTCAAGGCCGATCGCCTGCGCGGCTTCGATCTCAGCACCGCACCACTCTCGCGCGTCACGCTTTTCCTGCTCGGGCCCGCACGACACCGCTGGGTCTGGACCTTCCCGCACATTCTGCTCGACGGCGGCTCATTCGCGTTTCTGGTCCAGGATCTGTACGACGCGTACGATGCTCGCTGCGCCGGCGCGACCGCCGCGCTCAGCAACCGTCCACCGTACCGCGACTTCATCGAGTGGCTGACCCCGGAACTCGACGCGCGGCGTACTGCCGCTCGCGCGTTCTTCGCCAGCACGCTCGACGGCTTCGAGGCGCGCAACGCGATCACACATCGCTCCGCCATCGAGCCAGCGGAGCCAGTCCTCGATCGTCTCCTCTTCGATGTGCCGCTCACGATCGACGAGAACACGACCACGGCGCTTCGAGCCATCGCGCGCGACCTCGGCGTCACGATCAGCACCTGCGTTCAGGCGGCGTGGAGCCTCGTCGTCTCGGACTTCGCCGGCGGCGATACGGACGTGGTTTTCGGTATCGTCCGCGGCGGCCGACGCGGCACCATCCTCGACGCCGAGCAGCGCCTCGGCATGTTCATCAACACGTTGCCGCTGCGTGTCACGGTGGACGGCACGCAGTCGGTCGCCACGTGGCTGCAATCCGTTCGGGCGCAACAAGTCGCCATGCGACCTTTCGAGCAAACGGCATTGCTCGACGTGCAAGCGGTCGCGCAGGTGCCGAACGGCGAGGCGCTCTTCGACTCGATCATCGTGTTCAACGACGCCGATTTCCATGCGCGCCTGCCCCGCGGCGGTGCGTGGGCAGCGAGACGATGGGAATGGATCGAGCAGACCAACTTTCCCCTCACGCTGTTCGCCTACGACGGCCCTGCATTACGCCTCAACCTCAGCGTCGACCCTGCACGCGTTGACGGCAGCATCGCACGCGCGATGGTCGCGCGACTGAACGCGGCACTGCGAGCGTTCGTCGCATCGCCGCATTCGCTGCTCGGTGAGCTCCCACGCGTGCCTGCCAGTGAGCGCGCGCAATTCGATCGCTGGAACGACACCAGCGCGCCGGTGCCGCCGACACTCGTCCACGAGTTCTTCGAGACGCAGGTGCGAGAGCGGCCCGATGCCATCGCACTCGTGCACCGCGACACGGAAGTCACGTACGCCACACTGAATGCACGCGCAAATTTCATCGCCGCCGAATTGCAGCAACGCGGGATCGGGCCGGATGTACTGGTCGGCATCTGCATGGAACGCTCGATCGACATGCTCGTCGCGCTGCTCGCAACCCTCAAGGCGGGCGGTGCGTACGTCCCGCTCGACCCGGGCTACCCGCATGCGCGTATCGCGATGATGCTCGAGGATTGCGCGCCGCGTGTGATCCTCACGCAGGAGTCGCTCCTCGGCACACTGCCAGCGCCCCACCCGGAGATGCTGGTCCTCGACGTCGGTGCGCTCGCCACAGGCACGCGCATCGACAATGTGCCCTGCACCGCCACGCCATCGAGTCTCGCGTACATGATTTTTACCTCGGGCTCGACCGGACGCCCCAAGGGCGTGATGATCGAACACCGCAACGTATCGAATTTCTTCGTCGGCATGGACGAGCGACTCGGCACCACGCCTGGCGTGTGGCTCGCGGTCACAAGCATCTCATTCGACATCTCGGTCCTCGAGCTGTTCTGGACGCTCGGCCGTGGCTTCAAGGTCGTGCTGCAGGACGAGGCGAGCAAAGCCTCGCTGACGCGCCGCACCGCAGGCCGCGAAGCGAAGCAGATGGGATTCAGTCTGTTCTACTTTGCGGCGGATGCAGGCGGATCATCCGGACACGGGCGCTATCGCCTGCTGCTCGATGGGGCGCGGTTCGCGGACACGCACGGCTTCGAGGCGATCTGGACGCCGGAGCGTCACTTCCACGCGTTTGGCGGCCTGTATCCGAATCCGTCCGTCACGAGTGCTGCCGTCGCGACGATCACGCAGCATGTGCAGCTCCGCGCCGGGAGCGTCGTACTGCCACTGCACAATCCGATTCGCGTCGCGGAAGAGTGGTCGGTCGTCGACAACCTCTCGAATGGTCGGGTGGGCCTCTCGTTCGCATCCGGCTGGCACACGAATGACTTCGTGCTGATGCCGGACAACTACGAACGGCGCAAGCAGGTCATGTTCGACGGCATGGAGACGATCCGTCGGCTCTGGCGCGGCGAATCGATCACCGTCAAGAACGGTTCCGGCGACGAAACCGAGGTGCGCATTCTGCCGCGTCCGGTGCAGGAGAACCCGCAATTCTGGGTCTCGGCCGCGGGCAGCATGCAGACCTTCGAGATGGCCGGCGAGATCGGCGCGAACCTGCTCACGAATATGCTGGGCCAGAGTGTGAAGGATCTGCGAGAGCGCATCGCAGCGTATCGCGTGGCCCGCCGCAACGCCGGTCACGCCGGCGAAGGGCACGTGTCGCTGATGCTGCACACGTTCGTCGGTACGGACGTCGAGCGTGTGAAGCGCGTCGTGCGCGATCCGTTCATGAGCTATCTGCGCACGTCCACGGATCTGGTGAAGAAGGCGCGCTGGGAATTCCCGGCCTTCGCGCGGCCGGGGATGGCACCGCCAAAGCCGGACGAGTCCGGACTCGATGACATGTCGGCCGAAGAAGAGACGGCGCTGATGTCGGCCGCGTTCGAGCGGTACTTCCGCACGCATGGATTGTTCGGCACACCCGAGAGCTGCGGCGAGATGATCGCGACGCTGCAGGACATCGGAGTCAATGAAGTCGCGTGCCTGATCGATTTCGGCGTCGATCAGGATCTGGTACTCGAGAGCCTCACGCACCTCAATACGCTGCGCGAGCGCAGCAACGCGGCGGCCGCCGCGCCGGATGACTTCCCGATCGGCGCGCAACTCGCGCGCCATGGCGTGACGCATCTGCAGTGCACGCCGTCGCTCGCGCAGGTGCTCCTGTTCGACCAGGAGAACGCACCAGCCTTCGCGAACCTGCGCTGCCTGATGCTCGGTGGTGAAGCACTGCCGGACATGCTCGCTGAGCGCTTCCTCGCGATGCTGTCGAACGGGAGGCTGCTCAATATGTACGGGCCCACCGAAACGACCGTCTGGTCGACGACGGCGCAGATCCGGAAAGGAGTACCCATCAGCATCGGCAGCCCGATTGCGAACACGCAGGTCGTCCTGCTCGATCGACAGGGCCGGCTGAGTCCCCCCGGTGCGCTCGGTGAGCTTTGCATCGGCGGTGCGGGCGTCGTGCGCGGCTATCACGACCGGCCGGACCTCACGGCGGAACGCTTCATCGCAAACCCGATTGCCGACATGCCGATGACGCCGCGGCTCTATCGCACCGGTGATCTCGCGCGGTGGCAGTCGAATGGCACGCTGCTCTTTGCCGGTCGCCTCGATCATCAGCTCAAGGTGCGAGGCTATCGCATCGAGCTGGGCGAGATCGAGAATGCCCTGCTCCGACATCCGGACGTGGAACAGGCGGTCGTCGTGGCGCGTGAAGACGCGCCGGGTGACAAGCGACTCGTTGGCTACGTCACCGCTGCGACGGCACCGGCGGCGAGGGCCGGCGTCGAGCGCGCCGACTACTGGCGCGAAATCTGGGATCAGGCCTACACCGACGGCGCTGCGCAGGTCGAGGACGCCACGTTCAACGTCGCAGGCTGGGCATCGAGCTACACCGGTGAGCCACTACCGGCGGCAGAGATGCGCGAATGGGTCGAACAGACCGTGGGACGGATTCGCGAGCTGCGGCCGAAACGCATTCTCGAAATCGGATGCGGTACGGGGCTGCTGCTGTTCCGGCTCGCACCGGACTGCGAGCAGTACACCGGCGTGGACATCACCGCCGCGGCACTCGCCAGTATCCACGCGGGCCTCGCCGCGCGATCGTTGCCGCAAGTGGATCTCGTCCAGGCCGCCGCGCACGACCTGCACGCGATTGCCGATGGCGCCTACGACACCGTGATCATCAACTCGGTCGTCCAGTATTTCCCGGACGCGGCGTACCTCACGCAGGTGCTCGACACCGCGCTGTCGAAACTGACACCGGGCGGCGCACTGTTCGTCGGCGATGTGCGCAGCCTGGCGTGGCTCGAAGCGTTTCGGACATCGGTCGCACTCGCGCATGCGTCACCCGACACGCCGATCGAGACGCTGGCGACTGATGTCACTCATCGGATCGCGCGTGACAGCGAGTTGGTCATCGCGCCCGGATTTTTCGATGCGCTCGCCACCGAGAACGAGTCGATTGCCGGACTGAGCGTGGAGCTCAAGCGCGGGTCGGCACGGAACGAGATGACGTGCTTCCGCTACGACGTCGTGTTGCGCAAAGTGGCGCCGGACGGATTCGGCGTCGCGCCAGTCGACACATTGCCCACGATCGACGGCAGCGCGTTGCACACGGCGTCCGCGATTGGCGCGCACCTCGCGATGGCGCCGCACGGCTGTCGCATCACGGGGTTGCGCAATGCACGCGTGTGTCGCGACGTCGCGGCGGCGGACGCTCTGCGGCGCCGCGGTGATCGTGCGGTCACCAGACAAGCGATGCTCGATGCCTTGCCGACAGACGCTGGGATGGATCCCGATGCTCTGCTCGACATCGATCCGCAATTCCGCGTCGCCATCTCGGCCTCGCCGCACTCACCAGCACTCTTCGATGCGGAATTCACGCGGCAGACCGGCCTTTGGATGCAGCACGCCGCACCGGCACGCGCGTCAGGAGGCGTGAGCGCACCCCTCGCTGCGTTCGTGCGCGCACCGCACCAGCAGAGCGCCAGCGCGGAGCTCGTCGGCCTGCTCACCGCACAACTCGCTGCCGCGCTGCCCGACTACATGGTGCCCGACGCGATCGTGCTGCTCGACACCATGCCGCTCACGCCGAACGGCAAGATCGATCGCAAGGCGCTGCCGGCGCCGTCCGGTGCGCTGAAGACGACCGTGTCCCGTCCGGCATTCACACCGGCCAGCAATGAGATGGAGCGCACGATCTCCGCCGTGCTCCAGGATCTGCTCGGACTCGAACGCGTCGGTACGCACGACAACTTCTTCGACCTCGGCGCGAACTCGCTGCTCATGATGCAGGCGAACAGTCGGCTGCGCACGGCGCTCGGTCTGCCATTGTCGCTCGTGCAGATGTTCGAGCATCCGACGATCGCATCGCTGTCCGCACATCTCGCGGCGGCCAGTCGCGGCGAGGTCACCAGCGCCACTGCCGCGGTTGGTCAGGATCGGGCACAGGCCCGCCGCGATGCGATGGAGCAGCGGCGCGGGGCGCGAACGCGCCCCGGATGACCGCATGCGATGCGGCAATCAGTCCGCCGCGGTCATCTCCACCGCTTCGCGTACGAGCGGCTCGCCGGACACCGCATCGATCGCGCTGCGCATCTTCGCTGCCAGGACGCGCACGTTCGGCTCCTCGCACATCGTGGCGTGATTGCCGGGACAGAACTGCACGTCGACGCCCTGCTGCAGATACCGGCCCCACCCGTGTTGCTCATCCACTTTCACTGCGGTCCAGAGCGAGATCGCCGTTTCCTCGCGTGCGCGAAACAGTGACGCGCTGCGATTCAGCACCGCCGGCCGGTAGCGCGACTCCGCGATGGCGAACGATTCCTGCACCGCTTCATAGCGATATCGGTCCGGAAGGAAGCGCCCCAACGGGCGCGAGAATCGCCGGCGCAGGCCGTCGCGCTCTTTGAGCAGCCGCCGCCGAACCGTGTCGAATACATAGCCAGGCCCCACCTCGCGAATGCGACGCGCGTGAATCAGCATTCGCTCGGTGGCGGTCCGCAGCGGCAGTGACGGGCTGAAGGAATCGATGAAGCCGAGGAACGCGACCGTCTCACCGACGTCCGCGAGTTGCCGCGCCATTTCGAAGGCGGTGATGCCGCCCCCGGAATAGCCGCCGAGGCAGTACGGCCCGTGTGGCTGCAGCTTTCGCAACTCGCTGATGTAGTGCGCGGCCAGTTCCTCGACGGTGTACAGAAGTCGATTCGCATCATCGGCGCCGGGCGGCTGCAGGCCATAGAATGGCCGACTCTCACCCATCAGAATTGCCAGCGGACGCAAATTGTTGAGTGTGCCGCCGATGCCCGCCACGCACGCGAACGGTGGCAGCACACCCTTCGGCTGCATCACGACCAGCGACCGCCAGCGCGAACCTTTTTCCGCAGTCACGCGCGGCGCGGCAGTCACCATGGTTGCCACGGCCGACGCGTGGCCCACGGCCGCGTCGAGCGCGGCGGGTTCGACGAGCGACAGCTCGATCCCCGCCTCATCCGCGATCACCTGCGCGCACTGCGCAATCGTCGGCGCCTCGAAGAGCGTCGACAGCGGGAGATCCACCTTGTAATGCTTGCGAATGCGATTGAAGAGTCGCACCGCCACGAGGGACTGTCCGCCGAGTTCGAAGAAATCGTCATGAATGCCGATCTCTTTCACTCCGAGCAGGTGCTTCCACACGTCGGCCAGCTCTCGCTCCAGCGCGTTGCGCGGCCCGACGAGCGATGTGCCAAGATTCGGCCGCGCGAACGATGCACCTTCGTCCGCGACCCTGTCCCCAGTTGACGAGGCGCGTGACTGCTGCGCATCGAGGTACGCTGACCATCGCGGCAGGTCGAGGGAACTCGCCAGGATATGCCCGTCCAGCCCCGACGCGAGAATGCGGTCGAATGCGTCCACTCCTTCCGCGTTGCTGATGCCGAGAGGCAGCAGGGCGTTGATCTGCGGTGCGCCGCGTTTCACGACGTTGCTCGTACCGTGTTCCTGAGTGCGGTGCGTGCCCGTCAGCGCCGCTCCGACGGCGAGCCGCCGCATCGTGAAACCGACGATCTGCACGAGCACCGTACCGTTCGGCGAGAACAGCTGCACGTCGAAGCGCGCCGTTTCCCCGCGTCCCCCGGGACGATAGCGCACGTGGCTGTACACTTCCGATGTCAAACCCGCGAAGATGCGCACACGCTCGTACGCAAACGGCACGAAGAAGTCAGTGGTCTGATCAAAGCCGGGGATCAATGCCTGCGCGCCACCGGTCGCCATGTCGAGAAGCGCAGGATGCAGCTTGTACGTGGCGAGATCAGCGGCGAACTCCGCTGGGAGCGTCAGATGAATGAGCGCTTCATCTGCACCGTACGCGCGCGCGCGCACATTTGCCCAGCGTGGGCCGAAGTCCATGAAGGGCTGGTCGATGAATCCGTTGACAGGCGTCGGCGACTCCAAACGGCTGCGCACCGCGTCGAGACTGTCAGTGGCCTCCGGCCCCGCATCGACGTAGCCCGCTGATCCCGTCACGCACGGATCATCTTCGCGTTCACAGAAGAAGACGAAATCGCGTCGTGACGCGTCGCCTTCGTTCGCGCGCGTGAGCTTGAGCCGGAGGGTGTTGGGTTCAGATCTGCCCACCACGAACGGCCGCAGGAACGTGACGTCGCGCAGTTCTGCCGTGCGCGACTCCGGCATCGCTTCGAGCGACGCGCGCGCCAGCTCCAGATAGCCCGTCCCCGGCATCAGTGCATCGCCACCGCGCACGACATGCTCAGCGACGAGCCATTGGCGCCCACGGCTGAAGAGCGTGGCGTACACGCGCGTGTCATGGGTCTCTGACGCAAGGCGTTCGAGATCGGGATGCGGGCCCGGTTGGCCACGCGTGCGAGCTGCGGTCGCAGGCGACGCCTCGGCGAGCGCCGCCGCCATGCCGACGTCACGCCATGCATTCCACCCAACCGAGATGGCGCGCACCGTGCTCGTCCGACGCTTCCGTTCGACAAACGCATCGAGAAACGCATTCGCCGCCGTGTAGTCCACCTGTCCTTCGAGCCCCAGCACCGCGCTGATCGACGAGAATGCGATGAAGAACTCCAGCGGCTCATGCGCAAGCACGAGATCGAGCACGAGCGCGCCGCGCGCCTTCACATCGATCACGCGGGAGCGCACTCCCGTCGGCTTCAGCGAGATCAGGCCATCGTCGATCAGCCCGGCGGCGTGAATCACGCCGTGAATCACACCGAATCGTGTCTTCGCTGCTGCGACCACCGCCATCATCTGATCGACGTCAGTGACGTCGGCGCCCATGGTCATCACTTCGCCGCCGGTCGCCTCGATCTCCAGCAGCTTCGCAACCTGATGCCGCAGCTGATCGCTCGCGCCGCGCTTCAACACCTGCTCCCACGACTTGCGCGGCGGCATCAGCGTGCGCCCGACGAGCATCAATCGCGCATGCGCCGTTGCCGCCAGATGAGCCGCGATCTCCAGCCCGATTCCGCCGAGGCCACCCGTGATCAACACCGTCGCGCGCTCCCGCACGAGCGGCAGGCCGCGCGGCGCCGCGTCGAGCGGCACCGAATCGAGCACGCGGATGAATCGCGCATTCGGCCGCAGTGCGATCGCCGTATCGACGACGTCATGCCGCAGTTCGCCGATGAGACGCGCTGCCACATCCCCCACCGACGCGTTCGGCAGGTGCACGTCGATGCACCGGCTGCGGATGTGCGGGAATTCGCGCGGCGTGACCTGCGCCGGTCCGAGCAGCAGCGATTTGGCCGGATCGGGCACCTCGTCAGCCGCGCAGGCGAACAGTCCGCGCGCGACCGTCGTCAGCACCAATGGCCGCTCCTGCTCCGAGAGCGCCTGCACCAGATAGAGGAGGCTGTCATACAGCTCGATCTCAGCGTGCTCGAGATCCCGCACCGGCAACCCCGATCGTGAGCGCTCGAACAGTCCGGTCTTGGGCATCTCGCAGCCCCAGAGATGCACGACCTGATCGGGCCACTGATCGTTCAGCGACAGCGCCTCGGCCAGCGCCGCGTAGTCGTCGCGTGCGTCAGGACGCAGCGCATACGCGTGCGCGCCACGCCGCGCAAAGCGAGTGCCAGCGGTCACGAGAATGGTCGTACCCGCACCGCGTTGCGCGGCAATCGCGTCCGCCACACCGGATGAGTCTGCGAACACCAGCCACACGGGAAGTGTCGCGTCGTCACCGACACGCGCGGGCGCCGAGCGCCGCCAGGCGGGCATCGAAAACCAGTCGCGTACATCGGCGTGCCGCGACAATCCGCCGTCCGTGCGCGACGGTGCCGTCGTCTCCAGGCCTGGCTCAATCCAGAAACGCTGATGTTCGAACGGATACGTGGGCAGCGGGATCCGGTGCCGCATGGTGCCGCTGTGCAAGGCGTCGAGCTGCACCGCTCCACCATTCCCCCAGACGCGTCCGACGGTGCCGAGCAGGAACTCGACGTCCGATGCAGCCTCGCGCGGATGGCGCAGCGTCGGCAGCGCCACTGGCGCGGGCGATTGCGAGCGCGCCAGACTGCAGAGCGTGCGACCGGGCCCTATTTCCACGAGCACGTTGCGCCCGTCCGCGAGCACGGCCTTCAGCCCGTCGGCGAAGCGCACCGACTGCCGCAGATGCCGCACCCAGTACTGCGGATCCATCGCCTCGTCGTCCGTGATCCACGCGCCAGTGAGGTTCGAGATGAACGGGATCTGCGGCGGCGAGAATGTCACGCGGGCACAGACGCGACCAAACTCAGACAGGATCGGCTCGAGCATCGCCGAATGCGCCGCAACCGCGATGTGGATGCGCGTACTCTCGATCTCGCGCCGCTGCAATTCCGCCTGCAACGCATCGATCGCCGTCACCGGTCCGGACGCCACACAAAGATTCGGCCCGTTGATCGCCGCGATCGACAACTCCCGGCCGAGTAGTGGAGTCAAGCCTTCTTCCGACAACTCGACGCTCAGCATCCCGCCCGGCGGCAGCGTTTCGAACAGCCGTGCGCGTTCCATCACAAGCGTCAGCGCGTCGGACAGTGTCAGCACTCCCGCCAGACAGGCTGCGACATACTCGCCCATGCTGTGCCCGATGAAACCGGCGGGAGTCAGACCCCACGAGTGCAGCAGCTTGCTCGTGGCGTACTCCGTCGCGAAGAGTGCCGGCAGCGCATGTCGCGGCGTCTCGAGTGCTGCGGTGGCAGCGTCCACGTCCGGCGCCAGCGGAAACACCAGCCGGCGCAGCGTTCCTGCCAACTGATCGGGCATCTCCGCGAGACAGGCATCGAATGCCGAGGCGTACACTGATTCGGTCTCGTACAGCTCACGTCCCATGCCGGCATACTGTGCACCGCCACCCGGGAACATGTAGATCACGCGCGCATCATCCTGCAGTGTGGCCGACACGGCGCCTTTCTGCGGCTCACGCAGCGCGGCCGTCGCTGCCGCTGACGACCGAGCGACGATCGAACGTCGATACGCGAAGGCAGTGCGCCCCTCGTGCAGCGTATGTGCGGCGTCGGCCAGATTCGCCATCGGCGTGCGCTCAAAAAACTCCGCGAGCTGCAGCGCCGCCGCATCGAGCGCCGTGCGTGTGCGCGCGCTGATGCTGATCAGCTGTGCCGCGCGACGTGGCGGGTCGGACGGCGCCGGCGTCGGCGCTTCTTCGAGAATGAGATGTGCGTTCGTGCCACCGGCACCGAGTGCCGTGACGCCGGCACGACGTGGCGATGCACCACGAGGCCACGCCGCCCGCGCGGTATTCACGTAGAACGGGCTCGACGCAAAATCGATGTTCGGATTCGGCGCCGTGAAATTGATGCACGGCGGCAATTCCGCGTGACGCAGTGCCAGCGAGGCCTTGATGAATCCCGCCATGCCGGCCGCTTCACCGAGGTGGCCGATGTTCGCCTTCACGCTGCCAAGTGCCACGAACTGCTTTCGCATCGTGTGCGGCGCATACGCCTGACAGAGCGCGGCCACTTCGATCGGATCGCCGACCGCGGTGCCCGTCCCGTGCGTCTCGATGAATGCGATCGACTCCGCAGGCACCCCGGAAATCGCCAGGGCCTCCGAGACTGCACGGGCCTGACCATCGACGCTCGGTGCGAGGTATCCGACCTTCTGCGATCCATCGTTGTTGATCGCCGAGCCGCGAATCACCGAGATGATCGTGTCACCAGCGTCGATCGCATCCTGCAAGCGCTTCAGCACCACGCAGCCGGTGCCGCTGCCGAACAGTGTCCCCTTCGAGCTGGCATCGAATGGACGGCAATGCCCATCCGCCGAAAGTATTTCGCCCTGCTTGTACAGATAGCCGCGATCCTGCGGCAGCGAAAAGGTGGAGGCACCGGCAAGCGCCAGATCGGTTTCGCCGTTCAGCAGGCTCTGACACGCGAGATGAATCGCGACGATCGACGACGAGCAGGCCGTCTGCACGTTCAACGCCGGCCCCTTCAGGTTCATCTGGTACGCGGCGCGCGTTGCCAGAAAGTTCATGTCGTTGCTGGTGTGGCGCACGAGCCACTCGCCAACGGTCCGCATCACCTCTTTGTTCGGCACGAGGTGGTGCAGCATGTAGTGATTCATGCCGGCCGCAGCGAACAATCCGGTCGCCACCGGTGCGGAGCGACCGGAATAGCCCGCACGCTCGAGCGCTTCCCACGCCACTTCGAGGAAGAAACGGTGCTGCGGGTCCATCACCGAGGCATCGCGCGGGCTGATGCCGAAGAAGCCCGCGTCGAATTGATCGATCCCCTCGAGTTGGGGCCAGGCGCGCACGTACGCAGGATCCGACAGCAGCGAGGGATCCTCACCCGCCGCGAGAAGCTCCTCATCGGAAAAGAACCGCACCGACTCCACGCCGTCGCGCACATTCGCCCAGTACTGCTCGAGTGTCCCGGCGCCGGGGAACCGGCCCGCCATCGCGATCACCGCGATTTCTGATCCATTTGATTCTGATTCGGACTGCGCCATCAGAATTACCCTGAACCACCGGAAAGGAAAAAACCGCCGTCGGTCGCGTTCGCCTGCGCTCCCATTCGAAGCGCCGACAGCCGCTGTGTAACCTCATCCAGCGGGCGGAACCGCGAAAGGCCGCTGGCAGTGACGCCTGAGACACGGTCGCCCCGGGCCCGCCGAAGAGAGGCTCATCGCTCACCGCGTCGGAGAGCCGAATGCTCTCACACCATCGCCAGACGTGCTATCGTCGCCGTCGTCACGCCAACGGGAGCCCAGATCATCGACGCGTGCGCCCTCCCCCGCCCCCGTCCTCCACCGCGTCCTCGACCGCACGTTGTGCCGCCCCCGGTGCGTGGGTACCTTCGTCTGCTGTTGGAGGGATGGCCGAGAGGCTGAAGGCACCGGTTTGCTAAACCGGCGTACTGGGAAACTGGTACCGAGGGTTCGAATCCCTCTCTCTCCGTTCAACGGGCCCACCACGACATGGTGGGCCCGTTTTCATATCCGAGCCCGAGTCCACGCATGACCGCCCCCGCCCCACGCCTCCGCTTCGCCCCGTCACCGACCGGCTACCTGCACGTCGGCGGCGCCCGCACCGCGCTGTTCAACTGGCTCTGGGCGCGGAAGACCGGCGGGAAGTTCCTGCTTCGCATCGAGGACACGGACAAGGCCCGCAGCACCGACGAAAGCACGCAGGCGATCTTCCACGGCCTCGAGTGGCTCGGGCTCGACTGGGATGAGGACGTCGTGTTCCAGGGCGCCAATGGCGCCCGCCACAAGGCCGACGCCGAACGCCTGGTCGCGACTGGCGCGGCGTATCTGGACTTCACGACCGTCCCCGAGCTCGAGCGCCTCCGCGCCGCGGCCGAGGCGCGCAAGGAGCCGTTCCGCTTCGATCGCCGCCTCGCGAGCTGGACGCCGGATGAGGTCGCCGCCAAGCTCGCCGCCGGCGAACCGCACACGATCCGCTTCCGCGTCCCCGACGGCACGACGGCGTGGGATGACATCGTGCACGGCCGCATCGCATTCGAAAACAAGGAGATCGAGGACTTCATCATTCTCCGGTCCGACGGCACACCGATCTACAACCTTGCCGTCGTTTCCGACGACATCGACATGGGCATCACGATCGTGATGCGCGGCGATGACCACATCTCGAATACGCCGAAGCAGATCCTGCTCTATCAGGCGCTCGGCGCCTCGCTGCCGCAATTCGCGCACGTGCCGATGATCCACGGCACGGACGGCAAGAAACTCAGCAAGCGCCGCGATGCCGCAGCCGTCGGTGACTGGGAGTTCAAGGGCATTCTGCCGACGGCGATGTCGAATTTCCTCGCGCTGCTGGGCTGGAGCCCGGGCGACGATCTCGAGGTGATGATGCCGGAGGAGATGCTCGCGCACTTCTCACTCGATCGCCTGCACAAGAAGGCCGCGATCTTCGACACGCAGAAGCTCGAGTGGATGAATGGCCAGCACTTGTCGAAACGCCCGCTCGACGAAGTGCTGCCGCGCGTCACCGATGCCATCGTGCGACACGGCGTGTCAACGCAGGCACAGCTCGACGCCGACCCCGCCTGGACGGCGCATCTGGTCGATCAGTTGCGCGTGCGCGCACGCACCGTGGAAGAAATCGTGACGCAGGCGAAGCCATACCTGATGAACGAAATCGAATACGACACCGATGCCGTTTCAAAAGCGCTGCTGAAGGATCGTGCGGCGAGTGCCGACATTCTGACTGCGACACGGGACGCGCTCGAACATGCACCGGCCTGGACGGCGGAAGCACTCGAACCGGCCCTGCGAACACTCGCGGAAACCCGCGGCCTGGCGGCGGGCAAGATCTTCACGCCGCTCCGGGTCGCAGTCACGGGACTCTCGGTCAGCCCGGGCATCTTCGATGTCCTCACGTTGATCGGTCGGGACCGCAGCCTCGAGCGTCTCGCACGCACGATCGACATGCTGGCGACGATGGCGTAGGCGCCCACTCCGGGGCGCCGCGACCGGGTCGCAGGGAGCCCCATGAGTGATGCATTGACGCCGACTGAAGAAAAGGTCTACCACTACCTGATCGAGTTCCTCGCGGCGAACAGCTACCAGCCGAGCATCCGCGAAATCGGCCGACAGTTCGACATCAAGTCGACCAAGACCGTCTCGGATGTGCTCGGGAGTCTGGCGCGGAAGGGCTACATCCAGCGCAATCAGGCCCGCTCGCGCGGCTTGCGCATTCTTGGTGCGCAGGGTGGCGCCACGCGCGCCGTGCCCTTCTACGAGACGCTGTCGGCGTTCGGACCGGCGGTCGCTCCCGAGCGGCGCTCCGATTCGATCGTCGTTGACCGACGACTCGCACCGAGCGACAACGTGTTCTTCGTGCGCGTGAGGGACGGTGCGATGACGAGCTGCGGCATCCGCGCGAATGACACGGTGCTCGTGAATCCGGACTTCGCGGCGATGGACGGTGACGTCGTTGCCGTTCGCGTCGGCACGGAAGCCGTGGTGCGCATCTTCGAGCAGCACGGCAACGACACGGTGCTCGTCGGGCAGTCGGACAACGTGCGGCCGATCAACGTACCAGCCGGTGACGAGCAGGTCGTGCTTGGAATCGTGTGCGGTGTGTTCCGTGGCGTCCTGCAGGTCGAGGCAGTCGACCCGAAGGCCGACGTCGCCGCCTGATCAGCGGTCCTGGCGTTGGTCCGCTGTGCGGGCGTGATCGGCAGCGGCTCGTCCACTCCCTCACGCTGGCAGAGCCGTCTCAGCTCCGCCCGCATTCGGCGTCGGTGATATCGGTCGCACGCTGTACCGAAAATCGCAGTGGCTCGCACCACCCATGATCGTCTGCGAGCGCTGCAACTGGACATCACCGTTGAAACCCTCGATCAACGCAGCGTCCCTGTTGCACGAAAGGATCGCGCCAAGTTCTGGAATCCCAAGCTCCCGGTACATCTCAGCGTACCGGCATCGCGTCACGTTGAACGCGAACACGTCGTCGCTCTGCTCCACCGGCTCGATCTGCAGTGCATCATTTGCCGTCCAGCGATCGAGCGTGCCCGCAAACAGCGGCAGCGTACGACCACCGGCGCTGGCCGCCAACGCCGCGCCGTGCTGACGCGCAAGCCCCGTGATCACGTCGCGTGCGATCGCATACGCACGCGCCTCACCAAGTTCAGCGGCGAACGCCGCGATGAGCGGTGCGACGATGCGTGCTTCGATCAGTCGGCGCTGCAGCACGCCGATGCCATTCAACTCTGCGTCGGTGGGGAGACTCATGACGGTGTCTCCGGGCTTGCATACAGACCGCGGCCGACCGCAACGAGCGTACCGGCGGCATCGGTCACTTCGATATCCGCAACGCTCACGCGGCGACCGGCCTTCACCACGCGACCTGTCGCCAGAAGATCTGTCGCCCGCGCAGGTCTCAGGAAGTCGATGCGCAAGTCGATCGTCGCCACACCAACCTTGAAGTGCGTGACCATCGCATACGCACCAGCGATATCGATCAACCCGGCGGTAATGCCGCCATGCAGCGAGTCGGAATCGTCAGCCCGCAGAAACTCAGGGCGAAATGGCAGTCGGATGACGACTTCTCCCGCGCCTTCGCGCTCAAGGACGAGGCCGAGGAAGCGCTGATACGGCGAAATATCAAGTTGAAGCATGACAATGGCGGTGGAAGCGATCAGCGGGTTGGTACGCCTGCAGCGTCGGCGACGTCGGTTGCGCGGAGTGTGCGGACGTATGGCAGCAGCACAGCATATCCAATCACCAGATACACAGCGACGACTGCGTACCCTGCGGCGTACGACCCAGTCCAGTCCACCGTCGCCCCAACCAACGGCTGCGCAAGGAAACCGAGACTGTACAGCAGTTGATACAACCCGTACGCCTGTCCGGCACGTGCGGCAGGCAGCACGAAATTCGGTAGCGCCATCAATGACGGCATCCCCAGCGCGAGCGAAACGCCCATGGCGGCCGCTGAGACACCCGGTGGCGCGTTGACGAAGAGAAGCAAGACGCTGAGCAGCGCTGCCGTAACGGCCATTGCAGTGAACCACCTCGCGCGTTCGCGAGTAAGAAACGCCGATAGAATCGGCTTGAGAATCACGGCCACGATCGCGTACGATCCCACGGCCTCCGCCGCTGCGCCGACAGGAATGCCGCGACCGACAAGCAGATCGGGCGTGAACGTGAGATACGCTTCGGTGCCGATCGAGTAGCCGAAGTACGCCAGCGCAAGAAGCCACGTGCCGACGCCCAGTGACCACGGTGCAAAGGTCTGTCGTTGCACCGCAGTCGCGCTGGCCGGCGACGCAATGGCGTGATCCGGCGCGCCTGGGATCGCCGCCACCAGCAGCAGGCCTGCGAGCGTCGTCGCGGCCAGCATCTGTACAGCAGGCGCTGAGCCGCTTCGTTCCGCGACCGGGCCAAGCAGGCGGAGGCTGACGAAAATTCCCGAGGTGAACGCCAGCGTGTACAGCCCCATTACCAGACCGAGTTCGCGACGACCGGCAAACCAGTTTCCGAGAATCTTCGGCGCGCCGACCATGTGCGCATTCATCCCGGTCGAGAAGAGCAGCCGGCCGAGGCACAGTGCCACGAAGCTCGTCGAGATCGCCATGCACGCCATACCGGCGACGATCAGAAGCCACAGTCCGAGCATGATGCGCCGCGGTGGATAGCGATCGAACGCCCACCCTGCCGGAAGCGCGACGACGATTCCGGGCAGATACCAGAGACCCGACAGCAAGCCCGCCTGCGCCTTTGAGAGTCCGAGCTCACGAATCCAGACCGGCAGCAACGCAAACGGCGCCGCAAACGACATCATCCCGATGGTTGTCGCGACGATGACCATCGCCAGCACAATCCATCGCTTCGGGCTCGACACCGTGCTGGTCATCGCCTGCCCCTGCCCGTTTCAGCAGCGTAGCGAAGCGCCTCACTGAGCAACGCCGCACGATCAACCTTGTGTGTGCTCGCAACCGGAATTTCGGTGCGGAAAATCACGATGCGGGGGTGTGCGAACGCTGGTCCTTCGCGCAGCGCGAACGACTTCACGGCATCCTGATCAAGCGCGCTGCCTGCACTGCGCACCACGAACGCCACTGGGATCATCCCCTTGATCTCGTCGGGCACCGGCACCACCGCCGCCTGGGCAATGCCCGGGCAGCGCTCGAGCAGCCGCTCCACGTCACCCGGAGACACATTCTCTCCACCGCACACGAACATGTCATCCGCACGTCCGACGAAGTAGTAGAACCCATCACCGTCGCGCCGCATCACATCACCCGTGTCGTACCAGCCGTCAATGATGCGCTCCGCCGTCACGTCGGGCAGGTTGAGATAGCCAGGCGTCAGCGCCGGCGTCCGGACCTGCAGCACGCCGTCGTCCGCTGTCACACCGTGCGCCAATCGAACCTCAACGTCGGGATACGCGACGCCAAGCGCCAGCGCCGGACGCGGTCTGCCGTCCGCGTGCGGCCCGAACACCGCCGGTCCCGCTTCTGTTGTTCCATAGCCGTTCTGACAGACGGCATTCGGAAACAGCGCGCGGACGCGATCCAGCAAGGCATCCGTGAGCGGCGCTGAACCGATCGTCACCGTGCGCACGGACGTGAGATCGACTGACTCCACCAGATCCCGCTCGCGCGCCATCAGTGCGAACATGGTCGGAATTCCGCTCAGCAGTGTCGCACGCTCCATCGCGACGAGCTGCAGATATCGACGCGCATCGAATCGCGGCATCAGCGTAAAGGCAATGCCGTTCGAGATCGCCACCGACGCAAAGAACAGCCCATTCATATGGTACAGTGGTGCGACGATCAGCGTCCGTTCGCTCAGCGATGCGTCGCCACCGGTATACCACTTCCTGAGCGCCCAGAGTTGCCCGGCATGCGTGAGTGGCACGCCCTTCGGACGCCCCGTCGATCCCGACGTGTAGAGAATTTCGGCGTACGCATCCGGACTCGGCGCCACCGCCTGGAAGTCGCCGTGATCGAGCAACGCAGCGAAGCTGCCGTCTACGGCACCGTCAGCATCGAGCCGAATGCGCGAAACGTCAGCCGGCAACAGCGCATCGCGCTCGGCATCGACGAGTGCCACACGGGCACCAGCGTCGGCGAGGATGAATGCGATCGTTTCGCGCGGCAGTCGATGGTTGACCGGCACGGCCACCATCCCGGCACTCATCGCGCCAAGGTAGGTCGCGAGAAACTCCCAGCGATTCGCGCTCATGATTGCGATGCGATCGCCCGCGACGCATCCTCGGCGCAACAGGCCGCGGGCCACCGCCTGCACGTGCGCGCGCAACTCGCCAAGGCTCAGCCGCTGCGGGTGCGCACTGTCACGCACGTCGCTGAGCTGCAGGTGCGCCGCCGGGTCGCGCCGGACGATGTCGCCAAGGTTGACGATGTCGTGCACGCGGCCTCAGGGCACGATCAGGATTTTGCCGAGCACGCGCCGATCCTCGAGCAGACGTTCGGCGTCAGCCGTCGCTTCGAGCGCGAACGTCCGGTCGATGACCGGCTGCAGCCGATCCGATGCGATGAGCGCCAGCAAGTCTTCGAGATCCTGCACGGTCCAGCCATTCGACCCGATCATCACCTGCTCGTACGTCCAGAGATATCGCATATCGGTCGTGACGCTGTAGCCGGCGGTGGCACCGCACGTCAGGACTC
Source organism: Gemmatimonadales bacterium (assembly GCA_038231095.1). Taxonomy (GTDB): domain Bacteria; phylum Gemmatimonadota; class Gemmatimonadetes; order Gemmatimonadales; family Gemmatimonadaceae; genus JACMLX01. Next base: position 69,655 of record JBBRLZ010000001.1, read on the forward strand.
GTCCGCCCACGCGCAGACACCGCTGCGTCGGCTCCCACGTGTCGCCACCAGTGAAATTGATCACCACATCCACACCGCCCGTACCCGACACGCGCGGCTTCCCGAACTTCTCACGCACCGCATCGGCGAACGGCATCTCGACATAGTTGATCACGTGGTCCGCTCCCAGCACGCGAAGCGCTTCGAGCTTGTCGTCTGTGCTCGCGCACGCGATTACTTCGGCGCCGGCCATCTTTGCCAGTTGTACGCACGCGACCCCGACGCCGCCACTCGCGCCAAGCACCAGTATCCGCTCTCCCGCTGCGATACGACCGCGGGTGTGCAGCATCCGATGTGCGGTCCCATAGGCAAGCGGCAGTGCGGCCGCGGCCTGCAGCGACACTGCCGCAGGGACGCGAATCAACTGCGCCGCGGGCACGACGAGTCGTTCCGCGCGGCCGCCGTCGACCACTTCGCCGATCATGCCCGAGCGCACGCCATCGCGGAACACCGGATCAATCAGGACGCGATCACCGATTTCCCATGCGGTGACAGCCGTGCCACGCTCGACAATCTCACCGGCGATATCCGACCCGACGATGACCGGCAGCGCAATCCGGATACCGGGCATCCCGCGCCGCGTGAAAATATCGTGATAGTTGACCGCGCAGGCCGCGACGCGGATCACGACGTCATGTGCGGATGGGCGCGGTTCGGCGTAGTCGGCGACGTACGCGAGTTGCTCCAACCCGCCGTGCGCCCTCGTGATGACTGCTCGCATCCGGTGTCGTGCCGCCGCGCAGAAGGGTGGGCTGGTGGCGATAACTGAATCATCTTAAGTTATTTCCGGATGATGGTAGCGCAAGTCACACCCCACCCCGCGACATCTGTGAGCCCCCGCAGTCCCACGATTTCGGATCAGGACATTCTCGTGTTTGCCACGCGCGCCGTGCGCCAGCATGGTCCGAAGGTCACGCTGGCGCAGATCGCCGATGTGGTCGGGCTATCGTCCGCCCGGCTGGTCCAGCGCTTCGGATCGCGCACCGCACTGCTCGCCGCGGTTGAAGCGTCCGTCGACAGTCGGCTGCTGCAGCAATTTCGACGAGGGCTGACTGGTATCGCCTCGCCGAGTGACGCGATGGTGGAGAGTCTGTCCGTACTGGCGGGCCGTAGCGCGCGACGCATGCAGCTCCTCTCGAATTCGTACGTCTTTGATCCACGGCATCTGAGTGAACCTGGAGCCGCCGCACAGGCGCAGGCGCGGATTGCGGACTTTGAAGGTGCCGTGCACGACGCGCTGCAGTGTGCGGTGGCGGCGGGAGAACTGCGCGCAACCGATACACTCGCGCTCGCACATGCCCTCGTCGTCTGCTGGGTCGGCGCGTACAACCTCTGGGCGTACGCGCCGGTTGGCACGGTGCGCGATGCCGTCCAACGGGATCTCCGCTTTGTTCTGGCACCATTTCGTATCGCCACCGCGGCGCTCACGCCAGCGCGCGTGCGGGGTCCCCGTGCACGCGCCTCACGCTGACCAGAGGTTCTCCATGCGAAATCTGACGATCGTACTCTGCATCGCATTCGTCGCCGCCCCGGTGCGCGCGCAGACCGTGACCGCGTTCACCGGCGCCATCGTCATCGATGGTCGTGGCGGGCCGCCGCTGAGCGACGCGACGGTCATCGTGCGTGGGACAACCATCGACGCCGTCGGCCCGACGGCCTCAACGCCCAGTCCGGCCGGCGCAACACGCATCGACGCGCGTGGAAAAGTCCTCATGCCGGGCCTCGCCGATATGCACGTGCACCTCACCGGTGGGTGGGATGGCGAGCGCACCGACATGCTTGGCTTTCCGCGCTACATGAATGCGCTGCTCTGCGCAGGCATCACGACGGTGCACGACTTGGGTAATTCGCTGCCGTACGTGCAACAGCTGAAGCAGGAGACGAGCGCGGGCCGCCTCATCGGTCCGCGCATCTTGATGGTGGGCGGGCTGGTGGACGGCGCGGATCCAGTCTGGCCACCGATCTCGTTCGCACTTGTTTCCACTGATCAGGCTCAAGGAATCGTCCGACAGATGAAGCGCTCGGGTGCGGATGCGATCAAGGCGTACGTCGGCCTGTCTGAACGGCTGCTGACCGCGCTCGTGCGCGCCGCCGCCGCCGACTCCATGCGCGTGGTGGCCGATCTCGGCGCGAGCAACGGCTCCGACTGGGGCATCCGGGCGGGCATCGCTGCGTATGCGCACGCGCCAACGTCGCCCCTCAGCGACGCGACCATCGGCACCATGCGGTCACGCGGCATGATGAACATCTCGACGCTCGCCGTCTTTGAGTCGTTCGCGGGTCGCCGGCTCCACGATCTGCGATTCCTCGACGAGCCGCTGCTCTCGCGCAGCATGCCCCCACAGTTCGTGCAGGAGCTGCGTCGATATGCCGAGCGGCCAACCAGTGCCTCGGAGAACGCCATCGCCGCGCGCTATGCCGAACGGCTGACCACTGCGATGGCGAACGTCCGTCGCATGCACGCGGCCGGCGTGCCAATCGTGGCAGGCACCGATTCGCCGTATCCCGGCGTGTTTTTCGGCGAGGGGCTGCATCGGGAACTCGAGCTGCTCGTTGAAGCGGGGCTCACACCGCTTGAAGCCATCAGCGCCGCCACGTCAAATGCGGCGCGCTTCGCCCATGACGCGACGTGGGGCACCATCGAAGCGGGCAAGCGCGCCGATCTGCTGTTGATCGACGGTCGACCGCATGAACGGATCAGCGACACGCGCCGCATCGTCGGGCTCATGCAGCGTGGCCAGTTGCTCGATCGCAATCAGCTGGTGTTCTCAGCCTTGCACGATGTCGGTCTGCGCGCCGTCGACGCCGCACTGTCCATCAAGTGAGCCAAGAGCCGGGCTTGACCGGCACGCGCACGACAACGCCGTCGAACTGAGTCGCCGTTCAGCGGTCCGGCTGCTGTTGAATAGGCGTGACGGGCGTCGCAGGCGGCGGCGCACCGTCACGCCCTTCTTTGCGTTCCTTGTCGCGCCGCTCACGAATGCGCTTCACACGCTCGTTGAACGTCTCCGCGTTCAATGCCACCTGCGCACCGGCCTGAATCTGGTTGCGCATCTGCCACGGATACTCCGCGCGCAACAGTGACGACGGATTGCTGCCGACCCGGTTGAGCGGCAGCAACGCCAGCAACGGCGCCGGCAAGGTGATGTTGCCAAGCACGATGCCGCGCTGACTCCAGCCGTACTTCTTGCCATTGCGCGTGAATGTGAGGTCGGCCCGGCCGTCCTCCGTCACGTTGTTCTGCGGCGCCTTGGAAAGACTGTCCTGATATTCGGCGAAGCGCTCCATGATCACGCTGTCGAGTCGCTCCTTCGGCGTCAGCACCACGCGTGGCGGTTCCGCGGGCCCGGGGTAGAGGCGCGGGTCGTAACCCGGCACCACGCCGCGCGCGACACCGGATCCGCTGCCGGTCCCGTAGCCGTTACCCGTTCCGCCACCGGCACCGCCGCGACCGCCGCCCGCGTCGGGCACCGTCGCCGGAATCGTGGTCGGCGGCACGACGGACGTCGGACCGGTCGGCGCCGACTTCCGGATCGTCGTGTTCACTGCCGCACCACCCGCATCCGGATTCCCCGCGGACGGCGGACGCACCGCAACCATCTCGACCTTCTCCTTCGTCACCGTGCCCTGCGGACCGATCAGCCACTCGGCAATGCCGTTCGACCCCACCACCACGCGCAGCAGTACCGCACCCAGTATCAGGTGCAGCACGACGGACACGGCGATCGCCCCTGGCGTTCGCTGCTCCGGCTCGCGCGGTGCGAACAGCATCAGACCGCAGCCCCGAACGACGCCAGCACACGCCCCGCGCGCAGAGCCGCTTCACGCAGGCGATCGGGCGACGTGATGAAGCTGATGCGAAAGAACCCTTCACCGCTCTTCCCGAAGCCCGTGCCCGGCATCACGATCACACCTTCGTCCTCGAGAAGGCGATCACAGAACGCATCACAGGAGATCCCCTCCGGCAACGGAATCCACAGGTACATCGCGGCCTTCGGCACGTCACACGTGAAGCCCGCTTCGCGGAACGCCTGCACCGCCGCATCGCGACGTTCCTTGAAGATCGCGACATTCCCCGGCACGAACTCCGCCCAGCTCTCGATCGCAGCGACGCCGGCCTGCTGCACGGCCATGAACGCACCCGTGTCCACGTAGCTCTTCACCTTCGCGAGCGTGGTGATGACATCGGAGTTGCCGCACGCCCACGCGCAGCGCCAGCCCGTCATGTTGTAGGTCTTCGACAGCGAGTGAAATTCGATCGCCACGTCGCGCGCGCCATCGATCTCGAAGATGCTCGGCGGCACATAGCCGTCGAAGCCCATCTCGGAGTACGCATTGTCGTACACGAGCAGGATGTCGAGTTCGCGACAGCGTCGCACGACTTGCTCGAGATACTCGCGCGGCGCAATCGCGGCCGTCGGATTGTTCGGATAATTCAGATACACGATGCGCGCGCGGCGAAGCACATCGGCCGGCACCGCATCCAGATCGACGAGGAACTCGTTCTCCGGTCGCAGCGCGTAGTAGTACGGCGTGCCGCTGCTGAGCAGCGTGCCGCCCTTGTATGCGTTGTAGCCAGGCTCGGGGACGATCGTGTAGTCGCCGACGTTCACGTAGCCGAGTGCGAGATGCGACAGCCCTTCTTTTGATCCGAGCAGCGGGACGACTTCCGTCATCGGATCGAAGCGCACACCGAAGCGACGCTCCATCCATCCGCTCACGGCCTCGCGATAGGCTGGGTTCCCCATGCCGAATCCGTAGCGGTTCATCGCCGGAATCCTCGACGCCGCAGCGAGTGCATCGACGGCGGCGGCAGGCGGCGCGAGGTCGGCATCGCCCGCACCGAGGTCGATGACGTCGACGCCGCGCGCGATCAGCGCGCGCTTCCTGATCGGAATCAGCGCCAGCGGATAGTCGGGAAGCGACTCGAAACGATCGGAACGGGCGGGCATCAGGATTCGGCGACGACAGGGTTGGTGACTGTGCTGTACCCGACCACTTCCACTTCAACCGTGTCACCCGGCGACAGCGGCCCTACGCCAGCCGGGGTACCGGTGGCCACGATGTCCCCCGGCTCGAGGGTCATGACCTGAGAAATGTAGGCCAGCAGCGTCGGCACGGAAAACACCATCTCGGCTCCGGTCCCGCGCTGCCGGACCTCCCCGTTCACCCGCGTCACTACCTCGAGGCGGTCGAAGTCAGGGATGCCGACCCATTCCGGCCCGATCGGGCAGAAGGTGTCGAAACCCTTCCCGCGCGTCCACTGCGGGTCGGACTTCTGGATGTCCCGGGCGGTGACGTCGTTCAGTGCCACGATTCCGTGAATCGCCGCGAGGGCCTGCGCCTCGGTGGCTTTGCGGATTCTTGCCCCAATCACGACCCCGATTTCGCCCTCGTGTTCCACCTGCCTGGACATCGCCGGCGACACGATTGCGTCGCCGCTCCCGATGATCGAACTCGATGGCTTGAGGAACAGCAACGGTTCAGTCGGCACCGCGTTCCCGAGCTCTTTCGCATGCTCGCGATAGTTGCGGCCGACACAGACGATCTTGCCGGGACGGTCAATCATGATGAGCGGACATGTCAGGACGTTGAGAGAGAGTCCGCAGGCTCTGCGGCATAGAAGGCGGCGATCCGGCGCTCCGCCGCGGCCCACGGGCCGAGCACACGCTGGGCCGGCGGCAGCGCATCGAGCAGATCACGACCGTAGTGCTTCGTCACCACGCGCACATCATCGAGCACGATCACACCACGATCGGTCGCGGTCCGAATCAGTCGCCCGACGCCCTGCTTCAGTCGCAGCGTCGCGTGCGGCAGCATGTACTCCATGAACGGATTGCCGCCGCGCGCTTCGATCGCATCACACTGCGCTGCGACCATCGGTTCTGTCGGCACGCGAAACGGCAGTTTGTTGATGATCAATCCGCGGAGGGCATGGCCCGGGACATCCACGCCTTCCCAGAAGGTCGCGGTCCCGATCAGAATTGCGCGACCGGATTGACGGAAGCGACGCAGCAGCGTGTCGCGCCCATCCTCGCCATGCACGAGCAGCGGCCAGCCGTTGGCCGCCGCCGGTCCGCGCAACGCCGCCGACAGCGCCTTCACATCGCGGTGACTGGTCGCGAGCACGAACAATCCCCCGTCACTGGCCGCGGCGACATCGAGCACGTGCGATACGACGGCGCGCTGATGCCCGATCGGGTCGACATTCGGCGCCGGCGTGTCGTTCGGGACGACGAGCAGCGCGTTGCTGGCGTAATCGAATGGGGACGGAAAGAGTGCAGTCTCGACGTTCGTCTCCGTTTCGTCGAGTCCGAGTCGGCCGAGCAGGAAGTTGAACTTCGCGTCGGCCGTCAGCGTCGCGCTGGTCACGACCGTGCTGCTCAGGCGCCCGAACAGATCCTCGCGCAGAATCGGTGCCAGATCGAGTGGCACGCTGTACAACAGCACCGTCGGCGTGCTGTTGCCGCGCATGCCGCCATCGCTGCGACCGCGCAGCTCGGCCCACCGCACGAAGCCAGGCGCGTCGTCCGGCGGATCGAGTGTCGCACGCAACGCATCGATGTGGGCGGACGTGCGTGACCCGACGCCGCGCAGTTCCTGCAGCAGCGAGAGCAGCGCCTCATCGCGTTCGTCTTCCGTTTCGAGTCGCTCACGGATCAGACGCAGATTTTCACCGATCGATTCGAGCGCGGTCATGAGGTTCCTGAGCGCCGCCTGCAAGCCATCGCGCCAGACCGCTTCCTTGTGCAGATCGGGCGTCAGTCGGATCGTCGCCTGCTTGCTGTCCTGCAGCCAGATGGCAATGCGATCGAACAGCTGGGCCGCATCACCGCGCGCATTCTCGAGCGCCGGCCGCAGGCGCGCGCGCAGCAGATCGAGACTCGCGACGCTGAGCAGATCACCGCGCGCCATCAACCGTGTTTCGAGCGTCGGCAGCAAGCCCTTTGCTTCGCGACCACCCCGACGCTCGAGTCGATTGAGCAGCTTTGACACCGCGCGATTCGACACGCTGCTGCCGAGGTGATTCGCGGCGGCGTCTTCAAGGTGATGACCTTCGTCCACAACGAGGTGCGAATACGACGGCAGGACTGCCGCTTCGGCCCAGTTCTGAGACGCACGCCGCACCGCGATGTCGGCCAGCAGCAACGAATGGTTCACGACCACCACGTCGGCCGTCGCCGCGACCCGTCGCGCCTTGAAGACGAAGCAGGCATCGAAGTGCGGACACTTGAGGCGTGTACAGAGATCGCCCTCCGCCGCGACTTCATCCCACACATCCGGGCGCGGCGGCGTCGCGAGATCGCTGAGCGAGCCATCCTTCGTCACCTTCGACCACGCGACGAGTGTCGCCAGTTCCTCCCGTTGCGGCGCTTCGAAGAGCGACGCACTGCCCGCCTCCGCCTGTGCAAGCCGCGAAAGGCAGAGATAGTTGCGCCATCCCTTGAGGAGCGCGAACCGCACCGGCTGATCGCTGAGCAGGTCGGCGAGCAGCGGCAGGTCCTTGCCGAACAACTGTTCCTGAAGCGTGATCGTGTTCGTGCTGACGACGGTGCGTTCCTTGTTCGCGGCCGCCCAGCGCAGCGCCGGCACGAGATACGCCATCGACTTGCCGACGCCGGTGCCGGCTTCCAGCAGTGCGACGCCGCCGTCGGCATATGTACGCGCGATCGTGACGGCCATGTCGCGCTGCCCATCGCGCGATTCGTAGGCGCCGAAACCCTTTGCGAGCGGTCCATCGGGACCGAAGTCGCGTTCGATGGACGACGCCGGCACGACGACCGTCTGCGCCACGCGCGGCACTTCCGTCACGACGTAGAGATCCGTCACGTCGTTATCGGTGATGCCGAACCCGATGCCGTCGTCGTGCAGGCGGGCCGCGATGTTCAGATCGGCGTCGCTCGGCTCGAGCCAGCCCGACGGATGATTGTGCACGAGCATTTCGCCGCGCTGTGCGACGCCGGGGAGCGCGAGCACCTGCCCCGCCGTGCCACGCGCCACCGCGCGCGCTGATGTCAGCTTGCCGTCGGCATCGACCGTGCAGACGAAGCATACCTCGCGCCCACCCGCCAATCGGATCGCCACGCGAATCGCCGCGGCAGCGGCCGTGGCAATACGGAAATCGGGCGGAGTGTCGTCAGCCTTGGCAGCCTTGGCGCGGCGCGTCATTACACAAATCTACTTCCACGCGCCAGCCGTGCTCCTGCAGCGTCCTTTTGATCCGTGCGTTTCGGAGTCTCGGTGGCTTCGTGGGGGGCGGGAGAACACGGAGAACACTGAGTGGCGCCGCACTCGGGTTTTCTGGCTTCACGAGCGTGCCTTTGTTTTGTTGGCACTCGCGCGGTTGCATGGTCCCGCGCGCGATGGATCGCAGGCGGTATGTGCTGGCGTCCGCGAAACGCTGCTCGCACCACACCCAAAAATCCTTTCGGTGGCGAAACGCGACGCATCGCGATCCGCGCCCTCCGTGATCTCCGTGCCCTCCCCTCCCCCACGAAGTCACCGAGCGTCCGAACTGCGCGGAGCTTGGCCGCGGTCGCACTCAGTGTTCTCGGTGTTCTCCCGCCCCCCACGAAGTCACCGACTCTGCGAGGAGCACGACGCGAAAGGACGCTCCTACGTCTTCCGTGGCTTCTTCTGCGCCGCCGGAAACAGCACGTTGTTCAGGATCAGCCGATACCCCGGCGAATTGGGATACAGCGAGAGATCCGTCGGCGCGGCACCGACTTCATGCTGCGGGTCCTCCGGATCGTGCCCGCCGAGGAACGTCCATGCGCCCTTGCCGTAACTGCCGTGGATGTACTTCGCGAGTGGCATGCCGTCTTCGTATGCCAGAACACGCGTGCCGGGCTTGAGCGTCGACTTCGTGAAGCTCGTCGTCACACCGTAGTAGTCCTGCAGCACGCTGCGGTGATCCTGCGTCAGCATCGTCGGTACCGGATCGAGCTTGGCCGAGAAGGCGAACAGGCTGAACGTCCCCAGCGCGCGGCGACGGCCCGGCACGTTCACCTGGTGCCCGTCGATGTCGCTCATGCTGTTGATCAGCGGACTCGGTTCGATGTGCGCGTTCTGCACCGCGAAGGCCTTCGACCAATCCATCTTCTGATCGGCGTCGGCGTCCATCGGGGTACCGTCCGAGAAACTGCTGGCGATGTCCACGTTCGCCCCTGCGATCGCCAGTTCGAGCGTCTCCGTTGCGCCGCACATCGCGAACAGGAACCCGCCGTTCTCGACGTACTGCCGCATCTTCTCAGCCACGCCCTTCTTCAGCGCGGGCACGTTCGCAAAGCCGAGTTGTTTCGCCTGCGCCACCGTGCGATTCACCTGATTGATGAACCACGGACTGCCACGATACGAGATGTAGAACTTGTTGTACTGCCCGGTGAAATCCTCATGGTGCAGATGCAGCCACTCGTACTTCGACAGGTCACCCGCGATCACCTCCGGGTCCCACACCTTCGTGTAGGGGATGCCGGCATAGTCGAGTGCGATCGTCACGGCGTCATCCCACGGATTCGCATTCGGGGGCGAATAGATCGCGACCTTCGGCGCCCGCTCCAGCGGCACGGCATCCATGTTCTGCCCGGACATCGTCGTGCGCACGGCGGCCAGCGCTCCGTCATCCAGCGCCGTGATCGAGACGCCATCGAGACCGGCTCGGCGACGATTCGCCGGCGTATCGAGCAGCAGGAATGCGCCACCGCGATAATTCAACAGCCACTCGGCCTTCTCCGAGCGTTGCAGCACGCTGTACGTCAGGCCGTACGCCTTGAGGTGATTGCGCTGCGCATCGTCCATCGGCACCAGGAGATGCTGCGCGCGCAGCGTCGTCGGTGCCGACACCAGCAATGCGGCGAATGCCAGAGGCGTCCATCGGCGCATCACGACGTCCTCGTCAGACGCTTCGCATTCTCGAGTTCGCGCCGCGCCTGCGGCGCCAGCGCACTGGTCGGATAGGTCAGCAACAGATGCTCGAGCCGGGCGATGGCCGTGCCACCATCGCGTGCACGCAGCGCGGCACGCGCCCATTCGAGATCACCTTCAGGGGCTTCAGGACTCGTTGCGTAGTCGATCACGATGCGCGTCCAGAGCGGGACGGCGCGGGCGTCATTGCCACCGGCCGTCAGCAGCCGGGCCGAGATCGCGAGCACGAGCGGTGCTGCATCGCCCACGTCGTTGGAGGAGGTCGCGAACTGCGTCAACGCCATCGCCGTATCGCGCTTCGCCAGCGCGACGAACGCCGCACCGATCGCCGGCGATGTCGGCAGCGTGGTGCGTGACAGGAGAGCACGCGGCAACAGCAGGAACGTGTTTGAGGCATCCGCGTTCCGCAGCGCCGTACGGGCCTTCTCCAGATCACCGTCGTAGATCGCCAGCAACGCCGTCGCTTCGTCCTCGTCCAGTTTCGCGACGAGCGGCCGCGCGCGGGCGGCATCACCCACGCGCAACCACGCCCACATCAACTCCCGCTCGAGCATCTGCATCTGGATCGCCACCGCCTTCGGCCGCACGGAATCGACCAGCACCAGCGCGTCTGATGCACGCCCCAGCGCCGCCAGCGCGCGGAGCCGAACCGGCACCGCATCGCGGAGCCCAAGCTGCGGCGAAAGCGCTCCCTGCGCCGCACTCGCCAACTGGAGCGCAAGCGCCGCCTCACCGCTCACCAACGCTGCATCAGCGGCGCGCAATGCCGTCGCCGGTTCGCGCGTCTGCTTGTAGACCGCCGCCCATGCATCACGCGAGGCCACCTGCATCGAACGCGCATCCGCCTCCTCGGCGAACTCCTTCCACGCGGTCACCGCATCGTTGTCGGGACGCACTCCATTGAATGCGATCCAGGCTTGACGCGGCTGCGACCAGAGCAACTCGAGCGACGCCAGCGTGCGGCGTGCCGGCAACCACACGGGATCCGCGAGCAGCATCGTCCGCACCGAATCGCGCGCCGTGCCGGTCGCCTGCGACAAGGCGAACACCGCCGCCTGATACAGCTGCGGCGTCTGCGTCAGCGTCTCGCGCCACCGCCGCGCCGCTTCGTTCCACATCCGCTGCGCCGACGCCACCTGCGCCAGCTCGGCGCTGAAATCACGCGGATCGCGCACCATACGCGTCGCGATCGTCAACACGGAGTCCGCCGCCAGTGAGCGCCCCGACTCGAGCAGAATCCGCGCGTATTCCTTGAATGGCGCCGCCTCGCCCGGCACGGCGCGCACCCAATCGCGGAACGCGGCCGACAGATCCTCGTCCCTTTGCAAGGCCGAAAGCGTGCGAAGCTGCACCGAGCGAATCACACCACTGCGCGGATCAGCGCGCACCGCGCTGCGAATCAACGGCAGCAGCGAGTCGACCATACCGAGGTTCGTGTACACGCGCTCGAGCCCGAGCAGCGATGGCACCATTGCATCGCCGAGGAATGCGCGACGATACAACGCCGCCGCTTCCTTCGGCTTCGATTCTTCGAGGTCGAGCGCACGCAGCACCAGCGTGTCGATGGTCGTCGTGCCACTCGACTCCTGCGCGTGCACAGGTGCCGCGGTCGCGAGCGCGGCGCCCACGACCAGCACCCACCGTCGGACAGCCATCACGGCTTGGCTCCGGTCTTGTTCAGGCGTTCGAAGTACTGCAGCACGGCACGACGTTCGTCGTCGCGCAGACCGCGCAACTCTTCCCACGACGGAGGCGCGACGCGCGATGCGGGCGCTCCGGTCGCTGGAATCGCAGGCGGTTCGAACGCCGCCGTTCCGATGCCAGGCTTCGATTCACGCGGGCCTTCCTTTTCCTGATCCTCACGACGCAACGTGCGCCCCGCGTCGAGCAGGCGTTGCAAAAACTGTTCGCGACGCGCCGCCGTCTCAGGATCGCCCGAGGCGCGCTCCATCGCATCGGCGAGACGCTTGGCTTCCTTCGCCAGCGCATCCGCACGACCGCTCTGGTCGCTGCTGCCGACGTCGTCAAGCCGCTGCGCAATCTGTCGCTGCTTGCGCGCGATCTGCTGCGCCATCTGCTGTGCCTGCGAGCCCTGCTCGCCGCCCGGCATCATCGACATACCCTGCGCCTGACCATTCACCTGCTGCTGTTGCTTCGCGAGCTGTTGCATCTCCTCCATCATCTCCGGCACGCCGGACGCCGAGCGGGCGCGGCTGGCGCGTTCACGATCGCGCACGAGGCTCGAGGCCGCGCGCTCCATTGCCGATGCGGCGTCACGCATTGCGGATGCGGCGGATTCCCCATTCTGCTGCGACTGCTGTCCGGGCTGACCTGCACCCTTCTGCATCTGCTGCGTGGCTTCCTGCGCACGCTGCACTGCTTCCTGCATGGCACGCTGCGATCCCTGCGACACATGTTGTGAGCGGCGCGCCGCCTCCTGCAATCGCTGCGCCGCCTGCTGCACACCGTTCTGCACTGTGGCCTGCTCGGCAGCCATCTGCTGCTGTGCGCTCTGGCCTTGCTGCTGCTGTCCCTGCTGGCCGTCCTGCTTCTGACCTTGCTGGCCCTGCTGTCCCTGCTGTGGCTGGCCCTGCTGGCCGTCCTGCTTCTGGCCCTGTTGGCCCTGCTGCTGTTGCTGTTGCTGCTGCTGCTGCTGCTGCTGCTGCTGTTGCTGCTGCTGTTGCTGCTGCTGTTGCTGCTGCTGTTTCTGCGCCGCGTCGGCCATCTGCCGTTCCTGCTGGCTCAGCTGCATCATCTCCTGAATCGACTGGTCGAGCTCCGACGTCGTTTCCTTTTTCCAGTCATTCACCTGCTCCTGTCGCGCCTGCGCCAGTTGATCAGCCGCCTGCTGCATCGACTGCGCCGCTTTCTGGGCGGCCTGCTGGGCATTTTGCGGGTCGCGCGTGGCCTCCTGCATCTGCTTTGACGCCGCTTCGCTGTTCTGCCGCGCCTGCTCGGCACGCTGCGCACCACGTTGTGCGTCATTGTCGCGCAGTCGCTTCTGCAGCGCGTTGATGTCGCGCGTCAGCGATTCATTCTCACGCTGCAGCCGCTCGGCCTGATTCGCCCGCTGCGCCGCAGTCGCGCCGCCAGAGGAATCGGCCAGCTTCCGCTGTGCTGTGGCCAGATCCTGCGCTTCATCACGCAGCGTCTCCATGGTCCCTTCGAGCGCCGCGCGCTTGAGCATTTCCGCGTTGCGCTCCAGCTGTTCGCGCAACGCCTGCTGCTGTTTCGCGAGATCATCGAGCGACTGCCGCGTGGCCTGCTGATCGAGACGCTGCGCCGACTGCTCGAGCTGCTGCAGCCGCTGCATCATCTGCGGCGACATCGCTTCCTGCATCATCTTCTGCGCCTCGGCCAGCCGACCGGCGAGCCCGGAGTCGAGTGCGCCAGCGCCCTTCAGCTGATCGGTGAGCTGCTTCGCCTGCTGCTGCAGCTGCTGCGCCTGCGCCTGCAACGCGCGCTGCTGCTTCGCCATCTGCGCCGCCTTTTCGCGCGCGTCGAACGACATCGGCTGACCATTCTCGCCGCCGGCCTTGGCGCTCCGCGCGGCATCGCTGGTCTGCTGCGCGAGCTGCTGCTGCTGCTTGGCCAGTGCCGATGCGCCGGCCGCGACACTGTCCGCGGTGGCACGCGCCTGCTCGCGACGTTCTGACACACCGGCACGCCGCAACACGATCGTGCGGCTGCGGCCGATCTGATGCCATGGTGATGCATCCGTCGCGGTCACGTCCACACGCAGCGATGCATCGTCGCCCTTGAGGCCCAGCGCATCCAGATCCAGCGGCACCGTCCCTTCGAACGACGGGGCGCGCGCCGACAGCACTTCCCTGCGCGCTACGACGACGTCACCCGAACGCACGGTCAGCATCACACTCGCGAGTGTATGGTCATCGGTCGCCAGCACGCTGATACTCGCCGTCGCTCCGGCCAGCAGCAGCGTATCGCTGGTGCTGGCGATCTGCACCTGCGGTGCCGAGTCCGCGCGGATATCAAGCGCGAATGACGGCGGCAGCTCCTGCAGCGTCGTCGTGGCTTCGGCCTTCCAGTCCCAGCGCGCGCTTTTTTCCGCGACGAGTCGGCCTTCGACGGCATCGCGATGCACCTCGAGTTCCACGCGGCCGCCTTCATCGCTCGTGAGTGTCGCTGATGTCAGTGGCACCGACGCACGCCCGCGCAGTGTCAGCACGGTGCCGCGCGGCAGCACCAGCACGCCGGCCAACGCCACATCTTCATCCACTCGACCGAGATACGCCGGATAACTGGCACGCACGACGACATCGCCGAGATACGGCTTGTCCGTCACGTGCACGCGATGCGGCGCCGAGGTCGCGCGACCATCACTGATCGTGAGCGTCACATCGTTGTCGAGTACCGGCAGCGTGCGCTGACCCGAATCACCAGTAAGCGTCAGGCGATCCGTCACGACCTTGCCATCGCTCTTGCGCATTTCGAGTGTCAGTGCATCGCGTCCCTCGCCGCGCACATGAATCGTCGGCGTCGAGCCACGCAGTGCGACCGTCGGCGCCTCGAGCACGAGTTCCGGCAGCAGCGTGCCGCGCCACGCGCCGATCGGATTCGCCAGGGCCTCGGCGCCGTCAGGCCAGAGTGCGGCCGCGCCGATCAGTGCGGCCAGCGCGCCGCCTGCCCAGAGCAGCGCACGCTGCCGCGCCGTGCGCAGTGTTGCGTACGTCTGCGGTGCGCGTGGCATCCGCGTCCCAGCCAGCGCGCGCGACGTGTGCAGCGCGGCGTGCGCACCAAGCGGCCCCGACTCAGCCACTTCCGAGGCCACTCGGATCGCACCGCGCCGCAACTGCTGTTCGTGCTCGATCGCTTCCGCGACCGAGTCCGCGCTCGTCACCTGTGAGTCCGCATCACGCCGCGTGCGCCATACCCACGCGGCACCGCCGAACGCCAGAATCCAGAAGACAAACGGCACCACACGCGGCAGTGCGAGCCACCGGCTGCCGCCGAGCAGTGCAACCCCGACGGCACTCACGGCCAGCAACGGAATGAGGACCATCGCGATGCGCGTGGCGCGCGAGAGACGCAACAGCGCACTCCGTTCATCGCGAACGATCGCTGTCAGCTGACCGAACGCGCTCGTTGGAATCGTCGGTGATGTCATGGCTGCAGGCGACTGGTGACGGCGTACGTGACGAGGTTCACACCCATGCGGATCGCCTGCTCATGCAGGTCGGGTGGATCAGTCGGATACGTGCCGACATCCTCCCAACCATTGCCGAGATCCGACTGGTACGTGTAGTACAGCGCAAGGCGGTCACCGATGAAGATGCCAAGGCCTCGTGCCGGTTTTGCATCGTGCTCGTGAATCTTCGGCACGCCTTTCGGAAAGGCGTAGACCAATCGATAGATCGGATGGTTGAGCGGCACGTCGATCAGAGGCCGATCCGGGAACAGCTGCTTCACGACGATGCGGAAGCTGCTGTCGAGACCATAGTTGTCGTCCACGTGCAGGAACCCGCCGCGCAGCAGGTACGTCCGCACCCGCGCGATCTCGTCCGGCTCCATCGTGATCGTGCCGTGCCCCGTGAGGTGCAGGAACTGATAGTCGAACAGCTGCGGATCGCGGAACGTGACGGCGTGTTCCTCGCGATCGATCGGCAACGACGTACGGTCGGCAATCGCCTTGATCAGATTCTTCAGGCTCGACGGATTGGCATACCAATCGCCGCCGCCGTTGTAGTGGACGCGTGCGATCTTCATCCCGGTCGTGCCGGTCGCCGTCGCCGCATGTACGCGCGGCGCGACCGCACTCGCAATCGCCAGTGCGCCGAGCGCGCTCAGCGCCATCACGGCCTGACGGGGATGCCTCATGAGCCCTGCGCCAGTCGATACGCTTCGTTGCGCGCCACACCGAACTCCTCTTGCAGGTGACGGACCGTGTCGCGGACCGACGTGCCCTCGGCCCGCAGCGCTCCGGCGCGCAGCGCTGCCGCTTCATGATCGGGCACCACGGCTGGCGCGCCCTCGAGCAGTACGACCACTTCCCCGCGTGGAGCGGTTGCTTCGTAGTACGCAGCGAGTTCCGCCACCGTTCCGCGCCGGAACTCCTCGTGCACCTTCGTCAGTTCCCGGGCGACTACCGCTCGCCTCGCTCCGCCGCCGGCGCCCGCCAATGTTCGCAGCAGATCGGCCGTCCGCGGTGGCGCCTCGTACATGATCACGGTATGCGGCTGAGCAAGGGCCGCGGTCGCTGCGGCGACGCGTTCGGTCACCGCGCGCGGGAGAAAGCCGAGGAACGTGAACGCCGTCCCGGTCAACCCGCTGGCTACCAGCGCGGTCAGGATCGCCGACGCACCTGGGATCGGGGTGACCGTGATGCCGGCAGCGATCGCGGCATCGACCAACCGTGAACCAGGGTCCGAGATGAGTGGCGTGCCGGCATCGCTGATCAGCGCGACGTCGCTGCCGTCGAGCAGCCGCTCGACGAGGCGGGGCGCCTGTTCGGCCTCGTTGTGCGCGTGGTAGCTGCGCACTGGAGTCGAGATACCGGCCCACGCGAGCAGCGGCGCGCTGTGTCTCGTATCCTCGGCGACGATGAGCGAAACGCGCCGCAGCGTTTCGATCGCGCGCGGCGTGAGGTCGGCCCGATTGCCGATGGGTGTTGCGACGATGTAGAGAGTGCCGGCCATGATTTCCGGAAGTTGCGCGAACAGGGCGGACAGCGACACCGCCGGAAACGACGAAGGGATGCACGCAGCGTGCACCCCTTCGTGACCGACGCGCCGGCGCACCGACGCGATCAGCAGATCAGACGTGCTTCTCGAAGTACGTCTGGAGCTGCGCCTTCGGCATGGCGCCAACCACCTGATCGACGACCTTGCCATCCTTCACGAACAGCAGCGTCGGAATCGAGCGGACGTTGAAGCTCGCAGCGGTCTTCTGGTTGGCATCCACATCGAGCTTGGTGATCTTCACCTTGCCCGAGTATTCGGCGGCAAGCTGATCGAGGATCGGCGCCACCATGCGGCACGGGCCGCACCACGTCGCCCAGAAATCCACGACGGCCAATCCCTTGTGATCGAGTACTTCGTTCTGAAAATCGCCGTCAGTGACGGCCGTGACGTTTGCCATGTCTCTCACCTGTCGTGGGCGGTCGCTCGCGCAATCACCCCGCTAAAGTTCTTTCCATCATGACAGATACCGCACCCCGCGGCACCCGCATCGCCCACATCGGTCTCGCCGTCAGCTCACTCGACCAGATCCTCCCCTTCTACCGCGACATTCTCGGCATGGCCGAGGTGCCACTGGACGATGCTGATGGCGCTCGCATCGCCGGCTTGACGGCCGGAGAATCACTCGTCGAACTGCTCGAAGCCCGGACTCCGGAATCACCGGTCGGCAAGTTCGTTGCCAAGCGTGGACCCGGTATTCATCACATCTGCTTCGCCGTGGATGACATCGACGGCACGCTCCAGCGCTGCAAGGCGTTTGGCATACGTGTCATCGATGAAATTCCTCGGGTGGGCGCAGAAGGCAAGCGCATTGCCTTTCTGCACCCGGCAAGTACCGCGGGCGTCCTGATTGAATTATCCGAATACTAGCGGGATTGTTCCAGCCGCTGTAACCGGTGTCAGCGCTTCTGTTCCTGTGGCTGGCTGGAGCAGAAACCGCGCATCGGGGCCAGGTCGGTGTTCTCGATGAACCACCGCTGGTTCGGGCCCTGAGTCGCCACCATCATCGTTTGCGCCGTCAACGAACCGCGGCGCAATTCGACCTTGATGTTCCGCTTCAGCCCTTCGCCGGGAAGATCGGAGACGATCTTGTAGGCGTCATGATTGAGGTTGCATTGCATCACCAGAATGCGCTTTTCCAGCTCGCTCCGATCCCGGATCAGCTCGCGCGCCGGCCCCTTGGAGCTTCCCCAGATGATCGATGTCGCCTGCACATCCTCCGACTTGATCGAAGCAAGGAACTGCTCCGCAGCCTGCTTCGGGCCAACGGCTCCCGCCACACCGGTGCCAGGCACCGGCGCCGACTTGCAGGCACCCAACACGAGCATCAACGCCACTACGGTCCGTCGCATCACGTTTTCCACTCCATGAGTCCGATTAGACATGTCGAGCGAAGGTAATCCGGTGCCGGAGGCCTCACCACGCACCGCCCGCTATCAGCGGCTCTATGTAAACATCGATCACGTCGCCACCCTCCGACAGGCGCGTGGCGGAACGTTTCCCGACCCCGTCGAAGCGGCCCGTTGGTGCGAAGCCGCCGGAGCCGACGGCATCACCGTCCACCTGCGTGAGGATCGGCGCCACATTCAGGATGCTGATGTGGAGACCCTCGCCCTGACCGTGCGTTCCTATCTCAATCTCGAGATCGCCTGCACCGACGAGATGCTGGTTACCGCCCTCCGCCTCAAGCCGCAGCAGGTGACGATCGTCCCGGAGCGCCGCGCCGAGGTGACCACCGAGGGCGGCCTCGACCTCTCACGTGATCCCGCCGGACTCCGACGAACGCTGGACGCGCTCAACGCCGCCGGGATACGGACGGCCCTCTTCATCGATCCCGATCCCGCCATCGTGCGTGCCTCGCGTGACCTCGGCGCAGCCGCCGTCGAACTTCACACGGGGCAATACTCGCACCACCCCGGGTCACCCGAGCCGCTGCGGGCGCTGGTCGCATCCGCCGAGGAAGGG
Organism: Gemmatimonadales bacterium; assembly: GCA_038231095.1. Lineage (GTDB taxonomy): Bacteria > Gemmatimonadota > Gemmatimonadetes > Gemmatimonadales > Gemmatimonadaceae > JACMLX01. Next base: position 88,281 of record JBBRLZ010000001.1, read on the forward strand.
GTGCGCATCGGCGTGTCGGTCCACGCCGGTCACGGGCTGTCCGTCTCGAATGTCGGTCCAGTTGCCGCCATCGAGCCGATCGAGGAGCTGAACATCGGGCACGCGCTGATCGGACGCAGCATCCTGATCGGCATCGCCGGCGCGATCCATGAGCTGCGCGCTGTCATGAACGCGGCGCGCCGCACGCCGTGAGTGCGTCATTGGAGCACGACGCCCGCGCCATGTAGCTTGCAGGGCGAGCAAGTCGTCTGTCGCGACACGCCTTCCTTCTCGAGACCATGTCCGTCGGCCTTCTCGATTTCTTCGTGCTCGAAGCCAGCGATTACGTCGATCGCCTCCAGCGACTGGTGGCGAGCGACGAGCCGCAGGGGCCCGACGCGGCCACGCTGCTGAAGCTGGCGCGCGGCCTGCGCGGGAGTGCAGTCATGGCCCGGTTGACCAGCTTTGGCGATGCCGTGTCCGGGCTCGAGCGCGTCGCCCGGCTCCTCCACGAAGGCCGGATTGCGTGGACCCCGGGCCTCGGCACCCATGTCGCCGACGCGATCACGGAACTGCGGGCCCTGATTCCGATGGCTCGATTGTGGGGCGAGCATCACGACCAGCGGGCGCGGACCGCCGCCGGTAAGTTGGCGTCCGTCCTGGACGCTGTGGAACGTCACGGCGAGCTGATGCAGAATGGTGGGGTCGTCCCTCCGATCAAGGCGCCGTCGCCTGAGCCAAACCCGGCCGTGGTGGCGTTCTTCGATTCGATTGAACATTACGGCGCAGCCGCGCCCGCAGTCCCCTCTCCCATGAGTTCGCCAGTGCCACCGACGCCGGTGGCGATGCGCTCAGTCGAGTCCGCTTCGGCGGTCAGCCCCGTTCGCGGAATGGCCGCCATGTCCGACGCCTCAATGCCCATCGTCCCGATCGCGTCCCTCGCGCCGAGCAATGACCTCGACGCGGTGGTCTACCGCGCCCCGAATCCGCCCGTCACGTTCGCCCAGCGATTCATCGGTGACGTCACGCCGCTGGTCGGTTCGCTCCGCGCGCGCCTCACCCCGCTCCGGCAAGGCGCGATGCAGGAGGCGAGCGCCGACATGGTCGCGGCCTTTCGTCCGGTGCTGGTGTCGCTGCGCGACATCGCGTCGAGCTATCAGCACGAGGACATTCGCGTGTTCTGCGATGCCGTGCTCACCGCGCAGGCGCCGTTGCCCGCGGCGGCGGCCGGCGCGCTCGATACCGCGTTGACGGTGATTCTGCAGCAGGACGTTGCGCCGCATCTGCGCGCGCAACGGCTCGCTGAGTTGCGCCGGGTGGTGTTTGCCGCAACGCCGCTGAGCACGGAAGCGCAGTCGGAATCGACGTCGCGCCCGAGTGCTGCGTTCACACCGCGCCATCGCACGCCGGTGATGGCAACGATCATCCCGACGCCAACGGTTGCCCGACCGACGCCGTCGGCGCCGAGCGGGCGCGAACTCAATTCGCTGCTCAGCACGAGCCTCGAGAAGGTGCGCGAGCTCGACGCCACTCCGCTCGATCTGATCGCGATCACCGCCGGTGGCCCACCGCCGGCATCGCGGGCGCCGGATGGCGAGCCTGATGTCGTGCCGATCGATTCACTGCTGTATCGCGGGCCACGCGCGCTCTCCCGCGCGCGGCACGTCGTCGGCCAGTTGCGCAGCGCCGGCGAGGCGCACGACGCCGCGTTGATACAAGAGCTGTTCGACCTCGTCGAGCTGGCCGGGAGCACGACCTGATCGGTCCCTGCGCATGAATCGGGCACGGTGGCAGACACTGATCGGAGCAGTCCTCACACTGCTCCTGCTGTTCTGGACGATGCGCGACACGAATCCGACGGTGCTCCTGCAGCAGCTGCGCGGCGCGAACGTCGGCTTGTTGCTGCTCGCCGCCGTCGTCGCCACCGCGATCTTTCCGCTGCGCGCCGCGCGCTGGGTGGTCCTGCTCGAGCCGATTGCGCCGGACCTGAAATTCATGGATGCGTGGCGCGCCGTCGCCATCGGCATGATGATCAACAACGTGCTGCCGGCACGCGCTGGTGAATTGGCGCGGGCCTACGCAATCTCGCGTGAGACGAAGACCGTCCCGTTCACCAGCGCGCTGGCGTCGATCGCGCTCGATCGGGTGTTCGATGCGCTGATCGTCTTCGCGCTGATGTTCGGTGCGATGCTCGCGCCGGGCTTTCCGGCCGGCGCCACCATCGCTGGCCGGCCCGCCACGGCGCTGGTGGGCACCTGGGGCGTCGCGATCCTGCTGCTCGTGTTTGCCGGCGCGATCATGGTTGCATTCCGACCCGAAATCGTACGCGCCATCGCCGTGCGCATCACGCGCGCCATCCTGCCGTCGTGGGAGCCGAAGGTCGCCGTCTTCGTCGAGCACGCCACCGCCGGACTGGCGGTGCTCCGCAGCCCATCGCGGTTCGTACGCGTCGTGCTCTGGACCATCGCCCACTGGCTCACCAACGCGCTCGCGTTCTGGATCGCATTCCGCGCCGTAGGCATCACGGCGCCATTCTCCGGCGCGCTCTTTCTGCAGGGGCTGATCGCGATCGGCGTCGCGATTCCGTCATCACCCGGCTTCTTCGGGCCGTTCGAGGCGTTTGCGAAAGCCGGACTGCAGATCTATGGCGTTCCGGTCACACTCGCCGTCACCTGGGCCGTCGGATTCCATCTGTTGTCATTCGTGCCGATCACCGCGCTCGGCGCGTTCTACTTCTCGCGACTCGGCCTCTCGCTGCGCGAGATGCGCGCGACGGCCCAGCAGCCTGCCACCAATGGTTGAGCCGGTGGAGCTGGTCGCGCAGGTTGACGCGTGGGCGAAGATCAACCTCGATCTGCGCATCCTTGCGCGTGAAGAGCACGGCTATCACCAGCTCGAGACCATCTTTCAGCGCATCGCACTGTCGGACACGATCGAGTTGCGCGTGCGGCCAGGTGCAGGAATCACGCTCGACTGTTCGCAAGCACTCGGCATCCCCGAAGAGCAGAACCTCGCCTGGCGCGCGGCGGCCATCTATCGACATGCCGCATCGTGGCCGAGCGCCGATCAGCGCATCGTCATCCAGCTGGGCAAGCGCATTCCGACTGGCGCTGGCCTCGGTGGAGGCAGCGCCGACGCCGGTGCCGTCTTGCGTGCACTCAATGCGCTCAACCCCGAACCGCTCGACTCGTCGACCCTGCTCACGCTTGCCGCATCGCTGGGCGCTGATGTGCCGTTTCTGACGACGGAATCGGTACGCGCGCTGGGATGGGGACGCGGGGAGCGCCTGTTCGAGCTCGAGCCGCTGCCGCAGCGCTCCGTGCGACTCGCGCTGTTCCGCAACGGCGTGAACACCGCCGCCGCGTATCGCGAGCTCGCCGCCGCGCGCGCCGACGGGCGCATCGCACCCGCCGGCAGTGTGCTGCTCGATCGGCATCGGCTCGGCTCGTGGTCCGATCTGCAGCGCTTCGCGCGGAACGACTTCGAAGTGCCGGTGTTCGCCATGCGTCCCGACGTCGCCGCGGTGCATGCGTCGATGATGGCAGTGGCGCCGAGTGCACTGGTCCGCATGTCCGGCTCCGGCGCTTCGGTGTTCGCGGTCACCAACATGCACGCCGACGAGTTCCATGCGGCGGCACGTGAATGGCCCGCCGATGGCAGCGTCACGCTCGATCTCGCGGTCACACTTGAAACGGTGCCGCCAGTGCAAATCTTGTCCGGGGTATCAGGCCTCCGTTACCCTTCGCCTCGATCCCCGATCGTCTAATGGCAGGACAGCGGCCTTTGAAGCCGTGAATCGTGGTTCGAATCCACGTCGGGGAATAGTGGCTGGCACCAGACTCGTACCATGACCTCCGGGCGCGCTGATCGGCGCACGACCGATATGCCGGCGCACCGCATCGCACGCACCGGCATCGATCTGTCCCGTGTGGCGCAGCGCTATGCAACGCCCTTGCGCCTTGCCTATCTCCTCTGCATTGCGATCGCGACGCTGTTGCACGTCGGGTTCGATCCGGCGCCGGAGAACGTGCTCTGGCGTCTGCGCCGCGCGATCGATCCTCCGGCCGCGTTCAAGGATCTCGTCGATGCCGCGCGCAACGTTGCCCTGTTCCTCGGGTGGGGCGCGACCTGGGTCCTGACGGCTCCGGCGCCGACCACGCGCCGCGATGTGTTGGTCGCAACGCTGCTGGGCGCCATCGCCAGTCTCACGGTGGAGTCGATCCAACTGGTGTCACCGTTGCGCACGGCCAGCATGTTCGACGTGGCGACGAACACGCTCGGCTCGTTGCTCGGTGCGTTGACGCTGTGGCTGGTCGAGCGTCGCGCGACGGTCGACATGCGGCGGGGGACACTGATCGGGGTGCCGGGATGGTTGCCGGGCGGCGCGATGTTGATGACTGCCGTCAGCCTCGCGTTCGCGCCGTCGAGCCGCGCGACCATCGTGATCAGCTGGGCAGCCTCGCCGTTCGAGCGCGCCCGCGTGGTGGCGTCATCGCCTGCGATCGACGTGCAGTGGCACGCGCTGTCGGTCGATGCGGCCGCGTGGCTGGTCGTCGGAGTGCTGGTCGCCGCGGCGATCAGCGATCGGACGGGTCGCGTCCGCCGGTCACAACTCGTCGCTTGGTTGCTGATCGTGCCGACGCTGCTCTGGATGGCGCACCTGGGGCGCGCAATGTCGGGGCTGCAGCGCGAATCGATCACGTGGATCGTCCAGAGCACGGCGGTCGCCGTCGGTCTGCTGGCGGGGTTCGCCGCGATGCCGGTCTGGCGACGTGCGGTCGCGGCGCGGTCGTCCCGCGCGTACCAGTGCGCGGGCCTGACTGCCGCCGTCGGCGCCCTGATGTCCTGGACACCAGCGTGGTGGGTCGTGGTCTCAGCCAACGTGGCGGCATTTTCGTGGCGGCAGCTGGTCCCGATGATGTCGCTCTTCCAGCGGCAGGATTTGTCGAGCGTGTTCCTGGTGCTGCAGAAAGCAGGAATCGGGGCGGCAGTGGGGGCCTGCCTGGCGGCACGCAAGCGCGTTGGCGAGCCGAGGCCCGGGGTACGAGGCGCGTTGCTCTACGCCGCGATTCTGGAACTGGGGCAGCTGTTCGTGCCCGGCCGCTATCCCGATGTGACGGATGTCCTGATCACCGGCGCGGCGGCTGGTCTGGTAGCCGTTCTGGTCGCTCGCGCGGACCGGGGGGCGAGGCAACCTGCGTAAAATGCAATGGTTGGGCTTGAACGGCTGGAGGGGAGCCGGTAGCTTCTGAGGCTCTGCCATATGGATACTCTGCCTCTCGCGCCTGGCGCCAAGATCATTTCCGGGACCGCCAATCAGGCGCTCGCCGACGAGGTTGCGCGACATCTCGGCGTTGAACTCGCGAAGACGACGGCGACGCGTTTCAGCGACGGCGAGATTTTCGTCCGGATCGACGAAAACATCCGCGGGTCGGATCTGTTCATCATCCAGTCGACGAATCCGCCGGCAGACAACATTCTCGAGATGCTCCTGCTGATCGACGCGGCGCGGCGCGCGAGTGCCCATCGCATCACCTGTGTGTTGCCGTACTTCGGCTACGCACGACAGGACCGCAAGGACCAGCCGCGGGTGGCGATCGCGGCGAAGCTGATGGCGAACATGATCCAGGCCGCAGGCGCAGATCGCGTGCTCGGCCTCGATTTCCATCAGCACCAGTTGCAGGGCTTCTTCGATGTGCCGGTGGACCATCTGTACGCGGCACCGGTGCTCACGGCGCACTACCGGAAGAAGGAGCTGAAGGATCTCGTGGTGGTCGCACCGGACGTCGGCGCGGCGAAAATGGCACGGGGATTTGCCAAGCGGCTCGACGCATCGCTCGCGATCGTCGACAAGCGGCGTCCCCGTGCGAACGTGGCCGAAGTGGTGAACGTGGTCGGCGATGTGGAGGGGCGTGATTGCCTCATCGCGGACGACATGATCGACACGGCCGGCACGATGACGGAAGCGGCGCGGGCCTTGAAGGCGCTCGGCGCGGCGGACATCTACGTGTGCGCGACCCACGCATTGTTGAGCGGCCCTGCCAAGCAGCGGTTCGACGATGCGCCGATCAAGGAAGTGACGGTGACCGACTCGGTCGCCATTCCCGAGTCCCGCCGTCCGCATCAGCTGAACGTGCTGTCGGTCGGCGAGTTGCTGTCGAAGGCCATCCGATTCACCCACAGCGAGCAGTCGGTCAGCTCGTTGTTTGACTGACGCCGCGCGCGTCCCCGAGGAGTTTTCCGATGTCTACTGCCACGCTGTCCGCCACGCTTCGCTCCGAATCCGGAAAGGGCGCCGCCCGCGCTCTGCGCCGCGCCGGTTCCGTGCCGGCTGTCATCTACGGCCACAAGCGTGAGCCGATGTCGCTCGCGGTGCCGACGCGCGAACTCGAGCGGCTGCTCGAGCGCGTCTCCGCGGAAACGACCGTGGTGGAGCTCAGCATCGACGGCAAGGTGTCGCGCACGCTGATCCGCGAAATCCAGAAGCACCCGTTCAAGAAGCAGCTGGTCCATGTGGACTTCCAGGAGCTGGTGGCCGGTGAGATGATCACCGTCAACATCCCGCTCGTCATCGTCGGTATTTCGGTCGGCGTGCGCTCGTTCGCCGGTGTCCTCGACCAGACGCTGCGTGAGCTCGAAGTCTCCGTCGATCCGTCGTCGATCCCGAACCACATTGACATCGATGTGTCGGCGCTCAACATCGGCGACTCGATCCACGTCCGTGACCTGACGTTGCCGGCCGGTGTCACGGTGCTGACGGATCCGGATGCCTCGGTCGTGGTCGTCGCCGCACCGAAGGTCAACGCGACCGATGCCGCCGCCGATGCCGCCGCTGCTGCCGCCGAGCCGGAAGTGCTCCGCGCCAAGAAGCTCGCAGACGACGCGAAGTAGTTTTCACGGTAGTGGCGCGGGGCGTGGTGCGATCAGTCGCGCTACGCCCCGCTTCCGTTTCCTGACATGAAAGTCTTTCTCGGCCTCGGCAATCCCGGCAAGGAATACGAGCGCACCCGGCACAACATCGGCTGGTGGGTGCTCGACGCGCTCGCGCGTCGATGGAGCACCGACGGCTGGAAGAAGGATGGCAAGGCGATGGTCGCGACCGCGCGTGTCGGCGACAGCGTCGTGAAACTCGTAAAACCGCAGACGTACATGAACCTGAGCGGCGAAGTGCTGAAACCGTTTCTCAACCGCCCAGGCTGGGATCCGGCGCAGGATCTGCTCGTGATCGTGGACGAAGTCGCCTTGCCATTCGCGACGACGCGGACGCGTGCGAGCGGCAGCGCCGGCGGCCACAACGGGCTGAAGTCGGTGCAGCAGCACATCGGCTCCACAGCCTACCCGCGACTCCGCATCGGCGTCGCGCCGTTTCATCCGCGTGCCAGCGTCGGCAATCTGTCCGACTTCGTGCTTGGCCAGTTCGGTCGTGACGAGACGGAGTTCATGGAGGCCGCGATGCCACGCATCGGCGACGCCTGCGAATGCTGGATCCGTGAGGGAATCACGGCGATGATGAATAAGTTCAATCCACCGGCAGGCCCGACGCCGTGACCGTTCTTTCCCTTCTCCGATCCATCCCGTGCTGAAGCTCGGCATCGTTGGTCTCCCGAACGTCGGCAAGTCCACGCTGTTCAATGCCCTCACCGCCGCCAAGGCCGAGGCGGCGAACTACCCGTTCTGTACCGTCGAGCCGAACGTTGGTATGGTGGAAGTGCCGGATCCGCGTCTCGATGCGCTGGCCGTCGTCGTGCAGCCGAAGCGCACGGTACCTGCCGTCGTGCAGTTCGTGGACATCGCCGGCCTCGTGAAGGGCGCGGCGCAGGGCGAGGGGCTGGGTAACAAGTTTCTCGCCAACATCCGCGAGACCGATGCCATCGTGCACGTCATCCGCTGCTTCGACGACGATGACATCACGCACGTCATGGGCAGCGTCGATCCGGTGCGCGACCGCGACGTGATCGACTTCGAGCTCTGTTTCGCCGACATCACAAGTGTCGAGAAGCGCCTCGACAAGCAGCAGCGCATCGCGAACAGCGGCGACAAGGAGGCGATCGCGGAACTGCCGGCGCTACAGAAGGCGCTGGCGTCCCTCCAGAACGGCGTGCCGGTGCGGCGCGCCGGATTGAGCAAGGAGGAACTGTTCCTGCTCGAGCCGTTGATGCTGCTGACCGTGAAGCCGACGCTCTACGCCGCGAACGTCACCGACGATGAGCTGGCGACCGGACACGGCACGTACGTCGACGCGTTGCGCGTCGCGATTGCCGCAAGCGACGAAGTGGCTGACGTCGTGCCGTTCTCGGCCCGGATCGAGGCCGAGCTGGCCGATCTGGCACCCGAGGACAAGCGCGAGTTTCTCGATTCGCTCGGCCTCGAAAGCGCGGGGCTCGATCGGCTCATTCACGCCGGCTATCACCTGCTCGGCCTGCAGACGTACTTCACCGCCGGGGAGCAGGAAGTGCGCGCCTGGACGATACATCGCGGCGATACCGCGCCGAAGGCCGCGGCCGTGATTCACACCGATTTCGAGAAGGGCTTCATCCGTGCCGAAACCGCCGGCTTCGATGATTTCGTGCGACTGAAGGGATGGAAGGGTGCGAAGGAAGCGGGCGCCGTGCGCTCCGAAGGCAAGGAATACGTCGTGCACGATGGCGACGTGCTGTTGTTCCGTTTCAACGTCTGATTCGCCACAGTCACCCCATCACTCGTCGAGTGCCATGACTCTGTTCGCTCTGCTGCAGGATGCCGCCGCGGCCACGCCGGCGCCGCTGCCGTTCTTCCGCACGCAGCTCTTCTACAAGGCGCTGCACATCTTCGGGTTGTTCCTCGCGATGACTTCGCTCGGCGGTATCGCGATTCACGCGGCGAATGGCGGCACCAAGGCAACCAGCAAGACGCGCGCACTGACGGCGAGTGTCTTCGGCCTCGGCATGCTGCTCGCGCTGGCGGGTGGGTTCGGCCAGGCGGCGCGGCTGGGCCTCACGAGCACCGGAATATTTCCTGGCTGGCTCTGGGCGAAGGTCGGCATCTGGGTGATCGTCGCCATTCTCTCGATTTTGCCGTACCGCATTCCGGCGCTTGCAAAACCGGTCTACCTGTTCGTGCCGGTAGTCAGCGGACTGGCGGCCTATCTGGCGATCTTCCACGGGTTGTGAGCGACATGGAACACACTTTCAGAAAAATCTCCGCGTTGATGCTGATCACCACCGCGGCGCACGCGCAGCCGATCGTGATTCCGGCGTCGAATGTCGCGCTCAAGACCGCGCTCGCCACACTGCGTGCCGACAACGCATGGACGATCGATCAACAAATCTCGATCTGCGAGATTCCATCGCCGCCGTTCAAGGAGGCCGTGCGCGCCGCGGAGTTCAAGAAGCGTCTCGAGTCGCTTGGCATCACGAACGTCCACATCGATGCGACGGGCAACGTGATCGGCGAGCGCGCCGGAGTCGGCGCTGGTCCGACCGTCGTGCTCTCTGCCCATCTCGACACCGTCTTTCCGGAAGGCACCGACGTGAAGGTGAAGCGTGACAGCGTGCCGACGTACGGTACGAAACTGTCCGCACCGGGCATCGGCGACGACTGCCGCGGTCTCGCGACCGTGCTGGCGGTCGCGCGCGCCTGGAAATCAGCCAACGTGCGCACGGCGGGCACGGTGTACTTCGTTGGCACGGTGGGTGAAGAGGGCCCGGGCAACCTGCGCGGCGTGCGCGCGCTGTTCAACGGTGAGCTGAAGGGCAAGATCAACTACTTCATCTCCGTCGATGGCACCGGCTTCGGCGCCACCAGCGGCGCGGTCGGCAGCAATCGGTATCGCGTGAGCTACAAGGGCCCGGGTGGTCACAGCTACGGCGCGTTCGGCATGCCGAATCCCATCCACGCGATGGGTCGCGCGATTGCAAAGATCTCCGAATTCACCGTGCCTGAGACGCCGAAGACCACGTTCAGCGTGTCGGTGGTGAATGGTGGCACGTCGGTGAACTCGATCCCCGCGCTCGGCGCATTCGATGTGGACATGCGTTCGGAGACTGCGGCATCACTGGCGTCGGTCGACGCGAAGTTCCAGCTCGCCATTCGTGAAGCGCTGCGCGAAGAGCTCGCGCGCTGGCCGAACAGCAAGGTACCGCTGACAATGACGCTCGACACGATCGGGCTTCGTCCCGCCGGCACGCAGCCCGACAGCGCGCGCATCGTGCGCATCGCCGTCGAAGCGGGCAAGCTGCTCGGCTTCCCAGTCACGCCGAATGCAAACAGCACTGACTCCAACGTCCCGATCGCACTCGGCATTCCTGCGATCACGCTGAGCGCCGCCGGTCGTGGCCTCGACGCACACTCGACGACGGAGACCTATACCGATGGCCCGAACGGGTACGTCGGGCCGCAGTACGTCGCGCTCGTCGTGGCAGCGCTCTCCGGGCTCAAATAGACAGATCTCCACCAACGCTGCTCGCACCGAGCCGTCGCTGTTCCGACGCAAGAAGTGCCTCGGCTACTTTCCAATCTCCTCGAACCGCTGATTCCCGATGCGGTACTGCCTCCAGTCCTTGTAGTCGAAGTGCCACCATTCCGCGTCGTAGACGTGGAAGCCTTCCGACTCCATGGCCGCGCGCAGGATTTCACGGAGTGCGCGCTGCCGGCTCGTTCCGCCGGGGTACTGCGGATACGAGCGGTCCGACATCTCGTCGTAGCCACCGGTCGTCACGACGGGGTGTCCGCTGCGCAGGTCGTACATCGTGAGGTCCACCGCACAGCCGCGGTTGTGACGCGAGCCTGACGCTGGATCAGCGACGAACTGGTGTTTGTCCGGCGGCGTGCCGTCCCAGAACATCTTCGTCACGTACCACGGTCGGTAGCCGTCGTGAATCAGCAGGCCGTAGCCCTGTGTCGCGAGACGGTGCTGTGCGCGGACGAGTGCGTCAGCCGCGGGGCGTTGCAGGAATGCACGCGCCTGTGAGTACATCGGTGTGCTGAGGAAATTGCGATCGGAGGCGTAGCGGATGTCGAGATGAATGGCCGTATCGAGTGTCACCAGCTCCGTCAGTTCCGCCGCGCGAAACGTCCCCTGCTCCACCGGTGGTGACGCGGCGAGCGCCGCAGCGCGCAACGCAGGCACTGGCGTTACGGGTGTGATGCGGAAGATGCCACCATCCTCGCCAACCCAGGTGCGGCGCTTGAAATCCACGCCAGCGGCTCGCGCGATGGTGGCCCGACCTTGTGCATCGCGCACGAATGCAATGCGCTCCCCCGCATACAAGCCGTACGCTGGAAACGTGTACATGCCGTCCGACACTTCGGTGAGCGGATACTCGACGAACCACTCGATCAACGCATTCAGCCGGCCGTTGCGTTCGAGAATGTAGAGCACGTTGTGATCCCATCCGTACTCGCCGATCAAACCGCGCCATCGTGCCGGAATGTCGGCAGGCAATTCCGTTGCGATGGGCTGCCGCGCAAAGCGATGTCCGTCGATCACGAGCGCGTCGCCCTCGAGCCAGACCTTCTGACCGCGCGACAGTCCGTCATCCGCCATCAGCGTGTCTCCACGCCAGCGTCGCAGCCCGAGATGGATCTGCAGCGGCGCGCCCGACACCACGACCGACGAATCGTGCACATCGACGGCGATCGTCGATTCGCCACTGCCGTACCTGCCTGCCATACGTGTCGCGAGCCCGAGCGGCACCGGTTCGAGCGAGCGCAACGCCGGTAGCGCCGTGCCGGCACGCGAAGCCCGCATCAATCGCAGTGCCTCGTTCGCGATCTGCGCCGTCAGTGCGTTCATACCATCCTTCGCCGCGCTCACCGCGACACCGAGCTTCTCATCCGGCAACGCGGTCAGCTGCGTCGCGAAGCCGTAGATCGCGCCGCCATGTTCGACCGTCCGCGCACCGTCGAGCGACCCGACGGCAAAGCCAAGTCCGGAGCCCTCCGTCGCACCCTTTGCGGCGTACTGTGGCGCCCACATCGAATCCAGCGTGGACGTCTTCAGCACGCGGCCGTTCGCACCCATGCCACCCGCGAACAGCACACTCAGGAATCGTCCCAGATCCGGCATTGTGCTGTACATGCTGCCAGCCGGTGCGATGCCGAGCGCGAATGTCGGCGCCGGAAAGGTGCGCTCGTGGTATGTCCACATCTCGGCGTCTGGCACGTACGCAAGCAGTGCCGGCGTCGGTGCGAATGCGGAGGAGGTCAGCCCCATCGGCTTGAGGACAGCACGCTGCAAATATGAGGCAAACGGGATGCCACTGCGCTTTTCGAGCAGGTATCCGACCGTCGCGATCGCAGCGTTTGAGTATTTCTGCGTCGTGCCCGGGGGATACACGAGTGTCGTGCGATTCAGGCTCGCGACGGTCCGTGCGAGCGTGGGCGAGGTGTCGTCGAAGTAGTGTCCGACCGGTGGCTCACGTACGAGCCCCGAGTAGTGCGACATCAGCTGCCGCAGCGTGATTGGCGTCGTTCCCGCACCCTTCGGTCTGAACGCTGGCAGATACCGTTGCACAGGCGCATCGAGATTCAGTGCGCCGCGCTCGACGAGCTGCATGACCCCGATGTCGGTGAACAGCTTCGACACCGAGCCGACGCGATACACCGTGTTGGCCGTCGCCGGCGTGCCCTTCGCCGCATTCTCAACGCCGAACCCGCGCGACCAGACGACCTGCGAGCCATCCACCAGCGCAATCGAGAGCGCGGGAATGCCTTTGTCGCGCATTTCGTGCGTGATGTACTCAGTCAGCGCCAGACTCACCGCCGCGTATCGATCGACCGGTCCGATCACGGCAGGCGCCTGCGCACGCGCCACCGACGTCATGGCACACGCACACAGTGACGCGATCCACCACATAACGTGTCCGCGATGGCGACGCGGGCTCACCACTGACCACGCTCGCCGACCGTATCGATCACCTTGCCCAATCGCTCGGCGGCGTTGCGCCAGTTCAGCTGCACGGCGCGCTGCGCGGCGTCCGCATCGCCGCTCCTGATGCTGCGGACGATCGACGTGTGCTCACTCACCGATGGCGCGATCCCTCGCGACAGCAGGCTCACGTACAACCGTTCGTATCGCTCGGCCTGCGGCTTCACCGCATCGTGCAGCGCACGCAATCGCGGCCCGGCCGCCTGCTCGACGTAGCGTCGATGAAACGCCTCGTCGAGCTCATACAGCAGATCGTGCTTCGGCTGCTTCGCGCGCGACGCCCGTTCGAGCCGGGTGTTGATGGTCGTCAGCTCGGTCGCGAGCTTCTCACGTCCCGCAGCGGGCAGTCCCGCTGCGCATCGCGCCGCCAGCCCCTCGATCTCACCGACGATAGAAAACAGTTCACGCGCATCCTCGCGCGTCATCGGCGCCACCGTTGGCCGCGATTGCAGGAGCGATGGCGCGTCCACGATGTACCCTTCCTGCTGCAACCGTTGGAGCGCTCCGCGTACCGGCGTGCGACTCACACGCAGCTTCGTCGCCACATCCGTCTCGACGATCCGCGATCCCGGCGCCAGTTGTCCGCGCACGATCAACTCACGCAGCGCGTGGTAGACCACCGCCGGTCGCGTGCCGCGCGACACCGCAACTGCCTTCATTGCGTGGCTCCCGCACCCGTCCACCCTGGCCCGCGCACGACACGACCCGGCTTGGCACCGGTGTGCTTGCCGTTGTCCCAGACGCGCACGCCATTGACCAGCACCGTCTGCACACCAATCGAGTTCTGATGCGGCTTGGTGTACGTCGCGACATCGATGATCGTGGCTGGATCGAAGATCACGACATCGGCGAAGAATCCTTCGCGCAGTTGACCGCGATCGCGAATCGAGAGTCGGTTCGCCACCGCCGACGTCATCTTCCGCACGCCTTCCTCCAGCGTCATCACCTTCCGCTCGCGCACGTAGTGACCGAGGATGCGCGTGAAGGTGCCGTACGCCCGCGGATGCGTGAGTTGCTTTGCCGAATCCGGGTCCCAGCCGTCCGCATCGGTACCGAATTTCATCCACGGCTGCTTCATCTGCATCTCGACGTTCGGCTCGGACATCATGAACACCAGCATGCCCACGCGTGCATCGGTCCCGAGCAGGATGTCCACGACCGTGTTCGCCCAGTCCTTCTTCATCAGCATGGCGATCTCGGCGATGCGCCTGCCTTCATACTGCTTCCACTCCGGCTTCTCGTAACCGACGGTCATCACACCGGCCGGTGTCGCCAGCGCGCACAGATTCTCCCATGACGTCTTCGGCGCGTTCATCTCGCCAATAATCTTTGCACGCGTCACCGGATCGCGGAGCCGCTCGAGCAGCTTGTCGCCTTCGGTCGCCCACGGCGGCGTGCACGCTGACAACGATGTACCACCGGCGACATACGGATACATGTTCGCCGAGATGTCCTGGCCGGCGGCGCGTGCCGAATCGATCTTCGCAACTGCCAGCGGTGCCTTCGGCCAGTTACGCACGCCGCCAGCCTTCAGGTGATAAATCTCGACCGGCACGCCGCCTTCCCGTCCGATGCGCAGCGCTTCGTCGATCGCTTCGAGGTAGCCATCCGCCTCGGAGCGCATGTGCGTGATGTAAACGCCACCGAGCGGGGACATCGCCTTCGCAATCGCGACCAGCTCGTCCGTCGTGGCGAAGTTGCCCGGCGGATAGATCAGCGCACTCGCGACACCGAACGCACCGTCACGCATCGCGTTCTGCGTGACCATCCGCATCGTGTCGAGTTCGGCCGCGGTTGGCGCGCCCTGCGCGTAGCCTTTTGCGTACACGCGGATCGTGCCAGCACCGAGAAACGAGCCGATGTTCACGGACGTGCCGTGCTTCTCCATTGCGGCGAGCCACGCGCCGAAACCATGGGGGCCAGTGAACGCCGCGAAGGCCTTCGCCTGCACGGAATCGTCGTGCGTGCGGAGCTGCGCGGCGTTGAGCGTGATCATGGCGGCGTTCACCGGGGCCGGCGTGCTCCCCTCGCCCATCACTTCCATCGTCACGCCTTGCGAGACCTTGCCCACCACGCGCCCGTCGCCAACGGTGAACGGGATGACGGACTGTCCCTGAATGTCGATGAAGCCGGGCGCGACGACCTTCCCGGTCGCGTCGATCCGCGTGGTGGTGGTTGCCTTCGCCAACTGCCCCGGTGGAGTGATGGCGGCAATTCGGTCACCCCGGATACCGACATCGCCGGCGTACCATGCGTCGCCGGTGCCGTCGATGATGTGGCCGTTGCTGATGACGACATCGTAGCCGCCGGCCCCAGCGGTGGACGCGCGGCGAGACGCCCCGACCTCACGGCCGAAGTCCGCGGGCGAACACCCCGCGAGCGTCAGCAGCGCGAGAACGACCGGGGCGAGGATCGGGCGGAGGCGGGCGGGCTTGCGCCGGAGATCGATGACGGGCATGCTTCGCGGGTCTGAATTGTATACAGTTTTGTGCGCACCTATCGCTACCACGCTGACGCCGCGACCGCAAGAGCGTGCAGCGCACGTGAGCACACCGCACCACTCGACGCATGGCCACTCCGCCGACCAGCATCACCATCCGCGACTTCACGTCGCTCGCCGACTACGACGCCTGCGTCGCATTGCAGGATGCAACCTGGGGCGTCGGCTTCTCCGAGCGCGTGCCCGGCGCAATCCTGCGCGTCTCGCAGAAGATCGGCGGCGTGAGCGCTGGCGCCTTCGACGAGACCGGGCGACTGCTCGGCTTCGTCTTCGGTATGACCGGCCTCAAGGACGGCGCGCTCGTCCACTGGTCGGACATGCTTGCCGTGACGCCGGAAGCGCGCGGCCTGAACCTCGGCGAACGCCTCAAGCAGTTTCAGCGCGATGCCGTCTGCGCGCTCGGCGTCATGACCATGTATTGGACCGCTGATCCGCTCGTCGCACGCAACGCGCACTTCAACATCAACCACCTCGGCGCCTTCCCGGCGGAATACGTCGAGAACATGTACGGCGAAAACACCGGCAGCGCGCTGCACGGCGCCATGCCGACGGACCGCGCGGTCTACCGCTGGGACTTGTCCGTGAAGACTGACGGAATCCGCTCCGGTGCACCGATCGCAGGCGATGATGTGCTGCCCGACGCCATCACCGTCGACGTCGATGGCGCACCGACCGCCGTCTCCGGCAGCGACGCACCGGTCGTCCGCGTGCACGTTCCGCACGACCTCACCATGGTGCAGTCTGCCAGCGTCACACGTGCGCGCGAGTGGCGCATGGCCGTTCGTGCAGCGTTCAGGTCGCGACTCGGTCATGGATACACCGTGACGCGCTTCGTTCGGGGCGACGACGATCGGCTGCCGTACTATGTGCTGTCCGCAGGCCACTGAGCGCCCGAACTCCTATCCACGCTGACCATGCCTGACATCCGTCGCATAACAATCCGCGAAATCCGTCTGCCGCTGCGCGAGCCATTCCGCATCTCGTCCGGTACGATGACCGAACGACGCATCGCGCTGCTCGAACTCACCGACGTCGATGGCGTGACGGCGTGGAGCGAGTGCGTGGCTGACGATACACCGAACTATACCGCCGAGACGATCGACACCGCGTGGCTTGCCATCACGCACTGGGTCGCGCCACGCGTGCTCGGTCGCCAGTTCGATGCGCCGGGCGACGTCTTTCCGGTACTCGAGCAGGATTTCCGCGGCCACCTGATGGCGAAGGCTGCAGTGGAGATGGGCATCTGGGGTGTCGAGGCCACGCGTCTTGGCGTGCCGCTCGCGCGACTGATCGGGGGGACGCGCGCCACGATCCCGGTCGGCATCTCGCTCGGCATTCAGGCAACACCGGCCGCGCTCGTCGAGAAGGTGCGCGGCGCGCTGGCCGAGGGCTACCGGAAGATCAAGCTGAAGATCATGCCGGGTAGTGACGTGGAATTCGTGCGTGCCGTGCGTGCAGCTTTTCCCGATGCGCCACTGATGGCGGATGCCAACAACGCGTACACACTCGATGATGCGTCGGCGCTTCAGGCGATGGATGACCTCAACCTGATGATGTTCGAGCAGCCGCTGGCATGGGAAGACATCGTGCGTCACGCCACGCTGCAGAAGATGCTGAAGACGCCGATCTGTCTCGACGAATCCATCACCTCGCTCGATCGTGCGCAGGACATGGTGACGCTCGGCGCGGGACGCCTCATCAACATCAAGCCGGGTCGCGTGGGCGGGTTCGCGCAATCGCTCGCGATTCACGATTTCTGCGAGCAGAACGGCATCCCGGTCTGGTGTGGCGGCATGCTCGAGAGCGGGATCGGTCGCGCGTATAATGTGGCACTCGCCTCACTGAGCAACTTCCACAAGCCGGGTGATGTGAGTCCGAGTGCGCGCTACTGGGCGCAGGATGTCGTGACGCCGGAGTGGACGATGAGCGCCGACGGTTTCGTGACCGTGCCACTGGGCACGCCGGGGATCGGCGTCGCGGTGGACGTGGAGCGGATCACGGCGCTGACGGTGCGCGAGGAAACACTCACCGCGTAGATCATGTCTGACGCTCCGAACCTGCCGACCGACATCCCGTCACGCGCCGCACTCGCGGTGCCAGACGGCGCTGCTGCGCGCTACAGCGACGCCGATATTCGTGCGCTCATCACGCTGCGTCGCACGCTGCACCGCTTCCCGGAACTCTCGAACGCCGAACACGAGACGGCGGCGCGCCTCGTCGCGTCACTCGAGTCACTTGGCATCGCCGACATCCGCCGGGTGGCTGCCACGGGCATCGTCGCCCGCATTCCAGGCCGCGATGCCCGTGCACCGGTCGTGGCGCTGCGCGGCGACATCGACGCCCTGCCGATCACGGAATGCACGGGACTCGACTTCGCGTCGACGGCGCCGGGGGTGATGCACGCGTGCGGCCACGATGTGCACGCGACGTGGACGATCGGTGCCGCGATATCGCTGTTGCGCGAGCCGGCGGCCGGCGACGTGCTGCTGGTGCTGCAACCGGCGGAGGAAGTCGGCACCGGGGCTCGTGCGATTCTCGCCAGTGGCGCGCTCGATGGAGTCGCAGCGATTTTCGGCGGCCACGTCGATCGACGATTCGTGGTGGGAGAAGTGATCGCGGAAGCGGGACCGCTCGCCGCGTCGGCCGACAGCTTCACGATCGACCTGCACGGTCGCGGTGCGCATGGCGCGCGACCGCATGAAGCGGCCGATCCGATCGTCGCGGCGGCGGCGGTGATCACGGCGCTGCAGACGATCGTCGCACGTCGCATCGATCCCGCACGACCAGCCGTCTGCACTGTCGGCAGTGTGCATGGTGGCGTCGCATCGAACGTGATCCCCGAGACCACAACGCTCACTGGCACGCTGCGCGCCATGGACGCGCCGACGCGCCAACGCCTTGCCAGCGAAGTCACACGCATCGCGACCGATGTCGCCGCGGCGTACGGAGTTCAGGCGATCGTTGCCGTCGAGCATGGCACGCCACCCATCGTGAATCCGGAGCGTGAGTCGCGCTGGGCACGAGATGCAGCCGTCCGCGTGCTCGGCAACGGGTCAGTCGTGCCGTTCGGCATCACGAACATGGGAGGCGAGGATTTTGCCTTCTACATGGAGCGTATCCCGGGCTGCTTCCTTCGGTTCGGTGCGCGTCAGCCCGGCGAGGAAGCGATTGCTGCCCATTCACCGCGGTTTGACGTTGCCGAGGGCACGATACTGGTGGGTGCCAGCGTGCTGGCGGAGTGCGCGCGGGTCGCCAGCGCAGCGCTGGCCGGGCGCTGAGACCGGAATCCGGCCTCGATCACTCAAGCCTCAGGCGTTTGCAGCCGACCCTTTGAGAAAACTCATGTTCGCTGTGCGTTCAACGGGCCGACCGAATGTTCTTCAGAAAGAAAGACACTGATGTGCGGCAGGCCGCGCAGCGGATGCCGAACGCAGGCGAAACTCAGCCGCCTGCTGACGCCCCGGCGATCAGCGGCGCATCGGGCGTCTCGCTCGACACGCAGACATCACTCGTACTCGACGCCCTTGGCGGTGTCGTCGCCGCGCTCGCACGGTTTCCGGTCGATCTGCCGCATCGCTCGGCCGAAGAAACGACGCGCGAGATGCACGCCTGGCAGCGGCACGCGACGATGGGAATGCCGATCGATGGCAACAGTGAAGAGTCGGCCTCCGTTGGAATTGCCGATCGTGATTGGCGCGGACTCGTCCGCGCCGTTGCAGCCCTGCGTCGGGACGAACAGAGTTCCGTCGATGCGCTCGTCTCGGAATTGCGCGCGGCGTTGTGGGCATGCGTGTCCGCGGTGCATGAAGCGGTGCGCATCGACGACGGCGCTGAAGCCACGACCGGCACGCACATCGCGCTCGTGCGCAAGGCCATCAATGGCTCACAAGTCAGCAGCATCAAGGACGACGTCCTGAATGCGATCAACGAAATCGATCGCACGCTGAAGGAGCGGAAAGTCGAACAGCAGCGCCAGTACAAGACGCTTGCCACGTCGCTCGACGCGCTTGGCCGGCAACTCGAAGAGGCGAGGAAGGAGAGCGCGACCGATCCGCTCACGGGCGTCGGCAATCGCAAGCACTTCGATCTGATGGCCGAACGGGCCGTGCAGCTCTTCTCACTCGGGCGGGCGCCGGTGACGCTCCTGATGATCGATCTGAACAAGCTGAAGGTCATCAACGACTCGTACGGGCATCCAGTCGGCGACGCAGCGATCGTCAGCGTCGCGAAGGCGCTGTGGAAGGTGTTCCTGCGGCAGTCCGACGTGATCTGTCGCTACGGCGGCGACGAATTCGCGGTGATTCTCAACGGGTGTGATCTGCTCGTGGCACAGACGCTGGCGAAGCGACTGGTCGATCAGGTGCGTTCGTTGCCGTTGCCGAGTCCGTCAATGGAATTCGCGCTTGGCGCATCGGTCGGTGTGGCGCAGCTCGTTGCGGGTGAAGAGGTGACCCAGTGGGTGGACCGCGCCGATCGTGCGATGTATCAGGCCAAGAAGCAGGCGATGGGTGGTGTGATGCTGGCTGACGCGAGCGGTGGGCTTCCCAGCTCGGCGCATCTGCGGTCGGCCTGATCGGAGGCACGGCGGGGCGGTACGCGGTCGCATCGGCAGAGTCGGTCGATATATCTTGCCGACCCGCGCACGAGTCGCGTGGCAGTCGATTGTCTCACCGCTCCAGCCCCGCAGCCCGATGATGCAAAAACAGGTGTTTGCCGGTCTGCATTGCCAGTGAAAGGATCTGTCCGTCTGCTGATCGGCGTGTGGTGCACACTCGCGGCGCGATCGGGTGTGGCACAGGTCCGCGGGCCCGCATCGACGTCCCCGCACCGTGTCGTACTCGTCTCGCTCGACGGCTTTCGATGGGACTATCTGCAGCGGCCTGCCGCGAGACGGCTGCGCGAGATCGCGGCGATGGGAGTGCACGCCGAGCGACTGACACCGTCATTTCCGTCGAAGACCTTCCCCAATCACTACACGCTCGTCACCGGCCTGTATCCCGAGAATCACGGCATCGCGGCGAACGTCATGCGCGATTCACTGCTCGGCCGCTTCGCGACGGGCAACGATCCGGCGGTTCGCGACGCGCGCTGGTTTCGCGGTGAGCCGATCTGGGTCACGGCCGAGAAGCAAGGCGTGCGTTCCGCCGCGTATTTCTGGCCTGGGTCAGAGGCGGCGATCGGTGGTGTGCGTCCGCATTGGTTCTTTCCCTTCGATGTCACCACCTCGCGTGCCACCCGTGTCGAACGCATTCTCGACTGGCTCGCGATGCCGGACAGCACGGCGCCGCGGTTGATTGCGGCGTATTTCGCCGATGTCGACACGGATGGTCACAACTACGGCCCACTCGCGGCGGAGACGGATTCTGCCATTGCGCACGTGGACAGCGCAGTCGGCGCGATCGTCGATGGTATCGCCGCCCTCGGTGCGTCGGAGCGGGTGGACCTCGTCGTCGTGTCCGATCACGGCATGACCGAGATCAGTTCGGAGCGCGCGATCGCGCTCGACGACTATGTATCGCTCGACAGTCTCGACGTGGGCGATTGGAGTCCGGTCGCGACACTGACTCCGAAGCCCGGGCGCGACGCGTACGTCTTCGCTGCGCTCGTGCATGCCAATCCGCACATGCAGGTATTCCGCAAAGGCACACTGCCTGAGCGGCTGCACTACAACACCGGCGAGCATGTCACCCCGATCGTCGTGATCGCGGACGAAGGGTGGTCGATCGGCACGCACGCATCACTGGCGTCGATGCGCGTCGGGCGCACGTACGGTGCGCATGGCTACGACATCCAGCTGGCGTCGATGGGCGCGCTGTTCGTTGCGACCGGGCCTGATTTCAAGCAGGGGCTGACGGTCCCGCCGTTCGCCAACATTCATGTCTATCCGTTGCTCGCTGCGGTGTTGCATCTGCAGCCGGCACCCATGGATGGCTCTCTCGATTCGGTGCGGACACTTCTGCGCTGACGAACGCGCCGGGGTGGTGCCGTTGGCGCAATCGCGCCAGACTGTGCACATGACACTTCCGACCACCATGCGCGCCGCAGTCATCACGACGCCAGGCGCACCCGATGTGATCGCGATCCAATTGCGGCCACTCCCTGTCGCCGGCCGCGGCGAGATCCTCGTCCGGGTCAAAGCGTCGGCAATCAACCGTGCCGACCTCCTGCAACGCATGGGGAAGTACCCCGCACCGGTCGGCGCACCGCCTGACATCCTTGGCATGGAGTTCGCCGGCGAGATCGCGGCGCTCGGCGATGGGGTGACGAGTCTCGCGATCGGCGATCGTGTCTGCGGGCTGGTCGGCGGCGGTGCGCATGCGGAGTACCTCGTCACCCACTCGCGCGCCGTGGCGCGCGTACCCGACGCGCTGCTCTGGGAGACGGCCGGTGCCGCCCCCGAGGCGTTCATCACCGCGCACGATGCGATGGTCAGCCAGGCCGGGTTGCGTCCCGGAGAATCGGTACTAGTGCATGCGGTCGGCAGTGGCGTTGGGCTTGCGGCGACCCAGCTCGCTACGGCGCTCGGCGCGACGGTCTACGGCACGGCGCGCGGCGCAGCCAAGCTCGATGCGGCGCGTGCGCTGGGCATGCGCGATGGCACACAGCCCGGCGAGCCAGGTTGGATCGCGAAGTCGGTACTCGAGTGGACCGGCGGGCGCGGAGTGGACGTCGTGGTCGATCTCGTCGGCGGCGACTACACGTCGGAGAGCCTCGGCGCGATGGCGCCGCGTGGCCGGCTGATGCTGATCGGTTCGCTGGCCGGCACGCGGGCGACGATGGATCTGCGCGCCATTCTCGGCAAGCGACTGAACATCCGGGGTACCGTGCTCAGGAGCCGTCAGCTCGAGGAACGGATCGTCATTGCACAGGCGTACGAACGCGAGGTGCTGCCGTGGCTGGCGAGCGGGCGGCTGTGGCCGCGAATCGACGCCCGATTCGAGCTCGAGGACATTGCCGAGGCGCACGGACTGGTCGAGGGCAACGGGACCATCGGCAAGGTCGCCATCACGATCGACTGACCATCCGCTGGGGAGTTCCCTCGCACGACCGCCTCCTGTATGTTGTGGGGCTGGTCCGCGTCAGGCGTCGTCTACGCGGGACAACGGGCGCTCCCATCCGGGGCGCCCTTCATTCCCCTCCTCCTGCGTCGGCAACCCGCGGGGGGCGGCTTTGACCACAGGGAGGATTGCCACTCGTGAACGCTATTCTGCGTCCGTACGAGGCCGTCTACATCTTCGACAGTGCGCTCGAAGATGGCGTGATCGCCGAAAAGCTGGCCAAGCATCATGGCCTGCTGTCGCTGGCCGAAGAGGCCACCATCGACAACTGGGGCCGTCGTCAGCTGGCTTACCAGATCAAGAAGCGTGAGACCGGCTATTACGTCGTCGCGCGTTTCACCACCGAGACGGGCAAGCTGCCCGAGTTCGAGCGTTCACTGAAGCTCGATGACGGTGTGCTCCGTTACCTCATCTCGTTGCATGAGCACGAGCTGGGAGCCCCGCCGCTCACTGAAGAGCAGCTGGAAGCCAAGCGCCGCGCTGAAGAAGCCGGCGATGACGACGACGACGAGGATTAACCCATGGCCCGCCGCAACAAGAAGCCCAGCCCGGTGAACGAGGCTGGTATCCGTTTCGTGGATTACAAGGACGAGCGTTTCCTCAGCCGTTTCATCACGGAGAACGGCAAGATTCTGCCGAGCCGGTTGAGCGGTGTCGATGCGCGCCACCAGCGTCAGCTGGCGTCTGCGATCAAGAAGGCGCGCTATCTGGCGCTGCTTCCGTACACCCGCTCGAGCAAGGCCTGATTTTTTGATGACGGACGCCACCGCGCCTGCGCCGCGGCGCGGCTGGTGGTGGCTGGGGTTGGCTGTGATCGCCTACGTCATTGCCGCCGACCTGCCGGTCGCGCAGACCCTGCTGCCGATTCATCACGCGCTCACGCTCCTGCTGCCATCATTGGCCGCCTGCGCGTTGGTCGGTTGGTGGCGCGGCGGCAGTCTCGCGAGAGCGGTGCTGTTGCTGGTGTGCGCTGCGTGGCTCGTGATCATCGCGGTGCGTGGTGGCGTGAGCAGCGAGGTCTTGACGGCGGGATGGTCAGTGATCGCGGGTGCCTGCCTGGGCCTGTCGGTGCTGGCGTCACGCTCCTCGCGATTTCTGGGGAAAGGCGTCGTTGCGGTTCTGTCGGCGCTGCTGCTCTCGGCGCTGCTGGTCGCCGTGACGCCGGCAGGACCGGTATCGTTGGGCAGGACCGTGGATTCTGTGCTTGCGGTGCGCGGCAACGCGGACCTCAACAACTGGCGGGTGGCCCGATCGCAGATGACGCGCGCGAACTCCACGGGCGCGGATAGCGCCACCACCCAGGTGCTCGACCGGTTTGAGCAGAGCCTGTCCGGTCTGCCGCAACTGGCACGACTCACGCTTCCGGCCATGCTGGCGCTGCAGACGTTGGTCGCGATGGCGTTGGCGTGGGCGCTGTTTCACCGCTTCAGCCGCACGCGGCTTGGCGATGATCTGGCTCGTCTGCGCGAGTTCCGCTTCAACGATCACTGGATCTGGTCAGTGATCGTCGGATTGGTGCTCGCACTGCTGCCGGCGCTCGAAGCGATGCGACCGCTGGGCGTGAATCTGCTGGTGTTCTTCGGTGCGCTGTACGCCGTTCGTGGCGCCGGCGTGTTGGCATGGTTTCTTCGTCCGGGGCGATCCCTGCTCGGACTGGTGGTTGGAGTGGCGCTGTTGCTGCTGCTGCGCGATGGCGCGGCAATCGCGCTCGGTTTGGTGGGACTGGGTGATACTTGGGCCGACTGGCGACGCCGGATCCGGCCAGCGGTTTCCTGATTCGAGGAGGGTGACAGAATGGAAGTGATTCTTCGGCAAGCGGTGGACAGCCTTGGCCACGCCGGCGACCTCGTGAAGGTCTCCACCGGCTACGCCCGCAACTTCCTGCTGCCGCGCGGCATGGCCCTCCCGGCCACCGACGGCAACAAGAAGCGTATTTCGATGGAGAAGGCGAAGCTCGTCGCGGCCGAACAGGGACGCGTCGCAGCGGCAGAGGAAGAGGCGAAGAAGTACGCCGACCTCTCCATCACCTTCGCCGCCCGTGTGGGCGAAGAAGGCAAGCTCTTCGGCTCCGTGACGTCCGGCGACATCGCCGAGCAGCTCAAGGCGCAGGGCTTGCACGTCGAGAAGCGGCAGATCGATCTGCACGAGCCGATCAAGGCCTTGGGCGTGTACAAGGTCGCGATCAAGCTCCACGCGGATGTGAAGCCTGAGGTGAAGGTCTGGGTGATCAAGGGCTGACCTCGGGAATTGGTCGGCGGAACGGGGCGTCTCCCAGTGCTGAAACACGGCATAGGTGGACGCCCCGTTTCGCGTGTCATGGTGACAGACGTGCGACCACGACGGTATGCCAGAAGCGGTGACGCCGCGATGCAGCGCGACACAGTATCTGGTTGGCTCGCGACGGATTAACCTGTGGAGGGTCGCCCCCGTCGCGTTTCAACGCGGACGGGTCCTTGTGCCACGCCGCGGGCTGCTGCCCGCCGTTCCATATATCGATGACTGCATTGAAGAGTACGACCCGCGCCACGGAGGCCGCCTCGGAAGCCCTCGCCAAGCGCGCCGCGCAACTGATGAGCGATTTCAAGGGCACGGACATCCAGGTCTTGTCGCTGGCCGGCCTGACGGACATGACCGATTTCTTCGTGATTGCATCCGGAACCTCGGATACACACGTACGCAGCATGGCGGATCACGTCGTGCGTTCGTTGCGTGAGCAGGGCGAACGGGTCACGCACGCCGAAGGGGTGGAGCAGGGACGCTGGGCCCTGCTCGACTACACGGATGTCGTGATCCATGTCTTCCACCCGACGCTGCGGAACTTCTATCAGCTCGAGCGGTTGTGGAGTGATGCGGAACGGGTGGCGTTCGAGTGAGGATGTCCTGAGGCAATCGAGTCCGGGAGAACTGGGAATGCGGATGCGGCGGAACCTGGTGGTGGCGATCACCACCTCGATCGCACTGGCGTCAAGTGCCGGTGCTCAGGGCTATTTCGGCCAGAACCAGGTGCAGTACAACCGGTTCCAGTGGCGGGTGCTCGAGACCGAGCATTTCCGGGTCCACTACTACAAGGAAGAGAAGCCCACGGTCGAAGACGCGGCGCGCATGGCCGAGCGATCGTATGCTCGCCTCGCGAAGATTCTCGGGCACGAATTCCGGGAACGGAAGCCGATCGTGATTTTCGCCAGCCGCACTGACTTCGCGCAGAACAACATCTTCGGCGATCTCGGCGAAGGCACCGGCGGTGTCACCGACGCGCAGCGTCAGCGCAACGTGCTGCCCCTCACGGGCGACTTCCGCACGTTCGAGCATGTGCTGGCGCACGAAATGACGCACCAGTTCCAGTACGACGTCTTCTCACGTGGCCGCGCCGGTGCCAACCTGCAGTCGCTGCAGGCGGTCAATCCGCCGCTTTGGCTGATGGAAGGCATGGCAGAGTACCTGTCGCTCGGCACCGATCACAAGTTCACGGACATGTGGATGCGGGATGCCGCGCTGAATGGCGACATTCCGTCGATCGAGCAGCTGACGCTCTATCCCGACCGGTGGTTCCCGTATCGCTTCGGCGAATCGCTGATGCGCTACATCGGCGAGCGCTGGGGCGATCAGGTGATCGGACAAATTCTCGAAGCGCTGCCGAACATCGGCCTCGAGCGGGCGTTCAAGCGAGAGCTCGGTCTGTCGATGGAGGAGCTCAGCGACGACTGGAAGGATGCGCTGCAGAAGCAGTTCCTTCCGACGGTCGTGAACCTCGATCGGCCGCGTCGTTTTGCCGACAATCTGCTCAGCCCGAAGAAGAGCGGTGGCACCATCTTCCTCGCGCCGTCGCTTTCCGACGACGGAAAGAACATCGTCTTCCTGTCGAACGGCAATTTCCTGCGCGGTGAAATCTTCATCGATCTGTGGCTCGCCGATGCGCGCACCGGCACGCGCATTCGTCGACTCGTGAAGAGCACCTCGAATCCGAACGCCGAAGAACTGCGCCTGCTCTACAGCCAGAGTTCCTTCTCACCCGATGGGCAGCACGTGGCGTACGTCGGCCAGCGCGCCGGCAAGGACGTGCTCTACCTGACGCGCACGCGCGGTGGTGCCACACGTCGGATCGACCTGCCGGTGGACGGGGTGCTGAGCCCCGTGTTCACGCCGGACGGTTCACACATCGTGTTCAGTGCGAACAAGGGCGGCATCACCGATCTCGCCATCGTTGCAGTGGACGGCAGCGGCTTCCGCATGCTGACCACCGATCGGTACGGCGACTTCATGCCGAGTGTCTCGCCGGACGGCAAGACGATCGCCTTCGCCAGCGATCGCGGCGCGGAAACGAACTTCGATCTGCTGCGCTTCAGCCGCTGGAAGATCTCGTTGTATGACATGGCAACCGGTACCGTGACCGTGCTGCCGAACCAGCCGGGCCTGAGCATCAATCCGCAATGGTCGCCGGACGGCAAGAGCATTGCGTACATCACCGATCGTAACGGCGTCCCGAACGTCTTCCTGTACGACTTCGGAACCCGCGAGCACTATCAGCTCACCAACGTCGCTGGCGGGATTTCCGGTATCACGGAATTCAGCCCGGCGCTGTCGTGGGCACGCAAGGCTGATCGCATGGCCTTTGTGCATTTCGAGAAGAAGGGTGAGTACACCGTGTGGACGGTGGACAATCCGCGTGCGCTCAAGAAGGAACCGTATCGCGCACCTGTACCGGCACCGACGGCAATCGTGGCGGCGGGCACCGGCCCGGTGACGGTCGGGAATGGCATCACGGTCACGCCGATGCCGAGCGCGCCCGCACCCGTCAGTGCAACGTCGCCCACACCGGGCGTGCGTCAGCCCGGGACCGTCGTTCCCGGCGCCGTGCCGACGACGACGACCATGCCGGGCGGCGCACCGACGACCAGGGCGCCATCACCCGGCGTTCCGCAACCGGCAGGTACGCCCGGCACGGGCCTCGCCTACGGTCGCGCGGATCGCGGCAGTCGCTCGGTCTATCGGGGGCAGGAAGGATTGCGCCAGTCGGATTCACTGCCCGCGCGCGGCGAGCGCGACTCGACGGTCGTCACGGTGAACGAAATGCTCGACAGCGCTGATCTCGCGCTGCCCGATCCGACGCGATTCCGCGACGGACCGTACAAGGTGAGCTACGAAGCGGATTACGTCGCGCGTCCGAGCATCGGCTACGCGCAGGACAACTTCCGTCGCGGTCTCTTCGGCGGCACGACGGTCGTCCTCAGCGACCTGCTCGGCAACAATCGTCTCGCGTTCACGGCGCAGGTGAACGGCCGCATTCAGGACGCCGTCTTCTATGCCGGCTACACCAGTCTGGCGGGCAAGCTGCAGTACAACACGGCGATCTCGCAGTTCCCGTACTTTTTCTTCAACGGGCAGAGCGTCACCCAGGTCCCGAACAATCCGGGCATCTTTCAGGAAACGCAAAACCTCGCCCGGTATGTGCTGCGTGACGCGGCGTTCACGTCGTTGCTGCCGCAGAACAGGTTCAAGCGGTTCGAACTCGGACTCGGGCTCGAGAACATTTCGCGCTCGATTCTGTCGATCGGGCGCCAGTTCAACAGCTTCGGGCAGAGCACGCAATTCCAGATCGTGGATGAGCAGAGTCTCGGCTCGCTGTTCTTCCTGCAGCCAAAGGCCGCATTCGTCTCCGACAACACGCTGATGGGCTACACGGCGCCGTTGATGGGTCGCCGCATGCGCTTCGCCTATCAGCCGACGTTCGGCAGCAAGCAGTGGCATGAATTCGTCGCCGACTACCGTCGCTACGATCCCCTGCTCTTCAACTACCTGACGATCGCCACGCGCTTCACGAGCACCGTGCGCACCGGCAAGGACGAAGGGTTCTTCCCGAACTACATCGGCAATCCGAATGGCTTGATGTGGCTGCGCGGCTATGATCGTGTGAACGCGCTCGACTTCGGCTGTCAGCCGACGATCGGCGCATCATCGGGCTGCTCGAACACCGAACTGCTCGGGTCGCGCGCGGCGGTCGCGTCGGCCGAAGTACGATTCCCGCTCGTGCGTCGCTTCGAGCTCGGCGTGCTGCCGGTGCAGTTGCCGCCGGTTGATGGTGCAATCTTCTACGACGCCGGCATCGCATTCAGCGGCGGCCAGAAGATCTCGTTCACGACACCGTCGAACTACAACCCGCAGACGCAGCGCACCGTGTTGCGGAGCTGGGGCTACTCGATCCGCGTGAACCTCTTCAACTTCGCGCTGCTCCGCTGGGACTACGCCATTCCGCTCGATCGCCCGCAGCAGAAGGGCTTCTGGCAGTGGTCCCTCGGCACGTCGTACTGAGTCCGGGGCCGCGAGCGTCAACGGACACGAAGGGCGCCTGCGAAAGCGGGCGCCCTTTGCTTTGCAAGGCGTTTTATGCGTGATACGCCGCCGCTAGCTTTGGCAGGTGCGAACCCCCTTGCTCGCCCTCGCCCTGGCACTCGCGGCCTGCAGTTCAAGCGATGATCGTGGCGGAACGGCTGCTTCGCCGGCCGCTCTCGGTCCTGATGCGATCGTGCTCCGCGTCCCCGCCGCCGGCGGCGCGGCGCGCGCGTACCGATATCCGTCGCTGGACTCGCTGATCTGGAGCACGAAGGCGACACTGCCTGCGCAGGTCCGGCCGCTCGCATTCAGCATCGATGCGGGCACACTCGCAATGTCGGATGGCGCTGGACTGCCCTGGCGGCTCACGCTCGGCAGCGGCGCGCTGGAGCGCGCACTCGCCACGCCGCTCGGCGAGATGGTCAGCCTCGACGGCAGCGGCATCTACGGCACGAGTGCGGGCACCGTCGTGCACCTGACCACCAGCGATGCGAAGCCGTGGCAAGTGCGGAGCAGTGCTTCACTGAGCCAGCTGCAACCGCTGCGCGACGGCGGCGTGCTGCTCATCGGGCACCGCAGTGCGGAAACCATCCTGACGCGATTCCGGCCGCCCGGCCCGGCGCCAGTGGACAGCGCAGTGCTGCCCGGCAACGCGAGATTGATCTCAGCGGCCGGCGGTGACCGCTACTACCTCAGTGACGGACCGCGACGACTGGTCAGTGTGCGCGCGCGCGACCTGGAGAAACTCGGCACGATTTCAATCGGCGATTCGATCATCGCCACCGCATCATCGCCAAGCGGTGATCGTGTCTACGTGCTCGGAAAGGATGGCGCGTCGGCACGCGTGCAAGTGATCAACAAGTACGGTGACAATGTGGTCGCGACGATCGCCGTACCCGCCGACGCCAACGCGCTGCGTATGGATCCGCTGGGCCGCTACGTGCTCGTGCGGCATGGTGGGGACCGCGATTCCGTGCTCGTCATCGGTATCGCAACCGACAACGTGCTCGGTCGCTTCGCATCGCCGTGGCGCGCGGATCTGCCACTCGTCTTTCCCGACGGCCGCGTGGCCACACTCCGTGGTGACGACGTGCTGGTGCTCTCTGCCGAAGATTTCCGTCCACTGTCCGTCGTAGCGGGCGGCGGGCGCGACATCTGGACCGTGGTGCAGTGGAACGGCTTCCGTCGCCGAGCCGGCGATTCCCCGCTGCGTTCCTCGAGCGCCCGCGCAGATACCGGCGGCGCCGCTGACTCGAGCCGCTCGCGGCCGGCGGGCGACTCCGCGCGACGTGACTCGATCCGAGCGGCTGCGGGCGACAGCGCCGCGGCCAGTCGTCGGGCCGGTGCCGACTCGGTCCGACGCAGCGGGCGACCGCCTGACACCGCGCCAAAACTGCCGCCGCGGGTGGACACGCAGCCCCGCCGGCCGATCGCGCCAGAGCCACCGTCCGCAATCGGCGACCATGGGACCTTTGTGGTACAGTTCGCGGCATTGAAGGCGCAGTCGGCGGCCGAGCAGCTGGCCTCGTCGATCAAGGCAAACGGGGAAAAAGCCCACGTCGTCACGACCACGACGAACGGCATCGCACTCTATCGGGTTATTCTTGGTCCTTTCCGCTCACGCGCGGATGCCGAGCGTGCTGGTCAGGCCGCGCGGCGCGACTACTGGGTTTTTGAAGGGGGAACGAACTGATGGCAGGTGGACTCACGCTCGGCGTGGACTGGGAAGCGCTCGGCGCTGACTCGTCCACAGCCCTCGACGCGGTACATGCGGTACTGGTGACCGGTACGGATGCGGTCGCTGCTGCCCGGGCCGCGATCGGCATCGGACGCGCGCAGGCGCGGACGCGGCGCGTTGCCATCGGCGATCTGGTCGGCGATGTCGAACCGCTGCAGCGACTCGTCACCGGTGATGATCCGCACGGGATCGTCGACAGCTTCCTCTACGGCGTCTCGCTGAACAAGATCGCGCGTCAGGTGGATGATGCGGGAATGCTGTTCGTCATGCCGAGCGGTACCGAGCCGATCGTCACGCCTGACATCATGCGCAACGAGCGTTGGCGTCGTCTGGCCGCGGGGTTCCGCGAAGTCGGCGCACTGTTGCTGCTCGTTGTACAGAGTGACGCGGAAGGTGTGCACGAACTGGCGTCGATGCTCGATGGCGTGGTTGTCGTCGGCGATGCAACGTCGGTGCTTTTGGTTCCGCGTAATTCCGTACTCGCGCATCTGGATGCCCCTGCACAGGCACCGGCGATCCCTGATGTCGCGGCGGTCTCGCAGGCAGCCTCGCCGCCTGTGGCGCCGCCGGTGCTGACGGAACGCGGGCCGCTGAGCAATCCCAAGCCCTCACCCGTGATGTTGCCGTCGCAGGACGCCATGGCGAAGCGCGTCGTGCGCAAGCCGACGGCGGACAGTGCGCTGCCACGGATGCCGATGATCGTCGGCGGCGTGATCATCGCGATCGCTGCGATCTGGTTCCTGATGGGGCGACCAGGCATGCCGAAGTCGGGCGCGCCGACAGCCGCGAAGCCGACGACGTCGGCCGTCAACGTGCCGGATTCAGCGGGCAACTCCGCCTTTGACACATCCTCGGCTGCGATGAAGCCTGCCGACTCGGCGTCGGCGATTCGCGTTGCGAATCTGCAGGACTCGTTGAAGGCTGCGCCGTACGGCGTGTTGATCGTCGCCACGAATGATGAAGCGCAGGCCCTCGTGCGCTGGGCTGACGTCGGGTTGAAGCTGCCCGCCGGCACGGTCACGATGGTGCGCATCCGCGGTGAACGTGGCCGCTTCTTCCAGATGCAGGCTGGCGCGTTCCCGAAAGCGCGTCAGGCCGACTCCCTGCTTGGCGCGCTGCGCGCGAACGGGCGTCTGAAGGCCGATGCAGGGCGTGTCGTTGCAACGCCGTATGCGCTGATGCTGGAAGCCAAGGTGTCGCGCCGCGCCGCGCAGAATGTGGCGGACGGCTACGGTCAGCGTCAGATCGCCGCGTATGCGCTGCTGCAGAGTGATGGCAGTGCGACGATTTTCGTTGGCGCGTTCGAGAAGCCCGATGAGGCGCTCCCGCTGATGAATGAACTGAAGGCCAAGGGTGTCGGATCGACGCTCTACTACCGGACTGGGAGAAGTTTCTAGCGTGCGCCTGACCAAGTTGACACTGCACGGCTTCAAGTCGTTCGCGGATCATACGGAAATGCTGTTCGAGCCGGGGGCGACGATGATCGTCGGCCCCAACGGCTGCGGGAAGTCGAACGTCTCGGATGCGGTGCGTTGGGTGCTCGGTGAGCAGCGTGCGCGCATGATGCGCGGCGCGAAGATGGAAGAGGTGATCTTCCAGGGCTCGTCGGCGCGCCGCGCGGTCAACGTGGCGGAAGTGTCTCTGCATTTCGACAACGATGACGGTGTGCTGCCGGTCGCGTTCAAGGAAGTTGTGATCACGCGCCGCCTGTCGCGTTCGGGTGAGAGCGACTACTTCCTCAATCGCACGCCGTGTCGTCTGCGTGACATTCACGACCTGATGCGCGGCACCGGTCTTGGTGCCGATACCGGCGTCGTGATCGAAGCGAGGATGATCGACGCGCTGCTCAGCGATCGCCCCGACGATCGCCGCGAACTGTTCGAGGAAGCCGCCGGCGTTGGCCTGTATCGCGACCGCCGCCGCAGCACCGAACGCCGTCTCGAGGAGACGACCGTCGACCTCTCGCGCCTCGATGACCTCATCGAGGAAGTCCAGAGTCAGGTGCGTTCGCTGTCGCGTCAGCGCAAGAAAGCCGAGCGCAACGTCGAACTCACATCGCGGCGTTTCGCGGTGGATGTGACACTGGCTGCGCGCGAACTGGAGAGCTGGGCCGATGAACTGATGCAGCTGCAGGCGCGTCTCGAAGAACTGCGTGACGCCGTCCCTGCCGCGTCGGAGCAGGCGGAGACGGCGGCTCGTGATCGTGAAGCGGCGCAGCGTGCCCGCGCGGCCGCCGAAGCGATGCGCGCCGAGTTGGCGCGCATGGCGCAGGCACAGCGCGAACAGGCGAATCAGGTCGAGCGTGAACTGCGCGTGGCCGAGGAGCGTCAGCGCAACGCGATGTCCCGTCGTGAGCGCGCCGATGCCGAGCTGCAGGATGGCGAAGCAATCGGCCAGCGGGTGATTGCCGAGCGTGAAGACGCCGAGACCGAGCGTCTGCGCCTGCAGACCGAACTGGCTGCAGCTGTCGAGCTGTTGACCGAACGCGCGGGAGCGGAGGAGGAATCACGCCGCAGTGTGTCGATGGCGCGCCAGCAGGTGGAAGCGGCGGAGAAGACGCTGCGCGATGCACGCGATCAGGTTCGCCGCCTCGAGCTCGATCGCGAAGGGACTGAACGCGAACTGGCCGAAGTCCTGACGCGTGAGTCGGCGCTCGATACCGAAGTCGCAACGCTCGCTGACGCCCTCGCCACCGTCGCGCGTGACAGCGCGGCGGCCGAAGAGGCAGTCGAAATTGCGCGCGTCGAATTGTCGCGTGCGCAGACCGCGCTCGAAGCCGCGCGCACCGCCGCACAGACTGCGCGCACCGCAGAAGCCGATGTGCGAAAGCGGCTTGGTGATGCCGATCGTCAGCGCACCTCATTGCAGGGCCGCATTCACGGTCTGGAAGCACTGGATCGCGATCGCGTCGGTCTCGCACCTGGCGCGGCGTCGGTGCTGCGCGAACGTGAGCGGTTCGGCGCCGGCGCAGTGCTTGGTCCGCTGTCGGACTTCCTGTCGGCCGACAGCGATGCGGCCATTCTCGTCGAGCGCTATCTCGGCGCGACGGTGCACGCGGTCGTCGTGCGTGATCGTGACGCGGCGAAGGCCGTGGCCGAGTGGCATGCGAGCGCGAAGCCGGGTCCTGTGTTGCTGTTGCCGCTCGATGCGGTGAACGATGTCGCAGGCACTGACGATGCTCTTGCGTCACGCGTGCGGGCAACGGAACCCGTGCAGCGGTGGGTGCGCGCACTGCTCGGCCAGGTCACGCAGCTCGATGGTGGCAGCGGATTCGTCGATTCGCGTGGTGCGATCTACCTGCCCGGCGGCGAGTCGGCGCAGGGGCCAATCCAGCGGCGCGCCGAGTTGGCGAGCCTGCGCGATGACCTCGAGCAGCTGGATGCCGATCGGGCGCGCATCACGATGGAAGCGCAGGCGGTCAGCGCCGCACTGCAGTCGGCGGAAGCCGCGGTGATGGCCGCAGCCGATGCGGCGACGCAGGCGCAGGGCGAGGTGCGTCTGACGGATGAAGCGCGTTCCGAAGTCGAGCGTCGGGCGGCACGTGCACAGCGCGAACGCAACGATGCCGCGCAGCTGGCCGAGAAGCTTGGCGAACGTCGTGCATCACTGCAGGCGCGTGCCGCAGACGATGATGCAAAGGCGGAAGCGCTGCGTGCCGGCCTTGCCGGTTACGAGGCCGTGATCACGACCGCGCGGCAGCGTCTGGTCGGCGCAGACGAGATGCTCGAGGAAGCACGTGAGGGTCGTACGATTGCGCAGGTGGCGCAGGCGCAGGCGCAGGCGCGTGTGCAGGTCGCACAGGATCGTGCGTCACGCCTCCTGCAGGAGCAGGCCACCGCGACGGCGCGACTCGCCACGCTGCGCAACGAGTTGATGCAGCTCGCGAATGCGGATTCGGCGTTGGCCGAGCAGATCGCGACGCTGACGGTGCAGCTCGAGGAGCGCCAGTTGGCGTTGTCGGAACTCGACACGCGTCTGATCGAAGCGGAAGAAGGGCTGCGCTCGGCGGATTCGTCGCTGCAGAGCGGCGATGACGCGCTGGAGCTGGTACGACGTCTGGCCGTGCAATTGGCCGAAGAACTGCATCAGACCGAACTGCGTCACACGCAGCTCGAAGCACGGCGTCAGAACATCAGGGAGCGCCTCGAAACGGAGTGGCGCAAGCCGATCGCCGAACTGCTCGACGGTTTCGAGCCGCTCGACCTTGACGCAGATTCGCTGCGCATCGAGAACGACCAGCTCAAGCAGCAGCTCGAGCAGCTCGGACCGGTGAATCCTCTGGCAGTGGAGGAGCACGAGGAAGAGATGAAGCGCCTCGACTTCCTTGCTGCGCAGCGCAACGACCTCGCTGAAGCGAAGCTCTCGCTGTTGCAGGCAATCAAGGAGATCGACGCCACGGCGCGCGAGCTGTTCCTCGCGACGTTCGCCAAGGTGCGCGAGAACTTCCGTCAGATCTTCCAGACACTGTTCGGGGGTGGCGAGTGCGATCTTCGTCTTGAGAATCCTGACCAGCCGCTGGATTGCGACATCGAGATACACGCCAGCCCGCGTGGCAAGAAGACGCAGCGCATCCATCTGCTCTCGAGCGGTGAACGTGCGCTGGTCGCGCTGTCGCTGCTGTTCGGCATCTTCCTCACGCGTCCGAGCCCGTTCTGCCTGCTCGACGAAGTGGACGCCCCGCTCGACGACCAGAATGTTGGTCGGTACGTC
Organism: Gemmatimonadales bacterium; assembly: GCA_038231095.1. Taxonomy (GTDB): domain Bacteria; phylum Gemmatimonadota; class Gemmatimonadetes; order Gemmatimonadales; family Gemmatimonadaceae; genus JACMLX01. The sequence goes on from JBBRLZ010000001.1 coordinate 123,500, forward strand.
AAAATGCTGAACGAGTTCAAGGCGCGGACGCAGTTCATCGTGATCACGCACAATCCGCGCACGACGACCGAAGCGGCCGATGCGGTCTACGGCGTGACGATGCAGGAGCCGGGCGTGAGCTCACTCGTGAGCGTGCGGCTGCGTGCGCGCGGCAGCGAGAACGGCGGCAATGCGAACGGTGGTGTGGATCCGGATCCGGACGAGGGCAACGTGCTGTCGATTCCAAACGCGGCATCGGAGACGGTCGAAGCGGTGGCTTGATCGTCGCTTTTCGCGCAGCGACAGCATGTTTTCACGAAGTCACGGAATGGTCTCGCGCAGAGACGCAGCGAGCGCAGGGTACCACAACTGTCGATTGCGCATGAGTACCGGTGACGCCGATTCAATGGTCTTGATTGTTCTCTGCGGTCCCTGCGTCCCTGCGCGAAATGTTTTTGCGTCTTCAGGATCGAGGCGGACGAATGCGGTTGACGGTCATCGGGTCGGGGACGATTTCGCTATCATCGACGCGTGGGTGCGCGAGTTACCTGCTGGAAGCCGGCGAGCTGCGCCTGCTCCTCGATGTGGGCCCGGGGGCAGCGCATACCATGGCGCGGCACGGGATCGACTGGTGGGGCGTGACGCACATCGTGCTGAGTCACTGGCACCTGGATCACATCGGCGACCTGCCCACACTGATCTTTGCATGGCGGCATGCGCGGCTGGAGCCGCGGACCGCGCCGCTCACGATCATCGGGCCGGCCGGCACCCGCGAGCTGCTGACCCGCTGGGCGGCCGCCCTCGGTGAGTGGCTTCAGACCCCCGGCTTCCCGCTGGAGGTCGTGGAGACCGAACTCCTGAGCCCGCGCGATCTGGGTGACGGGGTGACGCTGACCAGCCGGAGTGTCCCCCATACGCCCGAAAGCGTGGCATATTCCTTCGAGCACGACGGGAAGCGACTGGTGTATACCGGGGACACCGGCGACGATCCGTCGCTCGGCGTCTGGGCAGCTGGTTGTGACCTGTTGCTGGCGGAGTGTTCCCTGCCCGACTCGATGCCGGTGTCGATCCACCTGACGCCGTCGGGGACGGGTGCGCTGGCCGGTGCGGCGGAGCCAGGAATGCTGGTGGTGACCCATATGTATCCCCCGCTTGAGGGGATCGATCTGCGCGCCGAGCTTGGCGCGCGCTGGGCCGGTCCGATCGTGATTGCCACGGACGGACTCGTGCTCGACTGCTGAGGACGCGACGAATGCTGGTGATGATGCAACGGAACGCGACACCGCAAGAGATCCAGGCGGTGTGTGATGCCATTCAGATCCTCGGGTTCAATCCGCTGCCGATGCCCGGTGCCATGCGCACGGCGATCGGCGTCGCGGGTGACGATGGTCAGGTGGACACGTCGCACTTCGAAGGCATGGCTGGCGTGGCGCAGGTACTCTACGACTCGAAGCCGTACAAGCAGGTGTCGCGTGAGTGGCAGCCCGAGAAGTCACTCGTCTCGATCGGCCACGGCGTCGTGTTTGGCGGAACGGATGTGCCGGTCGTGGCCGGTCCGTGCAGCGTCGAAGGCGAAGAAGAGATCGTGCACATCGCGAAGCTGGTCAAGGCCGCCGGTGCCGTCGCGCTGCGCGGTGGTGCGTACAAGCCGCGCACGTCGCCATACGCTTTCCAGGGCCTCGGCGAAGAAGGCCTCCGTCAGCTCGCGCTCGCGCGGAGCGAGACGGGACTGCCGATCATCACCGAAGCGATGGACGAGCGTCAGGCGGACCTCGTGGCGAAGTACGCCGATTGCATTCAGCTCGGCGCGCGCAACATGTCGAACTTCTCGCTGCTCAAGCATGTCGGACAGCTCGGCGTACCGGTGCTGCTGAAGCGCGGCATGTCCGCCACCATCACCGAGTGGTTGCTGGCGGCTGAGTACATCATGTCGGAAGGCAACCGCAAGATCATCATGTGCGAGCGCGGCATTCGCAGCTACGACACCGCGACGCGCAACGTGTTCGATCTGGCAGCCATTCCGGTCGTCCAACGTCTGTCGCATCTGCCGGTCATTGCGGATCCGAGTCATGGCGTCGGTATTCGCGATGCCGTACCGCCAATGGCACGCGCGAGTGTGGCGTGTGGTGCCGATGGTGTGATCGTCGAAGTGCACCAGCAGCCGGACAAGGCCTGGAGCGATGGCGCGCAGAGTCTGCATCCGCCGCAGTTCGAGGAGATGGTCCGCAGCCTGATTCCGATTGCGGAAGCGGTCGGTCGCTCGATCATGGGCGCAGGAACGGCGGTCGCCTGACCGGGGTATGATTGCGGGAGTGCGATCATGACAGCGCTCCTGACTGCTTCTCCCGTGTCGAGGCTTTTGATGAATACACTGCGAGCGATCTGTGCCGCCACGCTGCTGGTGCCCGTGCTCGCTGGTGCACAGTCGAAGCCGGCGGCGCTCGGCGCGCCCGCGATGCTTGAGCGCACCTCGGCGTTGTACGCCGGTTCGCGGTCACTGCGCGCCGCGTTCACGCAGAAGATCAGAAATCCGATCACGGAGTCGGTGACGTCGAGCGCCGGCACGTATCTGCAGCGCGGCCCCGGCGTGTTCGATGTGAGCTTCTCGCAGCCGTCCGGCGATCGCATCGTGAGCGATGGCAAGACGCTGTGGGTCTTCGTGCCGAGTGCCACACCGGGTCAGGTGCTGAAGATGCCCGTCGGTGCGAACGCCCCCGGTGGCGTCGATCTCGTCGGCCAGTTCTTCACATCGCCATCGCGGAAGTTCACGGTGACGGATGGCGGTCTTGCGACGGTCGGTACGACCTCGCTGCGGAAGATCGTGCTGGTGCCAAAGAGCGATATGGGGCTGACGCGCGCGGTGCTGTGGGTCGAGCCGGCGACGGGCGTGCTGAAGCAGCTCGAAGTCACCGAGGCATCGGGTCTGGTGCGCACGCTGAGCTTCACCAGCATCGATCGCGGCGCAAAGCTGCCGGCGGGAGCGTTCGGGTTCGTGGTGCCGCGCGGGATCACGGTCGTCGATCCGGCGGCGTTTACGAAGGGGATGTAGGCCACGCGCGCAGGTTGATCGATGACCTGAGTGCGTTCTACTTCTTCGGCCAGCGACTCCGTCCCCAGAACCCCTCCGGCGTCTGCAGCATCGCCTCGTACCCGGTGCGCTTGATCGCCGCCTCCGCCTCGCGTTGTGCGAGTGTCAGCACCGAGTCTTCGCTCACGCTCAGCACCTTGCGATCGCGCATCAGCACGCGGCCGTTGACGATCGTGGTGCTCACGTCATTCCCGTTCGCGAAATACGCCACGCGATAGAGCGGCATGTTCATCGGCACCATGTGCGGGCGCCACCAGTCGATCAGAATCACATCGGCCTTCTTCCCCGCCTCGAGCGAACCGATCTCTTTCTCGAGCCCGAGCGCCTTGGCCGCATCGACCGTCACCATCTCCAGCACCTTGCCGGCCGGCAGCACTTTCGTGTCGCGCCAGTAGAAGCGGTGATAGCGCATCGCCTGAAACATGTGGCGGAACATGTCATAGCTGCGATCCGGGGCCACTCCATCCGAGCCGAGCATCACGGTCACGCCGGCATCGAGCAGCTCGACGAGCTGGAATCGCTTCGTCGTCGCGGCATTCGCGCTCGGGTTGTGGACGATGCGGGTGTTCGTCCGCTTCAGAATCGCAATCTCCTCGTCGGTGAACTCCGTCGCATGCGAAAGAATCGCATCCGGACCCAGAATCCCGATCTCATCCGCGAATTTTACGGCGCCGGTGGTGTAGCCATCCTGCGTGAACAGCAGGTGATACTTCTTCGACAACGCCCGGGTTGTCTTCGCGTGCGCCTTCAGCTCGTCGAGCGCGGCACCAGTGATCAAATGCTGGGCCGGAATGTGGGTCGGAAACGCGACCGCGAGATTGATGCGACCGTCACCGGCGCCCTGCCAGCGCTTGATCAGCGCTTCCGAGACCTCGAGCTGCTTTTCGAATGTCACGGCCACATCGCGTGGCGCACCGGCGCTCCAGTCGGTGTAGGTATTCGGGAACGGCTGGCGGCGCGGACCAACGGCGAGGAAATACCTCAAGCCGACGTCTTTGATGGCCTGGAGGTATGCGTCACCGTACTTCACGTCGTCGGTGCGCATGATCATGTCGCCACCGCCGAAGAACGTCAGCGCCGTCGTCACACCGAATCGCACACGCTCGACACTCGTGAGCAGCGCGTCGGCGCGCCAGAAATCGACGGTTGACCCGCGGGCGTAGATCTTTTCCGTGATCGGATAGAACTGGTCCAGATCCATGCCGAGCGACTTCACGAGACCATGGCCGGCATGTCCGTGACCGTCGATCAGCCCCGGCATCACGATCTTGCGCTGTGCATCGATCACGTCGCGGCCGGAGTAGCGCTCCGTCAGTTCACGCGTCGTACCGACTGCGACGATGCGATCACCCGTGATCGCGATCGCGCCGTCGTCGAGCACGCGGCGCGCCGAGTCCATCGTGATCACGGTGCCACCGGTGATCAGCAGGTCCACCGGCGCGCGATGGGAGAATTCGAGGCCGCTGCCGGCAGCGATGCTGATGCCGGTCAGCGCCGGCACGAGGACGGCGAGTTTCATGCAGAGTATCCTGTCAGAGGGAGTGAGTGCGGTGCGGCAACGACGTGATTACGGTGCACTGCGTTTGTCCACCACCACCGCACCGCCCTTCATCACCCACACCACCCGGTTGATCACGACGTCGACACTCTGCAGTGGATCGCCATCCACCGCGACGATGTCGGCGAAGTATCCCGGTGCGACACGGCCGAGCTTCGTCGGCATCCTGAGCAGCGTGGCTGCGTTGGTCGTCGCCGTGCGCAATGCCTCGCGCGGCGTCAGTCCCGCCTTCACGAACCACGCCAGCTCACGCGTGTTCTCGCCGAACATCCAGTACACGGCGTCGGACCCCATCGCGAACGTCACGCCCGCGCGATGTGCACGCGTGGCCGTTGCAAGATTGAGGAGGCGGAACGAATCGAGACCCGCCACCTGCAGCGCGTCATATCCGAGCAACGCGGCGTTGTCGGCGTAGAATCGGTTGTGATCGATCGTCGGCACATACATCGTGCTGCGCTTCGCCCACGCGCGCAACGTCGAATCATCAACGCCTGCCGGATGTTCGATCGACTCGGCGCCTGCGAGCAGCGCACCGCGCGCACCGGAGGCGCCGTACGAGTGAATGGCGATTGGCCTGCCATAGCGGTGCGCCGTCTCGGTCGCGACGCGCATCTCCTCATCGGTGAACGTCTGGACGCTCGTGACGTTCTGAAAGCTTCCCGTCGACCCGTACATCTTGATCCAGTCCGCGCCTGCGTCAACCTGGATACGTATCGCCTCCTTGATCTCGACGGTATCGCGCACGCGACCGCGCGGCACGGTTGACGGCGCACCGGCAACCGGTGGCGTGGTGAGCTTGCCGAGTCCGTGACCCGAGACGAACAGGCGCGGTCCGATCATCGCGCCGTTCGCGATCGAGTCGCGCATGGCGATGTCGGCGAAGTTCGAGGCACCGAGATCGCGCACCGACGTCACGCCGGTCTCCAGCGTGCGCCGCGCGTTTTCGGCAGCCATCATCACCACCGAGTCCTTGGAGCGCGGCGAAGGGCTGGCCGGGTTCGCCTTGTCACGCCAGTACGTGATGTGCGTGTGGACGTCGATGAGCCCGGGAATCGCAGTGTATCGCCGCAGGTCGATCACGCGCGCACCGGGCGGAATCGCCACGGCGCCGCGTCCGACGCGCAACACGGTGTCGCCCTGTACCACGACGACGGCGTCCCGAATCGTGCGTCCGGTCGGATCGACGAGCGCCTTGAACCGGAGCGCGGTGACGGTGGCCGCCTGGGCCGCGACCGGCGAGGCGGCCGGACTCGCCAGCGCACCAATGGCGAGCATCGCCACTGATAGGAAAATTGACAGCGGTGTGCGGGAGAGACTCGGCATGGGATGTTCAGGTGAGTGCGGTGCCCTGTTTCAGTGTAGTCGGGCCGCCCCGACTCGTCACGGCTGGGCCTGGCCGACCGACGGACTGGCGGACTGGAAGCGGCCCCGGGAATAAGTTGCGGGTTCATTCCGTCTCGGACTCCATGCCCGGTTCCTCCTGCAGCATCGACGACCAGCACGCGCGCTTTCACGCGCTCGTGCTGCCGCATCTCGACCGGCTGCTCCGGTTCGCGCAGCGGCGTACGTCGTCCACCGGCGACGCGGAAGACGCGGTGCAGGACACCTGCATCAAGGCCTGGCTCTCGTTCGGTGACCTGCGCGATGCGGAGAAAGTGCGGCCGTGGCTGTACCGCATTCTCCGCAGTGTGCTCAGCGATGTCGGCGAAAAGTCCGAGCGTCGTCGCCAACTCGTGGATATCACGCGACTCGAGGCGGCACACGAAGAACTCATCGGCGGCGACAGCGACGTCGTCTTCAGCGAAGTCGCCGCGCGACTCGACAGCGAGATGCTGGCGCGTGCGCTGTCACTGATTCCCGAAGATTTTGCGACAGCCGTGGAATTGCATGACATCGACGGCTTCAAGTATCACGAGATCGCCGAGATCGCGGGGATTCCGATCGGAACGGTGATGAGCCGCATTTCGCGCGGGCGGCGTTTACTGGCTGGTACCATCGTCGCGAACCGACGTTCATGGGGGCTCGGCACCGGCGACGCAGTGCGTCCGAGTGCGCGCGCACGCCTCGGCGGCGATCGGAGCATCCAGTGACCGATCTGCATCTGAACTTCGGCGTGCAGCCACACGAGCGCCCGGGCGACGACGACGCGCGTGAAGCGCGCCATCAGGTCCTCGCCACGCTGCTCGGTGCATACGCTGACGGCGAATTGCCGCCCGAGACGGTGTCACAGATCGACGCCCATCTGCTCGGCTGCGCGCGGTGCCGACGCGAAGTGGCGTTGCACGCAGCCGTTCGCGTCCGGCTGTCACGTGAACCGCTGCAGACGGCGAGTGCGGCATTCCGCGAAAGGATCATTCAGGAGCTGTCGCACAGTCAGCAGGTGGAGGCTGTTCCTGCTGCCGGAGCTGTCGCAGCGTCACCGTGGTGGCGCACGCCGCCGGCAGTGATCGCCGTGGCAGCGCTGCTGGTTGTCGCCGCTGCTGCATTCGGCATCGATCGATCGCGCGCACCAGAGCGCGTCGCAGCAGCACATACGGCCGCGGTGGATGCGTCGAGTGTGCCGCTGATGAGTGCCGTGCTGGCGGACTATCGCCGTGCGACGGCGGGGGATCTTCCGGGACGCGCGCGCGACCTCGATGCGGTGCGCGCGGCGGTTCCATTTCCCGTCGAACCGCTGCGTGGCAGCTCGATGCGATTGCTGGCGGCATGGAGCACCGATCTCGAAGGAGAACCGGCGGCGGTGCTCGCGTATCGCTGGCACGACCAACTCGTGCTCGAGTATCTCGTGGCGGAGCCGGTCTTCTTCCGGCATCCGAGCGTTCGTGCGCCGATTGCGGCGGGCGACGTGGTCACCGCGCGGAGTGGGATGCAGGGTCTGCTGGCATGGGCCGCGCCGGAGTCCGGTGTGATTCTGGTGGGCGATGTGCCGGCGGCAGAACTCACGGCATTGCGGCTTGGTGACGCGGCGCGCTGATTCTTCTCTGACGAATCAGTTCATTCCCCGTCGAGGCTGGCGCCGAATATCGCGCCAGCATCCGACCCGCCGCCGTGAGGATTTGTGATCGCTTCCGGTTCTCGGCTGGACTCCCTGTCCGGCCGATGGCCAGCATGAATCGCCGCTCTTGGGTTCTGATGTGTGCAGTGCTCAGCGTGGCTGCGATTCCGGCCCGCGCGCAGCAGCGTCCGGCGCCATCGCGTGATTCAGCCGCTGCCGCCGATTCCGCCTCGCGAGACTCGCTCGCGGCGCGTCTTGCCCGCGCGGAAGCGGCGATCGAACTGCTGCGGAAGCAGCTGGCCATCGAGGCGACCACGGTCGTGCGCACGCGCTCGCGGCTGCAGGTGGAGCTGTCGGCGAGGATTCTCACCAATGCATTCCTGACCGACAATCGCGTGAACAGCGTGGACGTCCCCCAGTTCGCACTCCCATCGCTGGCGCTTCCGGCGCAACCGATTGGTGGAACGCCTGGAGTGCGCGCCGCCGGCCTGTCGCTGCGACAGACACGTGTGGGTGCGGCACTGAGCGTTGACAGCGTGCTCGGGGCGACGTTCGAAGGCGACGTCGAACTCGACTTCTTCGGCGGTGTCTCGGCCGGCCCGGGTGATCGCCGTCTCTTTCCCGAGCCGCGGCTGCGCACCGCACGCGCTCAGCTGCGATGGAATCGGACGACGCTTTTCGTGGGCTCGGAAACGCCACTCATCTCGGATCTCAATCCGATCAGCCTGGCGTCCGTCGGTATTCCGGAATTCGTCACGGCGGGCAATCTGTGGAACTGGATTCCTCAGGTGCGCGTGTCGCACGACGTCGCGGTGTTTACGAATGGAGCGCGCGTCGGTGTGCAGGGCGCGCTGCTCTCGCCCTTCAGCGGCGGCGTGCAGCACATCGCGGAGACCGATGCCGCCGACGCCGGCGAACGCTCCGGACGACCATTCGTCGAAGGGCGCGTGCATGTGCGATGGGGCACGAGCGGTGAACGCAGCGGCGCGCCGAGCGACGTGGCGTTGGGAGAATCCGGTGGTGAAGTCGGTGTCGGTGTGCATCGCGGCTGGCTTCGCAGCTCCGGCGACACGCTGACGACCAGCAGTGCGTTGAGCATCGATGCGCGCATGATGCTCTTCCCGCGCGTGGAACTGCGCGGAGAGGCGTACACCGGCCAGCTCCTGCGCGGGCTTGGCGGCGGCGCGATCGGCCAGACGTTCGGTCGCGCGCCAGCCGGTGAATTCATCGGCCGACCGTTGCGTGATACGGCCGGATGGCTGCAGGTGAATGTGCAGGCGACGACGACGCTGATCACCGGGGCCGGCTGCGGCCGTGACGACGTGAATCGTGACGATGTGCCGACGCGCTTCTCGAACCGCGCCTGCTCGGTGCACCTGCTCTGGCGCCCGGCGCAGCCGATCCTGCTCGGGCTCGAGTTCCGCAGCGTCCAGACGCAGTACATCGATCGCACGAATCGCGCGAACCATCTGAACCTGTCGTTCGGGTTCGAGCTGTGAAGCTGCACTGGGCCGTCGCGCCGCTGCTGCTACTGGGCATGACGCGCAGCGGTGTCGCGACACGACGCCTCGTGACGGCCGCCGTGTCGGGGCAGCTCTCACTGCTCGAGCGCGTCGGCGCAGCGAAGGCGGATCTTGGCACAGCGATCGTGTATCTGCAGCCGGTTGGCGCGCGTGCCGATGACGATCGTGGGGCCGTACGCGGCGATGCCAGCATCGTGATGCACGGGCGCGAGTTCACGCCACATACCGCGGTGATCCGCAGCGGTGGATCGGTGAGCTTTCCGAATGACGATCCGTTCAGCCACAACGTGTTCTCGAATACCGATCCGGAACGCTTTGATCTTGGCCTGTATCGCCGCGGTGTCACACGCACGGCGACGTTCGGTCAGGCCGGTGTCTACGCGATCTATTGCAACATCCACGCACGCATGGTGAGCTACGTGATCGCCGTGCCCACGAGGCACGTCGCATCGGCGGATGGGGAGGGACGTTTCGTGCTGCCCGATGTGCCGGTCGGCACGTATCGACTCCACGTCTGGCACGAGCGCGCGACGCCGATCTCGCAGGATCTCACGGTCTCGAGCAGTGGCGCGACGGTCACGCTGACCCTCGATGCACGCGGCTACGTGTCCGGCCCGCATCTGAACAAGTTCGGCATGCCGTACGCGGCCACGCGCAGCGACCGGTACTGAGGCGCAACGCGACCATGTCTACCATGCGCGCGCACTCCGGTCGCACTCCTCGCCCGTCACTCGGGCTGACGGGCCGCGTCTTCCTCGGTACCGCAGCGATCGTCGCGGTGGTGATCGCGTCGGCATTCGTGATCACGTCGGCATCGGTCCGGCGCGCCGGCGAAGCATCCGCGCGCCGTGGGCTCGAACAGTCGGCCGATCTCGTGGCGCAGTCGCTGGCTGGGCGCAGCCGCAGTCTCGCCGGCGGCGCACGCGTCTTCGTGCAGGGCCCATACTTCCGCACGCTGGTCCAGGAAAAGCGTCGTGACGACATCGTCGACCAGTCGATCGAGGCGAGCGAGCAACTCGATGCCGACTGGGTGTTCATCACGGACGATCGTGGCGTGCTGCTGGCCAAGAGCGATGAACCGGGCGCCGGCGGCGCACCGATGGGCAACGTGCCACTCGTCGCCGGCGCATTGCGCGGCCTCGTCACGAGCGGTTTTGGTGTGTCGCGCGATTCCCTGCTCTTCCAGGCCGTCGCCGTGCCGATCGTCACGCCTGGCGGTGCACCGATCGGCACGCTGGTTGCGACGCGGATCGTCGACTCGTTGCTGGTGCGTGATGTGAAGGCGACGACTTCGAGCGAACTGCTGTTCTACACCAGCGATCAGACTGGCGCGCGCTCGGTCTCCGTGAGCACGCTCGGCCACGCGTGGGCAGTCTCGCGAGCGGTCGGCAGCGTGCCGGATCGCGCCGCTGCCGGTGTGGCGTCACAGCCTGACGTGGACATCGGCGGTGTGCGCTACATCGCGCAGGGCAGCGCGCTGACCACCGCTGGCGGCGATGTCGTCGGTGGCTTCGTCGTGCTGCGATCGCGCGACGCAGAACTCACCGGCATCGCGAGTCTGCGCCGTTCGCTCGCCATCGCCGGTATCGTCGGCCTGCTGCTCAGCTGGCTGGCGGCGTTCGTGGCCGCGCGTCGCATCGCACGACCGGTGCGCGAACTGGCTAGCGTGGTACGTCGCGCGGCGGACGGCGAGTATGGTGCGGATCTTGACGCGACGGTCGCAGCGTTCCGCGCGGGCGGTGAAATGCGTGACCTCGGCAATGCCTTCACCACGCTGCTCGCCGATCTGCGCGACAAGTCGATGCTGATCGGTCTCACACCGTCGTCGCCGTCGGCCGCTCCCGCAACTGAGCCGACGCTGCCAGTGTCGCGGAGTGGATCGCGCCAGGCGATCGGCGGTGCATCCGTGCGTGGCCGCCTTTCACCGCGCGCCGGGTTCGTGATGGAGCCGGGTGCTGTGCTCGCGAATCGGTATCTGATCGACGCGGTGATCGGCAGTGGTGGGCTTGGCATTGTCTATCGCGCGCGTGATCGCGTGCTCAACGAACCTGTCGCGCTGAAAGTGCTGCGACCGGAATTGCTCTCGGTTGACGCGCAGGGAACAACGCGCTTCGCAGACGAGCTGCGCGTCGCACGCCGCATCTCGCACCGCAACATCGTGCGTGTCCATGACATCGGTGAGGCGGATGGTATCACGTTTCTGACGATGGAGTATGTGGACGGTGCGTCGCTGGCGACCGTGATCGAGACACGCGGCGCCCTCGCACCGGCCGCGGTGCTCTCCATCGCGCGCCAGCTGATGCGCGCGCTCGCAGTGATGCACGGCGAAGGCGTGGTACACGGCGATCTCAAACCGGCGAATCTGCTGCTCGGCCCGAGCGGTGTGCTGAAGGTGTCGGACTTCGGCCTGTCGCGTATCGTGCGCCGAACGGCACCTGACACGACTGTCGGTGGCAAGGCGCAGCGCGACACCGTCGGCCATCTCGCGGGCGCGGTGGTCGGTACGCCGGAGTACATGGCGCCGGAGCAGCTGATTGGTGCCGCAGCTTCACCGTCGAGTGACATCTACGCCGCCGGTGTCGTGTTGCACGAATGTCTCACCGGCACCACGCCATTTGCCGCTGATACACGAGTGACGTTCATCGCGCACAAGCTCGACGCGCCAGCCGCGCCAAGACGATCGGTGATGATCGGCGGTGCCACGGCGGGGCTGGAGGGCGTGATCGCGCGCATGATGCACGCGTCACCGGAGTCGCGGCCGGAATCGGCGCTGCAGCTCTTTGACGAATTGGCGAACCTGGACTGAGCCGTCGCGTCAGCGCACGCGCGACGTGGACCTCTCGCGATCAGTGATCACCATTCCCGAATCAGTGCGACAGCGGCCGCCACACGAAACGACGTGTCACAGCCGTTGTCGCTCCAGCACGGGAGCAGCGCGCCTACGCACGACGACGACGCCACGCGAGCAATCCAAACAGTCCGGCACCGACGAGCAGAAACGACGCCGGCTCCGGGGTCACGGTGACGGCGAAGTTCGTGTTGTCCGGCGCGAAGTCCGAGATGCCTTCCAGACCACCCGGGAAGCGTGGCCACAGATTCGCCGTGAAGTCCGCCAGCGTGAAGCCTCGTGAGGGGAGCAGAGTGGCCGGGATCAGCGCGGTGAGTGTCGTCCCCGAGAACGTGACGGCACTCGCGTCGATCGTGGTGGACACGCCGCTGATCAGATCGCGCGTGGTGATCGCTCCATTCGGCGTGATGCTCAGCACCCAGTCAAAGAGCACGCCGGGAGCGAGCGTTGGAAAGCGCGCCGTGCCGGCACCGCGATTCATGCCCCACACGAAGAACGCACCCGTCGTCGAGCCGATGTTACCGGCGGACGTGCTGGTGAACGTGAAGAACCGGCCGTCAAAGAATACCTGCGCCTTGAGGATATCGAGATCGCCGTTGAGCAGCGAGTTCCGCGGCCCAGTGTAGGTCGGCAGCCAATCCCCGGCGGCGTCGGTGATCTGCGCACCTGCGGCGCCAAACGGCACCGCAATGAGTGCGGCAGCGAGCACCACGCGACGTACGATCATCTGCGTGCGGCTCCGGGTGCTACGATTCGGGTGCGCAGTCATGCGGTGGCTCCAGCCATGATGCCCGGGAGTTGCGGTCGCATGTTGCGACGTCGCCGGACGGCGTTCCAACCACGAAACGTCGACTCGGAGTATCAGACTGTGCCAGCGACCGAATCATTCCCGGTTACGATGACGCTTACGCCCGCTGCAGGAATCGCTGTCTGATCGTGTCAGGCAGCGGCGGCGTTCCACCGGAGCACGAGGCGACGTATGCCGCCACCTGATTGGCGTGCGCGTTCACCTCATCGAGTGCCCAGCCAGACAGCAGTCCGACAGTCATCGCGGCAGTGAAAGCATCACCGGCGCCGATGGTGTCCTTCACCACGACGTGCACGCCCGGATGTTCCGAATATTCGTGCGCGGTCAGCAGCACACTCCCACTCCCCCCTCGCGTCAGCGCCACCGCATTCAATTGCCACCGCTCGGCGATCTGCTCGAGTTGCGCGCGCACATCGCCTCGCAGATCGAACATCGTGACCAGCTTCGGCAACTCGACATCATTGACCTTGAGCACGCTCGCCAGATGCAGCGACTCCTCGAGCAGTGCGCGCGAGAAATAATTCTGACGGAGGTTCACATCGAGCACGCGCAGGGCATCGGATGACGACGCGGCGACGAGGGTCCGGATCGCCGCGCGCGACACGGAATCGCGCTGCGCGAGCGTGCCAAAGCAGAGCGCGTCGGCCGATGTCGCTGCATGCATCGACGCCACGTCGGCCTGCAGATGATCCCACGCGACGTTCGCGCGAATGTCATAGCAGGGCTGCCCGTCGGCATCGAGTTCGACCGCGACGGTACCCGTTGGCATCGTCGCATCGATCTGGACGCACTGGGTGCTCACGCCAAGCGTCGTGAGCTGAGCCAGCAACTCGTGCCCGAGCGCATCGTCACCGACTCGCGAAACGGTACGAGCCTCGGCACCGAGCGCGCCGGCATGGTAGGAGAAGTTTGCGGGCGCACCGCCGATCTGCGCGCCTGTCGGCAGCAGATCCCAGAGCAGCTCGCCGATGCCAGCCACTCGGAACATCAGGCCAACCCCAGCTGCGCCTGAATGGCCTCCAGCGTCGCCCCCTTCGTCTCGGGCACCATCGTGCGAACCCAGAGCAGTTGCAGGCACATCATGACGCAGAAGAACGCGAAAACATATCCGGGCGCGAATGCGGTGACCATCGCGGGGAAGAACGTCGTGATCAGTGCCGCAAAGATCCAGTGTGTCGAACAGCCGAGTGCCTGCCCTGCCGCGCGGTGGCGATTGGGGAAGATCTCGGAGATGAACACCCAGATCACGGCACCCTGCCCGATCGCATGGGCCGCGATGAAGGCGAAAATGCACGCCGGCACGATGCTGTAGTGCTGCGTGAAGAACGCCCACGACACGAGGCCAAGCGACGCGATGTATCCGAACGACCCGATGTAGAGCAGCGTGCGCCGCCCGAGGCGATCGATGAGCCAGAGGCCGACGAAGGTGAAGATCAGGTTCGTGATGCCGATCCCGATCGATTGCAGCAACGCCGCCTTGTCACCAAGGCCGGTGAGCTCGAAGATGCGTGGAGCGAAGTACAGGATCGCATTGATGCCCGAGAGCTGATTGAAGAACGCGATCAGGAACGCGAGCAAGATCGGTACGCGCAGCTGGCGCGTCCAGAACTTGTCGGAACCGCCGGTCTTCACCATTGCTGCGGATTCGATCTCACGGGCCTTTGCCTCGATCGTACTCTCCGGCGCATCGGGCTCGATCATGCGCAACACCTTCATCCCCTGCTCGCGCTGCTTGCCGGTCGTCAGCAGCCAGCGCGGGCTCTCAGGAATCAGCAGGCAGCAGAGCGCATACGCCGCCGACGGAAACGCGGCAACACCGAGCATCCAGCGCCATGCGTTCTCGCCTGTGCCGGCCAGCATCGCATTGGAGAAGAACGCGACCAGGATGCCGAACACGATGTTGAACTGGAACATCCCGGTGAGCAGGCCGCGCTTGGCTGGCGGAGCGATCTCCGAGATGTAGAGTGGCGCCGCAATCGTCGACGCACCGATGCCGAGGCCACCGATCACGCGTGCGATGATGAACGAGTACACGTCGCCCGCGAGTGCCGACCAGATCGCGCCGGCGAGGTACAGCACGCCGATGAACAGCAGCGTCGGTTTGCGGCCATACTTATCCGCTGGCCATCCACCGAACATCGATCCGACGACCGTGCCGTAAAGCGCCGCCGCCATCGCGATGCCGTGCATGCCCGCGCCCAGCCCCCACAATGCCTGGATCTTCTGCTCCGCGCCGGAAATCACGACGGTATCGAAGCCGAAAAGAAAGCCGGCCAGTGCCGACGTGATCGACCAGAAGAGAATGCGCGGGTTCATGATCGTGACGTGAGAGCGCCCGCGGCTCCCGGAGGAACCGCGGGCGACAGAACCAACAGAACCAACAGAACCAACAGAACCAACAGAACCAACAGAACCAACAGAACCAACAGAACCAGCAGAATCAGCGGAAACGCAGCTTCTTCAGGTACGCGATGCTCGACGTGATCGAGACCCACGGATCGGCTGGGTTGTCGTGCTCGACATAGAAGTGCTTGATGCCGGCGAGCTTGCGCTTCTCGAACAACGCGGCCCAATTGATCGTGCCGGATCCGACCGGACGCATTTCGTTCGATGGCGGGCCGGCATTGTCTTTCACGTGCACCATGGGGAAGCGTCCCGGGAAACGCGTCCAGTACGCGACCGGATCCTTGCCGGCGACGCTCATCCAGTAGAGATCCATCTCGAACTGAATGCCGCTGCCCTTCGTGCGATCGAGCAGAATTTCGTAGCCATCGGTATCGCCGAGCTTCTCGAACTCGAAGTCGTGATTGTGATAGGCGATCGTGATGCCGGACTTTTTCGCGATCTCGTGCGCCGCGAGCATCGCGTCGGCATGCGACTTGTACTTGTCGGCCGACCCGCGATCGTTCGGCATCAGGAATGCGAGATTGATCCACTGATGGCCGATCGTCACCGAATCGTCGACGAGCTTCTGGAAGTTCGCGTCTGTAAGTTGCGACAACTGCACATGTGTGGACGGCGAGGTGAGCCCGTTCGCCTGCAGCGCATCCTTGATCTGGCTGGCACTTCGACTGTAGTAGCCGGCGAATTCAACTTCCGTGAAGCCGAGCTTCGCGATCTTTGCCAGCGTGGCATCGACGCCATCCTTCTGCATCGCGCCGCGCACGGTGTAGAGCTGCACACCGACTTTTGGAATTTTTGCGGAGGCCGACAGCAGGTCCGCGCCAGAGGCGAACGCGGTCTTCGGCCAGAGAGCGCCGGCCGCAGCCGATGCGCCCAACACACGGAGAAAGTCTCGACGGTCAGTCATAGAGGAGAAGTAAGCCGCGCGTACCGCTCCCCGTAAAGTGTGCCGGGCTGAGGCATCGCTCGCGCCGCGTCACGGTCGCGGCGGTGGACTCGGTTGCGTTGTGGGAGCCGGTGCGGCGGCAGAGTCACGTGCGAATTTGACCTGGGCGCCGAAAAACCACTGCGAATTCAGTCGAGCCGGCTTGGGAGTGGCGAGCATATCGCGCAGCAGTGGGAACAAGTCGCGCTGCGTCGGCGTCACCAGTGCTGCGGCGATCTCCGGTTGCTCCCAGAACACCTTCCAGTATGCCTTTCGCGAAACCGTCGCGCTGTCGAGCGCCGCCTTCGTCACGCTGCCGCCGGCGAACTGTGCGAGATAGTTACCCAGCTCACGATAGATGTGGCGAACCCGCATAGAGTAGGCCGCCTCCGCGGCGCGCAGCGCTGTCGTCTGATCCGCGGTCAGGAAGAGCGAATCGCTCTCCAGCAGCATCGACGTGTGAATGTTCGACGTCTGATGCAGATAGAGCGCCGTGAGTGAATCGGCCGATCGAGCCTGCCACTGCTTCTGCACACGAACCGGGGCGAGGGCGCGACGCAGCTCCTGCAGTGCATACGCAGTGGACAATCGTATCTGAAAGTCGAGTGTCACGCGGAACGGCGCCCGCAACGTCGTGCGTGAGGGACGCGTCTCGCCGAACCGCGGATTGACGTCGTAGCGGAACGTCCGACTGGCGGGATCGAACGAGCGCAGTACGAGCAGGACGGGATCGGGCGTCGCCATGCCGCCCCAGCCACGCAGGTCGTTTGCCCCATGCACGAGCTGATCGACACCACCGAGCACGTTCTCAAAGAAGACGTTCGCGTTCAGCCGCTGCAGAGCCTTCGGCAATCGGACGCGGTACTGCATGTTCATCGTGGCCGTCCATGGCCCGCGGCATCCATTGCGCGTCGCCAGCTGTCCCGCAAAGCGTGTCACGCACTCATTGGCGGTCGGTGAGCCACTCTGTTGCAGCGCAATGAGCTGCGCCGCCAGCGCCGGGTCCGTCGCACCAGTGGTCGTCGGAATGAACGCACGATCGCCGCCGACGCCATCACCGTTGATGTCGCCCTGCACCTGCGGCGTGAACGGCAAGCTGGATTGCGCGCGCGCAAACAGCGTGAAGCTTCCCACGTTCGGCACACTGAACGCGCCCTGCAACTGCACGATGTGACGCGCATCACTCTGGCTCGGTGCCCACTCTCGCGTGCGCGGATCGCCGCCGCTGAAACCGTCGAAGCCGAGA
Organism: Gemmatimonadales bacterium; assembly: GCA_038231095.1. Classification (GTDB taxonomy): domain Bacteria; phylum Gemmatimonadota; class Gemmatimonadetes; order Gemmatimonadales; family Gemmatimonadaceae; genus JACMLX01. Next base: position 140,873 of record JBBRLZ010000001.1, read on the forward strand.
TACTGCCGCCGTGATTGCTGCAGCGTGTAGGCGAGGGAGAAGTAGAGCCCGAATGGCACGCGTCGCATCCGGAACGGGTCGGGCGACAGCATCACGGTAGTCTGACTGCCGTAGCCGCGCAGTTCACTGCCCCGCACTGCGACGCGACCGAACGCGGCGTCGCGGCGTGATTCCGTCGCGGAGACACTGCCGGTCATCGCGTCGATGGCACCGGTGCTCACGTACACGGGCCGACCCGCTTCCTTGGCCAGCGTGAACCGTTCGACACCGGCGAAATTCGCATCGCGGACCGACGCCTGTGAGAGGTCGTACGACGCGACGTTGTTCCAGCGTAGCTGCAGCCAGTCGAAGTTCGTATACCAGTCAAGCGATGCGCGCCACGAGCGCGGCACGTCGTAGTTCCTGGCGATCAACGTCGCGGGCGGCGCGTTGTCCGTGAGTGCACCGCTGCCATCGAGACAGTTGCGCGGAATGCTGCCGGGATTTTGCAGAAAGCCAGCCCAGTCGGGCGTCGGCACGGCAGTGCCGGTGCACTGCAACGACTGCGTGCTGCCCGCGAGGCCAGTCCGTGACGCCGCGTCGGCCAGGACATCCGGCCGCAACAGGTCACGAAACTCGCCGATGCCACCGCGCAGGATGCCGCTCGTCGTGCGATAGAACGTTCCGCTCGGGTTGATCGACATGCCGTTGCCATTTTCCTTGGCGCGGCTGTAGCTGTACGTGAAGCCGACGCGAGGACTGAGATGCACACGCGTTGGCGCGAGCCCCGAGCGAACGCCGAGCGACGCATCGAGCGCCGGATTGGCACTTGGCGAGGCCGCAAATCCATTGCCCTCGACGCGCGCGCCATACTGCACGCTGAAGCGCTTCGACGCGTTCCACTGGTGGCCGAACGCTGCCGCCGTGTTCCAGACGGTACCATTGCTGGCAGGCTGCGTCAGCGTGCGCGAGAAACTCGACGGGCGTCTGTCGCTCAGATCCGCAATCGAGTTGAACGCATACTGCCCGAGCAGGTTCGCACCGCCGCGCTGCGACAGCGCATCGACGCGCGCCCAACCAAGGATCTTGAATGTGTGCTTCCGTCCGCGGGCATTCCACGCGGTCAGGTTACTCGCTTCAGCAGTGGAACGTGTGTCGGTGCGATCATAGCCCGAGTTGCCACCGAGCAGCAGCGGCACGATCCCATTGCCGGTGGCGCCGGTGGATCGCACCAGCACGCTTGCACCAGGCAACGCGAGGTATGGATCACCCGAGTCGTACGTCTGGCTGACACCGACCTTCGCCACGTTAAGCACGCGCCGCCCGGCACCGATGAAGTCCGAGAACTGCAACTGTGCACCCATGCTGCGACTGGTGTTGCGGCCGCCGGCCGACGTTGCCGCAAGTGGTGCAAAGCCCTGCGCACCCTGCCGCGACAGGCTCAGGTACGTGGTGAACTGATGCGAATTCAGCGAATCGCGAATGTCATCGATGCGACCGAGCCATGTGATCGCGTTGCGCTCGCGCGCCGTCGGAATGCCGGTGCCGGCAATCGGCAACCCAAGGCCCAGTGCCGCCGTCTGCAGCCGCGCTACCGAATCGCGCGAGACGCCCGCGCTCTGGAGTGCAGCGGCATTGCCCGTGAACAGCGTTGCCGGATCCGACGTGGAGCGTGACAGGTCGACGGCGACGTTGTAAGTGGCGAGGTGTGGAATGAGCGTGCCGTTCGCGCCGACGCTACCGCGGAACGCGCCGTAGCGCGTACCGAGAGACTGACCAACGCCGTCGGTATACTGCAGCGACGGCGTGTCGAACGTGAGGAAGGCGTTGCGCTCCTGGTAATTCTGGTCGCCGGCACCAAGTTGCACATCGGTATTCGCCCCGGAAAATCCACCACGTGTCGCATCGTATGTGGCACCGGTCACACGCGTCTCGACCCGCGCCGCACGCGGCAGCGTGGCACCGGCGAGCGCCATGCCGTTGAGCGTCGTCAGATTCGACGCCGCGCCCGATCCGAGGATCGACGGCCCGCTGACGCCCTGCGTGACGCCGGGTGTGGTGCCAGCGATGGCGGAGAGATTTCCGAGCTGTGACGGCGCGACCTGACCGTTCACACCGTCCAGCCAGCGCTCCGACGAGCCCGTCTCGAGCGTTGTCGGATCGAGGCGCGGTTCGACGCGCTCCGGCTTCTCGGCCGTGACCTTCACCGTCGCGAGTGTGGACGCGTCACGCGCGAGGACGAAGTCGACGACCAGTTCGCGTTCGGCGTTCTGACGCTGCACGCGCCGTCGCGCGGCTTTCAGTCCGACCGACGACACGGCGACGAGGTAGTCGCCGGTTCCATTCTCGAACGAGATGACGTAGCGACCTGCACTGTCGGTGGTGGTCTGTTTGAATGCGCGATCGGGGCCGCGGGTGACGAAGACGGTGGCGCCGACGACGGTCTTCGCGGAATCGTCCGTGACGCGACCGCGGATGATGTCGGTTGGCGATTGCGCGATGAGCCGGGACGCGCAGAGACAGAGCAGCAGCCCGAGGCGGGCGGCGAGACGACGGCGCATGAACTTCGTGGACTCGAGAATGGGTGTATGGCTGCCATCAGACGCAGTCGCGACACCAACGGTTGACTCGTAACGTTTCGCGACAAAAGCACGCCATCGTCGCACCCACGCCCGTACTACTGCTTACTCCGTAGGATGTACCGTCTGACACCTTCCGTCAACTGCTTTTTCAGTAAGTGGACGCGGTGGCGCGCAAACGTCCTCCCGACGCACGCGGTTGAAAGTGCACGGTCACGACGCGGACTGGGGCACAAATTCATCAGCAGTCAGCGCTCACTCCAGTGCGCGGCATGGTGTCTGCAATGCACTGGCATAGCCGGGTCGATCACCGAATGACATCTGCGTGCAGCACCGTGTCGTGTCGTGTGCGTGCGCACGCCGTATCGGTGTCGGCCGGGCGGCTGCCGATGGCGAATGGCTGGCTGAACTGTGCAACCCTTGTCGAAAGCGCTGACGGCGCCTGAGTCGAAGGCGGAGGCATCGCGAGTCGCGATGCGACCGCCTTTTTGCCGTTCACCAAGCACGAGCCGGCGGCACGTATGGCGGATTCGCAGTCCGCCATCGTCACGCCACCACACCCCCCGAACGCTTGACCACCTCTCCACATCGAGCGCCACAATGCCTGCAGCAAAGAAGAAGACGACGACGGAAAAAGGACTGATCGACCTGTTCGAGCATGGGCTCAAGGACATGTATTATGCCGAGAAACAGATCTACAAGGCGTTGCCGAAAATAATCAAGGCTGCGTCCGATGCTGATCTGAAGGCTGGCCTGACGGCGCACCGCGAGGAGACGGCGACGCAGATATCTCGGCTCGAGGAAATCTTCGGCATGATGGGTAAGAAGCCGCAGGCCGTGAAGTGCGAGGCCATCGATGGCATTCTCAAGGAAGGCGACGGTTTGCTCGAGGACTTCGGCAGCACTCCGGCGGGCGACGCGGCGATCGTCTTCTCATGCCAGGCCGTGGAACACTACGAGATCACACGCTATGGCAGCATGAAAACGTACGCAGCTGAACTCGGCCACGACGACATCGCATCACTTCTCAATGAGACCCTTTCGGAAGAGAAGAATGCGGACACGACGCTGTCGAAGGTCGCGCTCAGCCGAGTGAACTTCGCGGCGGGAGCAACTGCCTGAAGTACGTGCGTCGCAGCGAGCGCCGGAACGCGGCGCTCGCTGCCGGCAGCGTGCTTACTTCGACGGCGTCAACACGATCTTCCGGTATTCCACCGCCGTGTGATCGCCCTGCAGGTAGATCGGGCCCGGCTCACCTTCGTTGCTGTCCAGCGCACCACCGGTGATACCCGGAATGTTCTGCATCGAAATCACGGTCTTGCCATTCAGCACCACCGTGATCAACCGACCCACCAGCGTCACGTCATACGTCTGCCACGCGCCGGCATCGAGCGCTGCATTCGTGTTCGGAATCAGAAAACCGTAGACGCCGCCGGTGTGCGTGCTCAACGCGTCCATACCCTTGCTGTCTTCCACCTGCAACTCGTGACGGCCGCGGAGGTAGATACCGCTGTTGCCGTTCTTCGGCACGCGGAATTCCACATGCAGCTTGAAATCATTGAACGTGCGCTCGGTGATCAGGTTCGAGCCGTTCTTTGCGTTGGTGAGCAGTCCACCCACGACGCTCCACTGGCTGTTGGCGCCGCTCGCCTTCCAGCCCGCCAGATCCTTGCCATTGAACAGTGCGATGGGGGCGCCCCACTGCGTCGTGCCCGTGCGCTCGAGCGATGGTGCGCGCACGCCGACGAACGTGGCCTTGGTACCATTCGGCTCGGTGATCGAGCCGCTGATCTTGTTGTCGGCGAACGTGCCGTCAACGGTCAGATCGCCGTCACCAGCTTCCCATTGCGGCGGAATGGCGAAGTGAAACGAGTTGCCGGTGTACGTCACCTTCGAGATCGGGCGGGCGCTGCCGCCAGCTGACACGAACGCGCCGACGAGTGACTTGTTGCCCGACAACTTCACTTCGAGCCATGACGGATACGTGCGACCGGTGGCACCCGTCGCGGTGAGATCCCAGTGTCCGATCATTTCCTCACCGGGAATGGCGGCAACCGTCGGCGTCGCCGCTGCGGCAACGGCAGCAGAGGTGAGCGAAAGCGCCAGTCCAAGAACGGCAATGCGTCGCATGCGAAATACCGGATGAGCGTCTGAGTCCAGGCCCGCCACACGGCGGGGGCCGCCAGAGCGAAGGCGGCGGAGTGCGCGGAATGTCGCGCCGTGCAACGGCGGAGGGAACGGGCTGCGTCCAGCTCGGCGTTGCCGCCAGTTCCAGCCGGGCGGCTCGGGAACGGGTTCTCAGCGCAGTCCGTCAGCGTCCAGCGCCGATTCCAGGCCCTGCACTGCCGCGCTCTCGTCGCCACGCTCACGCATCAACGCCAGTGTCGCGCGCGACAGCACCTCGTACACATCATGGTACGGTCGGAGTCCGTGCAGCGCCGTGGTGTGCGCACGAACGGTGCTCACGTCGCCGCGCGCAATCGGACCCGTCAGCGCGTCAAGTGCGCGCGGTGCGGCGGCCAGATTCTCGACGCTCGCCGCCATCAGCGCGCGGACCGCACGATGCGCGGCAACGGCGTCCACGCCAATGCGCGACAACAGCCCTTCGGCGAGCGCGGCGAGCGTCACGGGGAAATTGCTCGCCATCACCGCTGCGGCGTGATATGCCGCTCGCTCAGTGCGCGGAATTTCGATCGTCGTTGCGCCAAGCCGCGCGGCGAGGCGAGTGGCGACATCGTGCGCCGCGGCATCGCCCTCGATGCCGATAACCGAGCCTTGCAAACGGAACGACGCGAGCGACGGATCGATCAGCGGCAGGAGCGGATGAAACGTGCCATAGTGCGCGCCGAAGTCCGTGATACGTTCGCGCGCGGCAGGTTCTGCGCTCCCACTCACCTGCAGCACGACGGTGCCGGGGCGCAGGCCGTCGCGCTCGCGCAATTCGTCGATCGCAACGTCGAGTTGCCCATCGCGCACTGCCAGCAGGACTGCGGCTGCCGACGCCACCGATTCGGCGCGTTCAGTGAAGACCGATACACCATGCTGCTCGACGATGCTCACGCGATCGACGAGCACATTCGGCAAGCCTGCCGCTCGAAACGCCGCCGCCAGCGCACGACCCGCGCGCCCGGCACCCACGAGGACCACTGGCTCCAGCGCGCCGGCACGACTAGTCACGAGCCGCCGCGACCCGGCTGGGATGCTCGGCGCTCGCACGCACCAGCAGCGAGTCGCGGCCCGGTGCATCGTGCAGCAGTGAGAGTGCGCGCTGCATGACCGGATCGTCGGCCGTGCGCCGCGAGAACTCCGCGTCACGACCGAAGACGTAGCGTGATGCTTCGTAGCCGATCAGGCGATTGACGACTTCGGCGTTCGCCTCGAAGGCTGAATCGGGCACCGTGGCACCACGCGCGCGCACACCGGCCAAGAGGGTCTGACGCATTGCCGGCGTGACGGTGAAATTCGCGCTTTTCAGCGCACCGTTGCCTTTCAACTGCAATGCCAACGCCGTGAGTGCATCGCGGAACTGCGGCACCGCGCGACCAAGGGCGGATTGCAGTGCAGCTCCCTGCATGATGGCCGAGCTGTCACGCGCGATCACGTCCGGTGTGATGCCACCACCGCCATAGACCAAGCGCCCTTTGTCCGTCTTGAACGACTGCCGCTTGTGCACCATCGAATCGGCTTCGTTGCGCAGGGAATCGGTTTCCTCACCGCCACCGCGGCGCGCCGTGGTTTCATCGTTGTAGCGACGGCGAATCGAGATGCTGCGACCGACCGGCGTGAACCACAGCGACGTGGTGAGCTTGAGCGCACCGGCGGTCCCGGCGTCGAACACGCTCTGTGCACTGCCCTTGCCGTACGTCGTCGTGCCGACCACGACCGCGCGATCGTGATCCTGCAGCGCACCGGCGACGATCTCGGCCGCGCTGGCACTGCCACGATCGACCAGCACGACGATCGGCAGCGTCGGCCACTGCTGCGGCAGCTGGTCCTTGAAGGTGCGATTCGATTCCGCCGTGCGACCACGCAGCGTCACGATCTCCTGTCCCGGATCGAGAAAGAGATCGGCAACATCTGCGCCCTGCTGCACCAACCCACCCGGATTGCCGCGCAGGTCCAGCACCAGCGAGACCATCCCCATCTTCGTCAGGGAGTCGATACCGGCGGCCACTTCACCGGCGGTCGAATCACTGAAGACACTCACATCCAGATATCCGACTTTCGACGGCAGCATCGCCACACGTTGCACCGCCCGCACGTGAATGATCTGGCGCACGAGATTGAACGTCAGTCGCCCGTCGATGCCCGGTCGCTCGACGGTCAGCACGACCGGCGAGCCGGCATTGCCGCGCAACTTCACGAGCGCTTCTTCGGACGTCAGGCCCTTTGTGTCCATGGCGTCGATCTTCACCACGCGATCGCCGGTCTGCAGGCCAGCGGCTTCCGACGGTGAGCCGGGCAACGGTGCAATGACGGTGATCCAGCCATCGCGCACGTCAACGCGCAGACCAAGTCCGGCGTACTGCCCCGTGGTCTGCTCACGGAAACGCTTCAGGCGGTCCGCCACCAGAAATACCGAATGCGGATCGTGCAGCTCGTTCACCATGCCGAGCGTCGATTCCTTCCAGAGCGAATCCACCGGAATGGAATCCACGAACTGGTTCTGCACCAACTCGAGAACCTGACTGAAGAGATGCCGACCATCGATCACCGTCGGTGCTGATGCGCGCAGACTGCGCCCCATCAGCCATCCGCCGGAGGCCATCGCAACACCCAGGACCGCGACCACGGTGTAACTGCGCCTCTTGTTCATCCCGATCCCTGACGTCGTGAGACCGACGGGCGCAGCGCCCCGCCGGCGAACCGCGGCCGAGTGCGCCGCGTCATGCTGTAAGCACCACAGTCTGACTCAGGTGTTCCACGATCGTGGCCAGCAGCCGCGCCGTGATCGCCTCGACCGCGCCGTCCGCTGTCACCGCGACGATCGGCCCGCACTCCGGATGGTCGGCCTGCCAGGCCGGCGTCACCGACGCGGCGTATGCCGCTGCCACACGCGCGTCGAACGCCACCCCGTACCGCTCGAGCCGATCGGCCTGCCCGCGCTGTGACCGGCGCGCCGCAGCAGTCTCCGGCGGCAGCGTCAGCAACAGCGTGAGATCCGGGATCAGGCCGCGCGTGGCGAGCGCATTCGCTGAACGCACCAAGGCGTCGTCCAGCCCGTGCCCGGCGATCTGGTAGGCATACGTGGACACGAAGAACCGATCCGCCACCACCCACTCGCCCGCTGCCAGCGCCGGCAGCACGACTTCACTCACGACTTGCGCACGCGCCGCCAGAAAGAGCAACGCTTCCGTCGCCGCGCTGATCGTCGAAGCGGGGTGCAGCAGCAATTCGCGCACTCGGATGCCGACTTGCGTCTGTCCCGGTTCGCGAATGGTGTGCACCACATGCCCGCGGTCGCGCAGTGCGTCGGCGACGAGCGGCAACTGCGTCGTCTTGCCGACGCCGTCGCCGCCCTCCAGCACGATCAGGCGACCACGCGACGCGCCGCTCGTCATGACAGCGTGATGATCTTGCTCACCGCGCCCGTGCGGATGCCTTCGGAAATGAACTCGTTCACGCGCACCATCAGCTTGTCGAAGTTCGCCTGCGCCACGATCGCGCGCTGATAGACCGGATTCAGCTCGACCTTCTGCAGCAGTGTGTCGAGTTCCTGTTCCATCTCCTGCGGCGGATCCTGGCCCTGCTCGATGAACTGCTGCGCTTCGCTGCGCAGCTGGGACAACCGGCGGAGGACCGACGAGGCCTCGACATCCTCGGTGAGCAAATCGTTCGAGCGCTTGAGCGCCTGATATTCCGTCGACTGGCCGATCTGGCGGCCCAGTTCCTTGGCTTTCTCTTCGAGCATTTCAGTCATCTGCAGATGGGGTCGCGGGGCCGGAACGGCCCACAGTGTGTGAAAAGTTAGTGGGAATCGACCACGACTGGCTCAGGTTCAGGTCCGGCCAAATGGCCGGGCGGTTGCCGCCGTCCGGCGCGCGACCACAAAGCGGTCCCGGCCAGACAGATCAGCTACGATCTGAAGGTCGCGCCACTGCGGCTCCGCCGCGCACGCCAGAGCCTCCGCCGCGCGTCGCGCGTCGATTTCCATCAGCAGCACGCCGCCCGCGGTCAGCCGGGCTTCCGCTTGCATCACCAGCGCGCGAATCACGTCCATCCCGTCCGGGCCTCCGAACAGCGCCAGCGACGGCTCCCACGCCCGCACGGCCTCCGGCAGCGCGTCACGCTCGCCGAGCGCGATATACGGCGGGTTCGACACCACGACGTCGACGTGCTCGTCGCCAAGCGGCTCGAGGAGATTGCCGTGACGGAAGTCGGTGCGGGCATACTCGCGCTTGAGCAGCGCTCGCGCATTCATCTCTGCCACATCGATCGCATCGTGCGACACATCCGTGCCGATCACGCGCGCGGCCGCACTCTCCCGGGCCAGTGACAGCGCGATGGCTCCGGACCCGGTGCCGACATCGACCACCGTGCTCCCGGCGGTAATGAATGGCAGTGCCAGCGTGACCAGCTCTTCCGTTTCCGGGCGCGGGATCAGGACGCGTTCGTCCACATGCAGAAAGAGATGACGGAACGCCGCACGTGACACGGCGTACGCCATCGGTGCGCCAGCGACGCGCCGCTCCGCCGCGTCGAGCGCGGCGTCGATCAGCAGGTCGATCAGCACGTCGTCTGCATGCGTAGCGCTCCACGAGCGCGGCGCATCGTGCAGGCCGGCGAGCAGGTCGCGCGCTTCATCCAGCGGCGCCGCCACGTGCCCGGTGAGCCGCTCAGCGACCAGGTCGCGCAGCGCCGCGACCGTGCGTGGACGCGGGGCGTCAGCCACCGAGGCGTTCCTTCACTTCGGCTTCCTGCAACGCCTCGATGAACGGACCGATGCTGCCATCCATCACGGACTGCATGCCATGTATCGACAGCCCGATCCGATGATCGGTGATGCGATCCTGCGGATAGTTGTAGGTGCGGATCTTCGCTGACCGATCGCCGGTGCCGACCTGCGCGCTGCGCATCTGCGAGCGTTCCGCTTCGAGCTTTGCGAGGCGCTGATCGAGCAGTCGCGACCGGAGTACGGTCATCCCCTTGATCTTGTTCTGCAACTGTGACTTCTGATCCTGCTGGCTGACGACGATCCCGCTCGGGATGTGCGTGATGCGCACTGCCGAATCGGTGGTGTTGACGCTCTGCCCACCGGGTCCCGACGAGCGGAAGACATCGATGCGCAGATCCTTGTCCTCGATCGTGACGTCCACCTCTTCCGCTTCCGGCAGCACCGCAACGGTCGCTGCCGAGGTGTGAATGCGGCCCTGCGTTTCGGTGGCGGGCACGCGCTGCACGCGATGCACACCGGATTCCCATCGCATGGTGCCGAACGCGCCACTGCCGTCGATACGCGCGATCACTTCCTTGACGCCGCCGAGTGTGCCGTCGGACATCGACATCACTTCGATACGCCATCCCTGTCGTGCGAAGAAGCGTTCGTACATGCGCCAGAGATCGGCGGCAAAGAGCGCGGCTTCGTCGCCGCCGGTGCCGGCGCGGATTTCAATGATGGCCGGACGATCGTCGAGCGGATCGCGCGGGATGAGCAGCGGCTTGAGTGCGACATCGAGCGCCTCGAGTCGCTGCTCGAGGCTGGCCACTTCGGCCTGCGCCTCTGCCGCAAAGTCCGCATCATCGCCGTTCGCCATCTCGCGGGCTTCGTCGAGTTGCTGCTCGAGCTGGCGGACGTCACCGGCGAGCCGGACGATATCCTGCAGGCGCTGGTGTTCCTTGCCCAGCGTGGCGAGCAGTCGCGGGTCCTTGACCGTACGGGGGTCGAGCAGCTCCTGCTCCACCACGGCGGCGCGGGCAACGGCGTCGTCGAGGCGATCGCGCAGACTCATCGGAGGCGGTCCGGCCGCGCAGGGAGTGGCATAAGTGCAAGGAAACAAACCACTTGGGCCACTGAACTCAAGCGCGGGTCTGGTGTATATTACGGTGTCGGATGACACGGTCTTGCGGCACGACGTCAGCAGTTGCTCGGTTGGTGCCGGATGTGTGTCGTTCGACGGTTCTCCTTCGTCTCTGAAGGCGGACATTCCTCTTTCAGGAGTCGTACATGCGTGTCCACCTGGTTCGTCGCACGTGGCCGTCGATCGGGACAGCGGTCCTGTTTGGCATGGCCCTCGTCGCGCTGCCCATGGCGGTCCATGCGCAGGCTGCCGTGCCGCTCAAGCTGAGTGTCACCATTCAGCGTCAGGCGACGGGTCCCGTGATCACGCTGACGGGATCGAACTTCACGCCGAACGGTCCGGTGAAGCTGACCGGTTCGCCGCCGCCGAACACCAGCCAGGCGATCGCGTTCGGGCCAATCAAGGCCGACGCCAACGGTACGTTCAGCGTGAAGAAGGAAATGCAGTGCACGTCGAAGAGTCAGGACGACGGCTTTCTCGAGGTGACGTTCACGGCGATCGACGAGACAAGTGCGCGCCGCAGCACGGCGCGCGAGAATGCGACCCCATGGATCTGTCGATAGTCTGGCAGCCGAGCGTGATATGCAGCGCAACACCCCTCGATCAGTCGACTGGTCGGGGGGTGTTCTCGTACAGATCAGCGGCGCGGCCCTCACGCATCAAACGCAGTCGGTGCGCGCGCTGCACCTCCTCGCGCGAGAGTGTCAGCAGGTCGCGAAGGTGGGTCATGTCGATCGGCTTCACGAGGTGCGCATCGAAGCCCGCGGCGGCAGCGCGACGGAGGTCCTCGTCGGTGCCCCAGCCCGTCACCGCAATCATCACGATCGCGTCGCCATTCGGCGTCAAGCGCACGGCACGACAGGTCTCGTAGCCGTTCATGCCTGGCAGGCCGACATCGAGCAGGACAACCTGCGCATCGTAGGATGCCGTCACCGCAATGCCCTGCGGTCCATCGTACGCGGTTGCCACCTGATAGCCATACATCTCGAGCACAGCCGCGAGCGAATCACAGCCGTCCTGGTTGTCGTCCACTACGACAACGCGTCGCGTCGATGCAGCCGGCGTCGGCGATGGCTTCTCAGACGCCGCGCCGTCATCACGCGCTGACACCGCCAGCACAGGCAGGCGGACCACGAATTCCGTGCCTCTGCCCACGCCCTCGCTGCGCACCGCGATCGATCCGCCGTGCAGTTCGACCAGCGATCGCGCCAGCGACAGGCCGATGCCAAGGCCGCCCTGCGATCGCTCGAGCGCCTCGTGCACCTGCCCGAACATTTCAAAGATCTGCGACAGGTGTTGCGGTGCGATGCCGATGCCCGAGTCCTTCACGCGCAGCGTCATCATCTCACCCTCCACGCTGGCTGTCAGCGCGATCATCCCACCGGGCTGGGTGTATTTGGCGGCGTTCGTGAGCAGGTTCGACACGACCTGCGCGATGCGAACGCCGTCGCCGTCCAGATGCACGTCGCCCGATGGCTGGTCCACCGCAATGGTGTGCCGCGATGCCTCGATCACCGGTCGTGCCGTCTCGACCGACTGCGCCAGCACCGCCGACAGGAGCACCCGCTCGCGCCGCAATTCGAGCTTGCCGGACGCAATCCGCGACGCATCGAGCAGATCGTCGAGCAGCCGCGCCATCAATCCGACCTGGCGTTCGATGATCGACTGCGTCCACGCGAATTCCGGATCACCTGCCGCGCGATGCTGCTGCGCAGCCACGGCGCTGCGAATCGGCGCCAACGGGTTGCGCAACTCGTGCGCGAGCGTCGCGATGAAACGGTCCTTCCGCATGTGCTCGTCGCGCAGTGCCTGTTCGGCACGCAACCGGCTGGTGATGTCCTCGAACACGGTGTACACCTCATACGGCACCCGCTCACCGCGACGCAGCAGCGGCACGGCATCGATGCTGATCCAGCGGTATTCCTGAAGATCGTGATTGAACACGCCCATCACGACACCGTGCTGCGCCTCGCCGGTGCGCTGCGCGACAGTCGCCGGATGCTGCTCACCGGGAAATGGCGTGCCGTCGAGATGGATCGTGTCGCGTCCCTCGCGCTGCGGATCGCTGCCGATGATCGCTTCTCCCGGTCGGCCAAGAATACGCTCTGCCGCGGGATTGATCGCGATGATGCTGCCGTCGGCGGCGTGATGCACCACGCCCTGCAGCATCGTTTCGGAGAGCAGGCGATGCCGCGCTTCGCTCGAGCGCAGCGCCTCGGCATTCCGCATGTCATCGGTGATCTCGCGCGCGCTGCCGATGACCTGCAGCGGCGTTCCGGCGTCGTTGCGCAGGTGCACGGCATCGCGCACTTCGACCCAGACCCACTCGCCTGATGCGGCACGCAGGCGATGCCGGCACTCCGCGATCTCACCGTCGGCCAGGTTCCCAAGCCGTGCGATGTGCGCCGCCAACAACGGGGCATCATCGGGATGGATGAGCCGATCGACCGTCTGCTTGTCCATCGCGATCATATCATCGGGCGTATAGCCCAGGATCGCGGTGATCGGCTTGGTGTTGAAGAGCAACTCGAGGGGATCAAGTCGCACGATGTAGAGCGTCACGACATTCGAGGCGATCACGGCAACCTCCCGAGTCGACCGGTCGACTCGGGTAGGGGTGGTGTCGGCACGCGTCTCGTTGGTCACACGGCTCCAGATGCAGCTGGGAGGACACCAACGACGACCGGCCGGCGCGCCGAGCGTCGTTGCTGCCCGCAGTGCACGGCACGCGCGACGTGTGTCGACGCAACCCGCACCGCTCATGACGATTGTTGCCGACAAAACGTAGGGCGAACGCAGGTGAAACTAATATCTCACGCGAGATCGCCGCACCAGTGAGCACGTCAGGGGATCCGGCGCGCCCGATTCGCGTACCGGTCGGCGGCATATACCGCGGCCGCATGCGCAGGAAGTACCAGCGCCGCAAGCTCGAGCGCGCTGCCGGCGTGACCGAGGAGCACGGCCCCGGCGGAGCCGGTCACGGCGATCACGAGCAGCCATCGCAGAGCGCTGCGAATGCCAACCGCTACACCGCGGCCCATCACCATCGCAGCCGCGATCAGACCAACGATCCACACCGGGTTCAGCAGCGCAACGCTCGGATTGTTCGCCATGAAGTCATGCTTCGTGAGGAACCACATGCCGAGCAGCACGCAGCCGACGAGCGATGCGATCAGGCTCCAGACGCCGAGCGCGATGGCAGCGCCGACCTTCCCGAGTCGTGTGAGCCCGAGCAGCAGCAGACCGAGCGCTATACCGACGCCGCCCGCGAGTCCGGTTTTGTAGGTCACCGTGCGCGGCTCGTCCTCTCGCTGCGCGCGAAAGAGCGTATCGATCGGCGAGACCAGCGGCCGCGTCGGCATGCCTTCTGCGGCCGGCAGTTCGATGCGCATGAGCGATTCAGAAAGTCGCTGCGGCAGAAACGCTTCCTGCCAGCCCGTCAGCGGTGCATCAGCATCCACCCCGAGCACGAGCTCCGCTCCAAGATAGAGCGGCGCATCGTAGGCCAGCAGCCGGCGCGTGTGCCAACGATAGCTGCCCTGCCCCGGTTGCGCTGTCATCGCGCGCTTGAGCGCACCGCCGGTGACGACGTCGATCGCGTCACGCGCACGCGTGCTGCAGTTGTCCCGGTAGTAGTCGTAGCGGTAGAACTTGTTCTCTTCGCGGGCGTTGCTCTTCAGCAACGCACTGAGCGCGACTTTCTGCGACGGCGTGAGATTCAGTTCCTGCGCCGTGACGGTGCGATTGAGCTGCTGGTACTGGTTCATCGTGGATGGAATCGAGAACGCCTGCATCCAGTACTTCGTATCGCCACTCAGGAAACGGCCGATGAAATTCGGCTGCTGAAAGTCGAACATGCCCCAGTTGTAGACGAGCGGCTGCCCGGCATCGTCGTCCCAGATGACGATGGAATTGTGACCGAACTTCTCGAACACCTCGTCGCCCTGCCCGATCGTCAGCAGCAACACCGGCCGTGTGGACCAGTCGATCGGCCGCTGCGCCAGCAGCGCACTGCCAAGCGAGGCCACCCCGACCAGTACGGCCAGCGTGTGCAGCACGACGCGACGCGCGACGCGCATGCCGCGCATCACAGGCGAACTTCCTTCCCCTCTTCCGCACTCCGATAGATCGCTTCCACCAGTCGCTGCACCACGACCTGATCGACCGGAGGCTCGTACGTCACCTCACCGTGCAGCACCGCCGCAAAGTGCGCCAGCTCGGCGCGATAGCTCTGGATGAACGCGCTGTCGCGCTGGGCGGCGCCGGTCGGCGACACGTCCACCGCGCGACCGTTCAGCTCCTTCACCACGCGCAACGGCGCAAGCCGCGCCGTGCCCTTCGTCGCGAGCACCTCGAACCACCAGCGATCCTCCTCACCGACGTAGCCCCACGCGGTGTCGATGGCGACGCTGAGGCCCGACGCGTACTGCACGTGCACGTACATCGCGTCTTCCACTGCGCGTACGCCGCTGCCGCGCTCCATGCTCGCGGTGACGCGCACCGGATCGGGGAAATCAGCCAGCCAGCAGGCGAGATCGAGCAGCGGAACACCCTGATCGAGAAAGATGCCGCCGCCCGCTTCCGCGCGGCGCGAGCGCCAGCCCGCATCACCACGCCGCGTCTTGTACGCACCGGCGCGAATGCCGATCAATCGACCGAGCTCGCCGCCATGGATGAAGCTCTCGAGATTCTGCACTTCGGTGCGGAACCGGTGGTTATGACCGACCAGCACCTTCATCTCGTACTTCTCTGCCGCCGCAATGATCCGCTCGACGCCCTTCGTGGTCAACGCGAGCGGCCGCTCACACAACACATGCCGCTTACTCTTCAGCGCCGAGAGCACGTGCGGCTCGTGGAGATGATTCGGCGTCGAGATCAGGACGGCGTCGATGTCCTCGAACTCGAGCAGCTCCTCGATGTCGGTGAACGTGTCGGGCACGTTGAACCGTTCGGCGAGCGCCCGCACCTTCGCGCTGTCATTGTCGCAGAGTGCCACCAACTGAACGCCGCGCATCTTCGAGAGCACGGGCAGGTGGGCGAGTTGTGCAATGGCGCCGGCGCCAATGACACCGATCCGGAGAGCTGGCTTTGACATTCCTGAAAGATACGGCGAAATACCGTTGCGCCAGCCGGATGGACCAACGGCGTGTCGCCTGAGCGGCCCGACCGGTCAGTGCCTGCCAGCGCGCGGTGCACCGGCGCGATCCGCACCCGCGACCTACATCAACGGTGAGAGGCGTGTCCCCGGGTAGTACGCTGCCAGGATGGTGCGGGCATCCTGCCCCGCCCGCGCCCGACCGATCGCGCCCCATTGTGACATCCCCACGCCGTGCCCGTTCCCGACGCCACGCAGCAGGATCGTGCCGCCGAGCATCTCGAGCGAAAAGCTCGTACTCGGCAGGATCGCACCGTCGCGGCGAAACACAAAGCGAATGTCGTTGCCATGCAGCTGCACGTGGCCGGCGGTGGTCTCGACGTCGAGCAGCGTCACTCGCCCCGACGGTCCCCGCGACACGACGCGCACCGCGAGCACATCACCCGCACTGCTCACGCCGGCGTCGCGCCCATACTCCGCCAGCAGCCGCCGCACATCATCGGTGCTGAAGCGACGCTCCCAGCCACGCGTTCCACTCGCGTCACAATAGCAGCCGCCGGACAACGTGTGGTCGTCCACCGGTCGCAGATACGGCTCGGTGCCGCGCTTCCAGAACACTTCGTCGGCCGCAGCAGTGACCGGCCCGCCGTGCGAGTGATACGGCGCCGTGATGATCCGGTCACCCCACGTCAGCACGAGACCTCGCGTGGCACGCACCGCGTCGTCCGTCTCCAACTGCTCCGACGACATCCCACCGTACACCTGATCGGAGACGGTCGCGGTCACATCGTACTGGGGGCGCCGCTCGCCCATGCGCGCCGCGGCGTACGAGCGGGCAGCGACGGCCTGCGCCTGCAGCGCGGCGCGATCACGCGGGTCGCGCGACCCGAGTTCGCCCGGGAGTACGCCGCGCAGATAGTCCTCGAGATCGACGCGGTTGATCACCGCCACACCATTGGCATCGGGCACGAAGTCGATCGCGCCGCGATACCGGCGTCCATTCCAGGTCGCGGTGCCGATGTCGTATCGCACGGGCGTCATCGCAGCCGATGCGCGACCAAGCAGAACACGGATGGTCTTGTCGCCAAGGACCAGCGCGCTGTGCGCGGCCTCGGCGACACTGTCGGTGCGTTCCTGCGCCTGCGCCCGAGAAAGCGGAGCGCAGGCGATGAGCAGCAGCAGCGCGACACGCGCGCGGCGATCAGGCCTTGGCGGCGCGGATCGCATCGGTGAGACGCTCGAGCGTGTCGGCGACGACATCGTCACCGTGGGCCGCGCTCATGAATGCCGCCTCGAACGCCGATGGCGCGAGGTAGACGCCACGCTCGCGCGCCGCATGGAAGAATCTGTTGAAGAGAGGCACATCACTCTGACGAGCCTCGGCGAAGTTCGTGACCGGGCCGGGATGGAAGAAGAAGCCCCACATCGAACCGGCGTGCGACGCATGGAACGGCACGCCCTCGCGCTCCATGATGTCACGCAGCCCCTGCACCAGATCGCCGGTGCGACGTTCGATGATCGCGTGCAGCTCGGGCGTGAGCGACTTCAGCGTCGCCAGGCCGCCAGCCATCGCGAGCGGATTCCCGCTCAAGGTGCCCGCCTGATAGACGGAACCGCTCGGCGCCACCTGCTGCATCAACTCGCGACGTCCACCATAGGCGGCGACGGGCAAGCCACCACCGATCACCTTGCCAAACGCGGTGAGGTCCGGCGTGACGCCAAAGCGCTCGGTCGCACCGCCATAGGCGATGCGGAATCCGGTCATCACCTCATCGAAGACAAGGAGCGCGCCGGTCTCGGTCGCGATCTCGCGCAGTCCTGCGAGGAAGCCGGGCAGCGGCTCGATGAAGCCGGCGTTGCCGATGATCGGTTCGATCAGAATCGCGGCCAGCGGCACCGTCGTGGCAATCGCGCGGACGGCCTCGAGATCATTGAACGGTGCGGTATACGTCAGCGCCGCCAGCACCGCCGGTACGCCCGGTGAATTCGGCAGGTTGAGCGTCGCGACGCCGGAACCGGCCTTCACGAGGAATGAATCGGCGTGGCCGTGATAACAGCCATCGAACTTGAGGATGGCATCGCGACCGGTCGCGGCACGCGCGACACGCGCGATGCTCATCGCCGCTTCCGTGCCGCTGCTCGTGAAGCGCAGCATCTCGATGTGCGGCATGCGCTGCACGATCAACTCGGCCAGTTGCACTTCGAGGCCGGTCGGGATGCCGAAACTCGTGCCGCGCTGCATGACGTCATGCAATGCATCCAGGACGACGGGCGCCGCATGGCCGAGCACCAACGGGCCCCAGCTCAGCACATAGTCGATGTAGCGATTGCCGTCCGCATCCCAGATGTACGGGCCTTCGCCACGCTGCACGACGAACGGTTCGCCGCCAACGCCGCCGAACGCACGTACCGGCGAATTCACACCGCCGGGAAACAGCTGACGCGCACGCGCCATGATCGCCTGCGATTCCGACGTTGCAATACCCATCACCGTCATCGTCCAAAGCTCCCGATCGAGGAAGAGGTCACCAGCGGCAAGGCGCGCGTGGCACGCTGCGCCGCCGAAAAGGCAGGCGGCAGCAGGATGATTCCTGTCGCCGTGGCCTCGAAGTCATAGTCATCCACTACATCATCAATCATCGCTTCGACCAGCGAGCCCACCGGCGCATCGGTATCGATGTGCGTCACACCATCGATGTCGTCAGCCTGCCACGGCGCGCGCGCCACCGCGAGTTCGTCGTCACTCCCGGCCCGGTCGATCAACAGCGACACCGTGCGCCCGATGTGTCGTTCATAGCGCTCGGCCGTGATCGCCGACTGCACGCGCTGTAGCATGTCGAGACGCTCATGCTTCACTTCATCCGGCACATCGTCAAGCATCTCTGCCGCCGCCGTGCCATCCTGCGCACTGTATGTGAATGCGCCGACGCGGTCGAATTGCATCTCCTGCAGGAAGTCGAGGAGAATCTCGAAGTCTTCGTCCGTCTCGCCGGGGAAGCCGACGATGCAGGTCGTGCGAATCGTCAGGTCCGGCACGGCGTCGCGGAATCGCGCGACCTTCTCCACGATTGTCTTCCGACGTTCCGGGCGACGCATACGCGTGAGCACCGCATCACTACCGTGCTGCACCGGCATGTCGAGATACGGCAGAATGCGCGGATTGTTCGCGACGACTTCGAGGAATCGCGGCGTGATGCCGGCGTTGTAGAGGTAGAGATTGCGGAACCAGGGGATCTCGGTCTCGCGCAGCAGCGCTTCGAGCAACTCGGGCAGCGCCGTGCCGTCGCGACGATCGCGTCCATAATGCGCGAGATCCTGCGCCACGAGACTCACCTCGCGCGCGCCCTGCAATTCGAGCAGTTGCGCCTCGCGGATCACGTCGGCCAGCGCGAAGCTGCGATGCTTGCCGCGCATGAGCGGGATCGCGCAGAACGCACACCCGTGGTCGCACCCCTCGCTGACTTTCAGGTAGCGCACGTGCGGTGCATCGCCGCTGAACACTCGCTCGCCGGGATGCAGCATCGGTGCGGCATCGACCAGCCCGCGCTGCTGCAGCTGCGGGATCAACTGATCGACGTCGGTCGTGCCGAGGAAGAGGTCCACCTCGGGGATCGCTTCAGCGAGCTCGTCCTTGTGCCGCTGCACCATGCAGCCGAGCGCGACCACGGCCTGGC
This sequence comes from Gemmatimonadales bacterium, assembly GCA_038231095.1. Classification (GTDB taxonomy): domain Bacteria; phylum Gemmatimonadota; class Gemmatimonadetes; order Gemmatimonadales; family Gemmatimonadaceae; genus JACMLX01. The sequence goes on from JBBRLZ010000001.1 coordinate 160,218, forward strand.
ACGCGCCATCGATCTTGTGGCGGGCGGCCTCGAGGATGGCGTCGATCGACTCCTTCTTGGCGGCGTCGATGAAGCCACAGGTGTTCACGACGATGACTTCGGCCTGGGCCAGATCATCGGTGTGCTCGCCGCCGTACGCCGCCAGCTGCGCCAGATAGCGTTCCGTGTCCACGGTGTTCTTGTCGCAGCCGAGCGTGATGAAGCCGATTTTCATGGCAGGAACTTACCGGAGCCAAGGGCACCGAGAAGCGAACACGGCGCTGGAACCCGAAAAATTATGCCGCAGGCTTATGTTTTCGTGCCGCAGGCAAGCATCGGCGACCTCAGCCACAGCGCGAATGACCCAGCTCGGCCACGAACAGAAGATCGCCGCCCTCCGCCGGTTCACCCGCTTCTTCTCCCAGCGGCTGGGCGCCCTCGAGGCAGGACCGGCCGGCAGCCCCTATTCGGCCACCGAAGTCCGGGTGCTGACGGAACTCGCCATGTATGACCACCGGACCGTCACGGCGCTGAGCAGGTCGCTCGGGCTGGATGCGGGCTACCTGAGTCGTGTCATCCGGCGGCTGGAAACGACTGGTGTCGTGTCCAAGTCCAGCGACGCGAGCGACAGCCGACAGCAACCGCTGTCGCTGACACAGGCCGGTTCGGCTGAGGTGACGACGCTCGCGGCGATCACGACTGCCCGCTACGCATCACTGGTGCGCATGCTGCCGCCACACACCCATGCGCCGCTGCTCGATGCGATGGAACACATCGAGAGTGCATTCGGCGTCGATGTGCCGGCTCGTGACGCGGCGCCCTGGATTCTCCGCGCGCATCGGGCCGGCGACATCAGCTATGCCGCACAACGCAGCATCCAATCGGCGATGGAAGAGTTCGAACTGGCCGGCACGTTCGAGACAGTCACGCTCGGCAATGCGGCGCATTTTCTCGAGCGGTTCTCGCCGGAACAGGACTGCACGTGGATGGCCGAGCGTGACGGTGCGGTGGTGGGTTCGGTCTGTGTGCGACGCGTGGACGTGCGGACAGCCGAGCTGACAATGCTGCATGTGGAATCACGCGCACGCGGCATCGGCATCGGTCGGAGATTGATTGCCGAAGCAATCGCTTTTGCGACGCGTGCCGGCTACGACACGATGCAGTTGGAGCTGCTGGACGTGATGAAGACAGCGCGAGTGCTGCTGCATGGCGCGGGGTTCCGGCATGTGAGTGAGGCGACGGATGCCCGGTTCGGGCGGGTCGTCCAGCGGCAGGTGTGGCGCATGGTGCTACGGAATTCCGCGGACGACGCAGCGCGATGAAAACCGCGTCGCGTGTTGCACCGAATCTCACCCGATGCTCGCGCGCAGCACGCCCCACTGACTGAGCTGCTCCGTGGTGACGTTTCCACCACAAAGAATGGTCCCGACGCGTTCGCCGAAGCTGCCGTGCGCCGCACTGAGGACGGCCGCAATGCCAACCGCGCCCGCCGGCTCGACGATCAGACCGGCGTGCGACATCAGACCGCGCATGGCAGCGATGATGGCATCCTCCGGCACCGCGACGAGATCATCGAACAGCGCGCGCAGATCGTCCACGGCGGCCTTCACCGGCACACGCACCGCGATCCCGTCCGCGATGGTATTCACTGGCGTGGTGAGATCCACCTGAATGCCGGTCAGCGCGCGCATCATGCTCGGCGCGCCCTCCGCCACGACACCGACGATGCGCGTGGACGGCGACACGGCCCTCATCCATGTCGCGACGCCGGCGAGCAACGCGCCGTTGCCGAGCGGCACGAGCAACGTGTCGAGCGTGACGGCGTTCGCCAGTTCGACGGCGATGCTCCCTGCCCCTTCCGTGATCGCGAGTGCCTCGCCGTCCTCGACGAACTCGAGATCGTGCTGCCGCGCGTGTTCGCGGGCGGCGTCCTTGGCGGCGTCGAAATCGTCGCCGGACTGAATCACGGTCGCACCGAGTGCGCGCATGCGCGCGAGCTTGAGCGGGCTGGCGTTCAGGGACGCGAACATCGTGCAGGCTTCACCGGCGGCACGCGCCGCCCACGCCAGCGCCTGACCGAAGTTGCCGGCTGATGCGGCGCAGACGGGGCCTTTGGTGGTGCGCTGGCGCATGAACCAGTCGCCGCCGCGGCCCTTGAAGGAACGCAGCGGTCCGAGCGATTCGACCTTGCAGGACACCTTCGCGCCAAGCCAGCCGTCGATGTCGTCGTGCTGCACGACCGGCGTGTGAAGGAAGACCGGGCTGATGCCCTGCGCGGCGCGTGCGATACCGGCGGTCGTGACGCGCCGCGCTTCGACGAGACTCATCGGAAATTGCCGAACTGCAACTCGACGCCGAAGTCTTCCTTGCGGAGCAGTGCGATGGCCTGCTGCAGATCGTCGCGTGACGGCGAGGTGACGCGTACCTGTTCGCCCTGAATGGCGGCCTGCACCTTCTTGAACTTCGCGGCCTTGATGGCGGCGGCGACCTTCTTGGCGGTGTCTCCGTCGAGATTCATCTTCAATCCGACGGTGCGCATGAGGGTATCGCCGCCCATCGGCTTGATGTCACCGACATCGAGGTTCTTCACCGGCACGCCGCGCTTGATGAGCTTCGACTGGAGCATGTCGAAGAGCGCTTCCATGCGCATGTCGCTGTCGGTCTTGAGTTCGATTTTTTCTTCCGCGCGCTTGAAGTCGATCACGACGAGGGCGCCCTTGAAGTCGTAGCGCTGCGCGGCTTCCTTCTGCGCCTGATTGACGGCGTTGTCGACTTCCTGCAGGTCGACGCTGGTCGTGACGTCGAATGAATTCGTGTCGGCCATCGGTCCGGGTCCTCGGTCGTAGTCGGGGGCGTCTCACCTGAGGCGCCGCTGACACGAATCTACTCGAGGGCTGGACGTGTCAGGCGCCGTGCGGACGCGGCTGCTCGGCTTCGCAGGCGGGCGTCAGTGGCTTCGTGGGGGGGCGGGAGAACACGGAGAACACTGAGTGGCGTCGGGGGCAACGCTCCGCGGTTCGCGATACGACGTCGAATACTTTTGAAACTGCTGTTTCCAGGAAATTCGATGCTTCGAACAGCACGGCTGATTGCTGATGGAGCACTCGGTGTTCTCCGTGTTCTCCCGCCCCCCACTTTGCCGGCGAAGCCCCCCGGCCGGCGCGGAGGAAGCGCGACCAAGCGGAGCCCTTTCAGGAGACGTAGAAGCTTTCGAGCGCGCGGGAGTTACTGACGTGACGGAGACGGCTGAGGGCTTTCTCCTTGATCTGGCGCACGCGTTCGCGGGTGATGCCGAGCCGGAGGCCGATTTCCTCGAGGGTGAGTGGCTCCAACTCGTCGAGGCCGAAGTACATGCGGAGGATACGCGCTTCACGGTCCTTGAGGCGGTGGAGGGCTCCGTCGACGGTTTCAGTCATCGCCTTCTCGAACATCTCTTCCTCGGGCGACGCGTGTTCGGTATCGGCGAGGTAGTCGCTGAGGCGATTGTCTTCGCCGGGTGTGACTGGCGAATCGAGTGAGACGTGGCCCTGTGCGATGCCCATGGTGAGCGACACTTCGTCGAGCGAGATCGACATGTCCTTGGCGATCTCGTCGTGCGTGGCTTCGCGGCCGAGTTCCTGCACCATAGCGCTGGCGCGCTTGCCGATGCGGTGGAGGGTACCGGCTCGGTTGAGCGGAACGCGGACGATGCGGCTCTGCTCGGCCAGGGCCTGCAGGATCGCCTGCCGAATCCACCAGACGGCGTAGGAGATGAACTTGATCTCCTTCGTTTCGTCGAACTTCTGTGCGGCGCGGATCAGGCCGAGGTTGCCCTCGTTGATCAGGTCGGAGAGTGAGACGCCTTGATTCTGGTATTTCTTGGCGACCGACACGACGAACCGGAGATTTGACCGGACCAGCGTGTCGAGGCATTCCCGGTCGCCGGTGCGAATGCCGCGGGCGAGTTCCGCTTCGCGTTCGCGGGTGATGAGCGGGTAGCGGCTGATGTCTTTGAGGTACTGATCCAGCGACCCTTCATCCGACGCGAGCTTGGACCGACGCGACACCGGCATGCGACGAACTCCTTCCAGCAACGGGGATTCGCGGCGCGTGGCAGGAGGCTGCACGCGAACGCGGGTCGATCACAACTTCATTCGCATGACACGGTCATCAGCGAACCCATTCCCCGATGCGATGCCAGCGGACGCGGGAGAGCCACGAGCCGGGCGCGACGGAATCTGGAACGACGCTGTAGTAGACGAGCAGCGGCTGGCCGAGGAGCAGCGAATCGGAGACGAATCCCCAATAGCGGCTGTCGGAGGAGTTGTCGCGGTTATCGCCGAGGACGAAGAAATTATGCGCCGGGACGATGATCGGGCCCCACGTATTGCGCGTCGGGTGCGCACCCGGGGAGGCGTGGGCCTCGGGAACGAGGGCGCGCCGGAGCCAATCGAACTCCATCGCCATCGGCTCCGCGGAGCCGGGAATGCGGCGCGTGAACTGCTCGTGCTGCGTGACGCCGTTGATTTCGAGTTGACCGGCGCGCATCGCGAGCGTATCGCCGGGCAATCCGACCAGCCGCTTGACGAACGGCTTGGCGTGATCGAGCGGCCACTTGAAGACGATCACTTCACCGCGCAGCGGCACGTGCGTTGGCGGCAAACGTTTGGCGGTGAGCGGGACTTCAGCGCCGTACGCGAGCTTGTTCACGAACAGAATGTCGCCAACGAGCAGCGTGCCTTCCATGCTGCTGCTCGGGATGCGGAAGATGTCGATGAGGAAGGTGCGGACGACGACGATGACGAGCACCGTCATGGTGAACGACTTCGCCCAATCGAAGAGCCATGCGAGACCGCGCCGGTTCACCCTGCGCAGCGCGTCGCGACGCTCCGTGTCGGAGATCGCGCGGTGTGGTGCCTGACTTGGATTCTGCAGATCCATGACGGCGAGCGGGACGTGGGTCCGGCAGGAAGCGACGATGTGGAGATCACGCGAACTGTTCGCGCTTGCACCCATCTGTCAGAAGAAGCAATCGCGGACGGCAGCGCCCCGCAAGCGGTACGGACGGCGGCGTTACCGGCACCGACGCAATGGATACAACCAAGTGACGCGTCAGCCTGTACCGGAGTATCGCGGGGCAGTGCGATTTCCTGCACCGCCCCGTGACGACCGCCGGTCAGTAGTTGTCGATCTGCGCGCGCTGGAGTCGGCCGGAATAGTCCACGTAGCCGACCTTCGTCTCCGAGTAGAAGTCATACACTTCCCACCCACCCTCGCGGTGCCCGTTCCCGGTCTGCTTGACGCCACCGAACGGCATGTGGGCTTCCGCGCCGATCGTCGGGGCATTCACGTAAGTGATGCCGTTGTCGAGTTCATTCAGCGCGCGGAACGCGAGGTTCACATTGGCGGTGTAGAGTGACGACGAGAGACCGTACTTCACGCCGTTGTTGACGCGGAACGCCTCATCCGCGTCAGCGACCTTGATCACGCTGAGGACCGGGCCGAAGATCTCCTCCTGCTCGAGACGATCACCCTGCCGGACGCCGGCGAAAATGGTCGGTTGGAAGAAGAAGCCGTTGTCGAGATCACCGCCCGTGGCGCGCTGTCCGCCGGTGACGAGCGTATTGCCGGCGGCCTTTCCAATCTCGACGTAGGACTCGACGTTTGCGCGCGATGCGTCGTGAATGAGCGGGCCGACGTCGGTCCCTGCCGCACGACCATCACCGAGGCGGAGCTTGGACGCGGCGATGGCCAGCCGCTCGAGAAACTGATCGTGAATCCCGGCCTGCAGGATCAGGCGCGACGTGGCGGTGCAGCGCTGTCCGGTGGTGCCGAACGCGCCCCAGAGCACGCCCTCGAGCGCGAGATCGAGGTTCGCGTCATCGAGCACGATCTGGGCGTTCTTGCCGCCCATCTCGAGCGAGAGCCGCTTGTGCATGCGGCCACAGGTCTCGCCGATGATCGAGCCGGTTGCGGTCGATCCGGTGAATGAGATCACGGGCACGTCGGGGTGCGAGACGAGCGTTGCACCAACTTCTTCGCCAAACCCGTGCACCAGTTGCACCGCTTCCGGATGCACGCCCGCTTCGAGCAGGATTTCGACCAGGACGGCCACGGTCTGCGGCACGTCCTCCGCGGACTTGAAGATTACGGCGTTGCCACAGAGCAGCGCCGGGAAGCTTTTCCAGGTCGGAATCGCGAGCGGGAAGTTGAACGGCGTGACGAGTCCGCAGACACCGATCGGACGACGGAAGCTCATCGCCCACTTGTTGTTCAATTCACTCGGCACGGTCTTGCCGAAGAGCTGGCGTCCCATCGTGCCGGCGTAGTACGCGGTATCGATGCCTTCCTGCACGTCGCCGCGCGTCTCGGCCAGCGGCTTGCCCATCTCGCGCGTCATGATGTCCGCGAGTTCTTCCTTTCGCGCCGTGAGCAGATCGCCCACTCGGCGGAGCACATCGCCACGGGCTGGCGCCGGGACGGCCTTCCACGCGGCGAAGCCTTTCGCAGCGCTGGCAACCGCCCGGTTGACGTCGGCGGCGGATGAGCGGGGAAAGCGGCCGATCAGGTCCGTCGTGTCGGCGGGATTGCGGTTCTCGAACCAGGCGCCCGACGAGGAGGCAACCCACTGGCCCGCGATGTAGTTCAGGAAGTCAGTCATTGTCACGAACAGGAAAGGGGTGCGCCCGGGCGGGCGCGAGATGCCCTGAATCTAGTCTTCCGTGCTTCACGGTCAGTGGATTCGGGGGGGCGGGAGAACACCGAGAACACCGAGTCGCGCCAGTTTCCGGCGTCGCGTCGGAGCGACGTTCGGTGGCCTCGTGGGGGGCGGGAGAACACGGAGTAGCGTCGCGGCCCAGCATCGCTGAGACGCGAGCTGACGGAAAATGCTTTTGGAACTGCGGTTGCCCGTACTGGGATCGTGCGCGGCTGCGATCGTCGCCATGCGACCGGAGAGCCGGCGACAAGCGGGTCCACCCAAAGAACAGGTACGAGGATCGCGATGGACGAGCGCGTGCAACCCGCGCCACTCCGTGTTCTCCGTGTTCTCCCGCTCCCTCTTCGTCACCAGACGCCGCGCTCAGACCAAGCCAGCAGATGGCGCCACTCAGTGTTCTCGGTGTTCTCCCGCCCACCACGACGCCGTGTCACCCACGGCGCTCAGCCAACGGCGCGGAGAAGCTTGGCGGTGAGCCAGCGGAGTTGGACGCGCTGCGATCCGTGGGCGTCGAAGTTTTCGGGCGCGAGCCATTGCTCGAAGGCGGCGCGGATGGCGGGCCATTCGGTGTCGGTGATCGCGTACCACGCGGTATCGCGACTGCGACCCTTGTAGACGATCGCATTGCGGAAGACGCCTTCGAAGGAGAAGCCGAGTCGCTGTGCGGCCGCGCGCGATGGGGCGTTGAGCGAGTCGCACTTCCACTCGTAGCGACGGTAGCCGAGGTCGAAGACGTGGCGCATCATGAGGTACATCGCTCCGGTGGCAATCGGCGTCCGCTGCAAAGCCGGCGAGAAGTTGATGTGTCCGACTTCGATGCAGCCGTGTTCCGGAACGACGCGCATGTAGCTGGCAATGCCGACCGCTGCACCGCTGGCCTTCTCGACGATCGCGTAGCAGAGCGGATCGCTGCCCAGGAACGCCGTCGACAGGTACGCGACGTATTCCTCACGCGATGCCGGCGGCTCCTGAAAGAGGTACGTCCAGTTGCTGCCATCGCCCCGTTCATTCGCCTCGAACAGCGCATCACCATGGCGTTCGACATCGAGTGGTTCGAGCGTGCAATGGGTGCCAACGATCGGCGTGCGTGTCGGTGCGGCGGGCGGGCGCCAGTTGAGTACTGCGTCGCCGATAGGCTGACCGTAGCGATTGACGCGTGACATCAGGTCGCCGCCATGCCGGCGCGCACGAGGCCGTAGCGCTCGATCTTCTTGTACAGGTTGGATCGCGGCATCTCGAGCGCACGCGCGGTCTCACTCACATTCCAATCGTGCTCGCGCAGTTTCACCCGCAAGAAGGCCTCCTCGGCTGCCAGTTTGAAATCCTCGAAGCTCTTGCACTGCATCAGCGCACCGAGGCCAGCGGTATCCGCGCTTGGTCGGCCGACGAGGCGATGCACGTCCGCGACGGTGATGCCATCGCCACCGGCGAGGATCAACAGGCGTTCGACAGTGTTGCGCAACTCGCGCACGTTGCCGGACCAATCGAGTTCGGTGAGGGCGTGGACGGCGTCCGGGGCGAAGCGGCGCGGTGCGATGCCGTCGCGCTGCGCCATCTGCCGAACGAAGAATGCGATAAGCAACGGAATGTCTTCGCGACGTTCGCGGAGCGGCGGCACGCTGATTGGAACGACGTTGAGGCGATAGAAGAGATCTTCGCGGAAGCGGCCTTCGGCGATTTCCGTCTCCAGCGTCTTGTTCGTGGCGGCGAGTACGCGCACATCGACCTGAATCGGCTTGATGCCGCCGATACGCGTGACGACTCCGTCCTGAAGGACGCGCAGCACCTTGGCCTGCGCGGCGAGTGACATGTCGCCGATTTCGTCGAGGAAGAGCGTGCCGCCATCGGCCTGTTCGAACTTGCCTGGGCGATCGGAGATCGCGCCGGTGAAGGAGCCGCGCATGTGACCGAACAGCTCGCTCTCGATGAGTTCACCGGGAATGGCGGCGCAGTTCACTTCGATGAATGGCTTCTTGGTGCGTGTCGAGCCGCGATGGACGGCGCGCGCGACGAGTTCCTTGCCAGTGCCGTTCTCGCCGGTGATCAGCACGCGTGCCGGTGTGCCAGCGACCTTGTCGATGCGTTCGAGTAACGAGACGATGGCGTGGCTCTGCCCGACGATTTCGCGACGGGCGTCGAGCTGTTCGAGCAGCGTCGCGTTCTCCTCTTCAAGATCGAGGTGGCGGAGTGCGTTGCGGAGCAGGACGAGGATGCGATCGGTGTCGAGCGGCTTCTCCATCACGTCGTAGGCGCCGGCCTGCGTGGCTTCGACGGCGGTAGCGAGCGTGGCGTGGCCGCTGATCATGACGACGAGTGCGCGCGCGTCTTTGGTGCGGAGTGCGCGCAGCACGTCGAGGCCGTCCATGCCTGCCATCTTCACATCGCTGAAGACCAGGTGGGGGCGGAACTTGTCGTATTCCGAGAGGCCGTCGGCACCATTGGAGACGGTGCGGACGTCGTAGCCCTCGTATTCGAGGAGCTGGCCAAGTGCGGAGCGGATGGGTGCTTCGTCATCGATGACGAGGATGCGACGGTTCACGGTGCGGCACGGTAGAGCGTGACTTTGCCTTGCGCGACGCGGATATCACCGACACCGGCAGGCAGGCGGATCTGGAGCGCGCCGCGCTCGACGCCGACGTCGGTCGGCTGGCGCTTGAGCGCCTTGACCAAACGCGGGAGCACCGGCCCGGGCACAGCGAAATCGCCGACTTTCACTCGGGTCAGCTTGAACTGCGCTACCCCGGCGACGGCGGTCGGTTCGAGGGTTCCACCGAGGGTGAGTCGTTCGCGATCGCCGAGCATCGAAGCGAGCGGGCCGAGGACGGCGCGTCCACCGACGTCGCCGAGCTTGACGGAGGCACGTACCTGAAACTCGGAGCCAGCCGCGCGGACCTGGACGCTGTCGGCGCTGGCGGGAAGCTGATTGGTGAGTGAGTCGAGGAACGCGCCTGCGAACTCGCCGGCGGAGACCGTCACGAAGGCCGGTCCTTTCTCCTGCGTGAGTCGGGCGAGCGCCTTGCGGCCCTTGTCTGCACCGGCGTAGGAGAGCGAGACCCACCCCGTATCCGTCCTGGCCTCGACCGAGTCGGCGCCTGCGCGGGTGCTGCCGGCGGGCGCTCCCATCGCGGCGCGGAGTTTCGGGAGCCAGAGGTCGCGGGTGGCGAAGGCGCCGATGGCGACGACGGCGAGGATGACGAGACTGATGAGGCGGCGGAAGCAACCAAACACGTCGAACGACTCCGGGGATCGGGAGAGCGTGGGGGGCACCGTGTTCGTGGTGCGCCGGGCAAGGTTAGTCGGGCGCGGGACGGACGGGAGCGGTGGCGTCTCTCAAGTACCCCGCAGGGACGACGATACTCACACGAAGGTCCCACCTCATTCGGTGCCGAAGACGGGGGCGCCCCGGCGCCGGATACGGTGATGCGGTGGCCACACGACAGAGGCGCCACAGCAGGAGTAACCGAGATGTCGCGCAAAATGATTGCAGTGGTCGAGGACAACGCCGACAACCGGTTGCTGGTGCAGGCACTGCTCGAAGAGCGGTACGATCTGACGGAGTACGCGACGGGGATCGAGGCGTTGCACGGGCTGCGGAAATCGATTCCTGACCTGGTGCTGCTCGACATCTCGTTGCCGGAGATGGACGGCATCGAAGTCGCGCGGGAAATTCGTGCGGACGATCGACTGCGGCATCTTCCGCTGGTGGCGCTGACCGCCCACGCGATGAGCGGTGATCGCGCGCGCTTCCTGCAATCGGGGTTCGACAGTTATGTCGCGAAGCCGATCATCGACGAGAACGAGTTGCTCGACACGATCACGCGACTGCTCGCGTAGCGACGCGCGCGGCTCAGCGGCGCAGGTAGCGCGCGAGTGCGGCGTCGATGCCGGCGAGCAACTCGCCGCTGACGAACGGTTTCTGCACAAAGATCGGCGCGGGTTCCCCGTCTGTGGCGTCGGCGAGCGATTGTGACGTGTAGCCACTGGCGAGAACGACGGGCACGTTCTTGCCACGCTTGCGGAGTTCGGTGAGGACTTCAGTGCCGCTGAGGCGTGGCATTGTGACGTCGAGCACGATGGCGACGATCGCATCCTCGTTCTCACTGAAGAGTCGCAGCCCGTCGTCGCCATCGACGGCCGTGACGACCTGATAGCCGATCCGCTGGAGCATGCGGCGTGCGACATCCCGCACGGATTCCTCGTCATCGACCACGAGCACCGTTCCGGAGCGCGTCAGGCTCACCACCGAGCGCGGAGTGCGGCTGGACGGCTCGCGCCGCTCGGCGGCGGGAAAGAGCACGCGGAACGTGGTGCCGGAGCCGAGCGAACTGCGGACATTGAGTGCGCCGCGATGGCCGCGCACGATACCGAGTGTGGCGGCGAGGCCGAGTCCACGTCCGGTGAACTTCGTCGTGAAGAACGGATCGAAGATGCGCGCGAGGGTTTCGGCGTTCATGCCGATGCCGGTATCGGCGACTTCCACGAACACGAACTCGCCGGGGCGCACGCCGTCTGCCGCGAGACATTCCGTGAGGTATTCGTCGTCGGCGTACATGGTGCCGGTCCGCAGCACGATGTCGCCATTGTGTTCATCGAGCGCGTCGGACGCGTTGGTGAGCAGGTTCATGATGACCTGTCGCACCTGTGTGCCATCGGCGGCGATGAGTGGCAGGTCATCGACGAGTTGGAGCGTGAGTGTGGCGCGCTTGGAGATTGCGGACTGCAGCAGCGATGACGTTTCGCGGACGGCGGCGGAGACATCGAGCGGCTGCACATTGAACCGCCCTTTGCCAGCGTACGCGAGCAGCTGCGTGGTCAGTTCGGCGGCGCGACGTGCTGCCGTCTCGATATCGCCGAGCAGTTCTTCGGTGGCGGTGCCTGGCTCGACGTCTTCGCGGGCGACGCTGGCATTGCCGAGGATACCGACGAGGAGGTTGTTGAAATCGTGCGCGATGCCACCGGCGAGGACGCCGAGACTTTCGAGCTTCTGTGCATGTTGCATCTGCGCTTCGAGGCGGCGGCGGTCTTCGGCGGCGGCTTTCTGTGCGGAGATGTCTTCGACGGTCCCGACGAACCCGGTGACGAGGTTCCCGTCCCGGTGAGCGGCGGTGCGTTCGCAGACCCAGCGCACGATGCCGTCCGGGCGCAGCACGCGGTACTCCATGCTCAATTCACCGCCGGTACGCACAGCGGTCTGCCACGCGGCGTGCACGCGATCGCGATCGTCAGGATGTGCGGTATCGAGAAAGCCGCGACCGAGGAGCGCGCTGACAGGTGCGCCCCAGAGGTCGAGCATACGTGGGGTCACGAATGTGCAATCGCCGTTGCCATCGGTGAGGAAAATGCCGAGTGGTGACGCCATGGTGAGCGTGCGAAAGCGGTCTTCGCTGGTGCGGAGCGCGAGTTCGGCTTTCTTGCGTTCAGCGATGTCGGTGTGCGTGCCGACCATGCGTACGGGGCGGCCGTGCGTATCGCGTTCGACCACCGTGCCGCGGGTGAGGACCCAGCACCAGTTGTTGTCGGCGGTGCGGAGCCGCACCTCGATCGCATACGTGTCGGTGCGGCCGTCGAAGTGATCGCGCAGTGCCTGTTCGCAGGCGGGGAGATCGATTGGATGCAGCAGATCGAGGAAGGTGTCGATATGCGGCGGCAGGGCGTGCTCGACGAAGCCGAGCATGGAGTACCAGCGTGGTGCGTAGTAGCAGTAGCCGGTGGGGACGTGCCAGTCCCACAGGCCGTCCCAGACGGCGTTGAGCGCGAGGCGCAGCCGTTCCTCGCGCGCGCGAAGGGCAACTTCCTGCCCTTTCTGCGAGGCGACGTCCCGTTCGACGGCGACCCACTGCATGTAGCCGCCACCGGTGCCATCGACGGGAATGATGTCGACGTCGAGCCAGAGGGGTTCACCGAGTTTCGTGTAGTTGAGCAGTTCTTCGCGCACGCGCTGGCGATTGCGGATTGCGTCGTCGATGCGATCCGCGGCGCTGCGATCAGTATCCGGTCCGCGGAGGATGGTCGGGGACTTGCCGATAACCTCATCGCGGCGGAATCCGGTGATGCGTTCGAACGCTTCGTTGACGTAGACGATGTGTGCGGTAGACGGGTCGTGTGGGGCACCGACGGTGATCAGCACGACGTCTTCGACATGTTCGAGGGCGCGTTGCAGCACGCCGGGATCGAGTTCGTCGGCTCGCAGCGGGCGTGGGCGATCCGGGTGCGCGCGCACGCGCAGGAGGATGCAGGGCGCCGTGGTGTCGCTGTCTTCGTCGGCGGCGAGGTGTGTCAGCGAGAGGTGCACGTTGACGGTGCCGCGCGCGCGATGACGGACCACCGCGGGTCCCTGCCAGTGCGTCGAGCCGAGGAGTGCCAACTGTCGCGGGGCGGCACTATCGGAGGGTCGCGGATCGAGGACATCGATGATCGATTTTCCGATGACGTCAGTTGCGTGCCAGCCGAGCAGTGCCTGGGCGGCGTCGGTCCACCGCATCACCGTCCCATCGCGCGTCGTGACGATGACTGCATCGCCGAGCGCGGTCAGCGTGGCGAGGGTGTGTTCGACGGTGGGCGGAAGGACGAAGCCGGGGCGTGGCAGGTCAAGCGGCGGCGTGCGTGTGCCGGCGAGTGCCGCCACCGATCCGGCGGGATCAGTCGCCGTGTGTCGTGGCGTGGCGGCGGTGGACTCGGGCATGTGGCGCGGCGCTCTGCTGGAACGTGGGCGGGGCCTGCGAGCGGCGGATGGCGCAACCGCTGAAAAAGTAACCGCGCGCAGCACGGTTTGTGCCCTGCGCGCGCCGACGTTCACAAAGCGGCGAGGGCAGGCCTCGCAAACGAAAGTGGTCCGGCTCGTCTGAATCGCAGCGCTTCGGCCACCGCTGGTGTCGCAACCATGTCGTGGCTCCCGAGGTCGGCGATGGTCCGCGCGACCCGCAGCGTGCGGTGCCAGGCGCGCGCGGAGAGTCCGAGTTGTTCGCTGGCGTCGCGGAGCAACTTCAGGGCGTCGGGCTCGAAACGGCCGAGTGCGGTGAGGCGGCGTGGTGAGGCGGCGGCGTTGAGAGCATCGAAGCGGGCGAGCTGCATGCTTCGAGCGGCGAGGACTGTGTCGCGAAGGGCGGCGGATTCCGGTGGGCGGGCAGCGATGTCGAGGTCGGCGAGTGGGACGGTGCCGACCGGGACATGGAGGTCGATTCGGTCAGCGAGGGGGCCTGAGAGGCGGCGGCGGTAGCGGGCGAGCGCGCGTTCGTCGCACTGGCAGGCGATGGTGGCGTGGCCTGCGTATCCGCAGGGGCACGGGTTCATGGCGACGACGAGGAGGACGTCGGAAGGGAACCGGATTGTCCCGGCGACGCGGGCGATGGTGACGACGCGATCTTCGAGCGGTTGCCGCAGCGCTTCGAGGGCGCCGGGGAGCAGTTCGGGGAGTTCGTCGAGGAACAGGACGCCGCCGTGGGCGAGGCTGACTTCGCCAGGGCGCGGTCCCGATCCGCCGCCGATGAGGCCGGCGGTACTGATCGTGTGGTGCGGAGCGCGGAATGGAGCGATACGGCCGTGGAGTTGGGCGTCGCTGAGAGTTCCCGCGACCGAGTGGACTGCGACGACGTCGAGCAATTGCGCGTCGGTGAGTGGCGGGAGGATGCCGGCGAGTCGGCGGGCGAGCATCGTCTTGCCGGTGCCGGGTGGGCCGGTCATGGCGATGTTGTGGCCGCCGGCGGCAGCGATGACGAGCGCGCGTTTCGCCGCGGGTTGTCCGACGACGTCAGCGAAGTCGGGAATGTCGGGGGCGGGCGGGACTGGGTGGTGTGCGGCGATGGCTGGTGCCAGCAGCCCGCGCTGCAGCGACGCGACGAGGTCCTTGAGCGAGGCGGCCGTGGCGAGCCGCAGTCCGGCCACAAGAGCGGCTTCGGTGACATTTGCTGGCGGGAGCAGCAGCGTGCACCGGTCCGGCTCGCCGGCGACGAGTCGTGCGACGGATAGTGCGCCGCGCACCGGTCGCAGCGAGCCGTCGAGTCCGAGCTCACCGATGGCGACGATCCGTGCGACGGCGTCGGCGCGAAGTTGTCCGGTCGCGACGAGAAAGCCGAGTGCGATCGGCAGATCGAAACCGTTCCCGATCTTGCGGATGTCGGCGGGCGCGAGTGCGGCGAGGACGCGGACGGATGGAATGCGGAAGCCGCATTCACGGAGAGCGGCAACCACGCGTTCCTTTGATTCCTTGACGACGCTGTCGGCGAGTCCAACGATCGTCCAGAGCGGGAGCCCTTGGGAGACGTTGACTTCGACGGTCACCGACGTGGCGTCGATACCGAGGATGGCGGCGGAGCGGAGGGAGGCGAGCACGGGTCAGACTGTGCTTCAGCTGCGCACCACCGGTAGGCGAATCCGTGCGCGTGTCAGCGATCCATCGCACACAGGTGGCGCGACACGCTGGCGTTCGGCGCCGGTCGCGGCATCGACCGCAGCGACACGGTCGCACTGATCCTCCGCCTACGACTTCGCCATCAGATTGAAACGGTCGGTCAGGCCATACTCCTTGTCGTAGATCACGAGCAGCTCGAAGAACCAGGTGATCGCCAGCGGGCCGAGGAGCACGCCGATCAATCCGATGTATTCGATGCCGGCGAATGCGCCGAGCAGCGTGGTGAGCGGATGCAGATTGCCGACGCGCTTCGAGACGATCGGGCGCATGATGTTGTCGATATTCGAGACGACGACGCCACCGAACACCGAGAGCCCGATGGCCTGTCCGACGTGGCCGGTCGCGAAGAGCACGATCGCACCCGGCAGCCAGACCAGCGCTGACCCCACCAGCGGCAGCACCGACGCGATGGCCGTCACGGTACCCCAGACGACCGGGTTGGGCATCTGCAGTACCGCGAACGCGGCGCCGACGAGCGTCCCCTGCACCACCGCCACCACCACGACACCGAGCGCCGTCGCCATCGTCACTTCGTAGAACTTGTTGCGCAGATCTTCCGAGTCCTCATCGGTGAACGGCAGATAGCGCTTCACGCGTGGCCAGACGTCGTCGGCGGCAATCAGCAGGTAGTACAGACCGAGCAGCGCGATCACGAGATTGAGTGTCCCACGCGCCGCGCCGCCGACCGCACCGAACATCTGCTGCGAGACCCAGCTGCTGATGCTGCCGCTCGCCCGCGCCAACTGCTCGCCGACGTTGATCGGGCCGAACCGCAGATGCTGCACGCGCTGCACGAGCGCCCCGGTATCGAGACCACGGATCGCGGTCGGGATTTCGTCGATCAGGACCGTCACCAGTGCACTGCCCGGAATCAGGATCAGGAGCAGGACGGCAATCAGCATCAGCGACGCCGCGAGCGACTTCGGCACGCGTCGGCGCACGAGCCAGCGAAACATGCCGATCGTCAGCACATAGAACACTGCGGCACCGAGAATGCCTGGCGCGAATGGCAGCATGGCCCAGACAATGCCGAGTCCGAGCACGATCAGAATCGCCGCCGCCCGGAATTTTCCTGTCGGCGTCGGCCCGTTCATCTCGGATGCGTCTGCGGACAGAATCGTAGCGGACGCAACCGCCGTTTTGTCAGATGTATTCATGCTGTAGTAGTAGTCCGGCGCACAACTGCTGAACACCGACCGCGCCACCGGTGCTTACGATTGTCAGAGCAGGTTCGATCACGAACTCGCGTAACTTGTCACGACATACCGGAGTTCGCCCAGTGCCCCTCACCAGCATCAATCCGCACGGCGGCGAGACGATCGCGTCACACCCACCGCATTCCGCCGACGCGATCGACGCGCGCCTCGCACGCGCCCACTCGGCGCAGCGCAGGTGGCGGCATGCGACGATCGCCGACCGCGCGATGCTGCTGCGGGCGATCGCACGGTCGATCCGGACACATGCTGATACGCTCGCGATGACCGCGACGCTGGAAATGGGCAAGCCGATCACGGCAGCTCGTGCGGAAGTCGAGAAGTGTGCGCTGTGCTGCGAATGGTACGCGGATCATGCCTCACTCCTCACACCAGCGATCGGCCAGAAACCTGGCGACGAAATCCGGCACGATCCCCTCGGCGTACTCTTCGCGATCATGCCGTGGAACTTCCCCTACTGGCAGGTCGTGAGGGTGGTCGCGCCGGCGCTGCTGCTCGGCAATACCGTGGTGCTCAAGCACGCCGAAAATGTGACCGGGTGCGCGCTGGCGCTCGAGAGCGCGGTGCAGGATGCGGGTGGGCCGCCGGGGCTGCTCGAAGTTGTGATCGTCTCACGCGACAGCGCGCCAGCAATCATCGCCGACACGCGAATCGCGGCCATCACGCTGACCGGAAGCGAGCGCGCGGGAATGGCGGTCGCCGCGGCAGCCGGGGCGGTCCTCAAGCCGGTCGTGCTCGAATTGGGTGGCAGCGATCCGTTCGTGGTCTGGCATGATGTCGACGTGGCGGCGGTCGCCAGCGCCGCGGCGCTGGCGCGCTGCGTGAACGGTGGACAGTCGTGCATCGCAGCGAAGCGATTTCTCGTGCACGAAGCGATCTACCCTGCATTTCTCGACGCGTTCACCGATGCGATGCGTGCGCTCAAAGTCGGCGATCCGCGCGCCACGGATACCGAGATCGGACCGCTGGTGTCCGCCGCCGCTCGGGATGCACTGCACGCACAGGTGCAGTCCACGCTCGATGCGGGCGCCACCGCGACGCTCGGGTGCACGAACCCGGGGAGCAGTACGGCGTGGTATCCACCGTCGATCGTCACCAACATTCCCGACGGCTCGACGATGGCGACTGAAGAACTGTTCGGCCCCGTCGCCGGCGTATGGAAGGTGCGTGATCTCGACGAGACGATCGCACGCGCCAACAGTACGCGTTTCGGGCTCGGTTCGAGTGTCTGGACGAACGACGCCAATGTCGCGGCACGCTGCGCCGCCGAATTCCAGGCCGGCAGCGTGATGATCAATCAGCCCGTGGTGTCGGATCCGGCACTGCCATTCGGCGGCGTGAAGGCGAGCGGCTACGGGCGCGAGCTCGGTATTGCAGGCCTGTCGGCGTTCGCGAACATCAAGACGGTGCGCGGGCTGCTGCGCTGAGTGTCAGTTCCCACCGAGCCAACGCCACCACCACTGCCCACGCTCGGCATCATCCTGCAGTGAATCGAGCGCGACATGCCACGCCGTCCGCATCTCGGCCGCATCCGCAAAGCGCACCTCGGCCTGATGCGCGAGCGCGCGTTCGAGGAACGGCAGGAGCGGTGCCGGCGCGCCATCGAGATCGATCTCGCCCTTCAGCTGCTTGGCAACGATCACCCGGGCATCACCACTGCCGAACGGTGGCCGACCCGTGACGGTGTAGGAGATGATGGCCGCGAGCGCGAACAGATCGACACTCGGTCCCTGTGGCTCGCCCATGATCTGCTCAGGGGCAGCGAATTCCGGTGTGCCGGTGTTGCCCTGACCCTCCGTGATTCCCGGGCCGTGCGCGATGCCGAAGTCGGTCAGGCGCCACCGTCCGTTGCGATCGATCAGCACGTTCTCGGGCTTCAGGTCGCGATGCACGATTCCGACGGCGTGGGCGGCGTCGAGCGCATCGAGAATGCCGTCGACCTGCGTGGCGATCTCCACGGTCGGCTGTGCACCACCGCGCGTCACGAGGCTCGCGACGGACCCCCCCTCGGCCAGTTCCATCGTGTACCACGAAATGCCGTCGCGCGTTTCCCAATCGTAGATCGGCACGATCGCCGGATGCGCAAGCTGTGCGGCGAGTTTTGCTTCGCGACGGAAGCGGGCAACCGCCACATCGTCGTCGGCCACGCTCGGATGCAGCACTTTCATCGCGACTTCCCGTTCCAGCGACAGATCGCGCACACGCCAGACGCTGCCGAAGGTGCCTGCGCCGAGTCGCGCGAGGACTTCGTAGTCATCGCCGGTGGCCCAGCGCAGCCGCACCTCTTCCTGATCCGCGGCGCGACGCGCGGTCGGTGCCACCCGCTCGATGCCGATGACGCTCGTGCGCACGCTGGCGACGCGCTCGAGTGCGCGCAACATCGTGGCGACGGTTGCATGACGATCGGCGGGATCGAGCGACAGTGCGCGATCGATGATCGCGGCGACTTTCGCCGGACAGTCGGGACGCACGAGCGCGAGCGGTGGCGGCGCTTCATCGGTCGGCGGGCTCTCGCCACTCATCATCGCAAACGCGAGCGCCGCGAGCTGCCATTGATCACTGAGCATCGTCGGCTGCCAGCCGCTCACCCATTCCGGTGCGTACGGCACATACGACGCCGGCGGTGCGACGGCGGGCGGACGCAGCGCTTCGGGCAGCGACCATTCCCATCCGAGCTGCCAGAGGCGACCGGTTGGCGTGATCCAGCAGCTCCCGGTGCCGATCGCGCCGTGCGGGAGGTTCTGATCGTGCAGATAGACCAGCAGCGTGCCAACCGTGCGCAGCAGGTTGAGCATGCCTGGTGCATCATCCGCCCCGATGCGCTTTGTGCGCATCTCGACACTTTCGCCTGCAATCCAGCGCCGCAGATAGCCCGGCCCGCGCGCCACCTCCGGCGAATCAGCCCAATAGTGATACGTCGTCGGAATCGCCGGATGGCTCTGATGCGCGAGCTGCCGCGCCTCGGCGGCCAGCCATGGGCGATGCGCCGGGTCGGGGACCGTCACGAGCGACAGCGATCGTCCGAGCGCGTCGATCACTTCCTGATAGTGCCGCACCGCGTTGCGCAGACTGCCGCGCCCCCAGCGCCATCCGGGTGGCAGCTGCCACGCCTGCAGATGCGGCGGAAGATTCGGTGCCACCACGCGGGGCACTCCCCCGGCCGGCGTCAGCATCGAAGGACGTTCAGGAAGCGTCATGTGGTCAAGTTAGTGTCACTGCGGCACCGCTGGTGACCGGGCGCAGCACCATCGAGACCAGCGTCCCCGTCGGCCCGCTTTCGGTGATCGCGAGCGAGCCACCCCAGCCATCCACGAGCCGTCGGCTGATCGCGAGCCCGAGTCCGCTGCCGCTCGTGCGCGTCGAAAAATGCGGCTCGAACACCTTGTGCAGCACGTCGGCCGCAATGCCGGCGCCGTCGTCGCGCACGTCGAGTCGCACCGCATCCGCGGAGTGCGCGATGCCGACGCGAACCACCGTCGCGCCGGCCAGTCGCGCGTTCTCCAACAGATTGAGCATCACATCGCGCAACTCCGGCGCGCGGGCCATGGCCATCGCCACGCCGTCAGGCGGCAGCGTCAGTTCCCATGTCACGCCGCCTTCGGCCATGCGCTCGAGCTCCAGCACCTCCGTGGCCACTGCCGCCACGTTCGTCGGCTCAGGAATCGGTGCCAGTTCGGGCGATGTGCCATAGCGACTGAATGCGCGCGCGATCTCGTCCAGGCGGTCGATCTGCGTGAGAATCGTGCCGACGTTGCGGTCGAGAATTGCGTCGAAATCCGGCCGGCCGTCATCGCGCGCACGGCGCAGGTGCTGCACGCCAAGCCGGATGGGCGTGAGGGGATTCTTGATCTCATGGGCGACCTGCCGAGCCATTTCTCCCCAGGCCAATACGCGCTGCGCATGCGCCAGCTGGGTGACGTCGTCGAGCGTGACCACGACGCCTCCGAGATCGAGCCGCGTGAAGCGGCCCTGCACTGTCTTCTCGCCCCACGTCTCCTCGAACGCGTCATCTCGCTTGTCTGACGCGGCGAACGCTGCTGCGCGTTGTCCCAGCGATGGCGAGACGACTTCGAGGATCGTGCCCGGCGGCACGCTGCCGCCGAGCAATGACTCGGCACGCGGGTTGGCGAGCACCACTCGCGCGGCATGGTCGACGGCGATCACACCGGATGCGACCGTGCGCAACACGGCATCGGTGCGGCGACGCGCAGCATCGAGCGCGCGTTCGCTGGCCCCGAGATCGTCGGCCATGCTGCGAAACGCATCGAACACAGGAAGGAATTCACTGGGCGGCGCTGCATCGAGGCGCGGCGCGCGTTCACCGGCGGCAACCGCGACCGCCGCATCACGCAGCGCGCCGATCGGTTGGGCGAACTGCCGGGCCGCGAGCCCGGACAACCACAACGCAGCGAGCACACCGCTCAATGCACCGAAGAGCAGCAGCATCACGAGATCCTCGCGACGCTGATCGAACGTCTCTTCTTCGAGCACGGCCGGTGCGGCGACGACGATGCGCTCCCCGCGCGAGCCACGCGTGCTCAGATAACTGAGGAGCACATTCGCGCCGGCCACTGGTACCGTGCTCGTGGCCGTGAGCGAGCCACCGGGCGCCAACGCGAGCGCAACGTCCGGCGGCAAAAAGAGTCCGACTGGCGCGAGTGCGCCGAACAGCTCGTCGCTGACGTCCACCAGTCGCCCGACGGAATAGCCGAGCAGCGGTACGCCGATGCGACGACTCGCCTGATCGAGTTCGGGCCGCTCACCGGAGCGATCGACCGCACGCAACAGCTCACGCACGAGCAGTTCGCGCTTCTCGGCGTCATCGATGCGCAGTCGCTGGAAACTCCAGACCGTCAGGACGCTGAGCGGCACGACGAAGAAGAGCAGCAGCACGACGGTCAATCGCAGGCGATAGCTGCCGCGCCAGAACCGACGGCGTTGACGCCACCAGCGCCATGCGCCGGCACGCGTGAGGCCTGCTGCCGCCGAGAGCGCGAACAGCAGCGCGAGGTCCGCGGCTACGAGCAACGTACCGCGCTGAATCAGCGACCAGCCGGTCGGCACTTCGATGCGTGCGTGCGCCTGCAGCGGCCCGAGCACGGTCGGGACCACGCGCGATCCGTCGTACACGCCGCGCTCACGCACCCAGAACATGCCGTCGTTCAGCTTGCGCTCCGACTGCACCTCGCCGAGGCCGAACTTGTACGGTGGCGCGCCGGCGGTCGGCGTCGCGTAGCCAAGCAGTGCGGCCACCGCCGGCGTCGACGACGATCGCGCGCGCGGCTCGACGATCACCGTCGTCACGGTGCCGTCGGGGAACGGCACGGCGAGCACCTGATACACACCGGGATACCCGATCACGTCGCTCGTCGTCGGACGGCCGGTGCGCACCGCCGTCTCCACCACATCACGCACTTCGAGCTGCTCCGTCTGGCCGAAGACGTCGAGTGACGCGAGCAGCGTGAATTCGAGTTTGAGCGAGTCATCGAGTTTCCACGTCTCCGCCGTGAGTGGATAGCGGGCCGCGAGATCGCTCGACGCCACACGATCGAGCAGATCCGCACGCGAGCGTGGCGACGGTTGGGCCTCGAGCTGCGATGCGAATCGCGTCAGCAGTTGCGACACCTCGACGTCGGCACTGTTCAGCCGACCGGTCTCGAATGTCGCCAGCTCCACCGTGCGACGCATGACGGATCCCCAGGTGAGCACCGTCGCGCCAAGCGCCGCCACCGCACCGACCTGCAGCAGCACGAGGCGCGTCGGTCGCGACAATGCCGTGCATGCAATCACGGCAATCCAGAGCAGCGTGTACGCGTTGTTCCACGCCGTCTCCGGCAGCCACAATCGCGGCGCCAGTGCCGCCGCGATCACGGCCAGCGAGGGTCCGATGATC
Source organism: Gemmatimonadales bacterium (assembly GCA_038231095.1). Lineage (GTDB taxonomy): Bacteria > Gemmatimonadota > Gemmatimonadetes > Gemmatimonadales > Gemmatimonadaceae > JACMLX01. The sequence continues at coordinate 182,408 of JBBRLZ010000001.1, forward strand.
GGATCGACGCCGCGATCGCCCGACAGCAAAGCGCGACCGGCCGCGGCGCCGCCGAGCAGCACCACCGCCGAAAAGAGGAAGATGCCGAGTTGCCACGCCAACCAGAGTGTGGTCGGGGTGCCGGTGGTCGGCAGCGCGATACCGTTGCCGAGTGCGCGCAGCAGAAACGGACCGAGCACCACGAGCACGAGCAGCACCGCGCCGGGCACCAATCGCGATTGGTATTCCGGCCGTGCACGCCGCAGCGCAAGGCCTGCCAGCGTGAGCAACGCGCCGGACAACAACAGCGCCGCAAGTCCGGCGATCGTGACGCCGCCAATGCGCACGAAGTACAGACTCGGATCAAACACCCAACTCACGTTGCTCAACGCGCCAAGCGGTACCAGTCCAACGACGATCGCGCCGGCGGCGAGTGCCCCGAGTTGTTCGGCGAGCGATGGCCGGCGGCGCCACGCGACGAGAATCAGCGCCAGCGCCCACGCCGCCAGGACCGCTCCACCGAGGCCGCGGGCCGTTTCGAGTTGACCGGTGACCGCGTTCCCGCGCGTCGGTGCGGTCGCCCGATACCGCAGCAGGGGTTCGCCGTCCACGAGCCACGGACGGAATCCGGAATCGTCACCAGGTCCGGGCGGCGCAAACTCGATCGCGCCGACACTCGCGCGCTGTGCGAGATCGGCACCCAGTCCATTCACGAGATGCCGCGCCGGCGGATCGGCGTCGAGCACCATCGTGGACACCGCCACGGCGTCGCCACGGCGCTCAGCGGCGTACAGGACGAGGTAGAACCGCAGCCGCTCCACGCCGATGTCGCCGCGCAGCACTTCAGGGACGGCGCGCGGTTCACCGGCCCAGGCCACCGGCAGACCGTTGCGATAGAGCACCACGCTGGTCCGCGCGTCGATGCCATCGAGGGCGGCGAGATAGCGAAATTCTGTGGTCGGTCCGCCCGGCGCATCGAGGGCCTTCTTCGCCAACTGTCGAACACGCGCGGCAGCGATCGGCAGCGCCCGCGACGCGCTCGCATCACCGCGCGCGATCGCCTCTGCCGCCCACTCGTCGAAGTGGGTGTCGATGCGATGCAACTCCAGCTGCTGCCAGACGCCGGTCACCACGAACACCAGACCAAGCCCGACGACGATGGTCGGCGATCGCCGGCGCTGCGCCAACTGTCCGAATCCGGCCGTCAAGATGACCGCCGCCGTGACGGCGATCAGCCAGCCGACGGACGGCGAGCGGAGCCAGAGCGCGGCGCAGACCACCCCGACGGCGGCGGGGAACAGCCAGCGGCGGCGCGGGGTGAGGAGCGGTTCCGGCGATGCGGTCGGTAACAGAAGTCTGGGAGCAGGAGCGAAAAACGGCGCCGCAACGTCGCGCGCACAGGCTGAGACAGGCAGTTTACAGCGTGAAGCGTTTCCTCCATACACTACGTCCGGTCAGTCGACTCGCCCTGGCAGGCAGCCTGTCCGTACTCAGCGGGACCGTTCAGGGGCAATCGGCAGCGTCAACGCCGCTGCTGGATGCGCTCTCGATCACCGTCCAACTCGACTCGGTCACGGTTGCCCGCGGCTCGATGCGGTTCCGGCAGTTCCGGACGGGCACCGACGTCGAACTGGTCATCAGCGGCATCATTGTCCGTCGCGGACAACGCGTGACGGCCGAACTGCGCATGGATTCTGCCTTCGTCCTGCGCAAATACGTGGCTGAGTCGCGGGACAGCGCCGGGAAACTCATCGATCGCGTGCACGTGACGAGTTCGGGCGGCCGCATCACGCTCGAACGTGTCACACCCGCGCGCCGTATAGTGCGGGAATACCTCGCGCAGCGCGACATGATGATTCTGGATTCGGCGGCAGTGGTGCCGTTCGTGGCGCTTGCCGGGCTGGCGCCGCGAACGTCGGGTCTGACGTTCCTCGACGTCCGACGCGGGACCCTCACAGGTGCGCAGTTGTCACTCGGTACGCAGGTCGAACTCTCCGTCGCGGACATCGTCGTCAGCGGCATGCCGGTGTCCGTGTCGGGGCTGGCGACGTCACTCAGCTGGTGGCGCGATGCGCGCGGGCGATTGCTCCGCGTGGTCTGGGGCGGGCGGAGCCGCGTGCTGCGAGACGATCCGCCGACCTGAGTACCGACGCCGCACGACGCGTTCGGAACGCGGTCCAAGTCTGGTGAATTGACCTGAAACCCGATCGTGACGGAGCCCGTACGCTGGCTCAGTCCGATCCCTTCCACTTTGCCAATCCCGATGAACGCTCTGTTCCGTGGCTTTGCCGCCGCGCTTCTCATTCCGTTGGCTGCCAACGGCCAGGGCACACCCGTGCCGTCGACGCTGAGCGTCGAACAGGCGGTGGAGCTGGCAACGGCGAACAATCCCTCGCTCCGACAGTCCCTGAATGCACGCCGCTCCGCTTCCGCTGTAACACGCACGGCGCGCGGACAGTTGCTGCCGAATGTGAGCTCGTCGGCCGGCGCATCGTGGCGCGAAGGTCGAACCCAGCTGTTCAACGGCGTCGGCTTCGGTGCCAACGCGAATACGCTCGGCTCGAGCGCGAACATCAACGCGTCGCTGAACTACGGCCTCGATGTGCTGCTGCAGCCGCGCGCCGCGAAGGCATCAGAACGCGCCACGGATGCCGAGGCCGATGCGGCCACGCAGCAGCTCCGCGCGAACGTCACGACACAGTATCTGGTCGCGCTGCAGGCCCGTGCGCGATCTATCCTGCAGGACACGCTGCTCGAGAGCTCCCGCCTGTCGCTCGATCTGGCGAAAGCGAAGGCCGCTGCCGGCAGCGCGACGATTCTCGATGTGCAACGGGCCGAAGTGGCGCTCGGCCAGCAGCGGGTGCAGGTCGTGCAGGCCCGCAACACGCTCGCGATCGAGAAGCTGCGCCTGTTCGAAAACCTCGGCGTCGCCCCGCCCGAGGCGGATGTCGCGCTCACCACGGAGTACGCAGTCACACCGGTCGCCTCGAGCGTGAACGATCTGATCGCTCTCGCGAAGCAGGGCAACCCGACGGTGATCGCGCGTCGCGATCGTGAAGATGCGGCGGCGGTCAATCAGCGCATCGCACGCGCTGCCTACTTCCCGAACCTGTCGCTCTCGGCCGGCTATGGCGGCTACACGAATCAGTACACCGACAACAACTTCACCGTCACGCAGGCGCTGTCGAGCAAGCAGAGCGGCTGCTATCAGCGCGGGAACGTGTTGCAGATCGTCGGGCAGCCGTTCGACCCCACGACGTGCGCTGCGATCGCACTCACGCCGCAGGAAGCTGCCGCAGCGCGATCCACCAACAACTCGTTCCCGTTCAACTTCACTCGCAACCCGTACAATTTCAGCGCGCAGCTTTCATTGCCGCTGTTCAACGGCTGGCAGCGTGAGCAGCGCGTGGCCGAAGCGGCCGTTGCCCGCGACAACGCCAGGCAGGCCGTGCGTCAGCAGGAACTCGCGGCGCAGCAGGCCGTGCGCACGGCGTATCTGAATCTCGATGCCGCACGCCAGACCGTCGCCATTCAGGAAGACAACGGCAAACTCGCACGTCAGGCGCTCCTCCTCGCCGAAACGCGCTATCGTGTTGGACAGGCGACCTTCCTCGATGTCGCGAACGCGCGCGCGGATTTCTCGCGCGCCGAGAATGATCGCATCACCGCTGTGTACGATTTCCACCGGGCATTCGCCGCGCTCGAGCAAGCTGTCGGCCGTCGCCTGCGCTGACCCACCCAAGAGAATCTCATGACGAAAGGCACAAAGATCGGGATCGCCGTGGCGATCGTTGCAGCACTTGCCGGCGGCGTGTACGTCGCCAAGCAGAAAGGCAACAACAAGGCCGCGACGGTGAAGATCGAGGCGGTGGAAGCGCGTGATCTGGTGGCGAGCGTCACGGCCAGCGGGCAGGTACGCCCGCGCATCAAGGTGGACGTCAGCGCCGACATCACCGGGCGTATCATCAAGCTCTCGGTGAAGGAAGGCGACCTGGTGACCAAGGGGCAGTTCCTGCTGCAGATCGATCCGCAGCAGTACGAGGCTGCGTTGCAGCGCTCCCTCGCCGCACTCGCTTCGGCAAAGGCGCAGTCGGCGCAGGCGAAGGCCAACTTTCTTCAGGCCAAGCGCAATTACGACCGCTCGGCGGAGATCAAACAGTCCACGCCGACGCTCCTCAGCGACGAGCAGCTCGAGCAGCTACGGACGCAGGTCGAAGTCAATCAGGCGCTGGCAGACGCCGCCAAGTTCAGTGTCGAGCAGTCGGAGGCCGCCGTGCGCGACTCGCGCTTTGCACTGAGCCGCACGACCATCGAGGCTCCCATGTCGGGCCGCATCACGCGCCTGAACGTGGAGAATGGCGAAACGGCGATTCAGGGCACGCTCAACAAGGATGCCGCCACGCTGCTCACCATCTCCGATCTCACCATCCTCGAAACGAAGATCAAGGTCGACGAGACCGACGTGTCACGTATCAAGCTTGGTGATTCGGCCGTCGTGCAGATCGATGCCTTCCCCGACACCACGTTCATCGGCCGCGTCGTCCGCATCGCCAACAGCTCGGTGAAGGCCGCCGCCGCTGCCAGCACCACCGATCAGGCAGTCGACTACGAAGTGGTGGTGCAGCTGATCAACGCGCCGCAGGAGACGCGCCCGGATTTCTCGGCCACCGCCAAAGTGATCACCGACGTCCGCCAGCGCGTCCTGTCGATTCCGATCATCGCACTGACGGTGCGTGAGGATTCGGCGATTGCCCGAGGCGACACCGCGCAGACGCCCGGTGGCAAGAAGGCGGCAGGGAAGCAGATCGGTAGGCGCGATGTGGAGGGCGTGTTCGTCGTGAACGCCGGCAACACGGTCAATTTCCGCGCGATCAAGGTCGGCATCGCCGGTGACCGCTACTTCGAGGTGCTTAGTGGACTGAAGGCCGGCGATCGCATCGTGTCGGGCACCTACCAGGCGATCCGCGAGTTGCGGGAGGGCGCGGTTGTGAAGGAAGAAGTGGCCGACACCAGCAAGGTCCGGAAGGAGAAGAAGGCGTGAGTTCCCATCAGGCGTCCGAATCGTTGACCGAAACCGGCGAGCGGCGCGTCGTGTCGTCGGCGCAGGGCTCGGCACCCGACAAGGACTGGGTCATCGTCACACGCGGCATCACGCGCCAGTATGAGATGGGTGGCGAAATCGTGCGCGCATTGCGCGGCGTCGATATTGCGGTCCGGCGCAATGAGTACGTCGCCATCATGGGCCCGTCCGGGTCCGGCAAGTCCACGCTGATGAACCTGATCGGCTGTCTCGATACCCCGAGCAGCGGTGAATACTGGCTCAACGGGCAGCAGGTCTCGAAGATGAGTGACGACGCGCTGGCGCACGTGCGCAACAAGGAAATCGGCTTCGTCTTTCAGACGTTCAACCTGCTGCCGCGCGCCACAGCGCTGCAGAACGTCGAACTGCCGCTGGTGTACGCGGGTGTGTCGAGCGGTGAGCGGAAGCGCCGCGCCGCCGGGGCGCTCGATCGGGTGCAGTTATCGGAACGCATGCTGCACAAGCCGAACGAGCTCTCCGGCGGTCAGCGGCAACGCGTGGCAATCGCGCGTGCGCTGGTGAACGAGCCATCGATTCTTCTCGCCGACGAACCGACCGGCAACCTGGACTCGCAGACGTCGGAGGAGATCATGCGCGTATTCGAGAGTCTCGCCGCGCAGGGGCAGACCGTGATCATGGTCACGCATGAGCAGGATATCGCCGCCCATGCACGTCGCGTGGTCGTGCTCCGCGACGGCGTGATCGCGAGCGACGACAGCGGCGACGTGTTCCGCGCCACGCGCCACGGTCAGGGACACTAGTCATGCCGCTCTTCGAGGCCGTCCTGCTCGCACTGCAGACGATCCGCACGCAGAAGCTGAAGAGCTTCTTCACGATGCTCGGTGTCTGCATCGGCGTCACCTTCCTCATCGCCGTCGTTGCGATCGTGGAGGGGATGAGCCGCTACATGGAGGACGATCTCGTCGGCAAGATTCTGGCGGTGAATACGTTCGAGGTGCGCAGTCGTCCGAACGTGAACATCGGCAACACCAGCGAGGAGATGTGGCTGGAGTACCAGCGCCGCCCGCGCATCATGGAAACGGACGTGCCGCTGATCGTGGCCGCGCTGCCGGCGAACGCGCTCTGGGCGCCGATGAGTAGCGACAACACGACCGCAACGACCGTCACCGGGCGGCCGAAGAACGTGCAGATCTACAACACAACGCGCAGCTACTTCGAGATCAAGAAGATGGGTGTGACATCAGGTCGCACCTTCTCGCCGCAGGAAGACGCGATGGGGTCGCTGGTCGTGGTCATCGGCAAGGACGTCAAGGACCACTTCTTCCCGAACGTGGACCCGCTCGGCAAGGTGCTTCGGCTGGGGAATCTGCCGTACACGGTCATCGGCGTTGCCGAGCCGCAGGGCAGCGCGCTCGGGATCTCGTTCGACAAATTCGCCATCGCACCCTACGCCTCCCCGCTCCGCCGTCTCACGAACCGGCAGAAGGGCGTGATCGACGCTGTGATGGTGAAGAGTCCGAATGATCAGATCATGACGTCCACGATGCAGGACGTGCAGGAAGCGATGCGCTCGATCCGTAAACTGCGCCCGGGCCAGAAGGACAACTTCGTGCTCGAGACCTCGGCCTCGGCACTCACGTTCTTCGCCAAGATCAAGCAGTACCTCGTGCTGGCTGGCGTCGTGCTGCCGGCCATCGGGCTGATCGTCGGCGCGATCGTGATCATGAACATCATGCTCGTCGCCGTGGCCGAACGCACGCGGGAAATCGGTGTGCGGAAGTCGCTCGGCGCGCGCCGGCGAGACATCATGGCGCAGTTCCTCGTCGAGAGCACCACGTTGTCGATCTTCGGTGCCGCGATCGGCGTCGGACTTGGCGCTGTGCTCGCGAAGGTCATCTCGAGCGTGACACCATTGCCGGCGGCCATTGCACTCTGGTCCGTCGTGCTGGCGGTCGTCGTCGGCGCAGGCGTCGGCATCATCGCCGGGGTCTACCCTGCCTCACGCGCCAGCCGGCTCGATCCGGTGGTCGCACTCCGTTCGGAGTGATCGCATGTCGATAAAAACCACGATCAGCGGCACGGTGGAAGGCGTGGGCATTGCGCTCGAATCGATCCGGGCCAACAAACTCCGCGCCGGATTGACGATTCTCGGTGTGTCGGTCGGTGTCTTCGTCGTCGTCGCGATCGGCGCGATGATCACGGGCATCAATGGGGCCGTCACGCGCGACATCGCCGCCGCCGGACCGAACACCTTTTACGTGACGCGGGCGCCGATCTCGTTCGAAGCGTGCGACGGCAGCGCTGACACCTGTCGCTGGCGTCGCAATCCGCGTCTGACGGTGGATGAAGCGGCCAGCTTCCGCTCCCTGCCGACGGTTCGCGCGGTCATCACGCAGCTCAACACCAACGCCAGTGCGCGGTATCGCGCGTCGTTCCTCTCTTCTGTCGGCGTGCAGGCGTTCAGCGCCGACTGGCTGCTGATCGACGGTGGCACCATCGTCAATGGCCGCTCCTGGACCGACGCCGAGGACAAGGCCGGTGCGAAGGTCGTCGTCGTGAACAAGAAGCTCGCGGAGCAGTTGTTCGGCGACAGTGATCCGATCGGCAAGCAGATCGTGCTCGGAAACGTACCGTTCGACGTCATCGGCGCGTACGACAAGCCCTTGAATCCGCTTGGGAACGACAACGATCCTGTCGCCTACATGCCGATGCAGGCCAGCATCACCGCGCTGAATGCACAGCCGCGCTGGGTGAACATCTCGGTGCGTCCGCGCGACGGCGTCACACGCGACGCCGCCATTGACGAGGTGACGGCATCGCTGCGCGGCCGCCGTCGCCTGCGCCCGGCGGCCGAGAACAACTTCGCGATCATCACGCAGGACAAGATTCTCGAGACGTACAACAAGATCGTCGGGACGTTCTTCATCGTGATGCTGTCGCTCTCGGCGGTTGGCCTGCTGGTCGGCGGTGTCGGCGTGGTCGCGATCATGATGATCAGCGTCACGGAACGCACGCGCGAAATCGGCGTGCGCAAAGCCCTCGGCGCCACCGCCGGCCTGATTCTCTGGCAATTCCTCGTCGAGGCGGCGACCCTCAC
>JBBRLZ010000002.1:0-181619 GCA_038231095.1 Gemmatimonadales bacterium
GTGAAAGCGCCAAGTCATTGACGCAACGTCTCTTAGAAGGCTAAGTTTGTAGGCTAACCATCACAGAACTCCAGCAGGCGCGACCAACGCCACGAAGGGGGGAAGAAGCTTTTGGCAGAAGTCGTCATCCACGAAGACGAGAACTTCGAGCGCGCGCTCAAGCGGTTCAAGAAGAAGTGCGAGAAGGCAGGGATCCTTTCGGATCTCCGCAAGCATCGTCACTATGAGAAGCCGTCTGAGAAGCGCAAGCGCAAGATGAATGCGGCCACCCGCAAGAACCGTCGCACGCGGTCGTTCTAGGTTTTGTTGACCGAGACACACACCCGACTGAACGGTGATCTGATCACCGCTCGCAAGGCGCAGGACAAGCCGCTGTTGCTTCTGCTCAGCACGATCATCGCTGAAGTGAAGGAACGGGTTCGCGTGATTCAGAACGAAGAGAAGCGCGACGTGCAGGATGCGGATGTCATCGAGGTGCTGCGCAAAGGGATCAAGAAGCGGCGCGATTCTGTCGAGCAGTACACGGCGGCGAATCGGTTGGAGCTGGCGCAGAAGGAGCGTGATGAAATCGTGCTCCTCGAGCAGTATCTCCCGGTCGCGGTTGATCCGGACGTGATTCGCAGTGCCGTCATCGAAGTCATCGCCAGTGGCGTGACCGCGATGGGCCAGGTCATGGGCACGGTGCTGCCACGCTTCAAGGGGCATGTCGAGGGTAGTGTGATCAACGCGATTGTTCGAGAGGAACTGGCGAAGCTCGTCTAAGCTTCTTCCCGCTGTGAACGCCGGCCCGACCGCTCAAGTCTTCGAGCAGTCGGGCCGGTTTGCATCCGTATGAGTTGCGCCGCGAGACGACGCGTCGGTGCGGGTGCACGTCCCTGGCTTCTTCGGCATCTTTCAGACTGTGAATACCCACGCGCTCGCCGTTCTCGAGTTTCCACGCGTCCTCGATGTCGTCGCCGATCGTGCGTCGTCATCGCTGGGCGCGCTCGCGGTGCGCGCATTGCGCCCGCGCACTGATCGCGAGTGGCTCGCGAGCGAACTCGCGCGCGTGCAGGCGATGCGGGCGGTGCTGAGTAGCGAGGGGGGCTGGGCACCCGAAGCGATCCCCGACGTGCGGCAGGCGCTTGCCCGATTGCGGCTCGAGGGCGCGGCCCTCGACGGCACCCAGCTGTCGGGCATTGCCACCCTCCTGCGCTCGAGTCGCCGCACGCAGAGCGCGCTGCGCGATCCACGGCGTCCGGCAATGGCGACGGCTTACCTGCTCCCCTATGCGGCGCGCCTGATCGCAGCGCAGCGCGAAGAAGACGCGATCGATCGTGCGATCGACGGCGATGGTGCGGTGCGCGACGACGCCTCGCCGACGTTGCGACGTCTGCGCCGCGAGTTGATGGGTGCGCAGGGCGAGCTGGTGCGGCTGCTCGAGCGCATCATGGCGCAGCTCGAGCCGAATCATCAGGTCACCGACATGTCCGTCACGGTGCGGAACGGTCGCTATGTGATTCCGGTGAAATCGCACGCGCGCGCGGCACTCGGTGGCATCGTGCATGACTCCTCGGGCACCGGCGCGACGGTCTTCATCGAGCCGCCGGCGGCGGTCGAATTCGGCAATCGCATCCGCGAGATCGAGGCGGACGAGCAGCGCGAAGTCGAACGCATCCTGCGCGAACTGAGCGACAACGTGCGCCCGCTGCAGCCAGCGATGCTGGACGCGTTCGCCGCGTTGATCGAGCTCGACGTGCTGTATGCGCGTGCGCGCTACGCCAACGAATTCGGATGCGAGCCGGCGGAACTCGGCGAGGCGAAGGACGGGCTGCAGGTGCGCTTTGGCCGCCATCCGCTGCTGCTCGCGCGCAACGCGCCGGTCGTGCCATTCGACCTCGTGCTGCTGCCCGATGAGCGCACCTTGCTCATCTCCGGTCCGAACACGGGCGGCAAGACCGTGCTGCTCAAGGCACTCGGCCTCTTCTGCGCCATGCTGCAGAGCGGCATTCCCGCGCCGGTCGGTCCGGAGAGTCGGTTGCCAATCGTCGACGATTGCTTCGCCGACGTCGGTGACGAGCAGTCGATCGAGGCGAACCTGTCCACATTCAGCGCGCATCTGGTGCATCAGCGTGAGATTCTGCGTGGCGCGACGGATCGCTCGCTCGTACTCATCGACGAACTCGGCTCCGGCACCGATCCGCTCGAAGGCGCGGCGCTCGGCGGGGCGATCCTCGAGGCGCTGACCGCTCGCAATACGCTGACCGTTGCGACGACGCATCTTGGCGCGCTGAAGGAACTGGCGGCCGAAGTGACAGGCGTGGTCAATGCGTCGCTGCAGTTCGACGCGGTCAAGCTCGCGCCGACCTATCGCTTGCTGAAGGGGATTCCTGGCCGCTCCTACGGCCTGAGTATCGCGCGTCGTCTCGAGCTGCCGACTGACGTGTTGGATCGCGCGGAAGCACGCGTGCCGCAGGTTGAACGCGACGTGCACCGATTGCTGGCCGACCTCGAGGCCCGTGACGACGTGCTGGCCCAGCACGAGCGGCAGCTCGATCGACTCGTGACGGATGCGGAGCTGCAGCGTGACGCACTCGCGGCGCGCGAGACGACCCTCAAGGAGAAGGAGCGCGAGCTCGAACGAGAGTCGCGCAAGCAGGCGCGGTCCCACCTGCTCGAGGCACGTCAGACGATCGAGCAGGTGATCGCCGAGCTGAAGGCCAAGGGCGCAGCTGACCTCGAGGATGCATCGCGTGCAGCGCGGCGACTCGTCGAGACAGAAGCACAGCGGCAGGGCCGAGAGCTCGAGCGGTTGCTTGATGAACAACGCGCGACGGCTGCCGAGGTCGCGCGCGTCCGTCGCGGCGGCGTTGATCGCATGCCCGAAATCGGTGAACTGGTCGAGGCGAGTGCCTTCGGCAATCGCGTCGGCACGCTGATCGATGTGAAGAACGGGCTCGGCACCGTCGCCATCGGCGCGCTGAAGATGAGCTTTCCGGTTGCGTCGCTGCGTCCGACCGGCAAGAAGCCGGAGCGAGCGACAGTCACGGTGGCGATCAGCAACCCCGATGACGATACCGGTCCGCCGATGGGTGCTGGCGAAGTCGATTTACGCGGCATGCGTGTGAGTGAGATCGATGACTTCGTGTCGCGCGCGATCGACACCGCGGTGCGTGCCGATCTCAAGGAATTGCGCATCATTCACGGCAAGGGCACCGGCGCGCTGCGCGAGCGTGTGACGTCGATGTTGCGCACGGAGTCACGCGTGGCGTCGCATCGCATGGGACTGTGGAACGAAGGTGGTGCCGGTGTCACGATCGCTGAACTCCGCTGATCGCCCCACGCCTCTCGATCCGCCACGATGATTCCACAGGAGACGATCGAACGCATCCGCGACAGCGCCGATCTTGTTGCGATCATCGGTGAGGTCGTGAAGCTGCGTCGTGTCGGTCACGACTTCCGCGGGCCGTGCCCGTTTCACGGCGGCAAGAACCCGAACTTCAGCGTCTCCACGCGCAACAACACGTATCACTGCTTCAAGTGCGGGGAAAGTGGCGACGTCTTCACGTTTCTGCAGAAGCACGGCGGCATGGATTGGCCGACGGCGGTGCGTGCGGCGGCGGATCGTGCGGGTATCGTGATCGTCGAGACGCGTGGCTCACGCGATGATGCGCGCGACACGCGGGAACCCGTGTGGGCGCTGCTGGGTGCCGCGGCCGAACTCTTTCGTGACACGCTCTGGTCACCGGACGGCGCCGCAGCGCAGGCGTATCTCGCATCGCGCGGGCTCGATCGCGCGGCCACCGATCGCTTCGAGATCGGGTATGCCCCGAACGACGCGGATGTGCTGCGCTCGAAGCTCGGTGCGCTCGGCTACAACGAGCTGCAACTCCTCGACGCCGGACTGCTCGTCAAGCGTGAGGAGGATGGTCGCGTGCGCGCGCGGTTCCGCAATCGCGTGATGTTCCCGATCCATGATGCGGCGGGACATCCCGTCGGATTCGGTGGGCGGTTGATGGGCCCGGGTGAGCCGAAGTATCTCAATTCGTCTGACTCGCCGGTGTTCAGCAAGGGGTCATTGCTGTACGGGCTGAACTGGGCGAAGAATTCCATGCGCAAGGAAGACCAGGCACTCGTTGTCGAAGGGTACATGGATGTGATTCGTTGCCATCTTGCCGGCGCCACGCAGGCGGTGGCCGGACTGGGGACTGCGCTCACGGAAGGGCAGGCGCAGCTGCTCACGCGGTACACGAAGAATGTCTTCCTGCTGTACGACAGCGACGAGGCAGGGCAGAAGGCGACATTCCGTGCGGGCATGGAGTTGCTGCGCCAGAAGGCGGCGGTGCGCGTCGTCACGCTGCCCGACGGCGATGATCCGGACACCTTTGTGGTAACGCATGGTCGCGCCGGTCTCGATCGAGCCGTACACGCCGGCACCGACGTGTTCGAGCGTCAGTTGCAGCTGTTGGATCGCCGGGGATGGTTCGGTGATCTCTCGAAGGCGCGACGCGCAATCGACAAGTTGTTGCCGACGTTGCGTGCGACCGCGGACGACCTGACGAAGTCGCTGTACGTCTCGCGCCTGTCCGAGGTGGCACGGTTGCCCGCGACGGTGATCGAGGCGGAGCTGGCGGCGCCGCCGAAGCAGCGCGTGGCTTCTGCCGCAGGGACAGCTCGTAATGTCGCGGCGCCATCGTCACCAGGACCGATTTCCACACGACACGACCCGCATCTCGCCGAACCGGGCGGTCACGAGGACGTGTACGAAACACCGCGTGTCCAGCCACCTCCGCTCGACGCGCCGCCGCGCGGCAAGTGGGCAAAAAAGCGTCAGGAGACCGGCTGGAAGATGGACCCGGCGCGTCCGCGTCCGTCGAGCATCGGGCTCGTCGCGGGTCCGGAGCTTTCGGTTGTCGCGTTGTTGATGCAGGATCGTCGCTGGGTGCGCGAGGCGTCAGAGCAGATCGATCCGGAGCTCTTCGAGGATCAGCGGTTGCGTGCGATCTACGAGACGCTGCTCAAGCTGCACGCCGACGAACCACTGGACACCGTAGAACTCGCGCTCGAAACCGACGCGCCGTTTGCGATGGATGTCTTCCTCGAGGTCGTCGCGCGGACCGCCGATCTGGCGCCGGCGGCGGGGCCGCAGCAGCTCGCGGGCGCCGTCCGGCAGTTTCGTGTGCGCCAACTCGACCGGACGTTGCGCGATCTGGATAGCCTGATCCGGGCAACGGATGCGGACGCGCGACGCGAACTGGAGATGGAGCGCGAGGCGCTCCGCCAGGAACGCCGTGCGTTGCTGGCCGAGCGATTCCGCACGTGATGCATCACTTCGACGCGGCGACGCAGGATTTGTATTGTTGCGCGTCGTTCGGCATCCTAGGTTGACGCGATGACCGTTACCGCTCCCCGAGTCCGGCCTCCCTCACGGTGGCTTCCGCCACCCGTCGTCGATGTGAATGTCGTTGATACACTGGTCGCATCGCTGTCGTTGCCGCGCGTCGTCTGCCAATTGCTGGTGCAGCGCGGCTATACCGACGTCGATGATGCCAAACGATTCCTGCGCCCTCGGCTCGAACAACTTGGCGACCCGTATCAGCTGCTCGGCATGACGGCCGCGGTGGACCGGCTGGTGCGCGCCATCCGCAGCGGCGAAACGGTGCTCGTGCACGGTGACTACGACGTCGATGGCATGTGCAGCACCGCATTGCTCACGCGTGCGCTGCGCGCGCTCGGCGGCAATATCGTGCCGTTCATTCCACATCGGTTGTCGGACGGCTACGATCTCACGGATGCCGGTGTGCAGGCGGCACTTGCCGCGAAAGCGCGGGTCGTGCTGACGGCCGACTGCGGGACCAGTGCGTTGCCGGCGATCGCCGCCCTCACCGCGGCCGGCCTCGACGTCATCGTCAGCGATCACCATCTGCCCGGTGGGCCGCTGCCGACGTGCGCCGCGATCCTCAATCCGAAGCAGCCGGGATGTCCATCGCCGGACAAGGATTTCGCCGCTGTCGGTATCGCGTTCAAGCTCGCACTCGCGGTGACCCGAGCGATGGGCGCGAACGAGAATGCCGTGTTCGCGTTGCTCGATCTCGTCGCGCTCGCCACCGTGGCGGATCTGGCGCCGCTGCGTGGCGAGAACCGCGTGTTCGTGAAGTACGGTCTGAAGTTGATGGGCGAGACGAAGAACGCTGGTCTGCGGGCGCTGATCCGTGCATCTGGTCTCGACGGCAAGCCGCTCACCGCAGGCCGCATCGGCTACATCCTCGCGCCGCGCCTGAACGCGGTCGGTCGACTCGGCAATGCCATGCGTGGCGTTGATCTGCTGCTCACCGATGATCCGGGCGAGGCGAATGAGATCGCACGTGAGCTCGAAGAACTGAATCAGCGGCGGCAGTCGCTCGATCGCACGACGCTTGACGAAGCGATGCGGATCGTGGACGGCATCGACCTCGATGAGACGTATGGTCTGGTGATCGCCAAGCAGGGCTGGCACGCCGGTGTGATCGGCATCGTCGCATCGCGCATCGTCGAACAAGTCTCGCGACCGGTCGTGATGGTCGCGCTTGACGGCGAGACGGGCAAGGGCAGCGGACGCTCCATCAGCGCCTTCGATCTGCACGCGGGATTGTCGGCCTGCCGCCAGCATCTCATTCGGTTCGGTGGGCACCGCGCGGCGGCCGGCATCACGGTCGCGTCGGAGCTCGTGCCGACGCTCCAGCAGGCATTCAACGCGGTCGCACGCGCGCAGCTCACAGCGGACGATCTCGTGCCTGAGCAGCGCATCGATCTCGAAGTCCGCGAGAACGATGTGACCGACGAGTTGGAGAAGCTGCTCCAGTACTTCGAGCCGCACGGGCTTGGCAATCCGACGCCGACGCTCGCACTGCGTGCTGCGCGCATCGACGCGCCGCCCAAACGTATCGGGACGACCGATGGCGTGCGCACCGCGATCAGCACCGATCATGGTGCCATCGCTGCAATCGGTTGGCGACTTGGTGAGCGCGCGAAACTGCTCGACCCCACGCTGCCGGTCGATCTCGCTTTTCGTCTCGATCGGGATGACTATCGCGGCGCCGATCGCCTGCAGTTGAATCTCGTCGACGTGCGGCGCTGATCGATGCGTATCATCGGCGGGAGCTGGCGTGGTCGGCAGATTGCAGTACCGAAGGGCAGCGATGTCCGCCCGACTGGCGACCGTGTGCGCGAAGCCTGGTTCAGCATCATTCAGTTCGATGTCCCGAAGGCGACTGTACTCGACCTCTGTGCCGGTTCCGGTGCGCTCGGCATCGAGGCGCTCAGTCGCGGCGCGGCACACGTCACGTTCGTGGACTCGTCGGCGGGCGCCCTCGCGGCGATCGAGAAGAATCTGACGGGCCTCGGGGCGCTGCAAACCAGCTACACGCTGCATCGCGGCGACGCCGAGCAGTTCGTGCGCGGCCTGTCGGCAGATGCGTACGCGCTGGGATTTGCCGACCCGCCATATGCATCAACCGTCGCCGCCGGGTTGGCCGCAATCTGGAACGCCGTGCATTTCGCCACCGTCTTCGGTATCGAGCACCCGGCGCTGCTGAGCCTCGGGGACGGCGGCGACCGCCGCCGTTATGGGCAGACGGCCATTACTTTCTTCCGCGGCTGACCTCCTCTGCTGTCTGGCCCCAATCGTGGATCCGAGACCTCTCCGATGAGTCGTATTGCGCTGTACGCCGGCAGCTTTGATCCTGTCACGCGTGGACATCTCGACTTGATGCGGCGTAGCCTGCATTTCGTGGACACGCTGGTGGTGGCGGTGGCGACGAATCCGAAAAAGACGTCGTTGTTCGGAGCGGAGGAGCGTGTGCGCTTCATCGAAGGCGCGACGAGCGATGAACCACGGATTGAGGTGCGCGGCTTCGACGGTCTGCTCGTCGATCTGGCGCACGAGACCGGCGCATCGATGCTGATCCGCGGATTGCGCGCCGTCAGTGACTTTGAGTACGAGTTTCAGATGGCATTGATGAATCGTCACCTTGCTCCCGATCTCGAAACAGTGTTCATGGTGCCGTCGCTCGACACCACCTACATCTCGAGTTCGATGGTTCGGGAGGTCGCACGATTCGGTGGCGATGTGAGCGACCTGACGCACCCCTCGGTCGTCGCAGCGCTGCACGCCAAGTTCCGCTACTCGCAGCGGTGAGCGGTTTTCTCGCGAATCTGCACCAGCGCGCCGCGGCTCGCTGTCCTCGCATCGTCTTTGCCGAAGGCGATGATGAGCGAACGTTGGACGCGATCGGACGAATATCGGCCGCCGCAATAGCAACGCCACTCGTCGTAATTCCGGACGTCACGTGTGTTCCGGCGGTCCGCGCGCGAGGTGGCATTCCGATCATTCCACGCGAGAGCCCGCACCTCGCGGACGTCGAGGAATGCCTGGTGCGATGGGCCCGCTCGCGCTCGCGCAACGAGGACGAGGCGCGCGCCAATGCGAACCGACCGCTGGCATTCGCGAACGCCCTCGTGGCGATGGGCGCTGCCGACGCCTGCATCGCCGGCGCCGTCAACACGACCGCGGAGGTGCTGCGCTGGGCGCTCCGGTTGATTGGTCCGGAGAATGGCAGCCACAGCGTGTCCGGCGCGTTCTACCTCGTCGAGCCGGAGCACGGAAAGGCGTGGCCGCAGGAAGTGCTCACCTTCAGCGACTGCGGCGTGATTCCGGAGCCGAGCGTGGAGCAGCTGTCGGACATCGCAATCGCCGCTGCGACCGATCGCGTGCGCATCGTCGGCGATCAGCCGGCGATCGCGTTCCTCAGCTTCAGCACGCGAGGGAGCGCCGAGGCGGCAACGGTGCTGCGCGTGCGTGAGGCAGTCGCACTGACGCGCGCACGTCGTCCCGATCTCTGGGTTGATGGTGAACTGCAGGCCGATGCTGCGCTCGATGCCGCTGTCGCATCGCGCAAAGCACCTGGCAGTGCCGTCGCAGGCAAGGCGAACATCCTGATCTTTCCCTCTCTCGACGCTGGCAACATCGCATACAAACTGGTGCAGTACCTGAGTGGCGCGACCGCCATCGGGCCGATCGTACAGGGACTGCGCAAGCCGTCGCTCGATCTGTCGCGCGGCGCGTCGGCGACGGACATCGTGCACGCTGCCGCGATCGCCGCATTGCAGTGTGCGCCATGAGTGCCGACGCGCGACAGCCGCGCCTGCCGCCGCCACGCAAGCGACTCGGCCAGCACTTTCTCACCGACACACGCACGCTCGATCGCATTGCTGATGTCCTGGAGATCGGCAAGTCGGATACGGTGATCGAGATCGGCCCGGGTCGAGGCGCCTTGACCGATCGGCTCGCAGCACGCGCGGGTCGCCTGATCACGATCGAGATCGACAAGCTGCTGATCCCGGTGCTTCGCGCGCGGTACGCCACGCAGCCGCATGTGAGCGTGATCGAATCCGATGTGCTGGATCTGGCGCTGGGAGACGTCGCGGGCGGACCATACCTCCTCGCCGGAAACGTACCGTACTACATCACGACGCCGATCATCTTCCACGCGATGACCCGCCCGCGGCCCGAGCGCGCGGTGTTTCTCGTCCAGCGCGAGGTCGGTGATCGCGCGGTGGCGGCACCGGGATCCAAGGAATACGGCGCACTCTCGGTGAATCTGCAGGCGCTTGCGATTGTCACGCCGCGCGGCGTCGTGAAGCCCACGGCGTTTCATCCGCCGCCATCAGTGGACTCCGCGATTCTCCACATCGTGCCGCGCACCGATCCCGTGATCAGCGCTGACGAAGAGGCGCCGTTCAGAAAACTGGTGATCGCGTCGTTCGGGCTGCGACGCAAGCAGATGCGTCGCGTGGTGCGCACGGTGCGCGGCCTCTCGGCGGAGCAGGCGGATGCCGCGCTGGATGCCGCGGGCCTCGATCCGGAAGTGCGCCCGGAGACACTGTCAGCGGCGCAGTTCGCGGCGCTGCTCCGTGCGTTGCCCGTGCCGAGTCACGAGGAGCCGTAGCGCGGTCGAACTGGTCAGCGGGGCGAACTGGCCGACGGACCATGAACGAGGGCGTACGCGAGGCCTTCCAGCTCCAGCGCCATGTTCACCGACTTCACCGTGACCGTTGCAGGCACGTGGATCGGTGCGGGCGCGAAGTTCAAAATGGCGCGGATGCCGGAGGCCACCACACGCTCGGCGACCGACTGGGCGAACTCGGCCGGCACCGTCAGCACCGCAATGTCGGGCAGTTCGCGCGCGGCGTCGTGTTCGAGCTGTGACATGCTGCGAATGCCGACGCCGTCGATCATGCGGCCGACGAGCTGCGGGTTGTTGTCGTAGATGCCGAGCACGCGGAAGCCCCGTTGCGAGAACCCGCGGTAGCTGACGAGCGCCGCGCCGATCTTCCCGGCGCCGACGATGTAGACCTTCCACTCCTGGCCGAGGCCAAGAATCTCCTGTAGCTGACTCACGAGCTCGCCAACGTTGTAACCACGGCCGCGCTTGCCAAACGACCCGAAGAAACTGAGGTCTTTCCGCACCTGCGCCGACGTGGTGCCACCCTCGTCAGCCAGCGAGTCGCTCGAGATGGTCTCCTGGCCGCGCGCTGCGGCGTGCTCGAGGACGCGGAGATACAGGGACAATCGCCGAACCGTGGATTCGGCTATGTGCTTTTCAGGGGCGGCAGGAGTCGGGGCGGGTGACATAGCTTGTGAAGAATTTCACAAGAAATGGACCGGAAGGCCAGCCCGCGGTCAGAGGAAGTCCGCGGAGACTCTGGGGTACCTCATGGGACGAACCACCTCAATAGCTTGTCTGCATACACGTTCTCCCGACGCCCCGAGATCGACCGCGCACTGCCGACGTTGGAAGGAAGTGACCGGATGCGCGGTGGTGTGCGCACCCTGCTGCAAGACGATGCCTTTTCCAGTCGATGGACTCTGACTCACTGATCGCTTCGCTCGGCGCACGGCTCAAGCCCGCCGATTCCACGCTCACCGACAACGCGGTGGCGCTGATCGCGCGTGGCCCGATATCGTCACCTGACCTCGTGGCGCAGGTCTGTCAGGCCATCGGTGTGCGTCGTGCGCTGGCGGAGAGTCTCGCGCGCGCGATTGTCGGGCATCGCCCGGACGTGCGACAGGGGCCGGACGGACGGTGGCGAAGCACTGCGCAGGCGGTGCCAAGGCGTCGCATCGGCGACCTGTCCCCGGCCGCGAGGGCGTCGTCGTCCATCACGCTCGAGCGATATGCCGCCGAGGCGCTGCCGATTTCCTCGCTGCGCTTTGCGGTGGTGGATGTCGAAACCACCGGTGGACGTCCGAGTCATGGCGATCGCATCACGGAGATCGCGATCGTGCGCGTGCATGACGGCCAGATCGTGGACACCTACGAGACGCTCGTGAATCCCGAATGCTCGATTCCGCCGATGATCACGAAGATCACGCGTATCACATCGGACATGGTGCGCAACAAACCGGTGTTCGCGACCATCGCGCAGGAGGTCGCGTCCAGGCTCGAAGGGCACATCTTCGTCGCGCACAACGCGTCGTTCGACTGGCGTTTCGTCTCGCACGAGGTGTTCCGCGGCACGGGACAGGCACTCGATGGCACGACGCTCTGCACGGTACGATTGGCGCGCAAAGTGCTGCCACAACTGCCGCGCCGGAATCTCGACGCCGTCGCGAATCATTACGCCGTGGACATCCCACCTGAGGTGCGCCATCGTGCGGCCGGTGATGCGATCGCCACCGCCAAGGTGTTGATCGAACTGCTGCGCGATGCGGCGGGGCGTGACATCACGACATGGGGCGCGCTCGATGCGTTCCAGCGCAGCGGCACGTCCATGGCCAAGCGCCGACGCCCGCCTGCGCTGCCCGCGCCCGTGCGTGATGCCTCTGATGGCGCCTGACTCCACCAACTGCCTCCATGACATTCCCGACTCCGCTTCTGCAGACCACGCAGCTTGGTTCGCTGCGCATTCATGCCATCCAGGCCGGCGGTCAGCGCCTCGACGGCGGCGCAATGTTCGGCGTCGTGCCGAAGGTGCTCTGGCAGCGAAAGATCGAGGCCGATGAACGGAACCGCATTCAGATGGGCATGCGGTGCCTGCTGATCGAGCATCCGGATGGCCTCGTGCTGATCGACAGCGGCGCGGGCAACAAGGAAGAGCAGAAGTTCATGGACATCTATGGCATGGAGCTGCAGGCGGACGTGCCTGAGCAGCGAGCGGATGAAACCGCGCTCGAAACCGGCATACGTTCGGCCGGGTTCACGCCGGAGGATGTGAAGGTCGTGATCAACACGCATCTGCACTTCGATCACGCCGGCGGCAATACGCGACGGACGGCGGAGGGGCTGGTGATGCCGACGTTCGCGAATGCGATGTACATCGTGCAGGCCGGCGAATACGACTGGGCGACCCATACGAACGAACGGACGGCGGCGAGCTACTTTCCGCCGAACTTCGAGCCGATCAAGGCCGCCGGTCAGCTGCACCTGGTTGACGGCGATGTGGAGATCGTCCGCGGTATCACGGCGCGAAAGACGCCCGGTCACGTGCCGCACCACCAGAGTCTGCTCATCGACGGTGGCGCCGAGCGAGCGCTCTTTCTCGGTGATGTCGTTCCGACGGTGAATCACGTGCCGCTGGCGTGGATCATGGGCTACGATGTCGAGCCGCTGCGCACGCTCGAGAGCAAGCGCGCGCTGCTGCGTGACGCGGCAGACGACAAGTGGCTGCTCATCTTCGAGCATGATGCGCGGCAGGCCTGGGGCACGGTGTCGCCTGACGCGAAGGGGTACGCCTACACTGAACGGTGAGGCGTCCCGCGTCGCATGGTTGACATTGTGTCAGCGTGGCAGGCGTGCGCGCAGCGACGTCACGATGGTCGGGAAGTACGCCATTTGCGCGCGCTGGTCTGCGGTCGGAGGCTGGCCACCGCGTGACACGTTGTTGTAGAGCGCTCCAACGCGATCGAGTAGTTCGCGCGTTGATTTTTTCAGTTCCGCATCGCCGCCCTTCGCGGCGTCCGTCGACAGTGTGAACGCCTGACGGTACACCGACGCGACGGAATCTGCCGCGCTGTACCACTGCGCACGCGCCAGTGGCGTGATCGTGACGCGCGGATCGTCGCGAACAGTGAGCGGTTGTTCCGTCGTGGTTGATCCGACGCGCAACCGCACTGAATACCGCCCCGGAGCGACGAGACGTCCCAACGGTGCGCCACGTGGCCCATCCTCGTCGTCATCGACACCGGCCGCCGGCCCGGGCAGCGCAGGCAATCGCAGATTCCAGACGACGCGATTCACGCCGGCGGCGCGCGCAGGCTTCACGCTGGTCACTTCCTTGCCGCTCGCATCGTACACGGTGATCGCGACGCTGTCACTCACGGCCGCATCTCCCAGCCAATAGTCGATGATCGCGCCGTTCGGCGGATTCTCGCCGCGAAAGATCATGTCGCCGGTGTGCGCTTTCACATTCGTCTGCCGGCGCTCGACTGCCGCCCGAAGTGTGAACAGGTGACTCTTCGACTGCGCGATCGCGGGTGTCAACTCCTGCAGCGCGCTGAGGTTATCGAGAATCCAGATGCCGCGCGCGTGCGACGCGATGACCAGATCGTTCTCCGCCGGATGCACGACGAAATCGAAGATCGGCATCCTCGGCAGGCCTCGCACTTCGCGCCAGTTTGCTCCCGCATCGATCGAAACGAAGAGCCCCTGTTCCGTGCCGAGGTAGAGCACGCGTGCATTGCGCGGATCCTCCTTGATCACATGCAGCACGCGTTCGGGCGGCAGCGTCGCGCTGAGCGCGGTCCACGTCGCGCCATAGTCGGTGCTGCGGAAGAGATAGTTCGTGAAATCGTCCGCCTGATGACCATCGAAGGCAGCGTACACAGTGCCAGCCGCGGTGCGCGACGCTTCGAGGTGCGCCACCCATGTGCCCTGTGGTACGCCCGGCACGTTGCCACGCACGTTCTTCCACGTGCGGCCGCCATCCTGCGAGACCTGCAGATTGCCGTCGTCCGTGCCGACGTAGAGCACACCGGCCGTGACAGGTGATTCGCTGATCGCCGTCGTGCTCGGGAAGTACGACACGCCATCGTCGAGCGAGAGCGTCGTGTCGGTCGGTAACTGGCCCATGATCGCGAGGCTGCGACGATCCACACGCGTCGTCAGGTCTCCGAGCGAGGTCCACGTGTTGCCGCGATCCACGGACTTCCACACTTCACGCATGCCGGCGTAGATGGTGTGGTGATTGTGTGGCGAGATGATGATCGGTGAATTCCAGCCGGCTGGCATGATCTTCCTGCCGACGCGCGGTTCCGGTGCGCCCCAGTTCCCGAGCTTCGGGCCTTCGCCTTCCTTCGGCGTGGGACGAATCTGTACCGTCTCGAGTGTGCGAAGATTGACGCGCGTCAGGCCGAGGTACTGTCCGCTCGAGTAGAGGGTCGTGTTATCCGTCATGTCGACGACGTTGTTGAATCCATCGCCGCCGCCCACGCGAAACCAGTCGTCGTTGAGCGGTCCCGGCGTAGCGTACGTCGACGCCGGACCACACCAGCTGCCGTTGTCCTGCAGTCCGGCACAGACCAGATACGGTGAGGTACTGGTCACGCTGACGTGATACGGTTGCGAGACCGGCAACGACGTGACGAACAGCCACTTCACGCCGCGGTCATACGAGATACCGATGCCACCGTCGTCGGCCTTGATGAGATGTCGCGAGTCCTTCGGATCGACCCACACCATCCGGTCGTCGCCGTGCAATGACTGTCGTGGTGATCGCCACGTCTTGCCACTGTCGTCGCTCACCGACCACTGCATCGCGTACAGGCGGCTCTGATCGCTCGGGTCCACGCGCAACTGACTCGAATAGGCCGGGCGGGGATTCCAGTCGCTCATGAATCGCCACGTCGCGCCCTTGTCCTCGGACCGATATACGCCACCCAGCCGCTTGTCGTACGAGATACTCGACGTGTAACGCAGGCCTTTCTCGACACTGACGTACACGATGCGCGGATCCTTCACGTAAATCGAGATCGAAATTCTTCCGACGGTGCCGGCCGGCAGTCCGCTCGTGAGTTGTGTCCATGTCGCGCCGGCGTCAGTGGACTTGTACAGCCCACTTCCGGGGCCGCCGCCGACGAATCCGAATGGCGTGCGACGATGCTGGTACAGCGCCGCATACACCGTCCGTGGATCGCTCGGATCCACGGCGACATCCACGACACCGGTGTTGTCGTCGCGGGTCAGGATTGGTGTCCACGTCCGCCCGCCGTCGACGGTCTTGAACAGGCCGCGTTCGCTGTTCGGGCCCCACAGATGACCAGGTGAGGCGACATACACCACGTCCGAATTCGTCGGATCGACGACGATGCGTGCGATACGCGCCGTGTTGTGCAGTCCCATGTTGGCCCACGTCGTGCCACCATCGGTGCTCTTGTAGACGCCGTCGCCCCAGCCGGAGCTCTGCCGGTTCGTCGCCTCGCCGGTGCCGATCCACACCGTTTGCGGGTGCCGCTGATCGACGGTCACCGCGCCGATGCTGTTCACCGGCTGATTCTCGAAAACCGCCTTCCAGGTGACACCGTTGTCGCTGGTCTTCCAGAGGCCACCCGTGGCTGCTGCGGCATAGAACTCGTACGGGTTCGTTTCGTTCACCGCGACATCGGTAAACCGGCCGCTCATGTTGGCCGGGCCGATCGATCGCAGGCGGAGTGCCGCGAATGGATCAGTGCTGGCAACGGGCTGCGCGTGACCGCGTGCGGCAAGTACGAGGGCCGCCGTGGTGAAAATTCGCGCGAGACGGCGAGGGCGGAGAGAGGGCATCGGCGGGGCCAGTGGAATTCGGGGTGAGCTGCATCACCAAGCACGCGCCGCAACGCGCACGTGTCCAGTTCCCGTGTTTACGCAATCGCCGGCACCCTCGCTGTGCACAGCGCAGGGCACTACCGTGCCCGGATGCCTGCAACTGCCCCCTCGCCCGACAACGCGACGCCTGCCGCCTCCGGCTACGCCCGACGACTCGGCCTCTTCTCGGCGACGATGATGGTGGTCGGTGGCATCATCGGGGCTGGAATCTTTCTCAACCCGGCGATCGTCGCGCAGCGCGTCGGCACGGCTGCCGCGACCCTTGCAACGTGGGGCATCGGCGCCGTGATCGCGATCGTCGGTGCGTTCGTGTTCTCCGAGCTTGGCGCACGCGCACCACACGCCGGCGGCAGCTACGTCTACCTGCGCGATACCTTCGGACAGTTTCCGGCATTTCTGTACGGCTGGGCGCTCGCGCTGATGATCTCGACCGGTGCCATTGCGGCGGTGGCGATGACCTGCGCGAGCTACGCAACCGCGTTGTTCGGACTGCCTGCATCGGTAGTGACGCCGCTTGCGGTGACGGCGATCGCCGTGCTGACGATGATCAACATCATCGGTGTTGCGCCGGGTGCCGTCACGCAGAACATCGCCACCCTGCTCAAGCTCGCGGCGATCGCGTTCCTCATCATCGTCGCCTTCATCGCGCCGTCACTCACGGCGCATGTCGCGACCGCTGGTCCGGCCACCCCCGTACTCGTCGCGCCAACCGGCGCCGTGCAGTGGATGCTCGCCGTCGGAGCGGCGCTCGTGCCGGTGCTCTTCGCATTCGGCGGATGGCAGCAGACGAATTTCATCGCCGAGGAATTGCGCGACGCGGAACGCGACCTGCCGCGCGCACTGGTCCTTGGCGTGCTGATCGTCGTCGCCTGCTATCTGCTGATCAACATGGCGTACCTCCGTGCACTCGGCGTCGAGGGGCTGGCTGCCAGCCGTGCGCCGGCCGCCGATACGGTCGGCGCCTACCTCGGCGGGCGGGGCCGCAGCATCATCGGCGCCGGCATCGTGATCTCGACGTTCGGCTTTCTGAATCTCGTGATTCTCGTCACACCGCGCGTGTACCAGGCGATGGCGGCGGACGGCGTTTTCTTCGCACGGATGGCGCACGTCGATCCGCGCACGCGCACGCCGATCGCCGCACTCGTCGCGCAGGCCCTGTGGGCAATCGTGCTGCTGTTTTCCGGCAGCTACGGTCAACTCCTCGACTACGTCGTGTTCGCCGACTGGCTGTTCTTCGGCGCGACCGCCGCGGCACTGTTCGTGTACCGCGCACAGGAGTCGCGGGGCGAGATCGCGCGCGTGACCGTGCGCGCGCCGGGCCACCCATTCACGACGCTGCTGTTTCTCGCCGCGTCCGCGTACGTGATCATCGGTTCCGTCGCATCCAATCCGATCAACGCGATCAAGGGATGCGTGCTGCTTGCACTTGGCTGGCCGGCGTTTGCCTGGTGGCGTCGGGCGCGACACACACCGCGCCAACCGTGAGATGACTGGACGCCGTCATCCCTCGGTTGTGCCATGTGTGTCGCCGCGTGCTAGGCCATGAGCTTCAGAAACTGACCGGGCGTTGCGGGATCAGGCACGAACCACGCGGGTGAGCCATCGCGGTCACGGCCGAGTCGTGCGTTCGGTACAGGAGGCTGAGCAGCGTCCGCGGCAACGACTGGTTCTTCCGCGCGACCGGGCAGGAAGCCCGACACGATCATTTCGTGCAGCGCTGCCTTGAACACGCTCGTGATCTGCGCGATGTCGGCTGCCGAGTGTGCCGTCGTCATGAAGCACGGGAAGTTGTCGAGGACGTGAATACCGCGATTGCGCATCATCGCCCAGAGCAGATCCTGCAGCGGATGATCCTCGAGAAAAGTCACCCGCCAGAGCGACGCGAAGTGTTTGATGACCAGCGGCGCGCCGACTCGCGTCACGTACGCATTCATGTCGGCCGCCATCGCAGTCGTCTTGTCCGTCAGCGACGCCTGCAGTGACGGGCCCTGTTCCTTGAGATGCGTGAGGACCGCCTTGCATGCAGCAAGTGCGAGCGGGTGACGAACGAACGTGCCGGCAAAGTACGTGACGCCGACCGTCGGAATCGAGTCGTCGCCGAAACTCCACGCACCACCGTCGAGGGCGTCCATGAACTCACGCTTGCCGGCAATCACGCCGATCGGGTAGCCCCCACCAATCACTTTGCCGTATGACGCGAGGTCCGCAGTGATGCCGAAGAGACCCTGGGCGCCGCGTGGATGGGAGCGGAATCCGGTGATCACTTCGTCGAAGATCAGTACGGTGCCGTTGTCTTCCGTGATCTTCCGCACTTCACGAAGAAACTCGATCGGCTGGAAATCCGGCCGTCGGCTCTGCACAGGCTCGAGGAGGACGGCGGCGAGTTCGTGGGCGCGTGATCGGATGATCTCGAGAGATTCAGGCGTGCCATAGTCCAGCACGAGGACGTTCTCGACGGCGGCCTGCAGGATCCCTGGCGCCGCAGGTACGGCCCGCAGCTTCCGCGTACCGCGGACGATGACTTCGTCGAAGATCCCGTGGTACGCGCCGGAGAAGATCACGATCAGATCGCGACCGGTGACGGTGCGCGCGATACGCATCGCACCCATCACGGCTTCCGATCCCGTGTTGCAGAGTCCTGCCCGGTCGAATCCGGTCAAGTCACAGACCAGTTTCGCAACCTCGCCGGCGAGCGGGTGCTGGGGGCCGATGTCATGCCCTTCGTCCAACTGCTTCTTCACCGCGTCGTTGATGAACTCCGGCTGCCACCCGAACATGTTCATGCCGAAGCCGTTCAACGTGTCGATGTACTCGTTGCCGTCGAGATCCCACATGCGGGAGCCCTTCGACTTGTTGATGACGATCTGGTAGCAGATTTCCTTCGTCTGCGGCCGGAAGCCGTTGACGACCCGAGGATCCGCCAGATGCGGACGGTTTGCTTCAGTGTACGCCTTCGATGCTTTGGTGCGGGCGACGTAGCTCCGCATGAACGACTCGAGCAACTGTCGCTGACGATTCGTGAGTTCCGACGTCGGCCGGGTGTGAATCCGCGCGATCGCGCCGAAGGCCTTCTTCACATCGTATTGCTTGTGCGCGAGTGCGGCCTCTTCGTCCGATGCGCTGGTCGCTGGCGCCTGCGGTGCCGTGGCGACGACGGTCGGCGCTGCGCTCGCAATCGGCACGGACGCGACGGCTGGTTGCGCGCCACCAAGCAGCGCGAGCTGTTGCTCCATGATGGCAAGCTGCTGCTGGATGACCTGTTGCGCGAAGCCCGCCGTGGACGCGTCGAATGCACGCACCGAGGCGACCGTGCGCAAACCGCCGAGGGCTGGCGAGGTTCCTGACGCAGTCATCGGCTGTAGCGCAGGAGTGGGGTCGGCCATGGCGGGCGCCTCGGTTTGCGGTGCTGGATCGGCCGGGAGTTTGCTGTCAAGAAATCCGGCGAGTGCGTCCAGGGATCGATACTGCTCCATCAGCTGCCGGAATGTGATGCTGACCGCGAATGTCTTCTTCACCTGAATCGCCGTCTGCGTGAGGACAAGCGAGTCGAGCCCCAATTCTATGAAAGACGACGACGCGTCGGAATCCGTGAGGTCCATCCCGCTGACGTCTTCGAAGACGGTCCGCAGTCTGCCGATGAGAGTGGCGCGGCGGTCCGAAGGTGCAGGAGCAGGCATGACAGATGGTGCAGGAGAAGAAGGGAGGGGGATCGCGCCGGCGAGCACCGTCGATGCTGAACCCGGGCCGGTGGTGACGTCGACCGTCGGTGCATCTGGAATGACGACCGATTCAGCGGTGTGCAAATGCGCGTCGGTCGATGCGGCGGCCGCATCCACCCAGCAACGCACGCGTTCGAACGGGTACGTGGGAAGGCGCACGCGCTTGCGACCGGTGCTGATGGTCACATCGGCGTCGACGCCGTTGAGCCAGAGACGGCCGACGGCGAGCAGGAACGCTTCACGCTCGCTGATTGGACCATCTGTGAGCGACGGCACCGTCAGCGCGACGGCCTCGCCGGGCCACGGTGCCTTGTGCTGACGCACCAGCGTCGACAGGGAGTGGCGAGCGCCGACTTCGAGAAAGAGCGCTGGTGCACCGGACAGAATCGTCTGCACCGCGGTCGAAAAGCGGACGGTGCCTCGCAGATGCCGTGCCCAATACGTCGGATCGACCGCTTCGGCCGCAGTCAGCCAGGTGCCCGTCAGGGTCGAGACGATCGGAATGGTCGGTGCGGCAAGCGTGACAGACCTGACCGCCGCTTCGAAGGCGTCAAGGACGGGATCCATCATCGCCGAATGGAAGGCGTGCGACGTTTGGAGGAGCCGTGCCGGTATATCCTCGCGCTCCATTGCTGCCGCGAAGTCCGTGACCAGCGCAGTCGGCCCCGCAATGACGCAGGCTGATGGCCCATTTTCAGCCGCGAGTGACAGACCGTCAGGCAAGCGGGCGCGCACCGCGTCCGCATTCAGGCGCACCGACAACATGGAACCGGCGGGCAGTGCATTCATGAGCTGCCCGCGGCGCGCCACAAGACGCGCCGCGTCCGACAGTGACATCACGCCGGAGAACACGGCCGCAACAAATTCGCCGATCGAGTGCCCGATCATCGCAGTCGGAGCGACTCCGCGCGATTGCCACAACGCGCCCAGTGCGTATTCGAGGCAGAACGTTGCCGGCTGCGCGACCGATGTCGCCGTCAACAGCTGGCCGTCCTGCGCGAACATCTGCGTCTTCAGCTCGAACTCGGTATGGCCCGCCATCGCAGCAAAGACCGCATCGCACGCCGCCCGGAAGACCGGCTCGCTTTCGTAGAGTTCCAACCCCATCCCCGGATACTGTGTGCCCTGGCCCGGAAAGGTGAAGACGATGCCGTGGGGTTGTGTCGCAAGTCGCGCGCTGGCATGCAACGGATTGTCGCGCTGTTCAAGCGCCGTTGCGGCATGCGACGCATCGGCAGCGACCACGATGCGTCGATACGCAAACTCCGTTCGACCGTCGCGCAGGGTGTGTGCGACGTCAGCGAGATTGATGGCTGCATCGTCCCGCAGATGCGCAGCAAGCGCCGTGGTCGCACGTTCCAGTGCCGCCGGTGTCCGCGCCGACACGCGCAGGATTTGCGGGCCGTCTGCGTCCGCCGACGCCGCCACTCGTGGTGCTTCTTCGAGGATCACGTGCGCATTGGTCCCGCCGACACCAAAGGCGCTGACCCCGGCGCGGCGCGGGAGAGCAGTCCGCTCCCACGCCGTGCGCTGATGATTCACCACGAACGGCGAGTTCGCGAAATCGATCTTCGGGTTCGGTGACTTGAAGTGCAGCACCGCAGGCAGCGTCTCGTGCGTCAGCGACAGTGCCGTCTTGATGACACCCACCGCGCCGGCCGCCGCAACGACATGCCCGACGTTGCTCTTGGCCGTACCGATGCGACAGAAGCCGAGATCCGTCGTGCCATTTGGCCCCTCCCGAAAGGCCTTCGTCAGCCCTTCGACTTCAATCGGATCACCGAGCGGCGTGGCCGTGCCGTGCGCCTCGACATACGAAATGGAGCGTGCGTCCACCTGTGCGTCGCGGAGTGCGGCCGCAATCACGCGCGCCTGACCATCAACGCTCGGCGCCGTGAAGCTGGCCTTGACCCCACCATCGTTGTTCAGCCCTGCGCCTCGAATCACGGCGTAGATCTGGTCGCCATCGGCAATCGCATCGGAGAGTCGCTTCATGAGCACGACCGCGCCGCCGTCACCGAAGACGGTGCCGCTGGCGGACGCATCAAACGTGCGCGTCAGCCCATCCCTGGACAGCATGGCGCCTTCCTGATACACGTAGCCGCTCTGTGGCGGATACGTCATCGACGCGCCGCCCGCGATGGCCATGTCGCAGCGATGCGCGCGCAAGCTGTCGAACGCCTGCACGATGGCCACCAGTCCCGTGGAGCAGGCGGTATGCACACTCACCGCGGGCCCCGTGAGATTCAGTCGGTGCGCGATGCGTGTCGCGACATAATCCTTGTCCGTCGCAAGCATCGCGGCAAACTCGCCAACGCGCGCGACGAGCTCCGGATGCGCGTAGACATTCTTGCGAAGGTAGTCCGCACTGTACACACCGGCAAAGACGCCCACCGTGCGTCCCTGCCGCGCAAGGCGATCCGGCGCATACCCGGCGCGTTCGATCACTTCCCACGCCAGTTCGAGCAGGAGCCGCTGCTGCGGATCCATGATCTCGCCCTCACGCTGCGACAGGCCGAAGAATCCCGGATCGAAACCGCACGGATCGCGCAGCACGCTGCGCGCAAAGACATACGCGCTGTCACGTCGAACGGCTTCCGGAATGCTTGGATCCAGGTCTTCCGGACTGAAGACGCTGAGGCTGTCCACTTCGGCAAGGAGGTTCGCCCAGAACTCTTCGGTGGTCTCAGCCCCTGGCAAGCGGCTGGCGAGACCGATCAGCGCAATCGGTTCCGCCTCCGGTCGTTCGGGCACTGCCGCGGTGCGTGGTGACGACACAGCCGCCTTCGCCGTCGTCGCCGCATGCAGGGACGCCGCGAGCGTCGCAGGAGAGGAATTCGTGAAGAGCGCCGCCGCTGAGACGCGACGGTCGAGCGCGACGCTGAGCGCCTCGGATGTCTGCACGGCCAGCAGCGAGTCGCCGCCCAACTCGAAGAAATTGTCGTCGCGGCCGATCCGATCGATCTGCAGCACGGACGCGAACACATCGCAACAGGCTGTCTCGAGCTCGCCCACCGGGGCCGCGTATTCGACCGAGAGCTCAGGCCGCGATTGTTCGGGCACCGGCAGTGCCTTCTGGTCCAGCTTCCCATTGGTCGTCATCGGCAACGCGGTGAGCATCACGAATGCCGATGGCACCATGTACTCTGGCAGCGTGGCCTTCATGTACTCCCGCAGCGTCGCGTGGAACAACGCGCCACTCTTCGGCACGACGTACCCGACAAGTCGCGTTCCATGCCCGTGATCCGTGCGCGCGACGACCGCGCACTCTCGGACACCGTCGCACCGTGCGAGCACGGCCTCGATTTCACCCAGCTCGATCCGGAATCCGCGGATCTTGACCTGCTGGTCGATGCGACCGAGGTATTCGATGACGCCGGTTGGAAGCCAGCGCGCAAGATCACCGCTCTTGTACAAGCGCACCGGTGACGCGCCATAGGACGGCGTCCAGCTGATGAACTTCGTCGCCGTCAGATCATCGCGACGCAAATAGCCACGCGTGACACCCGCGCCGCCGATACACAACTCGCCCGGCGCGCCGATGGCGCACACCCGACCACGCTCGTCGAGGATGTAGCACGACACGTCCGCGATCGGAGTGCCGATCGGCGCGGGCTTTCCTGCGTCGAGCGCCGAGGCCAGAATCCGGTGAAATGTCGCGAAGACGGTCGTCTCGGTCGGACCGTATCCGTTGATGATTTTCGGTGCATCGTCGCCGTATCGCTCGATCCACGACCGAAGCGCTTCGAGCTCGAGTGCCTCACCACCAAGGACGATGAAACGCAGCTGAAAATCGACCCGATCTTTCCGCGCTGCGATCGCGCTCGTGAGCTGTTTGAACGCGGATGGAGTCTGGTTGAGAAACGTGACCCGCTCGCGGACCAGCAGATCGATGAATTGCATCGGCGACCGGCCGACGGCCTGCGGGACAACGACGAGCTTGCCCCCATGAAGCCAGGCCCCCCAGATCTCCCACACTGAAAAATCGAATGCGTGCGAGTGAAACCATGTCCAGACGTCATCAGGTGAAAACTGGTATGTCTCCCGACTGGCTTCGAACAGCCGTACAGCGTTCGCGTGCGTGACCTCGCACCCCTTGGGATTTCCTGTCGACCCCGACGTGTAAATCACGTATGCCAGGCTCTCGGCGTCGTGGAGTACCGCGGGACTCGTCTCCGGCTGCGTCGCAATCTGTGCTTGCCAATCGGCGTCCAGTCTGACGATGCGGGACTGGGGCAGTGCCAACGCGCTACTTGTTGCGGCACTCGTGAGGACGATCGTCGCGCCGCTGTCGGTGACCATGTAGGCCAGCCGATCAGGGGGATACGCGAGATCCATCGGCAGATACGCGCCGCCAGCTTTGATGATGCCAAGCAGGCCAACCAGCAGGTCGATGCCGCGCTCGAGATACAAGCCGACGATCGACTCCGGCCCGACGCCTGCCTCGCGGAGGAAGTGCGCAACCTGATTCGCGCGACGATTCAGCTCGGCGTACGTCAGCTCGGTGCCCTCACAGGACACCGCGATCCGGTGCGGAGCCGCGACTGCGTGCGACTCAAACCGCTCGCTCAGCGCTGGTGTCACGGGGAACGATGTGTGCTGACCGCTCCAGACATTCACCAACAGCGCGCGTTCGTCACCAGCGGCGAGAGCGGAACTCTCCGGGCTACCGAGCCCTGCAGGGTCTTCTGTCATCTCGGTTCTTGCGTGAGATCGTCGATTGCACACACCGTCAGACCGACGGAGACCGCTGCGTCGAATGCCGAGGCGTGCGCGGCTGTCCGCCTCGACTATGACGACTGAAGAGAGCCGGCGTCAAGTCGCGATGCGCGGAGCCAACCTCGAGACCGCCAGGATACACAATAGTAACGACAGAGAGTGCGGCGGATTCTCGCGAGCCCCGCGCGAGCCACATCATCGCTAGGACTCCGGGCCTAGTCTGTCAGCGTGCGGCGAGAGACTGCACCAAGGCCGACGGTACGTCCGCGACCGCGCGCGGCAGCCAACGCGCCGTGTCGCATCTGAGCGCACGGCGCGTCCTCGACTGCCTAGAGGCGAAAGCCAGCCGACAGGCTGAAGTTCTCGACGTTGTTATAGAAGTGGAATCGCCCTTCCATGAATGGCTTGAAGGGAAGCTTTCGGAAGTTGAATCCAAGACCGAGGTTCTGACCGAAGTCCGTCTGGCTCGGACCGGCGCCCTTGTTGCGATAGAGGCCGATACCACCCGTCGCGAAGAACGGTGACTTGCCGCCATTTCCTGACGGGATGTCATACACGGCGGCACCAGTCAGCTGCAGCACGGTGAAT
This sequence comes from Gemmatimonadales bacterium, assembly GCA_038231095.1. Classification (GTDB taxonomy): domain Bacteria; phylum Gemmatimonadota; class Gemmatimonadetes; order Gemmatimonadales; family Gemmatimonadaceae; genus JACMLX01. Next base: position 24,845 of record JBBRLZ010000002.1, read on the forward strand.
GACGGCGACGTCACGCCAGTCTTCACACCAAAGCTCGCGTACTGCAGATCGCCACGCAGTCCCACCGGGAACCCGACTGGACGGCCTTCGAGAAATGCGCCACCAGTGAAGCCCACCGTGTATGCCTGACCGAGTGAACTCATCGGCGCGGACATTCCGGCCTGGATCCCGAAGCGCGCGTGATCGCCGGTCGGCGTCGTGCCCTTCTTCTCGGGCTCCGTAGCCGCCTTGCTCGGCGTTGCCGTATGCGCGACCGGTTCAGGCGTTGGAGCGGCAGCGACAGGCTTTGCAGCGGGAGGTGCTGTTTGGGCCGGCGCGCTGGTCGTGGCAGCGGGACGGGCGGTCGTGGTGCTCGCGGCGGGCTTCTTCTGCTGCGACTGAGCCTCAGCCGTGACCGTGAACGACATCGCGGACAGAGCCAGCGTCGGCAGCGCGATACGATAATTCAACTTGCCTCTCCTTCAGACAGTGTACGTGCGTGTGAACGTTCGGCGATGCGAAAGCGCAGGCAGTGCGCGTCGCAGTCTTGGCGCCGAGCGAACGGTGACGCGATCTGCCCTCAGGACGAGTGACGTGCGGTCGGGTAACGCGTCTGGATGGCCGGAGCGGCGCCTTATGTGCCGCGATCCGACGCGTGCAGCAGCGCTCCGAGCGCCGTGCCATATCCTGCGCGCTCAGGGACCTCGAGCGGCACGCCGTAGTACGTCCCGACAAGTGCGATCGCGCGCCGGAAACTCGGCATGTCGGCCATGTGACCGATGATGACGATGCGTTCGGTACGCTCGGCGCGCGCTGCGTTGATGGCTGTGATCGCGATCACCTGGCCGACGAGTGTCATCAAGGCTGCGGCCAGATCATCCGGCTCCGCCTCCGTCGACTGCCGCGCGAGGCGGCCGAAGTTCACGGCGGTTGCATCAGGTGGCAGAGCACCGATCGGCCCGCTGACCACGTCGCGGAGCGCGAGGTCGGCACCGTTCGCGTCGCCGCGCATCGCCATGGCGTCGATCAACGCCACGTCAGTCGTCCCAAGCAGCAATCGTCCGAGGCCGAGCAGCGTCCCGCCGCCAACGCCGGTACCAGTGATGTGCGCGTAGGTCGCTCCGCGCGCGGCAACGACGGCGGTGCCTGACCCCGCACTGACGACGACCAGCGGTGTGGCAGGATCGGCAACGCCCAGCAGACTCAGCGCCTGTCCTCCCCGTCCGATGGCCGTCACTTCCGGCACGGCCACCACGTCGCAGCCGGCGAGTGACGCGGGAAGGACCTTGTGCTGGCCACCGGTGACGGCGAGACGGGGAAGCGTGTCGAGCACGACACCGCCCGCGGCAAGAATCCGCCGCACCGACGTCGCGTCCGGCGCGCTGCCCGAGGGCTGCGACCAATAGTGCCATGCCCCCTCAACGCTTGCGATCGCGTCCGTATTGCTGATGCCGAAATCGATCGCTGCTTCCATGCAGATCCGGGGCTGAGCGTGAGCGTGTGCGGCGCGTATCACCGGACGCTGCTGCAGAGTGGATGATCGCTCCGTGCACCGCGACTGCGCCAGAGTACGCCGGCGTGCGAGCATGCTGTGGCGCTATGCCTGCCGCGGCGGTGTACACTCCGATGCACAGCGCGCTTCTGTCCATCGACGCGCGTCCAATGTTTTCACTAACTTCTGAAGGAATTCGGAGAGAATGCAACACACGCACAATACGCTCGCACAGACGATTCGCGAGCAGTCGGTCGAGATTCTCAATCATCATCTTGCGGCAGCGATTGACCTTCACGCGCAAGTGAAGCAGGCGCATTGGAACGTGCGTGGTCCGGGTTTCCTCGCCGTGCACGAATTGTTCGACAAGACCGCTGAGGAAGTCGAAGGCTACTCCGACATGCTCGCGGAGCGTGCAGGAAATCTTGGTGGGACCGCGCAGGGGACGCTGCCGGTCGTCGCCAAGCGCTCGTTCATGATGCCGTACCCACTCGGCATCGCTGACGTCGAGCAACACATCTTCGCCGTCGCGGCCGCGCTGGCTGCGTTCGCGCAGTCGGCACGCGAGGCGATCGATGCCACGGACGATCTGGGCGACAAGGCGACCGCAGATCTGTTCACCGAGATCGTGCGTGGCCTCGATCAGAATCTCTGGTTCGTCGAATCGCATCTGCCACCCAAGGCTGATACGTCACGCCCGTCCGCGAAAGCGCCAGCTAAGGGGCGCGGGAAATAACGCGACCGGGGTGGGCGCCGGTTGTCTTTCCGGCACGCCAGACCGCTCGACCATTCACCCAGACCCCTTCGACGCCCGTCGACACCTGATGCGGTGCGGCGGGCGTCGCGTTATCCGTGACGGTCGCGGGATCGAACAGCACGAGATCGGCGAATGCTCCCGGCGCAATGGTGCCGCGACGAGTCAAGCCGACGTGTGCGGCCGCGAGGCTCGTCATCCTGCGCACCGCGTCTTCGAGGGTCAGCACCTTCTGCTCGCGCACGTACCTGGCGAGCACTCGTGGGAAGGCACCGTAGCCACGCGGATGCGCGCCGTCCAACGCGCCGTCGGAACTCACATTCGTGTGCGGCCAACGATAGAGCGTGGCGATGTCCCCCTCCGACATGCTCGTTGCCACGACGCTTTCACTCGATTCCGGTTCACGATTGTGCGCCTTCTCCCACGCTTGCGCATCAGCGATGATCGCCATCAGCGTGGTCGCTGGCGGTTCGTGGCGCGACGCGGCGAGTTCCGCGATGGTCTTGCCGCGATATGATGGATTCGCGTCGTAGTTGCCGACCAGAAGTCCGTCTGGCTTCGCGATCTCGCGCAGGATCTTCTCGGCTTCGGCGCGATTGGCAAAATCGCGCTTCGGAAACAGCACGGTGAACGTCGACTGCCAGTACGCGTAAGGTTAGAACCGATCCTCGCTGCGGATATGACTGATGTAGCGGCCGCCGGCCGCCGCTGTGACTTTCGCGAGTGCAAGCACCTCGGCGCGGTTGGAATAGATGCCCGGGTCATATTCGAGCCCCGAGGAGAGGCCGAGCGCACCGCTGGCGAGTTCGCGGCGCAGCAGGCTCGCCATCGAGTCAATTTCCTGCGCGCGTGCGATGCGTTTGAAATCGGTGCCCATGACGGTCTCGCGGATCGTGTTGTGGCCGGCGTAGAACGCGACATTGAGCGCGCTCGGTGTGCGACGCAGCGAGTCCATCGTCGCGGACAGCGGGAACGGTTGTCCCCCGTCCTGTCCGCCGATCACCGTGGTGATCCCCTGGCTCACGGCGGCGAGTGCATCGGGCGATTGCAGCAGGCCACCAGTATGATGACTGTGCGTATCGATGAAGCCCGGCGCGAGCACGAGACCGTGTCCGTCCACGATCGAGTCGCCGGGCACGCTGTGGAGGCTGCCCACCGCGACGATCGTGTCCGCGACAATCCGGACGAAGCCGACCCGCGCCGGCGCTCCAGTGCCATCGACGATGCGAACGTTGGTGAAGGTCGTTCCGGCTGGTCCGTCGAGGCGCGGACCGGCGCAGCCCGCGACCGTCACGACGGCGAGCCAGATGGCGCTGTGAAGGGGGAGGCGCATGATCGACACGATCGCAGCGTGTCGGTACAGGCCAGCCGGATGTTGCCTCCGCCATTGACCCATGCTCTCGGCGTGCCTAGCTTTGGCAGGTCAGAACTCGGCAAGTGACGCCCACGGCAGTGGACGTCCACCCTTCGGCCCTCGCTTCGCGAGGTGTGCTGCTGGAGTCCAGTGCAACGGGCACACCCCCTTGGGTGGGCCTCGCGGCGTGGTCTTCATCTCCGAAGATCCCGCCGTTTTTGTTTTCCCGTTTTCCGGAGCACGTCCTATTCAGGATCCGACCAAGCGAGTACGCGTCAATCGGCAGATTCGCATCTCCCCGGTTCGCGTCATCGCCCCAGACGGCGCCCAGCTCGGCATCATGGAAGTCGATGCTGCACTGGCTTCTGCAGTCGAACAGGGCCTCGATCTGGTCGAGGTGGCTCCACTCGCACGACCGCCCGTGGTCCGCATCATGGACTACGGAAAGTACAAGTTCGAGATGGCCAAGCAGGCGCGTGTTGCGAAGAAAAAGCAGCACATCATCCTGTTGAAGGAAGTGAAGTACCGACCGGGGATCGAGGAGCACGACTTCGAAACGAAGACGCGCCACGCTCGCCGGTTCCTCGAAGAAGGCAACAAGGTGAAGGTCACGCTGATGTTCCGTGGCCGACAGATCGCACACCCCGAATTGGGGAAGGCAGTCGTCGACCGGGTCGCCCAGCAACTGACCGATATTGCCAAGGTTGAGACGGACGCCAAGCTGGAAGGCAAGGCGCTCACGATGATCCTGGCACCACGATAGGCACGAAGGGAGACCCATGCCGAAGATGAAGACCCACACCGGTGCTGCGAAGCGCTTCTCCGTCACAGGGACGGGGAAAGTGAAGCGCCGGAAGGCCTACAAGAGCCACATCCTGACCAAGAAATCCCAGAAGCGGAAGCGTAATCTCCGCAAGGGAACGATCATTGAAACCAACGGGGAGGCGAAGCGCATGCGTCGTCTCATCCAGGCTTAAGGAGGAACCGAGATGCCTCGCGTACGCAGTAATCCGGTCCGCCTGAAGCGGAAGAAGCAGATCATGAAGGCCGCGCGCGGCGCATTCGGCGCGCGCAGCAAGACGTGGAAGGCCGCCAAGGAGACGGTGGAGCGTGGTTGGCGCTACGCCTACCGCGATCGCAAGAACAAGAAGCGCGAGTTCCGTCGCCTCTGGATCATGCGTATCAACGCGGCTGCCCGTCAGCACGACATGTCGTACAGCGTCTTCATCAGCGGTCTCGAGAAGTCGGGGATCGAGATCGATCGCAAGATCCTCGCGGAAATCGCGGTGAACGATCCAGCGGCGTTTGCAGTCATCGCCGAACAGGTCCGCACCGCGCTCGTCCCGGCGTAAAGGTTGGTCCGGGTGTGCTCCCGGCTTCCTGATCCGCTTGCTTCGTGCGGCGGCAGTGCGACCTCGCGTCCGCTGCCGCCGTTTCGTTGTATCCGCTCTCACTTCGACACGTTCGCCGGTGACTACTCTCGCTGAATTCCTGTCGCGTGCCGATGACATCGCGCGCAACGGCACAGCGCTCATTCACGCCGCCTCGTCACGCGACGCACTCGATGCGGCGCGTGTGACGCTGCTCGGCCGAAAGCAGGGGCAGCTCACCGCCCTCATGTCGCAGCTCACCGAGCTGCCACCTGATGATCGCCGTTCGGCTGGTGCCGCTGGCAACGCCGTCCGGCAATCGATCGAATCGACACTGGCGACGGCGGAAGCTGCGATAGGTCCGGCACCGGACGCATCGCGACCCGCCGATCTCACGATGCCCGGGCGGGCCGCGTGGCGCGGGGCAATTCATCCCGTCTCGGCTGTCATCGACGAGATCTCCGGCATCTTCCGCGAACTGGGCTTCACGATCGCGCTGGGGCCGGAAGCAGAAACGGAGTGGTACAATTTCGGCGCGCTGAACTTCCCGCCCGATCATCCGGCGATGGAAGCGCACGACACGCTCTATCTCACGGATGACACGCTGCTGCGCACGCACACTTCACCGGTGCAGGTGCGCACGTTGCAGACGTACACGCCACCGGTACGCATTCTGTGCCCCGGCAACGTGTATCGTCGCGATTTTTTCGATGCGACGCACGCACCGAGCTTCATGCAGATCGAAGGGCTCTGCATCGATGAAGGTGTGAGTTTCGTGGACCTGAAGGCGACGCTGAGTGAGTTCGCCCGCCGCTTCTACTCGGGCTCGAGCAAGGTGCGGTTGCGTCCCAGTTTCTTCCCGTTCGTCGAACCCGGTGCCGAGATGGATGTCGAAGTCGATCTCAACGACGGGAAAGGCAAGCGCTGGGTGGAAATCCTCGGCTGCGGCATGGTGCATCCAAGTGTGCTCGACGCGGCGGGCATCGACAGCGAGAAGTACAGTGGCTGGGCCTTCGGCATGGGCCCCGCGCGTATTGCCATGTCGCGGCACAAGCTGCCCGACATCCGATTGTTGTACGACTCTGATGTCCGATTCCTGGAGCAGTTCGCCCGATGATCGTTTCGCATGCATGGCTGCGCAGCTTCGTGCCGCACGACAGGAACGCTCAGGAAATCGGCGAACTGCTCAACGACCACTCCGTCACACTCGATGGACTGGAATCGTTGCGCAGCGACATCGCGTCGATCGTCGTCGGACTGGTCGTCGAGCAGGCGAAGCACCCTGATTCGGATCACCTCTCGATCACGAAGGTGGACGATGGCAGCGGGACACTGCTCGACGTCGTCTGCGGCGCGCCGAATGTTACCGCTGGCGTGAAGTATCCATTCGCGCGGACCGGCACGACGATGCCCGATGGATTGCAGATCGCGAAGCGGAAGATCCGCGGACAGACGTCGAACGGGATGTTGTGCTCGGCGCGTGAACTCAAGCTGAGTACCGAACACGACGGCATCCTCGCGCTGACGACGGACGCTGCACCAGGCACGCCGATTCTCGCCGTACTTGGCGAAGTCGGCGACTCGCAGCTGAATCTCGACGTGCTGCCGAATCGCCCCGATCTGCTTTCCCATCGCGGAATGGCTCGCGAAGTCAGTGCGCTGGTCGGTGTGCCGCTCTCGCGTGGTGATCTTGCGGCCGATGCACTCCCGACGATTCAGGTTACGCGTGGCGACACGAGCGCGACGGCTGACGGTGTCACGATTCGTCTTGAGGACACCGCGAGTTGCCCGCGGTACGTGGGCATCGTGATACGCGGCGTGACGATCGGGCCGAGCCCTGACTGGCTGCGTGAGCGACTTGAAGCGGCGGGGTCTCGCTCCATCAACAACGTTGTTGATGCAACGAACTATGCGCTGCTTGGGCTTGGTCAGCCGGTGCACGCATTCGATCTGTCGAAGCTCGAACAGCAGATGATCGTGGTGCGGCCGACGCGCGATGGCGAATCGATCGTGACCATCGACGGCACCGACCGGAACCTGCCGGCGGGAACGACGGTCATTTGTGATGGCGGCAGTCCGACGGCGGTCGCCGGCGTGATGGGTGGGCGTGCGAGCGAAGTCACCGGCCATACGACCGACATTCTGCTCGAAGTTGCGAACTTCGATGCACGATTCGTCCGACGCGTGCGTCGCGCGCTGCACCTCATCACCGACGCGAGCTATCGGTACGAGCGCGGGATCGACGATGCCGCGTCGCCGGACGTGGCGTTGCAGTGTGCGGCACTCATCACGCGCGTTGCCGGCGGAGCAGTGACAGCGCATCTCGATGTCGGTCGCGTCCCGCCTGCGCGCGAAGTCGTGTCACTGCGACCATCGCGCGTTGCGCAGTTGCTCGGTGATCCGGTTCCCGTTGACGACATCGTACGCATTCTGAGCGCGCTCGGATGCAGCGTCGAGCACGCGGACGCCGATCGATTGAGTGTGGCGCCGCCAACGTGGCGGCAGGATCTGCTGCTCGAGGTGGACCTCATCGAGGAAGTCGTGCGGATGCGGGGCTTCGACACGGTCACCGACGAGTTGCGTGCGTTCCGGCCGGGCACGGTGCCGGATCATCCAATGCACCTCACCGAGCTGCGCGTTCGCGCCTTGCTCGTTGGCCTCGGATTGTATGAGACGCGTCCGATGCCGTTCACGAAAGACGACACGTCCGGGACGCGGGTGAAAAATCCGCTTGCCGATGACGAGCCATTTCTGCGCGCTTCGATTCTCGACACGCTCGCTCGCCGGGCCGAGTACAACCTGAATCGCATGGAAGGCGACGTGCGATTGTTCGAGGTCGGGCATGTGTTCCTGCCCTCGCATGAACGGTTGCCGCATGAGCAGGTCCGCGTCGGTGCGCTGCTGATGGGCAAGCGGCGGCCATCGCATTTCACGGAGATGGATCCGCCGGCGTACGACGCATGGGATGCCAAGGCGCTCGCGGAATCGCTGGCAGCTGTGGCGTTTCCGGGCGCGACGATTTCTCTCGTGCCGTCCGACACGGAATCGCTGTGGCGCGTGCACGCGAACGGCGATGATGTCGGCTCGGTAGAGCGCGTGACACTGGATGCGCCGGTCTGGGCGTCCGATGCATTCGGCTTCGAACTGACGCTGGGTGTCATGCCGTCGGCGGACGTCGCACCGGTCGGCCAGCACGCCCATGTGATGGCATCCACACGGTCGTCAACGCTGCCGCACGTCGTGTATCGTACGATTCCGACCCAGCCGGCCGCAGGCTTCGACCTTGCGCTGGTCCTGCCGAGTAGCGTCCGTGCAGCCGACGTCGAAGTTGTGTTGCGCCGCGAGGGCGGGGAATTACTGGAGTCTGTGGAGGTCTTCGACGAGTATCGCGGAGACGGGCTGCCGGTCGGCATGCGCAGCGTCGGCTGGAGGCTACAATTCAGGCATCCCGAGCGCACCTTGCGTGACAAGGAGCTCGAGGGCCGTCGGAGCAAGCTCGTCTCGGCATTGCAGCGTGAACTGGGGGTATCTGTCCGTGGCTGATCAGCGAGGGCTCGTCATCGATGCGGCGGAAGAAGTGGCCGCTCTGGTGAAAGCGTTGGGCGAAGAGCTGGCGGTGTTCCGTCAGCGCGCGCTCAAGGCGGAAGCGCGTGTGAAGGAACTCGAGGCTGCGGGTGCCGGCGAGATGGTCGACCTGTCGACGCGGATCGGCGCCCTCGAAGGAGAGAATCAGACCCTCCTCGCTCGGATCGAATCGGCCACGGAACGCACGGAGGGCCTGCTCGACCGCGTGCGGTTCACCCGGCAGCAGACGGAAAGCGCCGGAGAGTCGCGATGAGCGGCTACGTCCCGGTAAAGGTGTCGGTGGCTGGCGAAGAGGTGACGATTCGCTCTGAGCAGCCCGCGGAGCACTCGCGGGCGGTCGCGCAGCATGTGGACGAGTCGATCCGGCGCATTCAGGAACAGTCGCCGATGGTCGATAGCGGAAAGGCAGCCATTCTCGCTGCGCTTCAGATCGCTGACGAGCTCTTCCGCACCCGCGGTGACGCTGAACGCGGCACCGAGCGGCTCGAACAGACGATGGAAGAGATTCGCCGGATGTTGCCGCCAGCCAAGCGGCTCATTGGTCGGTAGCTGCCGCCGGACGCCTGCATGGTCCGTTGCCTCACGCTGATCGGCCCGGTACCTTGCCGGGGTCACCCGATGCGCACGTAGGTCTGTGTCCACGCTTGGGTTAGCCGAGTTCACCGCACGCCAATTGGCCTGTGGCACGACACCGCTGACCCACCGTGGGCGAACCTGCTGTGCGGCATCGCCGGGGCTCCCAAAGACCGCGGCTCGTCCGCGCTGGAGATATAGATCGTGTCGCAGACCATTCTTGCGGCCGCACTGGGCGTGTTCGCCCTGTTCGCGGCCGGTTTGTCATTCGTGCTCGGTCGGAAGCAGGGGGTCGGCGGAGAGCTGGCTCGCCAGCAGGCCGCCCGGAATACCGCGGAAGAAGAGCGCCGTCGCCTGATTGGCGAAGGGGAGCGCGAGGCGGAATCGCTGCGAAAGGCGGCGGTCCTGTCGGGCAAAGAAGAGGTCATGAAGCAGCGCGAGACCTGGGAGGTCGAGGTCCGTAAGCGCCGCGACGAAGTCGTCGCCGAAGAACGCAAACTTGTCGAACGCGAAACGGGACTCGAGCGGCGCGGAGAGGCCGTCGAGACGCGCGATCGCGAGTTGGGTAAGCGTGCGAGCGAGATGGGGCGCCGCGAGAAGCAAGTCGCGGATCGCCAGACCGAACTCGATCAGCTGCTCGCCAGCGAGCGGTCGCGGCTCGAGAGCCTCGCCGGCCTGACGGCGGCCGAGGCCAAGCAGGAACTCGTCCGCCGCCTCGAAGAGGAAGCGCACGCCGACGCCGCCAACCGTCTCCGTGAAATCCGCGAGTCGGCGCGGCGCAATGCCGACCGCGAAGCGAAGAAGATCGTCGCGCTTGCGATCCAGCGGATCGCGGCCGAGCACACCGCTGAGACGACGGTCTCCGCCGTGTCGCTGCCGAACGACGAAATGAAGGGGCGGATCATCGGCCGCGAGGGCCGCAACATCCGCGCCTTCGAGCTCGCCACGGGCGTGGACGTGATCATCGATGACACGCCGGACACGGTCGTCGTGAGCTGCTTCGACCCGGTGCGCCGCGAAGTCGGGCGCCTGGCGCTCGAGAAGTTGGTGGCCGACGGCCGCATCCATCCTGGCCGGATCGAGGAAGTGGTCGCGAAGTCGAAGAAGGAAGTCGAGGTCGCGATCATCGAGACCGGCGAGACGGCGGCGTACGAGGCGGGCGTCGTCGGTCTCCACCCGGAGATCATCAAGCTCATCGGCCGAATGAAGTGGCGGACGAGTTACGGGCAGAACATTCTGTCGCATTCGGTCGAAGTGGCATGGCTGGCCGGCATCATGGCGGCGGAGCTCGGGCTCGACGTCGTGATGACCAAGCGTGCGGCGCTGCTGCACGACATCGGCAAGGTGCTCACGCACGAGCACGAGGGTACGCACGTGCAGCTCGGCGTCGAAGTCGCTACGCGATACGGTGAGAATCCGATGGTCGTGAATGCGATTGCAGCGCATCACGACGACGTGCCGCACGAAACAGAGATGAGCGTGCTGGTGCAGGCCGCCGACGCGATCAGCGGATCGCGGCCGGGTGCGCGGCGCGAGGCCTTCGAGACGTACGTGAAGCGCCTCGAAGGTATCGAGAAGATCGCGTCGAGTTATCGCGGCGTTGAGCGCGTGTTCGCGATTCAGGCCGGTCGCGAAGTGCGCGTGATCGTGACGCCGGATCAGGTGGACGACGTGCGCATGCAGACGCTGACCGAGGAAATCGCCCGGCGTATCGAGGCCGAGCTGCAGTATCCCGGCCAGATCCGCGTGGTCGCGATTCGTGAAACGCGCACGGTCGACTATGCCCGCTGAACTGATGGACGGCATCGCAGTCGCGCGCGCGATCCGCGATGAAGTGGGTGCGTCGGTGAAAGTGCAGAAGGCGCGCGGCGTGGTGCCCGGGTTGGCCGTCGTCCTCGTCGGCGAAGATGCGGCGAGTGCCGTGTACGTGCGCAACAAGGGCCGCGCGTGTGAAGAAGCCGGCATGCACTCCGTGACGATCCGGATGCCGGTGACGACGACACAGGCTGAGTTGCTGGCGGTGGTCGATCAGCTCAATGCGGATCCAGCGATTCATGGCATGCTGGTGCAGATGCCTCTGCCGCCGCAGTGCAACGCGGATGAAGTGATCCGGCGCATCGATCCGACGAAGGATGTGGATGGGTTTCATCCGATCAACGCCGGCAAGCTGATCATCGGCGAGAAGGATGGCTTTGCACCGTGTACGCCGGCCGGCGTGATGGAACTGCTGAAGCGTTACGACGTGAAGACGTCGGGTGCGGAAGTCGTGATCGTCGGGCGATCGAACATCGTCGGCAAGCCGATGGCGAGTCTGCTCGTGCAGCCTGGTATCGATGCGACGGTGACGATCTGCCATAGCCGCACGCGTGATCTTCCGTCTCACACGCGTCGCGCCGACATCCTGATCGCGGCGATCGGGCGTCCGAAATTCGTGACGGCCGAGATGGTGAAGCCTGGCGCCACCGTGATCGATGTCGGCATCAATCGCGTGGATGAACCGCGCGCAAAGCATGGCTATGTGCTGGCCGGCGATGTGGACTTTGCCGGGGTCAGTGCGGTGGCCGGAAAGATCACGCCAGTACCGGGCGGCGTCGGTCCGTTGACGATCGCCATGCTGCTCCGGAGCACAGTCGTTGCGGCCTCGCGGGTGGCGGTCGCGTGACGGGCCGGTGGGGCGAGCTGTTCGACGATGGGACACCGACGCCGGCACCGGCGGCGTTTCCGGGCGAGTCGCCCGAAACGGCACTCGCGATCGCAACGCTCACGCGCGCCGCAAAGGATGTGATCGAAGGCGCGTTCACACCGCTCTGGGTCCGCGGGGAAATCAGCGACTTCAAGGCGCATCGCAACGGCCATTGGTACTTCTCGATGCGCGATGCCGAAGCGCGCGTGCGCTGCGTGATGTGGCGCGGCGACGTGCAGCGCGCGCCGACGAAGCCGGCGGATGGCATGCTGGTGACGGCGTTCGGACAGATGACCGTCTACACGAACGGCGGTGATCTCCAACTGCGCGTGACGCGACTCGGCGCCGAAGGCGATGGGCTGTGGCGCAAGGCGCTCGAGGAGACGCTCACGCGCCTGCGCAACGACGGGCTGCTCGACGAGGATCGCAAGCGTTCATTGCCGCGCCTGCCGAAAGTGGTCGCCGTGGTCACGAGTCCGGATGGTGCCGCGCTGCAGGACATTCGCGCGGTCGCGTCGCGTCGGTTCGCGAGCGTGCAACTCGTGCTCGTGCCGGCGAAGGTGCAGGGCGACGGGACGGCGGATGAACTGGTTCGCGGGATGGAGCAGATCGAGCGCTGGGGTGGCGCCGATGTCGTGATCATTGGTCGCGGTGGCGGTGCGCGTGAAGATCTGTGGGCGTTCAATGACGAGCGCGTTGCGCGCGCGGTTGCCGCCTGTTCGGTGCCGGTGATTTCGGCGGTCGGGCATGAGGTGGACATCACGGTGGTCGATCTGGTGGCGGACCTGCGCGCCGCGACGCCGTCGGCTGCGGCTGAAGCTGCGGTACCGGATCGGGCGGCGCTGGTGAGCGAAGTCGGGGCGCTTGGCGGTCGGTTGCAGGCGGCGGCGATGCGCGGCATGCAACGGCGACGGCAGATGGTCGCGGGAGTCGGTGGCCGATTTGCTGCGGGCGCTCGCGGGCTGGCGGCGCTTGAACAGGCGCGCCTTCGGGCGTTCGGACAGGCGATGGCGACGCACTCCCGTCGGGCGCTGCTGCGGAGACAGGCGCGCCTCGACGCGCTGCGGCCCGTGCTGACCGGCTTCCCGGTCGCGAGTCTGGCACCGCGCACGGCGGCGTTGCGGGCGCTCGCCGGACGGTTGGATGCCCTCAGCCCACTGGCAACGCTCGGTCGCGGATACGCGGTTGCGCGGTCGCTGGACGGCGTCGCGATGGCGAGTGTGCGGGACTTCCGGGCCGGCCAGGCGTTTGACGTCCTGCTGGCCGACGGCGCAGTACGAGCCACCACGACGGCGCGGCGCTCTGGCGCGCCTCTGGACGCCGTGACAGCATTGCAGAAGGAGGGTTCGGATGACGTATGAAGAGTCGGTCCAACGGCTGCAGGCCATCGTGAGCGAACTCGAGGGCGACCGGCTGCCTCTGGCGCAGGCGCTCGCGCTGTTCGAGGAGGGCGTCGCGCGTCTGCGTGAGGCCACCGCCGCATTGTCGGATGCCGACACGCGCGTGCAGCTCTTGGTCGAATCCATTGACGGGAGCCTGGCTGTTGCTGACCAGCGAAGCTGAAGCGCCCGACCTGACGTTTCGCGCCGAGCGCGCAGCCGTTGCCGCAGCCCTGACCGGCTTCTGCGACGCGTATCTCTGCGACGCCCCTGGCGCCGTTGGCGCTGCCATCCGTTACAGCCTGCTCGGTGAAGGAAAACGACTGCGCGCGGTGCTCGTGAGCGCGGCGTATACCGCCGCTGGTGGCATCGGTGACGTGAGCGCGCTGGCTGCGGCAGTCGAAGTGGTGCATGCGTATTCGCTGGTGCACGATGATCTGCCGTGCATGGATGACGACGACATGCGCCGTGGGCGTCCCACGACGCACATCGTGTATGGCGTGTCAGTGGCGACGGCAGCGGGACTGGCCATGGTGCCTCTGGCGGCGCGCACTGCGGCAGCCGCGGCGCGCGATCTCGGGCTCGATGCGGCGACGGTCGGCGACATCGTGCGTGAGCTGATGGGCGCAGCCGGCGGGGCGGGGATGATCGGCGGGCAGCTGCTCGATCTGGAAGGCGAGGGTCGTCCGCTCGCCGTGTCGGATCTCGAACGCATTCATCGACTGAAGACCGGCGCGCTGATCACCGCGTCGGTGCGCCTCGGCGGTCTGGCCGCCGGCGCTTCGCCGGGCCAGCTGACCGCCTTCACGCAGTACGGCGATGCCATCGGCCTGGCGTTTCAGATTGCCGACGATGTGCTCGACGTCACGGCGACCACCGATCAACTGGGCAAGACCGCCGGTCGCGACATCGCCCTCGCGAAGTCCACGTATCCGGCGTTGCTTGGCATCGACGGAGCGGTTTCGCGGGCGGAGGCGTTGGTCGAAGAGGGCTGTGCGGCGTTGCACTCCGCGGGGTTGCTGACACCGCAGCTCGAACATCTGGCCCGATTTTTCGTCACCCGTCAGTCGTAAACCTGTACGTTTCTCGCTGGACTGTGGCGCGGACCTGGTACGGGACGCGACCGCGGTGAACACCATCTTCGGAGTTGCGCAATGTCCATCCTCGACCGTGTGAAATCGCCAGCTGACCTGAAAGGGTTGTCCCGCGATGAACTGCGGGCGCTGTCTGCAGACATGCGGGCGTTTCTGATCGACAACTGTTCCCGCACCGGCGGCCATATCGGCGCCGGGCTGGGCGTCGTCGAGCTCACCGTGGCGTTGCATGCGGTGCTCGATACGCCGAAGGATCAGCTGGTCTGGGACGTCGGACATCAGGGCTATCCGCACAAGCTGCTCACCGGCCGCCGCGACGATTTCAAGACGTTGCGGCAGCAAGACGGCATGTCCGGCTTTCTCAAGCGCTCGGAGAGCGAGTACGACACGTTCGGTGCCGGCCACGCTGCCACGGCCGTATCAGCGGCGTACGGCATGGCGGTCGGCCGTGACCTGAAGGGCGAGAGTTTCAAGGTCGCCGCGATTCTCGGTGACGGCGCGCTCTCCTGCGGCCTCGCGTATGAAGGCCTGAACAACGCCGGCAGCTCCGATCGCGACATCATCATCATCCTCAACGACAACGAGATGTCGATCGCGCCGAACGTCGGTGCGATGCACAAGTATCTCGTCAGCGTGCAGCGCAATCCGCTGTACAACCGCGTGCGCAGCGCCGTCGGCGATCTGGTGGACAGTGCGCCAGGTCCGATTGGTTCGCTGGTGCGGAAGTGGGAGGAAGCCGTCAAGACATTCCTCACGCCCGGTGTGCTGTTCGAGGAACTTGGCTTCCGTTACTTCGGCCCGATCGATGGGCATGACATCGATGCGTTGATGGACACGATGACCGCGGTGCGCGACCTGAAGACGCCGCGCCTGGTGCATGTCGTCACGCAGAAGGGGAAGGGATTCCCGGCCGGAGAGCACACCGAGAAGTGGCATGCGCTGCCGCCGGGGCACGATCCGACGACCGGCAAGCAGCTCAAGACGTCCACCGCGAATCCGGCGTACACCGCGGTCTTCGGACAGGGGCTCGCCGACCTGATGAAGGAGCGATCGGACGTGGCCGCAATCACGGCGGCAATGCCGAGCGGCACGGGCATCGGTACGGTCGCCAAGGCGCATCCTGCGCGGACGTTCGACGTCGGTATCGCCGAAGGGCATGCGGTCACGTTCGCCGCTGGACTCGCGACGCGTGGCATCAAGCCGGTCGTCGCGATCTACTCCACGTTCCTGCAGCGCGCGTACGACAATGTGATTCACGATTGTGCGATCCAGCATCTGCCGGTCGTGTTCGCGATGGACCGTGCGGGCTTCGTCGGCGAAGACGGCGAGACCCACATGGGCCTGTACGACATCGCCTACATGCTGACGGTGCCGTACATGACTGTCACCGCGCCGAAGGATTCGACGGAGATGCTCGCGCTGCTGCGCACCGGCGTCGAGCAGAACGACGGCCCGTTCTCCCTGCGCTATCCGCGTGACGCGTCGCCGGATACGGCGCCGCCGATGTCGGAGATTCCCGTCGTGCCACACGGCACGTGGGAGGTGCTGCGCCGTGGGACCGACTTCGCGATTCTCGCGGTTGGCACGATGGTCAATCAGTCACTACTCGCCGCGGAGGCGCTGGCGTCCGAAGGTCTGAACGTGACCGTCGTGAACTGTCGCTACCTGAAGCCCTACGATTCGCTCACGCTCTCGGCACTGCTCGCCGACCACAAGCAGTTGCTGGTCGTGGAAGAGGGTACGGTCGTGAATGGCTTCGGCGCGTACATGGCACAGGTCGTGTCGAAGCTCGATCCGAGCGTGCGCGTCACGGCGCACGGCATTCCGGACGTTTTCATCTACGCCGCGTCACGGCTGCGGCAGATGGCGATGTGCGGCCTCGACTCCGCCGGCATCGCGGACAAGGTGCGGTCGCTGCACGAATCCGAAGCGCTCGCCGGGTGAGCACACGACTCGGCGTCCTCGGACACCGCGGCTACGAGGGGTTGCAGGATGTGCTCGCCGAGTTGCATGGCCTCGCGCCGCAACTCGGCGTTGCCTTGTTCATCGAGCGCGGACTGGTGGACGACGCGCGTGATGCGGCGCCTCTCACGGAGGAGACGCCGATCGACGTGCTGCTCACGCTTGGCGGTGACGGCACGTTTCTGCGCGGGGCGCGGTTCCTGCGCGGACGACCGATTCCGATCGCGGGCCTGAATCTCGGACGACTTGGGTTTCTGACGTCGGGCTCGCGCGAGCAACTCGCTGAGAGCCTGCACAGCATTGCGCGCAACGAGTTTGTCGTCGAACGCCGTATGGCGCTCGAGGCGCATGTCACGGATTCTGCAGGACGCGAGCACTATCGCTGGCGCGCCGTGAACGATGTCGTGCTGCACAAGGGCGGCTTCGCACGCGTGCTGCAATTGCGCGCGACGGTCGATGGTGAGGAAGTCGCGCGCTACTCCGCCGACGGCGTGATCGCCGCGACGCCGACGGGTTCGACGGCCTATTCACTGTCGGCGGGCGGACCGGTCATCGTGCCGACGGTGGAGTCGATTCTGCTGACGCCGGTCTCGCCACACACGCTCGCCATGCGTCCACTCGTGTTGCCGCCAACCGCCAGGTTGACGCTCGAAGTCCTGCGCGAAGCGACGGAGCTGCTGATCACAGTCGACGGTCAGGTCGGCGCGATGTTCAGCGCTGGCGAAGTGTTGCATGTGCAGCGGTCTCCAGACCCGATTCACGTGGCGCGTGTGGACCATCGCGCCTTCTTCTTCTCGCGTCTGCGTGAGAAGCTCGGGTGGGGCGGCCTCGCCGATCGTGACTAGCCGGTCCGCGTAGCATGCTGCTCGAATTGCGCATCCGTGATCTGGCGATCATCCGCCAGGTCACCCTGCCACTGGCTCCGGCGTTCAATGTGCTGAGCGGTGAGACCGGTGCCGGCAAATCGATCATCGTCGGCGCATTGTCCGTGCTGCTCGGTGATCGCGCCAGTGCGGACCTCGTGCGCACCGGCGCCGAGCGCGCAACGGTCGAGGGAGTGTTTGATGTGGGCGCGCACGCGGACGTGCTCAGTGCGCTCGACGAGCGTGGCCTCGAGCATGAGCACGGCACGCTCGTTCTCAAGCGCGAGATCGCGCCGGGCCGCGCGCGCGCGTGGATCAACGGCACGCCGGTGACGGCGAGTGTGCTGGGCGAGATCGGGCGGCTGCTCGTGACGGTTCATGGGCAGCACGAGGCGCACACGCTGCTTGATGGTGCATCGCAGCGGCGCTGGCTGGATACGGCCGCGGACGCCCTGACGCTCGCGCGCGACGTGCGCAAGCGACACGCCGCCGTCGCAGCTGCACGCACGGCCATCAATGACCGTCGCGCACGACAGCGCGACGCGGAACAGCGCGCGGACTATCTGCGCCACATCGTCGAGGAGATCGAGCGTGCGCAGCTCATGCCCGGCGAAGACGAGCGCCTGCAGGACGAACTGCAACGTCTCGAGCACGCGGACGAACTGCGTGCCCTGGCCGAGCAGGTGGCGATGCGGCTCGACGGCGGCGACGAGGATGCTGGCGGGTTGGTGCAGCAATTGGCGAGCGTGCAGCGGCTGCTCGCACAGCTGCGGCGTATCGACGGTGGCGCGGATCGGCTCGCACAGCTCGCTGACGAAGCAGCATATGCGCTCGACGAACTGTTGCGCGACACGACTGCCTATGCGAGTGGCATCGAACTCGATCCGGAGCGGCTGGCGGATGCGCAGCGCCGTCGCGACGTCGTGTTCCGACTGCTCAAGAAGTACGGTCCGGGCCTGACCGACGTCGTCGCCCAGGCAACGTCGGCCCGCGAAGAACTGCGACTGGTCGATGACGCGGAAAGCGATCTGCAGCGTCTGCACGATGAGCTCCGGGCCGCACAGGAGTCGTTCAGCCACGCCGCGTCAGCCCTCTCCACGGCGCGTCGTCGCACGGCACAGCAGTTGGCGGATACGGTGACATCACAGCTGCCGGCGCTGGGTCTGCCCGAGGGACGCTTCCTGATCGCGCTGCCACCGCTCGACGAGGCGGGCGCGAACGGACATGAAGATGTGGAATTTCGCGTCGCCCTGAATGCGGGGCACGACACACGGCCGCTGTCGCGCGTCGCCAGCGGTGGCGAACTGTCACGTGTCATGCTCGCACTCGCGAGCACGCAGGCGGCACAGGAAAGTGTACCGACGCTGGTGTTCGACGAGATCGATGCCGGCATCGGCGGCCGCGTCGGTCAGCAGGTCGGCGATGCGCTGCGCACGCTGGCGTCCCGGCATCAGGTCTTCGCGATCACGCATCTGCCGCAGCTCGCGTCGCGCGCGCATCACCACATCGTCGTCGAGAAGGGCACGGCCGATGGGGTGACGTCCACCGACGTCCGTGTCGTGGACGGCGACGAGCGCGTGCGAGAAGTGGCACGGATGCTGGGCGGGGATCCGACGAGCGCTGTCGGCCGCGCGCATGCGGATGAGCTGTTGCGTGGTGGAACACTGCCTGCGCCGAAAGCCGCGCCGCGCGCCGTGAAGAAGCGCTGACCGTACCGGGCATGCTGCACGCCTACAGGCGCGGGTACAGCCGGATCTGGAATTGATGGATCGACAGCTTCTGCACGTTGCCGCCTGTGCCGGCGATCGAGCGTGAGTTGAAGTACTGCACTTCGATCGGCAGCCGCGCCTTGCCGCGTGCGTACGCCGCCACGCTTGAGAAGGTGACACCCCAGCCGAGGCGATGCTCTGTCGCTGCGGTCTCGGCATTGAGTGTTTTCGCGTCGAGCGTCAGCGGAGACGGGAGGCCGCTCTCCGCCGTCGTCACCGTGTATGTGCCGGTATGTTGGTCCTCCGCCTTGTTGCGGAACAGATACTGCGCGCCGAAGGAGAAGAAGTCGTTGAAGACCCAGCGTGGTGTGACCTCGATCTGCACCTGATTGCCGAGCGTGCGATTCACGATGCGCTGACGATACGACGGCGCGAAAACCTGCTCCGGCGCATCGGTGATGCGCAGTGTCTGCTGGTCGGCCATCTGGACGGCGTAGCGCGCGATCAGCGAGCCGAAGAAATGCCTGCCGTACACGACGTCGGTGAATGACCGTGCTTCGATGGCGTTGGCACCGGTCCCGGTTCCGACATCGAGGAAGTTCACCGGCGATTCGATCATGCCGGTCGCAAAGCGGTACGCGCCACCGAAACTCTGGCGGAGCTTCATGCCAGTCGGCAGAAACCGCGCTGTGTCGCCGCGCGTGCCGAACGCGTCGAACAGGCGCAACTTCACTGACACCTCGACGTCGCCGAGACCTTGACGCGTCACTGTGCCGAGCTCTGAGGCGAGCAGGCCGAATGTCGAGTCCTGCATCACACGCTGAAACCCGTCCGGTGTGATCGCCGCCGTTGGCGCGGACGGTCCGACCGTCGTCGCGGCAATCGCCGTCACGCCATACTGCGCATACTGCGTGCGGAACGCAGTGACGCGACTCCGAATGGCGGAGTCCGCAGCGCTGCCAGTGTATGGCACGAACGGCGTACCTGCCGTGCCGGTGACACCGTAGACCTGCGCGATCGCCGTCGTGAACGCCGCCGCGCTGGCGTTGATGGCTGGTGCGTTCGCGATGATCGCCGGACACGATGGATTCGAGCCGGCGTTGGCCGTGCACGAAGCGAGGAGCGCGCCAAGCTGCGTGCGCGACGCGTTGATCTGCGACACGAGCGTCGCGTTTGCCGCGAGCGCGTTCGCGCTGGCTGCGGCGTCACTCGCGCTCGCGGGATTGAAACTGACGTTCCCCTTCGCGCTGCCGGAATTCATGTTGAACTGGACCTGATTGCGCGCGCTCACGATCGGCACCAGCACGCCGAGTGACAGGCGATTCGTGATGCCGGCTTCGATGAAGATCGGCGTCGTCTGCACGCGCACCTGCGAGATCAGGGTGGTCTTGCCGAGGCTCAACGTGAAGCCGGTGTTGCCGGTGAGTGTGCGGAGGGCGTTCTGCGCGGCGGTCAGTCCCGGAAACTGCGCAACGCCGAGGGTATCGACAGAGAAGTCGATGCCTCGCGGTTCGACCGAGCCGTCGGCGCGACCGGGCGTGCCCTTGCCATAGCGATCGCTGAAATCGGTGATCGACGTACTCAGTTGCACCCGGATCGACCCGCGAGTCGGTGTCAGGGCGTCGTCACCGAGTCCGCGGACCGGCTGGGCGGACAACAGCCCGGCGCCCAGTACGAGCGCCGACAGCAGTGTGCACGCGGACGAACCGAGTCGCATATGTTCACATCTCTCGAGCAAGGGTCCTTCCAGCCGTTGATCCGCTCGCACGAGGTGCCACCGGTGTGGCGAGGTGCCCTGTCGAGCCTGCACCGGACAATTTACTCAGCGACACCGCATGGATCGCATTCCGCTCCCGAACGTCCCCTGGCAACTGACCGGCAATCACTGGTTGGCATTGCCGTGCATTCACCCAGCGACCGGTGCAATTCATCGGATGAGCGTCCTGCATCGCGGGGCGCGGGCCGCGCTGGAGTTCGTGGCTGCCGAGACGGTGAACGGGATCGAGGGACCCCTGCTGCGCCCGACGATGGAGGTGGACGGTGACGCCGTTGCACTCGGTGCCACCGGCATTGCGTGGGAGCGCGCGCTCGGCTGGCTGCCGACGTTCACCTGCACCGTGGGCTCGTTGCTCGTGCGCGGCATGGTCTTCTGTCCATTCGGCCGCGACGCGGACATGGCGGGTGCCGTCTACACTTTCGCGATCGAGAATCGCGGGACGAAGCCGCGCACCGTTCTGCTCGCACTGGATGTCGATCGTGGCGCGCTCGTCCCGCGTGTGCGCCGCCCGCGTCCCGCGGCCGGTCAACTCGAAAGTGTCGTCGCGGACGGTGTCGTCGTGCTCGACACCGGTGTGACGCCGGGCCTCGCAGCGTTCGCGCTGGCCGCTGACGGCAATGGCGATGTCTCGGCGGCACCCGATGGATCGGCGCGCCTCGCGCGGACCGTCACGATCGCTCCCGGCGCACGGGATGAGCTGGCGTTCTACATCGCCGCCGGACCGGAACGCGATGGGGCGATCGCGACATCGGCCGCGATGCGACGTCGCGGCTGGCAGTGGCTGTTGTCAGCCACTCGCGACGCGCTGACATCATTGCAGCAGGCGACGGGCAGCGAATCGCTCGATCGCCTCGTCAATCAGAATCTGCTGTTCTCTTACTTCTACGCGGTCGGTCGTGCGCTCGACGATGCGCACTTCTACCTGATGCGCACGCGCGTGCCGTGGCACCCGGCTGGTGTGACGATGCGGGAGTGGGACGCGCTGATGATGACGCTGCCCGCCGTGCAATTGGCCGATCCCGGCCTCGCGCGCGAGCTGCTGCTGCGTATGTGCGAGCTGCATGGCTACGCGCCCGGACGTGGAACGCACTATTTCGACGGCACGATGTTCGAGCCGGCGTTCTCGCTCGAGGGAGCGGCGGCGTATGTGCTGGCCGTCGATCGATACACGGCAGAGTCAAAGGACGAACAGATCGTCGACGATCCCGTGCTGGCAGACACGCTGTATCTCGTCAATGACGAACTCGCCGAGCGACGTCACGCGGAACTGCCACTGTACGCGACGGAAGTGACACCGTCAGGCGCCGTCGCTCCGCTGCCATTCACCGCGCATGCCAACGGCGTCGCAGCACTCGCGCTCGACATTCTGCGACGCACGCTCGATGAGGAGACGGCCCGTGATGTTCCGGACGGTGAGGCAGTGCGCGCTGCGCTGCAGCGGAGTTTTCTACGCACGGACGGCGGCAAGAAGGCGCTGTGCACCGCACTCGATCTCGCAGGTGAAGATTCACGCGTCGATGATCCCATCGGCTCGGTGCTCTGGTTGCCGTTGTACGGCGCGATCGACGGCGACGATGCCGTATTCAAGCGCACGGCGCGCGCGCTTGCGCAGCCGACCACTGAGCTCTCGACGATCATCGCACGCCTGTGCGGGCCGGACCACGTGGCAGTGCTGGAGTGGCTGCGCCGCGCGCCGCTCGACGGTGGTGTGGCCGCCGAATTCGTCGATGCGGACGGGCGCGCCCTGGCCAACGGCGGCGATGCGTCGCTGGCCGGATTGCTGGCCGCGACGGTCTGCTGGCTGACACGGCCGCCGCCGCCGGACGGTGTGCCATGATGCTCGCGTGCTTGTCGCGCAGAGCCGGGGCGTCTAGTTTTCACTGCACGCGGGAATAGCTCAGTTGGTAGAGCACAACCTTGCCAAGGTTGGGGTCGCGGGTTCGAGTCCCGTTTCCCGCTCTGAGCAGGAGAACGGGAGTGGCCTGCGCCGCTCCCGTTTTGCGTTGCCCGGGTGGCGGAAGTGGTGAGACGCGGGGGACTTAAAATCCCCTGACCGCAAGGTCATGTGGGTTCGATTCCCACCCCGGGTATCTGATGCCTTCTTGCACTAGTTTGTGCGAATGACTGACGTCCTCGCACTCGCTTCCGAACTCCTCGCCATTCATTCGCCCTCAGGCGGTGAAGGCCCTGCCATCGATTACGTCAGCCGCTGGCTGCTGGCCAAGGGCTGGAACGTCCATGTGCAGGAAGTGTCGCCGGGGCGCGGAAACGTCTGGGCCACACGCCGCGGTGGAGGCGTCACGCTCTCGACGCACCTCGATGTCGTGCCGCCCTACATCTCACCGCGCCTCGAAGGCGACAAGCTGTTTGGTCGTGGCTCCTGCGATGCGAAAGGCATTGCCGCCGCCATGATGATCGCCGCCGAACGCCTGGCCGCCGAAGGCGAAGAGCGCGTCGATCTCTTGTTCGTCGTCGGCGAGGAGAAGGGATCGGATGGCGCACGCGCCGCTAATCATCTGCCGGCCACGAGCAGGTTCCTGATCAACGGTGAGCCAACGGAGAGCATTCTGGCATCGGGCTGCAAAGGCTCGATGCGTGTGACCGTGCGCACGAAGGGACGCGAGGCACATTCCGCGTATCCGCAACTCGGCGTGTCGGCGATCGAACCGATGTTGAAGTTGCTGCCAACCGTGCATGCGTTGCCGCTGCCGACCGACGCCGTTCTTGGCGAAACGACGGTCAACATCGGCACCATCCGTGGTGGGACCGAGGCAAACATTATTCCGGGACTGTGCGAGGCCGAACTGATGTTCCGACTCGTCGGCGATCCCGCGCCGCTGCGCCTGGCGATCGAACAGTGGGCCGATGGCATCGCGACGCTGGAATGGGGATCCTTCATTCCGGCACAGCACTTCCATACCGTGCCCGGATTCGAAGCGCGGCCCGTGTCGTATACATCGGACATTCCACTGCTTCCGCGCTGGGGCACGCCGCTGCTCTTCGGTCCAGGCTCCATCCACGTCGCGCACACCGATCACGAATTCGTCTCGGCGCCGGAACTGCGCGCGAGCGTCGACACGTACATGACGCTCACTCGCACTCTCCTGAGTTCGTAAGTGACCGCTCCGCATCCATTCAACGGACAGCGACTGCCGGTCGCGATCCTCGGCGCCACCGGCATGGTCGGGCAGACCTTCGTGCGGCTGCTGGCCGATCATCCCTGGTTCACCGTGACGACCGTCGCGGCATCAGAGCGGTCCGCGGGCAAGGCATACGTCGACGCCACGAAATGGCTCGAAGGGGACATGCCCGCGCCGGTGCGCGATCTGATCGTGCAGCCGTGCGATCCCGCACTGATCAGCGAGTCGGTGGTGTTCTCGGCGCTCGACAGTGGACCGGCGCAGGAGCTCGAGCCGGCATTCGCACGGCGTGGTGCGATCGTGCTCTCGAACGCGAAGAGTTATCGGATGGCGCCCGATGTGCCGCTGCTGATTCCTGAGATCAACGCGTCGCACCTCGCGTTGCTCGAGACCCAGCGTGCGCAGCGCGGCTGGACTGGCGCAATCGTGACGAATGCCAACTGCGCCACGATCGTACTCGCAATGGCGCTCGCGCCACTGCATGAAGCGTTCGGCGCACGCCGCCTGTTCGTGGCCACGATGCAGGCCGTCTCCGGCGCCGGGTATCCCGGCGTGTCGGCGCTCGACATTCTCGGCAACGTCGTGCCGTACATCGGCGACGAAGAGCCGAAGCTCGAGACCGAAGGTCAGAAGATCCTCGGCACGTTCGAGTCGGCCGCCGTCACCGCCGCACCGTTCGTGATCAGCGCGCACACGAATCGTGTCGCGGTGGAGCATGGTCACACCGTGTGCGTTTCGGCGGAGTTCGCGATGCCAGTCACGCCGGAGATGGCGATGTCCGTGCTGCGCGACTGGCGTGGTGATCCGGCGTCGCGCGGCTTGCCGTCATCACCGCCAACGCCACTCGTCGTGCACACAGCGCTCGATCGCCCGCAGCCGCGGCGCGATGTGCAGCGCGATGGCGGCATGAGCGTGCACGTGGGGCGCGTGCGCACCGATCCGCAGTTCCATCTTCGCTTCGTGGCGATGGGGCACAATGTGATCCGTGGTGCCGCTGGTGCCTCGATCCAGAACGCCGAGCTTCTCGCCGCCCGCGGCGTGATCCGCCCGGCATGATCATCAGCAAGTTCGGCGGTACGTCCGTCGCGGACGCCGCGGCAATTCTGCGCATGACAGAGATCGTGCGCGGCCGACTTGCCCGGCGCCCGATCGTGGTTGTGTCCGCACTCGCCGGTGCGACCAACGCGCTGCTCGCCATCGCCCGGCAGGCCAGCGAAGGCAACTTCATCTCGGCTGTGTCCAGCGTACAGTCGCTGCGTGACCGGCATCTGACCGAAGTCGATGCCCTCCTCGCCGACTCGCCGGAGCACGGCGAGATCGCGTCTGACATCAGCGTCATCTTCGATGAACTGGCGTCGCTCTGCGAGGCGCTCTCAGTGCTGGGCTTCATCACGGCGCGGAGCCTCGATGCGATCGCCGGCATGGGCGAGCGCGCGTCGTCGATGCTGATCGCGGCAACGTTTCGTGCCTGCGGCATCGATGCCGTGCACGTCGACGCGCGCAAGGTGATGATCACCGACGCAAACTACGGCAAGGCGGAGCCGCAGACCGAGGCGATTGCGCTTGCAGCGCGCAGCCTCGTCGCCCCACTGATCGTCGAAGGCAAGGTGCCGGTCATGGGCGGCTACATCGGGTCGAGCACCGAAGGCATCACGACCACGCTTGGCCGTGGCGGTTCCGACTACAGCGCGTCGCTGATCGGTGCCGGATTGCAGGCGGAGTCGATCGAGATCTGGACCGACGTGGACGGCATGCTGACTGCAGATCCGCGCGTCGTGCCCTCCGCGCGCCCGATCGAGCAGATCCGGTTCGACGAAGCGAGCGAACTGGCCAGCTTCGGCGCCAAGGTGTTGCATCCGGCGACGATCGCACCGGCCGTCCGGCTCGGCATTCCCGTCTGGATCTACAATTCGCGTAATCCCGGTGCGCATGGCACGCGCATCACCTTCGACGCCCCACGCCGCTCGGTGACCGCGATCGCCGCCAAGCGCGATACAACAATTCTGCGCGTCGCAACAGGGAAGATGCTGTTCCAGCACGGCTTCCTGCGCCGCGTGTTTGAGCTGTTCGACGAATATTCCGTGTCAGTGGATGTGGTCGCAACCAGCGAGGTCTCCGTGTCGGTGACCGTCGACGACTCCGCGCCGCTCGACGTGCTGCTCGGCGCGCTGCGTCAGATCGGCGATGTCTCGATCGAGCGGCGGCGCGCTATCGTGAGTGTGGTCGGCTCCGGCATCGCCGACGATGCCGACGCCATGGGCACGATCCTGCGCGCACTTGGCCATCGCCGTATTCACATGCTGTCGCTCAGTGCGAGCGCGATCAATCTCACGATTCTGCTCGACGACGCTGATGTGCCGGAGGCGCTGCGCGCGTTGCATGCGGCCTTGTTCGAGCTGCCCGTCTCATGACGCTTCGCATCGCGGTCTTTGGCATCGGCAGGCTCGGGCGGGAAATCGTGGCACTGGCGCCGGATCGCGATGCCGACGTCGTCGGTACGTTTGGGCGCGCCACGCCGGTCACGCGCGACGTGCTGATGTCACTTCGGGCGGACGTCGCGATCGACGTCAGTGTCGCTGAGGCAGTCGAGGCGAATGTTGCGGCGTGCGTTGCGGCGCATCTGCCGATCGTCGTCGGCGTGACTGGATGGCACGATGCCATGGACCGCGTGGTGCGTTCAGTCGCCGACGGTGGTGGCGCAATGCTCACTGCGCCGAACTTCAGCGTTGGCGCCGTGTTGTTCTCGGTCGCCGTCGCCGATGCTGCGCGACGCTTCTCGAAGTCACTCGGCTTCGATGCAGCGATCGTGGAGACGCATCATGCAATGAAGAAGGATGCACCATCGGGAACCGCACGCTCGCTTGGCGACGCCGTACGGCAGTCGCGTGGGAGCGACGTGCCGATCACGAGCGTTCGGGTCGGTCATGTGCCGGGCGTCCACACACTCATCCTGGATGCGCCGTTCGAGCAGATCACGCTCACACACGAGGCGCGCGACCGGCGCGTGTTCGCGGATGGCGCGCTGCTCGCGGCGAGCTGGTTGCGCGGACGTGTTGGATGCTACTCGATGATGGATGTGGTTCGTGATCTCACCGGAGAGCTGTGATGACTGATATACATCTGACGCCGCTGCGTGGCTGTGGCACGGCGCTGATCACGCCGTTTCTGGCGTCCGGTGCGGTGGACGAAGTCGCGCTGCGCGCGTTGGTCGAATGGCAGATCACCGAAGGGATCGACTTCCTCGTCCCGTGTGGCTCGACCGGCGAAGCAGCGACGCTCGACCAGGAAGAACATCTGCGTGTCGTCGCGATCACCGCCGAAGTCGCCGCCGGTCGGGTGCCGGTGATCGGCGGCGCCGCATCGAACGACACGAAGAAGGCGATTGCGCTATCCAGGCTCGTCATCGCGGCTGGCGCAACGCATCTGCTGCACGCGTCGCCGATGTACAGCCGGCCGCCACAGCGCGGGATCGTTCAGCATTTCACAGCCATCGCTGACGGCGTCAGTCGGCCCGTGGTGCTGTACAACGTGCCGTCGCGCACGGCGAGTAACATGGACGCTGCGACCACGCTCGTGCTGGCGGCGCATCCGAACATCGTCGCCATGAAGGAAGCGAGTGGCAACCTGCCGCAGATCGAGGAGATCCTGCGGAACCGCCCCGACGGTTTCTCCGTGCTCTCCGGCGACGACGCGGTCACGCTGCAGCTGATGGCCAAGGGTGCCAATGGGCTCATCTCCGTCGTTTCGAACGCGGCGCCGCGCGCGATGAGCGAAGTCACCCGCGCCATGCTGCGTGGAGACATCACCACGGCGCACATGTATGACGGTCGTCTGAAGTCGCTCTATCGCGCCTCGGGCATCGAATCCAATCCCATTCCCATCAAGGCCGCAATGCACCTCCTCGGACGGGCGGAGAATGTGCTGCGCCTGCCGCTGGTGACGCTCGCCGAAGAACATGTGGGCGCGGTGCGCGATGCGCTCGTGTCCGCAGGAGCCATTGAACGATGACGGTACCGTCACTTGGTGAGACGATTCGCGAGCTCGCCGCAACGCCGGCCGGCACACCACTCCCCGTCGAGGCCCGTGCCGTCGTCACGTCGCTGCTCGACGCACTCGAGCGCGGCGCACTGCGCGCCGCGGAGCGTGGCGATGATGGGGTGTGGCACGCGGTGCCGTGGGTGAAGCAGGGGATCCTGCTCGCGTTCCGCGTCGGCCAGATCGTGGTCCTCTCGCCCGGATGCGATCCACCCAGCTTCAGCTTCCTTGACAAGGACACGATGCCGCCGCGGCAGTTCGTGCTCGCGGATGGTGTCCGTGTGGTACCCGGCGGCAGCACAGTGCGTCGCGGCGCGTATCTCGCGCCGGGCGTCGTGTGCATGCCGCCCATGTACGTGAATGTCGGCAGTTGGGTCGGTGCCGGCACCATGATCGATTCGCACGCACTCGTCGGCAGCTGTGCGCAGATTGGTGCGCGCGTGCATCTCAGCGCCGCCGCCCAGATCGGCGGCGTGCTCGAACCCATCAATGCGTCGCCTGTGGTGATCGAGGATGACGTCATCGTCGGCGGCAACTGCGGTGTCTACGAAGGCACCGTCGTGCGGCAGGGCGCCGTGCTGGGTGCTGGCGTCGTGCTCACGCGTGGGACGCCGGTGTTCGACCTCGTCAATGAGCGTGTGTATCGCGGCTCGGCAACGGAGCCGCTCGTGATCCCGGCTGACGCCGTCGTGGTGCCGGGTGCACGTCGGATGCGTGGTGCGTATGCAGAGGCCGAAGGACTCAGCCTGCAGACGCCCGTCATCGTCAAGTACCGCGATGACAAGACGGACCTCGCGACAACGCTCGAAGCGTGGCTCCGGTGAGTGCGGTGCGCCGTGTCACAGTACCCGGCGATAAGTCGCTGTCGCATCGCGCGCTGATGTTCGCCGCACTTGGCACCGGCGAAAGCGTGCTGCGTGGTGTGCTGCCCTCGGCCGACGTGATGAGCACCGCCGGCGTTCTGCGGACGCTGGGCGTGGACCTCCCGGCGACGTGGACTGGCGACTCGACGATGCGCATCATGGGCGTCGGGCGTCGCGGACTGCGCATGCCAACGGGCAATCTCGATTGCGGTAACAGCGGCACCACCACGCGGCTGATGGCGGGCGTCGTCGCTGGACATCCATTGCGTGCGACGTTCGTCGGCGATGCGAGTCTCAGTCGGCGGCCAATGCGTCGCATCGCACGTCCGCTCACGCAGATGGGCGCCGTGTTCGGCTTCAGCGGTGACGATGGATTGCCAATGACGGTGCAGGGCGGCGACCTTCGCGGAATCGACTGGGTCAGTCCCACCGCCAGCGCTCAGGTCAAAAGCGCGATCCTGCTTGCCGCTCTCGTTGCCGGTGTGTCAGCGCGCGTGCAGGAACCGTCGCGCTCTCGCGACCACACCGAGCGCATGCTCGCCGCCCTCGGCGCGCCGATCGTCGTCACGGATGACGCTGTTCTGCTCGATCCTGTCACGTCGCTCGCACCGCTGGAGTTCGACGTCCCCGGTGATCCATCCTCCGCACTGTTCCTGATCGCGAGCGCCGTGTTGCGCGGCCTGCCGCTCGAGATTCAGAATGTGGGAGTGAACACCACGCGCATCGGCGCATTCGCTGTGCTGAAGCGCATGGGTGTGACGCTGACACTCGTGAACGAGTGTGAACTCGGTGGTGAACCGGTGGCGGATGTTCATGTCTCGCCGTCGGACGGTATCCGTGGCGTGACGATCGGCGGTGATGAGATTCCGGCGCTGATTGACGAGTTGCCGGTTCTTGCCTGCCTCGCCGCGTGTGCCGAAGGCGAGACGCGCATCACTGATGCCGGCGAGTTGCGCGTGAAGGAGAGCGATCGCATCGCGGCGGTCGTCTCGAACCTTCGCCGCATCGGCGCAGACGCGGATGAACTGCCGGATGGCATGGTGATTCGCGGCGGGTCGCGTCAGTTCGCTGGTGATGTCGTCACGCACGCTGATCATCGGATTGCGATGTCGTTCGGTGTTCTCGGTGCGCTGCCGGGCAATAGCGTTCACGTCGATGATCCGTCGTGTGTCGATGTGTCGTTCCCTGGATTCTGGGGCACACTGGCGTCGATGGGCGGTGGGGCGTGACTGCGCGTCCGCTCGTGATCGCGATCGACGGCCCGGCCGCGTCCGGGAAATCGAGTACGTCCCAGTGGGTTGCCTCACAGCTCGGCATTCACCATGTCGATAGCGGTGCACTGTATCGTGCGCTGACGGCTGTCGCGCTGGCGCAGGATGCGGATCTGTCGCGGTGGACCGCCGCATCCGTGCTGGCGGGTTCTTCGCGGATCACTATGGTGCCCGGCGAGCGCACGTTCATTCCGCTGATCGACGGGCAGCGCGACGACGAGCGCTTGCGTGGTGCCGATGTGACCGCCGGCGTGTCGGTCGTCGCGAAGATGACGGACGCGCGCGCCTGGGTGAATGCGGCGGTGCGTGGTGCCGCGCGCGAGCACGCCGTCGTGGTCGACGGTCGTGACATCGGCACGGCGGTCTTCCCGGACGCCACGCTCAAGATCTTTCTCGTCGCCGATCCATGGGAACGTGCACGCCGACGCCTGCAGCAGCGTCTCGGTCGTGCGGCAGCCGATGACGAAATCGCCGAGGAGACCGAACGGCTCGTGCGTCGCGACGCGGCGGATTCGACCCAGACCGTACAGGCGCGCGACGCGATTCTGCTCGATACGACGTACCTGACGCAGGTCGAGCAGGTGGCGCGGATCGTGGCACTGGCGCGTGCGGCGCTCGAGCGCGTCAGTGACGGGAGCGAGGCCTAGGGCGCGGCTCGCGTCACGGCCGCCCGTGCGCTCGGCGCAGCACCGGCCGGCCTGGCGTTGACCCACCCCTGCGGGCGAGCTAGCTTCTACGGTTCGCATTTCGCCGGCCTGAAATAGGCCCCGAAATTCCCTAGCCTCGGCGCGGCGAGCTTACCATCCCGCGAAGTCTTGAGCCACACTTCATGACCGAACCTGAAGTCGAGATGAGTCTCGACGACACCACAACCGGCACGGTGTTGACCGCTCGCGAGAAGCGTGATTTGCAGCGCTCGCAGCTTCGACCGCTTGCCAACCGCCGCCCTGAACTCTACGAGGAAGACGAATACACCTCGGAAGATTACGAGCGGATGATCGCGATGTACCAGGGCACGATGGCCTCGATCGAAGAAGGTGAGATCGTCAAGGCCACGGTCATGGAAATCCGCGAGAACCTCGTCATCCTCGACATCGGCTTCAAGTCGGAAGGCTCGATTCCGCTCGAAGAGTTCAAGGATCTGCCCGACCTCAAGGCCGGCGACATTGTGGAAGTCCTCCTCGAACATCTCGAGGACCAGGAAGGCTCGGTCGTGCTGTCGAAGAAGAAGGCCGACTTCATGCGCGTCTGGGAACGCATCCGCGTTGCCTACGAAAGCGATCAGCCGGTCACCGGTACGCTCGTCAAGAAGATCAAGGGTGGCGTCGTCGTCGATCTCATGGGCGTCGATGCGTTCCTCCCGGGTTCGCAGATCGCGCTCCGTCGCGTCCCGAACATCGACGAACTCCTTGGCCAGACGTACGACTTCAAGATCATCAAGCTCAACAAGCGTCGCCGCAACATCGTCGTCTCGCGTCGAGTGATCCTCGAGAACGAGCGCGCCGGCAAGCGCGAGAAGTTGATGAAGGAGCTCGAGAAGGATCAGGTGCGGAAGGGCGTCGTCAAGAACATCACGGACTTCGGTGCATTCATCGATCTCGGTGGCGTCGACGGCCTGCTGCACATCACGGACATGTCGTGGGGCCGCATTTCGCACCCCACCGAGATGGTGCACATCGGTCAGGAACTGGACGTCAAGGTTCTCGACATCGATTGGCAGCGTGAGCGCATCTCCCTCGGTCTCAAGCAGCTCCAGGCGTACCCGTGGAAGGACGTCGCCGCGAAGTACCCGGTTGGTACGCGCGTCAACGGCAAGGTCGTCTCCATCACCAATTACGGCGCATTCATCGAGCTCGAGCCGGGCATCGAAGGCCTGGTGCATATCTCCGAGATGAGCTGGACTCGCAACGTCCGCCACCCGTCGAAGCTGGTCAGCATCGGCGAGGCGATCGAGGCGGTGGTGCTCAAGGTGGACCCGGACGAGGAGAAGA
The DNA here is from genome assembly GCA_038231095.1 of Gemmatimonadales bacterium. Taxonomy (GTDB): domain Bacteria; phylum Gemmatimonadota; class Gemmatimonadetes; order Gemmatimonadales; family Gemmatimonadaceae; genus JACMLX01. Next base: position 56,719 of record JBBRLZ010000002.1, read on the forward strand.
TCTCGCTCGGCATGAAGCAGACCGAGCAGGATCCGTGGGCCGTGTTGCCGCTCAAGTATCCGGTCGGAACGCGCATCTCGGGCAAGGTCCGCAACCTCACGAGCTTTGGCGCCTTCGTGGAGATCGAGCCGGGTATCGACGGCCTGATCCACATCTCCGACATGTCCTGGACCAAGCGCGTCCAGCACCCGTCGGAAGTCGTCAAGAAGGGTGATTCGGTGGACGTCGTCATCCTCAACATCGATGCCGAGAACAAGCGTATCAGCCTCGGCCTCAAGCAGGCTGAAGAGGATCCGTGGCTGCGCATCGGTGAGACCTACCCGGTCAACCTGGCGCTGTCGGGCAAGGTGGTTCGCCTGGCCGACAAGGGCGTCGTGGTCGATGTCGGCAACGACATCGAGGGCTTCGTCCCGCAGAACCAGATCAACGTCCCGCTGCAGTTCACCGAGCTCGACGAGGTAATCTGGGAAGGCATGACGCTCGACATGACCGTGAACGAGGTGGATCCGATCCACCGCCGGATCGTGCTGTCGGTGAACAACATCCCGGCCGACCAGCCGCCGAAGCCGGAGCCGAAGCCGGAAGGTGCCGAGCCGGAAGTCGCAGTAGTCGCCGAAGACGCCGACGAAGAGTAAGTCAGCGGAATTGCTGGCCTCCTGACCGCCCCGTCACTCGAGAGAGTGGCGGGGCGGTTTCGGTTTCAGGTGCAGCAGCGAGGCGTTTGCGGAGTGCGACGACGTTCGCAGAATGCCATGCACACGGCACGCTGCTCCCTCGTGTCACACGGGAAAGTGATATGTCTAATGCATTGACAGGGAACGACTTAGCAAGTGCCATCTCGAATGCTCGAGGTTGGTGACGGTCTTGCGATACTGGTCTGTACGCTCGCCCAGGGTGCCGAGGCCAGCGACTCTACCGTCTCCAGGATGTCCGCCATGTCGATCCGAACGTCGATGCAGCTCACCGCTGCTGCTGCTCTCCTTGCCGTCCTCCCGCTGCGCGCTCAGACGCTGCAGAACGTTGCCGGAACACCGTATTACGCACCGTCGATCGGCAACTTCTCGACGCTCGGCAACAACCTGTTCGGGATGCTCGTCACCGGAAAGTTCAGTGACGGCCAGACGTTCTCGGCGAACTGGGGATCACTCGCCGGCGGCCTGACCGGCGTGGACTTCGCCGGTCGCTTTTCGCTGACGCTTGGCGCGACGACCAACACATTCGGCAATCCATTCAGCCTGACGGTGTTCGGCACCGGCAACACTCTGCAGACGCTCACGCTCAACGGCGCGTCGGGTCCCGTGATCTTCGATCGTACGTTCGGTGGCGCGACTGGAACGCCGACATCGCAGAACGGCAGCGACCTGGCGTACTATCAGGCCGACAGCTGGAACACGCTCGTCACGTACCAGAACTCGGTGCAGCTCGTGGGATCGACGGGCCCGATCGGCGACCTCTGGGAGACGCTGATTCTCGATTTCCGCGCCGGACTGACGGGTACGAATGCCGGTCGCCTGGTTCGATTCTCACAGGACGTGGATAACGTCGTGCTGAACGGACTGCTCCTTCCTGTGCCGGAGCCGGACGCACTGCTCCTGACCGCAGCCGGTCTTTCCATGGGCGTCGTGTTCATGCGCCGCCGTCGGCTCGCGCTCGCAAAGCGCTGAGGAAAGTGTGCGGAGCCGTCCGGTCGCATCCCTCGCGGCCGGTCGATGCTTTCGGGTAGTTTTCGGGCATGCCCGCATCCGCGTCAACCACCGAGTCCCGCCCCGCGCGGATTCTCCTGGCTGACGCGGATGCTTTTTTTGTCGCGGTCGCGCGCCTTGTCGATCCGGAAGGGGCGGGCAAGGCGTCGCTCCTGATCGTCGGCGGACGACCCGGAAGCCGTGGTGTCGTCTGTTCGGCGAGCTACGAGGCTCGCGCGTACGGCGTCCGATCCGGCATGGGAATATCGCAGGCGCTGCGTCTCTGCCCGGATGCGATGGCGGTGCCCGTGCCGCGCAACGCCTGTGGCGAAAAGAGTCGCGCGATTCACGACGTCCTGACACGATTCACTCCGGTCGTCGTCGCGGCGAGCGTGGACGAGTTCTATCTCGATCTCACCGGCACGGAAGCGCTGTATCGCGATGAACCGCTTGCCGTCACGGCTCAGCGCATACGCGCCGCAGTCGTCGCGGAAACCGGATGCAGCATCTCCATCGGCGGCGGCACCAGCACGCTGATTGCGAAGATCGCGGCGGGCGCAGCCAAGCCAGTGCCAGGCAGCGGCGCCAGTGGCGTGCACATCGTGCCCGCCGGTGGTGAAGAGGCGTTCATGCGCACGCAGCCGCTGTCTGAAATCCCCGGTATCGGTCCGAAGGCGCAGGAGCGCTTGCGCAGTCTCGGCCTCGTGCGCGTGCCCGACGTGCTCGATGCCGATCCGACGACGATTCGCCGCTACCTCGGCGACAAGCTCGCCGAGTGGCTCACACGGAAGGCGCGCGGCCATGGGTCATCGTCGTTACACGGGCGTGATCAGCAGAAGGGCATGAGTCGCGAAGATACCTTCGATCGCGACATCAGCGACGATGCCGAACTCGAAATCGAGTTGCAACGACTCGCCGTGCGTGTCGTGGCGGATTTGCGCGGCGATGGGCTGCGCGCGCGCACGATCACCGTGAAGCTGCGCGAGAATGACTTCACGACACGCAATGCCAGCAAGACGCTCGACGCACCAGTGAGTACGGAACGCGCCGTGTTTTCGACGGCACGTCAGCTGTTTCGCAAGTTGCGCGTGAAACGAAAGTTGCCCGTGCGACTGCTCGGCGTTGCCCTGTCGCATCTCGACGACGGTGATCTGATCGAGCAGCTGTCGCTCCTGCCCGATGCGACGAAGGAAGTGACGGAGACCCCGCGAGATCGCGCGCTGGCGGCGGCGGTCGATCGCGTTCGGGCGCGATTCGGCGCGGGAGCCGTGCATCCCGCGTCGCTGCTCGGCGAGGCGGCACCAGCCAGCGTCGAAGATCGATCGGAGACCGATGGCCCGCGCGCCTTGCCGCGCCGGACACGTCGCCCTTAGTGGTGGCGCGGATCGAGCAACCGAACGCCGAGTGACGCTCCGATGAAGCGCGCTGACGTACCGGCAACGGCCCAGCCATTGAGTTCGGGGCGAACGATGCCGAATCGTACGGGAGCGATGGTCATTGCGAACTCCGCGCCGATGCCGTGACGCTGGTAGAGCGCCAGTCCGCGATCCGATTGCTGGCCAACATAGCCAAGGCCGAAGTCGAGGCGCATCCACTGCATGCTTTCCCGCGGTGGTCCGCCGATGATGATCATGGCGATGTAACCATGCGCGCGCGGCGACAGTCCCTGTCGCATGAGCCGCAATCCGATGCCATCATTCATCTCGGCGCCTACCCACATCAGATCGCCAACAACCGTCGTTCCGTCGCCGCTGCGGAAACCGCTGATGCCGAGACTGAGGCCGCCCGTCGTGCTGGTGGAGTCAATGCCGGTGGTCTGCGCAGCGACCTTGCCTGTGCATACGCAGCACGCGATCACAACGAGCGTACAGGGGAGCATCATTCCTTTCATGGCGGAAAGGTAGAGGGCCCGTCCCAGTGGTGCCATCTCGCGCGGTCGCCCCGTCGCGTGGCGCCCGCTACTTTCCGCCCACATGTCCATGACCGAAAAACTCGACCTGCTCGAGCGCCGACGCGCCGAAGCTGAACTGGGTGGCGGCGCCACGCGACTCGCCGCACAGCACGCCAAAGGCAAGCTGTCGGCCCGCGAACGCCTCGACATTCTGCTCGACGAAGGATCCTTTGTCGAAATCGACAAATTCGTCACCGCTCGGTCCGACACCGAGGGCGTCTACGGTGACGGCGTTGTCACGGGCTATGGACGCATCGACGGCAAGTTGGCGTATGTCTTCTCGCAGGACTTCACGGTGCTCGGTGGATCGCTCGCCGAAGCGCACGCGAAAAAGATCTGTAAGATCATGGATCACGCCGTGCGGAATGGCGCGCCGGTCATCGGATTGAATGACAGCGGTGGTGCTCGCATTCAGGAAGGAGTCGTCGCACTCGGTGCATACGCCGACATTTTCCTTCGCAACACACTCGCGAGTGGTGTCGTGCCGCAGATCTCGGCGATCCTCGGCCCGTGCGCGGGCGGGGCGGTGTACTCGCCGGCCATCACCGATTTCATCTACATGGTGCGCGGCACGAGCTACATGTTCGTGACCGGCCCGAATGTCGTGAAGACGGTCACGCACGAAGATGTCACGATGGAGGAACTCGGTGGCGCCGACACCCACGCGGGGATTTCAGGTGTGGCGCACTTCGCCTGCGACTCCGAAATCGCGTGCCTGACGCAGATTCGCGAACTGTTCCGGTTCATTCCATCGAACAACCTGGCTGATGCACCGCGCGGTACGGGCAGTGATCCGCACGATCGCCGCGACGAAGCGTTGCTCACGGTCGTACCGGAAAACCCGAACAAGCCGTACGATATGCTCGATGTCCTTCACAAGGTCGTGGATGATGCCGAGTTCTACGAGGTGCATCGCGACTACGCCCAGAATATCCTGTGTGGTTTTGCGCACCTTGGTGGTGCGAGTGTCGGTATCGTCGCGAACCAGCCGGCCGTGCTCGCCGGCGTACTCGATATCAACGCATCGATGAAGGGTGCGCGATTCATTCGCTTCTGCGATGCGTTCAATATCCCGATCGTGACGTTCGAGGATGTGCCCGGCTTTCTGCCTGGCGTATCACAGGAGCATGGTGGCATCATCCGGCATGGCGCGAAGCTGTTGTACGCGTATTGCGAAGCGACGGTGCCCAAGCTCACCGTCATTACGCGAAAGGCCTACGGCGGCGCGTACGACGTGATGAGTTCGAAGCACATCAGGGGTGACTTCAACGTGGCATGGCCGACCGCCGAAATCGCCGTCATGGGGCCGAAGGGCGCGGTGGAGATCATCTACAAGCGTGAGATCGCGGAAGCTGATGATCCGGTGCAGGCCACCGACGCGAAGGTCGAGGAGTACCGGCAGCAGTTTGCGAATCCATACATGGCAGCCGCGTGGGGCTACGTGGATGACATCATCGATCCCCGGGACACGCGCGCGAGACTGATCGACGCATTGTCGACACTGGCGTCAAAGCGCGATCGGAACCCGCCGCGCAAGCACGGCAACATCCCTCTCTGACGTGGTCATGATCACGAAACTGCTGGTGGCCAACCGCGGCGAGATCGCGCTGCGTGTCATCCGCGCCTGTCGCGAACTCGGCATTGCGAGCGTCGCCGTGTACAGCGACGCCGACGCGCATGCGCCGCATGTGCGCGAGGCCGATGAAGCCGTCAACATCGGCCCGGCGCCAGCGGCGCAGAGTTATCTGCTCGGCGAGCGCATCCTCGACGCGGCGCGGAAGACCGGCGCACAGGCGGTTCATCCAGGATACGGATTTCTCTCGGAACGGGAGTGGTTCGCACGCGCCGTTCGCGACGCTGGACTGATATGGGTTGGTCCGCCGGCCGAGGCGATTGCAGCGCTGGGCAGCAAGACCGCGGCGCGTACGCTGGTCGTCGCGGCCGGCGTGCCTGTCGTTCCGGGAACGACCAGTGCACTGCGTGACGTCGCTGACGCAGAAGCGGTCGCGAACGAGTTCGGCTACCCGGTGCTGCTGAAGGCGGCGGCGGGTGGCGGTGGCAAGGGGATGCGTGTCGTGCGCAGCGCCGACGAACTCGCGGGTGCGCTGGCGTCGGCACAGCGTGAAGCGCAGAACGCATTCGGTGACGATGCGGTGTACGTCGAGAAGTACATCGAAGGGCCGCGTCATGTCGAGATTCAGGTACTCGGCGATATGCACGGCACGATGCTCCATCTCGGTGAACGCGAGTGCTCGGTGCAGCGTCGTCACCAGAAGATGATCGAGGAGGCGCCCAGCGTCGCCGTGACTCCGGAACTGCGCGCGAAGATGGGTGCGACGGCTGTCGCAGCAGCGCGCGCCGCCGGATACGTGAATGCCGGTACCTGCGAGTTTCTGCTCGACAAGAACGGCAATTATTACTTCCTCGAGATGAACACCCGTATCCAGGTCGAGCACCCGGTCACCGAGCTGGTGACGGGCATCGATCTGGTGCAGTGGCAGATCCGCATCGCGACGGGCGAACGTTTGCCTTTCCGGCAGGAGCTGATCGTACCACGTGGGTGGGCGATCGAGTGCCGCATCACGAGCGAGGACTTCCAGAACGGATTTCTGCCGTCCACCGGACGCATCACCTACCTGCAGATCCCGACCGGTCCCGGAGTGCGGTGGGATGGTGGCATCGAGGTTGGCAGTGAAGTCGGATTGTTCTACGACCCGATGCTCGCGAAGCTGATTGTCCACGCCGGCACGCGTGACGCCGCGATCGATCGTATGCACCGCGCGTTGCTCGAGCTCGAGATCGAGGGCGTCGAAACGTCGCGTGAATTCCATCTGCGCATGATGGAGGATGAAGAGTTCCGTCGCGGCGACATCACGATTCAGTGGCTGGAAGCCAAGCTGCCGGCGATCAGTGCCGTGATGCCGTCGGCTGCCGAGGTGCGCACCGCGGTCATCGCCGCTGCGTTGATGGCTGAACGCGATCGGAACGCCGTACGACCCGCTGTGGCGACTGCCGCGGCCGGAGACTCCACTACCGCCTGGCATCGCGCCGCGCGACTCGAAGGATTGCGCAGCTCATGAGTGAGACGGCCACGGTGACGATTGAACGCATTGCCGCTGGTGGCGATGGCGTCGCACGACATGACGGCATGGTCGTGTTCGTGCCTCGAGCGGTGCCGGGCGACGTCGTATCGGTGTCGCTCGTACGGCAGCGCACCTTTGCGCGTGGACGGATCATCGAGCAGCTCACTGCGTCGGCCGATCGCGAGCCCGCGCCATGCCCGCACTACGACGGTGATCGTTGCGGTGGTTGTCAGCTGCAGGGGCTCAAGTATCCGGCACAACTGGCGATCAAGAGCGAACTGATTCGCGATGCACTGGCGCGCATCGGCAAGCTGGACGTTGAGAGTGTCGTTGTCACACCGAGTCCGGCACCATGGCACTATCGCAATTCGCTGACGCTCGCGCTGCAGCGTGATCGACTGCGTCCGAGTGGCTGGCTGGCCGGCATGCACGTCGCGGGCGATCCGGAAAAGTTGTTCGAGCTGAAGGAGTGCCTGCTCGCGATGCCTTCGGTGATGGAAGGCTGGCGCCACCTGATGGCCGCCGCCGAGGAACTGCCGCGGGCGACGGCGCTGCGCGTCACGGTGCGTGCGCTCGACGCCGGTGGACTCGCGCTGACCGTCGAAGGCGGTGCGCAGTGGAAGCAGTCGTCGATCGATGCACTCGTCGCGGCGGTACCGGCGTTGCGGGCCGTCTGGTGGGTACGCGACGACGAAGTGCGCGCACTGCGCTTCGATCGGCGGACCGTGCAGGAGGCTGGCGCAAGCTTCGCGCAAGTGAATCCGGATGTCGCGGATCTGCTGCGAACGTACGTCGTCGGACAGGTCGAAGCGCTCTCGCCGGATTCGGTCGTCGATGCCTACGCCGGAAGCGGCGCACTCTCCGCGCGCCTTCGCCGCGCGGGGCGTCGCATCACGGCCATTGAACTGGATAAGGAAGCGTCGGCGGTCGCCGGCAATGCGTTGCGAGACGATCCACTCTCGCGCGTGCTGACGGGGCGCGTCGAGCATCTCCTGCCACATGCGTTGCCCGCGACGGTCGTCGTGCTCAACCCGCCGCGCGCCGGTGTGGACGGCGTGGTTCCCGGCCTCCTGTCGCCGACGACGTCGGAGGTGGCACGCATCATTTACGTGAGTTGCGATCCGGCGACACTGGCGCGTGACATCGCGCGACTTGGCGCCGGATGGCAGGTCACCGCCGTGCAGGCGTTCGACATGTTCCCGCAGACATCGCACGTCGAGACCGTCTGCACGATCGACAGGATCCGCGCATGAAGTACATCGTCGAAGTGCACGGCCAGCGCCACGAAGTCGACGTCGGCCCCGATGGCGTCACGTATGATGGTGAATCGGTCACGGCCAGCCTGCTCGATATTCCGGGATCACCGATTCGTCAGGTGAGCATCGGCAACGAAGTTCACCGCGTCATCGCGCGCCGCGGGGAATCACGCGGTCAGTACACCGTGCTGATGAACGGCCATCGCTTTGCGATCGAGGCGCTCGATTCGCGGACGCGTGCCATTCGCGATCTCGCTGCCGCCAGTGGCGCTGCATCCGGACCGGCGCCACTCGTGGCACCGATGCCCGGCATGATCGTGCGCATTTCCGTCGCGCCCGGCGATACCGTCGTCGCCGGTCAGAGCCTGATCGTGATGGAGGCCATGAAGATGGAGAACGAATTGCGCGCCGCAGGTGCGGGAACGGTCACGGCCGTCCGGGTCGTCGCCGGGACGGCCGTGCAGAAAGGGGCGGTTCTCGTTGAGTTGGCGTAGGCTGGTTTGCTGTTATCGCCCGAACCAGTAACTCGCTTTCACCAGAAACACGTTCTGCGGACGCTGCGAAAACAGATTGCTGTATGCCGGTTGAATACCGACGTCCTCGGGCGAGCCTCCGGATGCATCCCGTCCCTGTGACCAGACGAAGAACAGCACCGATCCCGGACGGTACTCCCAGCGCACGACGTTGTTCGTGCGGAGCTGGCCGTAGCGAAAGCCTTGCGGTGCGCCGCGGGCCGTATACGGGCGGAAGCGCAGCGTCGCGTCAGATGATCGACCATCGGCCAACGCGCGCCAGTCCGTGAACCCGACCACGCTGACGAACGGCTGCGCATAGCTCTCGACACTGAGTGTCGGCGTGATCGTGTAGTTCAGTCGAAAGGTGACTGAACTCGTCGACTGATACAGCCGTGCAAAGGTATATGACGTGACGCCACCATCGGTGTAGTTGCCGTTCCACTGCTGGTCATTGATGTTGCGGCCGTAGCCAAGTTTCACGCTGCCGTTCAGCTGGCCACCGACGCGGAACTGTGCGCCCGCACTGAGATCCCAGTTGTTGCCGCGGCCGTCCAGTCGGCGGCCTCCGAACGCAAAGATGCTCGGTGCAATCGCATGCCGACTGTCGCCTTCGGTACCGATCCACATTTGCATGCGTCGTGGCTGGAAGACCACCGGTCCGCCGCGCGCATCGCGATCCGAATACGTCGCGAAGAGATTGTTGATACCGACGCCCGTGAATCCACTCCAGAAGTTCTTGAACTGGCCGTTGGCGTTGATGTTCCCGCCGCTCCCGATCGCCAGCCCACTCGTGTTGAACGTCGAATAGCCGTTGAAATTCAGTCCGGCGCGGCGGAAGATGCCGAAGGGCTTCGTCGGCCGGATGCCCAGCCAGGCGGACCCTCCCACTTCGTCCGCGCGGGTGCGGAAGCCGAGATCGTTGATCTCGAAGCCCGGGGTCATGTACCACGCACTGGTGCTGAATCGCGTGATGCCGCCGCCCTGCTTGTCGAGCGACACCTGCGCCAGCGCACCGCTCATCGTGGTGCGCGTACTGTCGAATGTGAGGTGCGTTGCGTCGAGGCGCTGATACAGATGGACGTTCGACTGCTGCGTGCGTGCAATTGCCGCAGGCGTGCCCGACACGCGACTGCCAGCCAGCTGCGCGGACAGCTGGAAACGATTGCCGGCGAAGCGATGGCGCGCGTCGAGTCCGCCGCTCCACGCGTCGCCGCGCAATACGTCGCGCGTCCATTCGTCATTGCGACGTGAAGTGTTTGTGAACATCAGGCCGATGCCCGAGTTCCCGCCGCGCAGATCCTGCTGCAAGCGCACGACGCCGTAGTTCGTCATCGGCTCGATCGTGCGAGCTTGCGACCCCCGCACCTGATCGGTGACCGCATCGAGCACGCCGATCGACAGGCCATTGCCAAGGCGACCCGTCACTTTCGCGGCGCCGAGGATCGTGGTCTGCAGCGGTGACGCGGCATCGCCGTACGAATCGCCGAGCTGCGGCGAGCGTCCGATGCGACGCGAGTAGAACAAGCCTGTGCACTGACCGTCGTCGCAGTCGATGTCGTAGCGAAAGATGCCGCTGCCCTCGAGGAAGAAGGGTCGACGCTCCGCATAGAACTGCTCGAACGCACTGAGGTTAAGCACTCCCGGATCGGCTTCCACCTGACCGAAGTCTGGATTGATCGCCGCATCGAGCGTCACGTTCGACGTCAGACCGACCTTGAGGTCGGCGCCGAACTGCGTGCCGGCCGCCGAGCGCGGCGAACCATCGGCGAGCGGCTTGTAGCCGTAGCGGGCGACGCTGTACGGCATCAGCTCGACGCGACGGGGGGCCTGCAGGCCGACGAAGCCGGGGACTTCTCCCCATTGACTGACATTGCCGGTCTTCGATCGGCGAAAGGTTGGCCACGCCATGCGTTCGCCGCGCCGAGCGACACGACGCGCGAGGAAGATGCCGAAGGTGTTGTCGCCGCTCGGCGCATATCGAAGCTGGCTCAGCGGGACGCGGTATTCGGCGACCCATCCGAGTGAGTCCACACGGGCCGCACCCTGCCAGACCGCATTCCAGCCCCAGTCCTCTTCTCCGTCATTGAACACGTATCCGTCCGCCATCGCGCCGGCCGCGGTGAGGCGGAACAGGTAGCCGGTGCGCTGATCGTGATAGGAATCGACGCCGAGGATGATGTCGTCGGAGAGTGCGAACCCGTCGCGGCGCTGCAGGACGGCCAGAATGCTGTCCGGTCGCGGGTCGAACATCCGCACGAGGACATACAGGTTGTGGGCGTCGTAGGCGATCTTCGCTTCCGTGCGAAAACTGGGCTCGCCGTTCTCGGTTGGATCGAACTGCCGGAAGTCCGTGATGGCCTGTGCATTCCGCCACATCGCGTCGTCATCACGGCCATCGATCACCGGTGCCTTCTGGGCGCGTGAGGGCCGGTATTTTGGCGCCTCAGCCGGCAGTGAGCGGGCCCCGGCGCCCGGATCGACCGTCGGCTTCGCCGAGGGCGATGTGAGGGCGAGTTGGAGCAGAAGGACTGGGAGCAGCATCGGTGCGAGCCTCGGTGTGGGAGGTGCCTGATGGCGGCACGGCTCTTGGACTCCCCCTACGTCAAGACGGTTGTCTCGGGTTTCGTGCGAATTTTCTCGCCGCCCGTCTGCCAGGTGTAACCCGTTGTGTTGACGGGACTTCAGAGCATGGCTATGCTTCGAGTCTGTCCAAAACACCCTTCCGAGGGGACCGAGACCCGGGTTGCAATGTGCACCGGTGAGGTGTGGGTTCAAATTTGTGGGTAGTCAGATGCATCCGTCGCAGAAGACGTACAGCCCGAAGCCAGCTGATCTGAGTCATGCCTGGTGGGTGGTGGACGCCGAAGGCATGGTCCTCGGTCGTCTCGCCGCAGAAGTCGCAAAGGTCATTCGCGGCAAGCACAAGCCGATGTTCACTCCGCACGCTGACACCGGCGACTTCGTCGTCGTGATCAACGCGAGCAAGGTGCGTGTCACCGGTCGCAAGGCCGAGCAGAAGACCTACTTCCGTCACACCGGCTACATGGGTCACGAGAAGTACACGGCCTTCGCCGACATGATCGAAAAGCATCCCGAGCGCGTGATCGAGAAGGCGGTCTACGGCATGCTGCCGAAGACGGACCTCGCCCGCCGCCACCTCCGCCGCAAGCTTCGCGTGTTCGCCGGCCCGACGCACGATCACGTCGCGCAGAAGCCGCAGGAACTCACGTTGACCGCAGCGAAGGGAGCGACCAAGTAATGGCGACCGAACAGATTCACGCCGTCGGCCGCCGCAAGGAAGCGGTGTGCCGCGTTTACATCACGCCGGGTACGGGCAAATGGGAGATCAATGGTGGCCGCACGCTCGGCGACTATTTCCCGCGTCCGTCGCTCGTCTCGTCGATTCAACAGCCGTTCACGGTCACCGACACTGTCGGTGGTTTTGACGTCAAGGCGAATCTCAGTGGTGGCGGTCAGGCTGGTCAGGCCGGCGCGCTACGCCTCTCGATCGCCCGCGCGCTGGTGAAGATCAACGAAGATCATAAGAAAAAGCTTCGCGAGTTCGGTCTCCTGACTCGTGATGCCCGCTCCGTCGAGCGCAAGAAGCCAGGCCAGCCGGGCGCCCGCAAGAAGTTCCAGTTCAGCAAGCGCTAGTCGTTGTCGTGTGGCAGCGACGCATGCACGTCGCTGCCACACACTGCACGTATCTCTCACGCGTTCTGAGCACTCGCTGGTGCCGGCCAAGCCGGTTGCGATGTGTGATGACGGGCGCGGCGGAACCAACCTTCTGAATCACACAACATGACGAACCCCACGATCGAACAGCTGCTGGAGGCCGGTGTACACTTCGGCCACCAGACGCGCCGCTGGAACCCGAAGATGCGCAAGTTCATCTTCGCCGAGCGCAATGGCATTCACATCATCGACCTGCAGAAGACGCTGAAGCAGCTCGAACTCGCGCAGAAGCTGGCGCGCGAAGTCGTGCTCCGCGGTGAGCAGGTACTCTTCGTCTGCACCAAGCAGCAGCTCCAGGCCATCGTGGCCCAGGAAGCCGTACGCTGCGGCTCGATGTTCATCACCGAGCGCTGGCTCGGCGGCCTCCTGACCAACTTCGGGACCGTCAAGAAGCAGCTGAAGAAGCTGAAGGAACTCGAGGCCGGCAGCGAAGAAGGCGGCGGATTCTCGAACTACACGAAGAAGGAACAGCTGATGATGCGTCGTCAGCGCGACAAGCTCTCGAAGAACCTGTCGGGCATTGCCAGCATGACGCGCGTGCCGGGCCTGATGTTCGTGGTTGACGCGAAGAAGGAGAACATCGCGGTCAGCGAAGCGAACAAGCTCGGCATCCCGATCATCGCGATCGCCGACACGAATGCGGATCCCGATCTGTTGACCGTGCCGGTCGCCGGCAACGATGACGCCATCCGTTCCGTCGAGCTGATCGCGCGTGCGATCGCCGACGTGATCATGGATGCTCGTCGCGAAGCCCCGACGCGTGTCGTCGAAGAAGAGTCCGAGGAGAACACGTACAGCTCCGATCGCGGTATGGAATCGGCTGGGCGTGGTGATGACCGTGGTCGCCGCGGTGGTGGTCCCGGCGGACAGGGTGGTCAGGGTGGGCAGGGCGGCGGTCAGGGTGGTGGGGCCGGTGCGCAGGGTGGTCAGCGCCGCCGTCGCCGCGCCAAGCCCGAAGCCATTCAGGCCCGCCTGCGTGGTCCGGATGCGGCGGCTGCGGTCGAGTCGACCGACGACGCGTCGTAACCGGCTCGCACTCGCGAGTGGCGCGGCTACCCGCGCTCCTGCGTTCGGAGTAAGCTTCCCGACGCCGCCGGCCTCCAGCCGGCGGCGTTTCCACAATCCCGATTGATCCGGTCTACTGACCATGACGACGATGAATTTCACGGCCAAGGACGTCCAGGAATTGCGGCAGCGCACAGGCGCCGGAATGATGGACTGCAAGAAGGCACTCACCGAGATGAATGGCGACCTGAACGCCGCCATTGAATACCTGCGCACAAAGGGCATCGCGAAAGCTGAATCCCGCTCGGGCCGCACGACCAGTGAAGGGATGATCGGCAGCGCGGTGTCGGCTGATGCGACCGTTGGTGTGATCGCCGAGGTGAACTGTGAGACCGACTTCGTGGCGCGTACGGACGACTTCAAGGCACTGGTCGACGTCGTGCTCGCGCACGCGATGCTGACCGATGCGGCCGATGTCGACGCACTGCTTGCGGCCCCGGTCGCGGCGGAAGACGGCAAGTCACTCGACACGGTCGTGAAGGAGCGTTCGGCCAAGCTCGGCGAAGTCGTGAACGTGCGTCGCGTTGCGCGCTACGCGGCCCCGACTGGTGCCGTCGGCATGTACACGCACCACAACGCCAAGGTCGGCGTGCTGGTCGAGGCGTCGCTGGGCAACGCGGCCGTCGCTACGACAGCGCCGGTGCAGTCGATGTTGAAGGCGATCGCCGAGCATGCGGCAGCGATGAACCCGCTCGCACTTGATCGCACGGGCATCGCGCCGGAGCTGGTGGAGAAGGAGAAGCGCATTGCCGAGGATCAGGCGCGTCAGAGCGGCAAGCCGGAAGCGATGATCGAGAAGATCGCGTTGGGTAAGCTCGAGGCGTTCTTCAAGGACATGTCGCTGGTGTCGCAGCCGTGGGTGCGTGAGCCGAAAAAGACGATCACGGACCTGATCCGCGAGACGGGGAAGACGGCCGGTACCGAGATCACGGTGACCCGCTTCACTCGCTTCGCCCTCGGCGACGCGTGAGCGATCCGGCCAGTGGTGCTGTGATGACGGAGGCCGGCGAGACCGACCTCCGTTATCCGCGCGTCCTGATCAAGCTGTCGGGTGAAGCGCTGGCAGGCGAAAGAAAAATCGGCTTCGATTTCGAGCGTGTCTCGTTCTTCTGCGAACAGATCAAGCAGGTCGTCGACCTTGGCTGCCGCGTTGGCGTGGTCATCGGCGGTGGCAACATCGTCCGCGGTGCCCAGCTGGCGCAGAACGGAATGGACCGCGTCGGTGCCGACTACATGGGCATGCTCGGGACCGTGATCAATGCGCTGGCGCTGCAGGATCAGCTCGAGAAGCGCGGCGTGGACACGCGTGTGATGACGGCGATCCGCATGGAGGAATTGGCGGAACCGTACATCCGTCGCCGTGCGATGCGTCACCTCGAGCAGGGGCGCCTGGTGCTCTTCGCTGCCGGCACCGGCAACCCGTACTTCTCGACCGACACGGCGGCGGTGCTGCGTGGCATTCAGATGAAGGCGGATGTCATCATCAAGGCCACCAGCGTGGACGGTGTGTATTCGGCGGATCCGAAAAAGGATCCGACGGCGACCAGATTCGAGACTGTCAGTTTCCGCGACGTGATGCTCGGCGAGCTTGCAGTGATGGACCAGACGGCCATCACGCTCTGCAAGGAGAACTCGCTGCCGCTGATCGTTCTCAACACTCACACTCCCGGTGCGCTTTCTCGCGCAGTGCGCGGTGAACGCGTCGGCACCTTCGTCTCATGATTCCCGACATTCTGAAGGCCACCAAGGCTGGTATGGAGAAGGGCATCGAGAACGCCAAGCGCGAGTTCTCGACCGTGCGGACCGGCAAGGCATCGCCGAACATGCTCGATACGATTCAGGTGGAAGCGTATGGATCATGGGTGCCGCTCAACCAGGTGGCGTCGGTTTCGGCGCCGGAAGCACGCACGCTGCTCGTGACCCCGTTCGACAAGGGGCAGGTGAAGGCGATCGAGAAGGCGATCCGCGAGTCGGATCTCGGTCTCGATCCCGCACACCAGGGCACCGTGATCCGCGTGCCGCTGCCGTCCATGAACGAGCAGCGTCGCAAGGAGCTGGTGAAGATCCTGCACAACCTCGCTGAGGACGGTCGCGTGGCGATCCGTCACGCGCGCACGGATGCCCGCGACAGGCTCAAGAAACTGAAGAGCGTGTCCGAGGACGAAGTGAAGCACGCGGAAAAGGATCTGCAGAAGCTGCACGACGACTTCATTGCCAAGATCGAACTGGCGGTGAAGGCGAAAGAAGCTGAGATCATGGAGGTCTGAGCACGCTCGTGGCCTCTCCGACGACGCTGTCGACTCCAGACCTGCTCGAGCAGGTGCGGCTGGCTGGAACGCCGCCGAAGCACGTTGCCATCATCATGGATGGCAACGGCCGCTGGGCGCGCGAGCGTCTGTTGCCACGACCGTTCGGGCATCGCTCCGGCATGAAAGCCGTGCGCGAGGTGGTGCACGGTGCGATCGAAGCGGGGTTGCAGCATCTCTCGCTGTTCGCGTTCTCGCAGGAGAACTGGCAGCGCCCGACGACGGAAGTCTCGGCGTTGATGTCATTGCTCGAGGAGTACATCGCGCGTGAAGTCGCCGAGCTCTCGGAACGCGGCGTTCGCGTGCGCATTCTCGGTGAGCGCGATCGCCTCACCGCCGGTGCGTTGCAAGCGGTGGAAATGGTGGAGCGGGCAACGGCGCACAACGACACGCTGACGCTCAACATCTTCATTTCATACGGCAGCCGGACGGAGCTGGTGCGCGCGACGCAATCGCTCGCGCGCGACGTGGCGCAGGGCATCATGTCGCCCGATGACATCGATGAAGATGCGATCAGCGGTCGCCTGATGACAGCCGGCATGCCTGATCCGGATCTGCTGATTCGGACGTCCGGTGAGCAGCGCGTCTCGAACTTCCTGCTCTGGCAGCTCGCGTATACGGAGTTCTACATCTCCGGCGTCCTCTGGCCTGATTTCGGGCGCCGCGATCTGTTCACGGCGATTCTCGACTACAAACGACGCGAGCGTCGATACGGAAAGGTTTCCGTCTGACGACCGGTATGTCGGAGCTCGCCAAGCGAATCACTGTCGCGCTGATCATCGCCCCCATCGCCGTCATCGCTGCCTGGTTCGGTGACGCCGCGCTTGCGACGCTGCTGAGCGTCGTTGCCGGCATCTCAGCCTGGGAGCTGTGTCGCATGGCTCGCGCGACCGGCGTCGTGCCGCTCACTGGCATCGCGATCGTACTGTCTGCCGCGCTCCCACTGCTCGCGCACGGCATCCGGCTTGGCTCGCTGCGTCCGAGTGCCGCGTGGTTCGCCGTCGCGCTGCTCGTGATCATGACGGTCACGATCTTTTCGCGACCACTCGACCAGCGGCCGCTCTCAACCGTGGCAGTGACGATGTTCACCGCGATGTACACCGGCGGCGCACTGAGTTTTGCGTACGAGCTTCGCTACCACAGTTATGCGATCGGTCGTGTGGGGCAGTGTTTCGTGCTCCTCTTCCCGGTCTGGCTGACGTGGACCTCGGACACCGGCGCGTTCTTCGTCGGGCGCCTGCTTGGCCGCACGAAGCTGATGCCCTCCGTCAGCCCTGCAAAGACGGTCGAAGGTGCGCTCGGCGGTATTGCCCTGAGTGTCGTGATGGCGTGGCTGTACGTGCGCTACCTCCTCGTGCCGTACGGTCAGCTCGGCCTGTCACCGATCGGGATGCTCGTGTTCGGGACGGCGATTGCGGTCGCGGCGCAGGGAGGCGATCTGTTCGAGTCGCTGCTCAAGCGCGAAGCCGCGATGAAGGACAGTTCGAATCTGCTGCCTGGCCACGGCGGCTTTCTCGATCGCGTCGACAGTCTGCTGTTCGTCCTGCCCGTCGCGGCGCTGCTGCTGAATTTACTGCTGATTCCCGCACCGCAGTCATGACTCGACGCGGGATCGCCATCCTGGGCTCGACCGGCTCCGTGGGCACGACGGCGCTGCGGGTGCTCAATCGTCAACGTGACGCATTTCAGGTGCGCGCGCTGACGGCGTTCAGCAATGCCGCGTTGCTGCGTGCACAGGTGGCCGCGCATGCACCAACGTACGTCGGACTGGTGCAGTCATCGTCGGATGCCGATGTGGCGTGGGCTTGCGGTGCGGAGTGCCTGATTGCCGCCGCGACGCGTGATGATGTGCACACGGTGATCAACGCCGTTGTCGGTGCGGCAGGGATGCGCGCGACGCTTGCGGCGCTGCATGCCGGCAAGCGGGTCGCGCTGGCGAACAAGGAAACGCTCGTGATGGCCGGAAGTCTCGTGACGGCGGCGGCAGCGCGTGGCGGCGGTGAGCTGGTTCCAGTCGACAGCGAACACTCGGCGATTCTGCAATGCATCGCCGGTCGTCCAATGAGCGAAGTGCGTCGCCTGATCATCACGGCATCGGGCGGGCCATTCCGCACCTGGGATGCCTCGCGCGTGCAGGCGGCGACGCTCACCGACGCGCTGAATCATCCGACGTGGTCGATGGGTCGCAAGATCACGATCGACAGTGCGACGCTGGCGAACAAGGCTCTCGAAGTGATCGAAGCGCATCATCTGTTCGGCATTCCATATGATCGCATCGACGTCGTCGTGCATCCGCAGAGTGTGGTGCATTCGTTCGTCGAATTCGTGGATGGCAGCGTGCTGGCCCAGCTCGGTGTGCCGAGCATGGAGTTGCCGGTGCTGTACGCACTGACGTATCCGGATCGGGTCGCAGACTCGGGTGTACCGGTTTTCGATCCGGTGGCACTGTCGCCGCTGACGTACGAGCCGGTGCGCCACGACGTCTTTCCCGCGCTCGGGCTGGGCGTGGAGGCGGGCCGTCGCGGTGGCGCGGCGCCGGCGGTCTTCAACGCGGCGAATGAGCAGGCGGTTGCGCGTTTTCTGGATGGCGAATTGCGATTTGGCGATATTGCACGGGCCATTGCCAGCGCGCTGATCGCGGTTGGTGATCGCGAAGGAGATACCCTCGAGGCACTGGTGGACGCGGACGCTGCGGCGCGCGCTCACGTGCGGGAGTTTGCATGAGAATTCTGCCGTTGTTGGCGCCGTTGCTGGTGTTCGGTCTGGTCGTGTTCGTGCACGAGCTCGGGCACTTCCTGGCGGCGAAGGCCGTCGGGATTTATGCACCGGTGTTCTCGCTCGGATGGGGGCGTCGCGTCTGGGGCATGCGCCGCGGAGAGACCGACTACCGATTGTCGCTGTTTCCGATCGGCGGCTATGTGCGCATGGCGTCACGCGAGGACGAGGCGATGGCGGCATTCGAAGGGGGCGGCGATCGCGGCACTCTCGCAGACACGGCAGCCGCACCGCAGGGCGAGCGCGGTATTCCGTGGGATGAGACTGCGCTGGTGCCGTTTGGTCCGAAGCCGGTGCCGTCGAATCGCTGGTTCGAGTCGAAGCCATTGTGGGCCAAGCTGGTCGTGATGCTGGCCGGCGTGACGATGAATTTCCTGCTGGCGATCATCGTGTTGAGCGGGCTGCGAATGACGGCCGGCGTTGCCAATCCGGCACCCGTCATCGGATCGATTCTGCCGAATTCCCCGGCGGCGGTTGGTGGTCTGGTGCCGGGGGACAGCGTGGTGTCCATCGACGGGGCACCGATTTCGGCGTGGAAGGATCTGGTGGCGATCGTGACCACCAAGGCCGGCACACCGCTGCAGTTCCGCATCGTGCGCCGTGGTGCGGTGCAGCAGGTCACGATGACGCCGGCGGCCACGGTTGATACGAATCCGCGGACTGGCGTCGTCCGGACGCTTGGTCGCATTGGCGCTGCGGGGAGTCGCATGCGACTGGGCCCGATCGACGCGGTGGGTGATGGCGTCGAGAGCACGTGGGGCACGGTGGTCTCCACGATCGACGTGCTCGGTGGTTTGCTCTCCGGCAACGTGTCCCCGAAGCAGCTCGGCGGTCCGTTGATGATCGCCCAGGCATCGGTGCAGACCGCGCAGAACGGCGGTCTGGAAGCCGTGCTCGCGCTGCTCGCGCTGATCAGCGTGAACATCGCCGTGCTGAACCTCCTGCCGGTGCCGGTGCTGGACGGCGGGCAGGTGCTGCTGGCGGTGCTCGAGTCGGTGCGCGGCAAACCGCTCGGCGAGCGGGCCAAGGGAGCGATTATGTACGCGGGCGTCGGTCTGGTGCTGTTGCTGCTCATTACCACGACCTTCAATGACGTGGCCCGGATCGGCAGTCAGCTGCTGGGGCATTTTCGGAGCTGAACGTCGAGACCACGGAAGTCTCGACACGGCGACGCTTTACTTCCGTCCGTAGGCTCTGTATTCTTCAGGGCTTACGATCATTCAGGACATTCGGACGCGCGGCACCGCGCAGACCCAGGACCATGGCATTCGAAAAGGCTGCAGCAATCGAGAAGCACCGTCAGCACGAGACCGACACCGGCTCGACCAACGTGCAGATCTCGATTCTTACGGAACGGATCAACTACCTCACCGGTCACTTCCGTACGCACAAGAAGGACCATCATGGACGTCAAGGCCTGCTCAAGATGGTTGGGCGACGCCGTCGCCTCCTTGACTATCTGAAGCGGACCGATCTCGCCGGATACCGGAAGATCATCGCTGACCTTGGCCTCCGGTATTAATCCGGGCCTCAATGGCAATCGCGCGGGCGTCATGGGACGTCCCGCGCGTTTTGCGTTTCCCGCAGCCGATTCCCACACGTGATGCAACGAATTGAAAAGACGTTCGCCGGCCGCAAGCTCGTCATCGAGACGGGCCGCATGGCGAAGCAGGCCGCTGGTTCGGCCCTCGTCACCTATGGCGAGACGATGGTGCTGGCCGCCGTCACCGTCAGCGAGAACAAGTCCTCGCTGCCGTTCTTCCCGCTGACGGTCGAGTACAAGGAAAAGACGTACGCTGCCGGCAAGATCCCGGGCGGCTACATCAAGCGCGAAGGCCGGCCGTCGGACAACGAAATCCTGACCTGCCGCATCGTCGATCGCTCGATCCGACCACTGTTCTCGGAAGGCTTCCAGAATGAAGTGCAGGTCGTGATCTACGTGATCTCGGCCGACCAGGAGAACAAGCCGGACACACTCGCACTGCTTGCCACGAGCTACGCGCTCGCGTCGTCGCAGGCGCCGTGGAACAAGCCGATCGCTGGCGTGCGCGTTGGTCGCATTCAGGACAAGTGGGTGCTCAACCCGACCTTCCAGCAGCTCGAATACAGCGACATCGACATGATGGTCGCCGGGTCGGCCGATTCGATCATGATGGTCGAAGGTGGCGCGCTGGAAGTGAGCGAGGACGATGTGGTCGAAGCGATCACTGTCGCGCACAAGGGCATCAAGGAACTGATCGTGATGCAGGAAGAGCTGCTTGCGAAGTCCGACAAGAAGGAAGAGATGCCGTGGGCGAAGCACGAGCCCGCCGCTGAGCTGGTGAAGCGTGTCGGCGATCTCGCCGCCGAGAAGATTTCGAAGGCGCTCAATCAGGCCGACAAGGCCACGCGCGTGAAGGCGATCGAGTTGGTGAAGCGCGAAGTCGCCGCCCAGATCGTTGCCGAAACGCCGGAGATGGGCAAGGATGCCGGTGGCATTCTCGACGGCATGGAGTATGACGCGCT
The DNA here is from genome assembly GCA_038231095.1 of Gemmatimonadales bacterium. Classification (GTDB taxonomy): domain Bacteria; phylum Gemmatimonadota; class Gemmatimonadetes; order Gemmatimonadales; family Gemmatimonadaceae; genus JACMLX01. The sequence continues at coordinate 77,592 of JBBRLZ010000002.1, forward strand.
TCGCGCACAGGTACTCGACACCAAGAAGCGTGTCGATGGCCGTGCGGTGAATGAAGTGCGGCAGATCACGATCGAGACCGGCCTCCTGCCGCGTGTCCACGGTTCGTCGCTCTTCACGCGTGGTCAGACGCAGGCGCTCGTCGCTGTGACGCTCGGCACTGCCAATGACGTGCAGCGCCTCGACACGATCGATGAGCCGCAGGAGCAGACGAAGTCGTTCATGCTCCACTACAACTTCCCGCCATTCAGCACCGGCGAAGCAAAGCCGATGCGTGGCACGAGCCGTCGCGAAATCGGTCATGGCAATCTCGCCGAGCGCGCCATTCAGGCGGTGCTGCCTCCGTTTGAGGAATTCCCGTACACGGTCCGCATCGTCTCGGAAATTCTCGAGTCGAACGGTTCGAGCTCGATGGCATCGGTGTGCGGCAGTTCGCTCTCGCTCTACGACGCCGGTGTGCCGATCAAGGCCGCGGTCGCCGGTGTGGCGATGGGTCTGATCAAGGAAGGCAAGAAGTACGCGATCCTGACCGACATCCTTGGCACCGAAGATCATCTCGGCGACATGGACTTCAAGGTCGCCGGCACGGAGCATGGCATCACGTCGATCCAGATGGACATCAAGATCGATGGGCTCGACCTGAAGATCATGACGGAAGCCCTCGTGCAGGCAAAGGAAGGCCGTCTGCACATTCTCGGCGAGATGGCGAAGGCGATGTCGGCACCGAAGGCCGATCTGTCGCAGTACGCACCGCGTATCGTGACGATCATGATCAGCCCCGAGAAGATCGGCGAACTGATCGGACCGAAGGGCAAGACGATTCGTGGCATTCAGGACGAGACGGGTGCGGAACTGGCCGTCGACGATTCGGGCATGGTCACGATTGCCGCGGTCGGCGCCGAAGCGATGGAACGTGCGAAGCAGATGGTGAAGGCCATCACGGCCGAGCCGGTGGTCGGCGATACGTATGAAGGCACGGTGAAGAGCATCACCGCATTCGGCGCCTTCGTCGAAATCATGCCGGGCACGGAAGCGCTGCTGCACGTCTCCGAGATCAAGTGGGAGCGCGTTGACAAAACGGAGGACGTGCTCAAGAAGGGCGAGCGCGTGAAGGTCAAGCTCGTCGATCGCGATGAGCGCGGCCGTCTGCGTCTGTCGATGAAGGCGCTGCTGCCGAAGCCGGAAGGCTACGTCGATCGCGAGCCGTCGGCGCCGCGTGAATCGTCGGGTGGAGAAGAGCGTGGCGACCGCGGTGGCTCGCGCGGTGCCCCCCGCCGCAGGTAATGATCGCCCTCGCGACGTCGCCTGAGACAGGCGTCTCGCGCACGGTGCTGCCGAATGGCCTGACCGTACTTTCGGAATTCGTTCCGGGAGTGCGGTCAGTCGCCATCGGGGCCTGGGTGCGCTCGGGTTCGATGCACGAGCGCGATGATCAGATGGGGATCGCGCATCTGCTCGAACACATGGTCTTCAAGGGCACACAGAAGTACAGCGCGAAAGCACTCGCACTGTCGCTGGAAGTACTCGGTGGCTCGCTCGATGCATACACCACGCGGGAGCACACCTCGTTTCAGGCACGCGTACTCGACGAGCATCTGCCGGAAGCCGCCGACGTGCTGTTCGAGCTCTGCTTCCAGCCGCTCCTCCGCAGCGAAGATCTGAAGCTCGAGCGCAAGGTGATTCTCGAGGAGATCGCGATGGTCGACGACACGCCAGACGACGTCGTCTTCGAATTGCATGCGAGTCGGATGTATCCGGGCCATGCCTACGGTCACGCGATTCTCGGCACGCCAGCCTCTGTGAAACACATCACGGCCGACGACCTGCGTACGTTGCACGAGCGCACGTATCATCCGCCGCAGATCGTGCTTGCGGCGGCTGGTAATGTGTCGCATGAACGGCTCCTGGATGTGCTGGAGCAGAGCGGCTGGGCGACACGCGATCGCGGCTGTGCGGCGTGGCTGCCGGCGCCCGTCGCGCCGACCGTCATCACGCGCGGCTATCAGCATGTGAAGCGGAAGGACATTGCGCAGACACACCTCGTGCTGGCCTGCGATGCGCCGAAACATTCGTCGCCCGACCGCAACGCGATTGCCGTCGCATCGGCGCTGCTCGGCGGCGGGATGAGTTCGCGCCTGTTTCAGCAGGTGCGCGAAGAACTCGGCCTCGCATACAACGTGTACTCGTACTACAACACCTTCCTCGACAACGGGCAGCACGGCGTGTATCTCGCGACGGCGCCTGAGCAGGCTCGCGAAGCGTACGATGTCGTACGCGCGGAGATGGAGCATGTGGCGGCGGGCGCGATGACGGACGAAGAAATCGCGACCGGGATCAGTCAATTGAAGGGACAGCTGGTGCTGTCACTCGAGGGCGTGTCGTCGCGATTGTATCGCGCCGCCGAAGTGGCGCTCTACGATGAACCGTATCGTCCGATCGATGCGTTGCTCGCAGAGCTCGATGCCGTCACGCCAGCACAGGTTCGCGCCGCCTGCGCTGCATATCTCGACCCGGCGCAGTGCAGTGTTCTCAGCCTTGGGCCGGTTGCTGCTGCGTAGCCGCGCACACCGGCTTCATTTCATCCTGTCATCCCCAGTGTCATGAAGATCGGCGTTCCAAAAGAGATCAAGACGAACGAGAACCGGGTCGCTCTCGTCCCGGCGGGCGCCGAAGCGCTCGTGACCGCAGGACATGCCGTGCACATCGAAACCGACGCCGGCCTTGGCAGCGGCTTCAGCGATGCGGACTATTCCGACGTCGGCGCGACGATCATGCCCGATGCTGCGTCAACGTGGGCCAGCGCGGAGTTACTGCTGAAGGTGAAGGAGCCGATCGAGATCGAGTGGGGGTTCCTGCGCCCTGATCTGACGCTCTTCACGTATCTGCACTTCGCGGCGGATGAAAAGCTCACGCGCGCACATCTGGCGAGTGGCGCGACGTGCATTGCGTATGAGACCGTCGAGTTGCCATCGCGAGAACTGCCGCTGCTGACGCCGATGTCGGAAGTCGCCGGACGCATGGCGGTACAGGAAGGGGCCAAGTATCTCGAGAAGCTGTACGGTGGTCGTGGCGTGCTGCTCGGCGGCGTGCCGGGCGTGCCGGCGGCGAAGGTCGTGATTCTCGGCGGTGGCGTGGTCGGCACGAACGCGGCCAAGATCGCGGCAGGCATGGGCGCGAAGGTCACGATCCTCGACCTGTCGCTGGAGCGACTGCGGTACCTGAGCGATGTGATGCCGGCGAACGTGTCGCTGATTCACTCGAATCGCCACAACATTCTCGATCAGATCTCGACCGCCGATCTCGTGATCGGCGGCGTGCTGATCCCGGGCGCCAAGGCGCCGAAGCTGATCCGGCGCGAGGACCTGAAGAGGATGCGTCCCGGTTCGGTGATCGTCGACGTGGCGGTGGATCAGGGCGGGTGTGTGGAGACGATCCACGCGACGACGCACGAGAATCCCACGTACACGGTCGACGGCGTGATCCACTACGCGGTAGCAAACATGCCGGGCGGTGTGCCGCGCACCTCGACTCTGGCGCTGACGAACGCGACGTTCCCGTACGTGATGTTGCTGGCCACGCATGGCTGGCGGAAGGCGTTGGCGGCGAATGGCGCGCTGCTCAAGGGGTTGAACATGACGGCCGGCCAGACGACGTACCGCGCGGTCGCGGATTCGTTCGGGTTGCCCTACAGCGAGCCCGCGCAGTTCGTGGCCTGAGGATTGCTCTGTAGAGGTACCGATACTCGGAGGCGACGGTGCGCGGATGCGGCATCGTCGCCTTCCTCGTTTTGCCGCTCGAAGATAAAGAACGGATGGCGGTCGGGCTCCCTTCACCGGCTGTGTCCGTCCATGTATGTTCTTGTACGACAAGCCGTTGGTCCCGTCCACGTCGCCTGTGTCTGGCCCGCCGTCCGGGCCCCTTCCGCACCACTACATGCCGTTTCGCTGGCCATTCAAGCCGGGGTCCCTGTTCCCGGCCAACGCGATCGCCGTTGACCTCGGGACCGCCAACACCCTCATCTACGTGAAGGGGGAGGGCATCGTGCTGAACGAGCCCTCCGTCGTCGCCATCGATCGCGACACGAAGAAGATCAAGGGCGTTGGCCTGGAAGCGAAACGCATGCTCGGGCGGACGCCGGATGGCGTTATCGCCGTTCGCCCGCTGAAGGACGGCGTGATTGCCGACTTTGACGTGACGGAAAAGATGCTTCGCTACTTCCTGACGCTGATCATCGAGAACCATGTGTTCAAGGTGAAGCCACGCGTGATCGTGTGCGTGCCGAGCGGCATCACGGAAGTGGAGAAGCGCGCGGTGCGCGACAGCGCGCTCGGGGCCGGTGCAAAGGAAGTGTTCATGGTGGCGGAGCCGATGGCGGCGGCGATCGGTGTCGGCCTGCCGGTCGAGACGCCGACCGGCAACATGGTGATCGACATCGGTGGCGGAACGACCGAAATCGCCGTGATCGCATTGAGCGGCATCGTCAGCGACACGTCGATTCGCACGGGTGGCGATGAACTCGATACGTCGATCGTGCAGTTCATGCGCAAGAACTACAACTTGCTGATCGGCGAGCCGACGGCGGAACAGATCAAGATCCAGATCGGCAGTGCGTACCCCGTCGGCGAAGAGCGGGACATGGAAGTGAAGGGGCGCGATCTCGTGAGTGGTATTCCGAAGACCGTGCGTGTGCACTCATCGGAAATCCGCGAAGCGATTCAGGAGCCGATTCAGCAGATTGTGGATGCGGTGCGTCGCGCACTCGAAATCACGCCGCCGGAACTCGCATCCGACATCGTCGATCGTGGCATCGTGATGACGGGCGGTGGTGCGCTGATCCGTGGCCTCGATCTGCTGCTCAGTCAGGAGACGAATCTCCCGATTCACGTGGACGAGGATCCGCTGACGTGCGTCGTGCGTGGATGCGGACGCATCCTCGATGATGAGGAGAAGTACCGCTCCGTTCTGAGCTCCTGAGCGAACGATGGCACGGACGTCTCGCACGGGAACGCGCACAGATCTCGCGCTGCTCGGCGTGGCGCTCGTGCTGGCGTTTGCATCACTGATTCTTCCCACCGCGATGCGCGGCCGTGTGCAGGGATCGTTGCGTTCCACCGTCGCGGCGCCGCTGGTTGCCGCGCAGGCGTGGGCCGAGCGCGGGCGCGAGGCGATCGGCGATCATGGGCGCCTCGTCACGCGCGTCGACAGTCTCGCGCTCGGTGCGCAGGCCATCGCACCGTTGCGTTCGGAGAACGAGCGCCTGCGGGCGCTGCTCGGCCTTGGTCAGCGATTGCAGTGGGGCTTTGTCGCGACGGAGGTGCTGCACCCGCCGCGTGGCGCTGATGAGCACACCGTGTTACTCGCAGCGGGAAGTGCAGCGGGCGTGCGACCGTTCTCGCCGCTGGTGGTGCCGGAGGGATTGGTCGGCATGGTGACACTCGTCGATGCGAGTTCGAGCACCGCGATCCTGTGGACGCATCCGGACTTCAGGGTCAGTGCGACGACACCTGATGGCGTGGCGTTCGGTATCGTCGCGGCGCACCTCGGCAGCGGCGCGGATCGTTTTCTGCTGGAGATGCGCGGCGTGCCGTTCCGCAGCGAATTGAAGCCCGGCACGCTGATCGTCAGCTCGGGGCTTGGCAACGTGTTCCCGCGTGGCATTCCGATTGGTATCGTGTTGCGTGAAACGAAGACCGTCGAAGGGTGGGCGCGCACGTACCTGATCCGGCCGATCGTGTCTCCGGATGCGGCGAGCGCAGCGATGGTGTTGCTGCCGCCCCGTGCCGCAGCGGGTGTGACCGGTGCGTGGAGCAGCGCGGCCGCGTCGGAGACGACGCAGAAGAGTATTGTCGCTGCAGGTGATTCAGCGCTCGCGGACTCGGTGCGTCAGGTGCAGTCGCAGCTGACGAAGCTGGCGTTGCTCGACTCGCTGCGAAAGGCGGCGATCTATCGCGGTGACAGCGGCGTACGCATCGAGAGTGATTCGGCGCAGGCGACAACGCGCCCGGCTGCGATCCCGTCGTCGGCCGTGGTACCGCCCACAACCGCCGTTCCTGCGCCGGGCAAATCTCCCGTGAATACGGCGCCGGCCGTGGCGCCGAAGCCGAGCGCCGCCGCGCCGGTTGCCGCCACGAAGCCCGCATCCGCCACTCCGACGCCGGGTGCAGCGCGGGTTGCAGGGCCGACGCCGTCGCGTCCGCGACCGCTCTCTTCCGCCGCGAAGCGTGACAGCGTGACGCGTGTCGCAGCTCGCACGCGCGAGGCGGATTCTGCGAAGCCGAAGGCGACCGTCGATTCTGCCAAGGCGAAGAACCGCGGTGACACTGTGAAGCCGCCGAAACCGCCGGAGAATCCGTTCCGTCTGCCGAGTGCCGGAGGGCCGGCGTGAGCGGCGTGTACGACTGGATTCGCTTGAGCCTCGCAGTGTTCGTGTTGGTGGTCGCAAACTTCGTCTTGCGGCCGTTACTGGGTGAACGGATCGAAATCGATTTTCTGGTGTTGGCGTTGTTGCTGCTTTCGATCCGCGTGCGCCCTGGTGTGGGTGCACTGCTGGGCCTGCTGCTGGGCGCGGCGTCCGATGCGGCAGCACCGTCGGGATTCGGCAGTGCGATGCTCGCGCTGACGCTGGTCGGCTACATCACGAGTTGGCTGAAAGCCGCCTTTTTTGCGGAGAACGCCGTGCTCGACGGCGTGGTGATTTTTGCCAGTGCGTGGGGAGTGATTCTGCTGCGGCTGCTGCTGTCGGGTCGTGCCTTTGAAGGCGGTTTCGCCGTCTCGGCACTGGTGTGGGCACCGCTGTCGGCCGGCGCAACAGCGCTCGTCGGCGCCGTGCTGTTCGCCGTCCTGCGCCCGCTCCTCAAGCCGGCCCGCGCGTGAGCTACCATCCGAATGACGTATCGCGGCGCGCGACGGTCGCCCGCGTGCTGCTTGGCATCGGCTTTCTGGCGCTGACCTCGGCGTTCTTCCGCGCGCAGGTGCTGCGCAACAAGGAATATCTCGCCCAGGCCGAGCAGAATCGCTTTCGCGAGGTGCCGCTGGCCGCACCGCGCGGGATCATTCTCGACCGCAACGGTCGCGTGATCGCCGAGAATCTGCCTGGCTATGCGGTCTCGCTGCTGAGTTCCTCGGCAGATTCCCTGCGGATCGCCATGCGACGGTTGTCAAACATCATTCCGATCACGGATGATCAGGTCGAAGCCGCCGTGCGCCGCTGGCGCCGCAATCCGACGCGGCCGGCCGTGATTCTTCCCGATGCGCCGTTCGATGTGGTGGCGGTGCTCGAGGAGCGACGCGTCGAGAATCCGAGCCTGATCATTCAGAGCACGCCGAAGCGCTACTACCCTGATGGACCGGCGGTTGCGTCGTTCGTCGGCTACACCGGCGAAGTGACCGAGAAGGAACTCGCGGACTCGTCGCGCTCGGACTACAAACCCGGACAGCAGATCGGGAAGGGCGGACTCGAGAAGGCGTATGAAGTCGAGTTGCGTGGCAAGGAAGGCGTGCGGTACGTCGAAGTCGATGCGCGTGGCCGTGTCGTACGCGATGCCCGTGCGCGAGCAGAAGAGGAGCCGGAAGCGGCGCCGAAGCTGCGCACGAACATCGACATGGATCTGCAGCTGTTCGTCGTGTCGTTGCTTGGTGATTCCCTCCGGGCGGGCGTTGTGGCCATCGAGCCCACGACCGGTGCCGTGCTCGCGTTGCACAGTGCACCCGCCTACGATCCCAACCGCTTCGTCGGCGGCATTCCAGCCGACTACTGGCGTGAGTTGAACACGGACCCGCGTCGTCCGCTGTACAACAAGGTGATTCAGGGCCGCTATCCGCCCGCATCGACGTGGAAGCTCGCGACTTCGGCGATGGCCATGGAAGCGGGGCTCGTGCAGCTCGACGATCACATGCCGCAGCCATGCACCGGTGGATACCGCTACGGGCGCTATTTCCGCTGCTGGAATCACAAGGGACACGGCGACATTTCGTTGCGCCGGGCGATCGAGCAGAGTTGCGACGTGTATTTTTATCAGGTCGGCCTCAAACTCGGCCTGTCGCGGCTGATCGCCGGTGGCTTGAAGCTGAAGATGCGCGAGCGATCGGGCGTCGATCTGCCGAACGAAACGCAGCCACAATTTCCGCCGGACGCGCAGAATTATTTCAATGAGCGCTATGGACCGCGAGGCTGGGTGCCAGGCTCGGTGGCGATCAACATGTCGATCGGGCAGGGCGAGAATGCGCAGACGCTGATCAACATGGCGCGCTTCTACACGGCGCTGGCGACGGATGGCAAGGCGGCGAAACCGGAAATCGTGTCGCGCAATCCTGAGCGCACGCAGATCATGAATCTGACGGACGCCCAGATGATCGGTATCCGCCTCGCGATGGCAGGTGTCGTGAGCGATCGTGGGACGGCGAACAGCGCGCGCCTGGAGGGCATCACCGTGGCGGGCAAGACGGGGACCGCGCAGAATCCGCCGAACCCCGATCACGCCTGGTTCATGGGCTTCGCGCCGGCGGAGAAGCCGAAGATCCTGGTGGGCGTGTTCGTCGAATATGGATTGCACGGCTCCGTCGCGGCCGGCATCGCGACGAAGGTGATGGCGCACTACCTGAAAGCGGCCACGGCGCCGATCGTGCGCACCGAATGACGAAGCGCATTCCAGATATCCCGCTGGTCCTGATCGCGCTTGCGCTGAGCGTCTTCGGCATTTCGATGGTCTATTCAGCCGGACAGACCGACACACTCACGAGAGTCGAAACCCTGTGGCGCTCGCAAGCGCAATGGTTCCTCCTGGCGGTCTGCGCCGCGTTCGTGGTGAGCAGGGCATCGGTACGCTTCATCGACTGGATCACGCCGTACGCGTATGTGCTGACGATCCTCATGCTGCTGGTGACGCTTGCGATCGGTGGCGGAGCGGGCACCGCCGCGAGTTCGAAAAGCTGGCTCGTGATCGGCGGTATCCGCATCGGTCAGCCAGCCGAACTGGCGAAGATCACGGTGACGTTCATGCTCGCGCGCGTGCTCGCGAATCGACGGGAGCCGCCGGAATCGCTGCTCGAGTTATGGCACCCCGCGCTCGTCGTCGGCATTCCGTGGGTGTTGATCATGCTGCAGCCGGACCTCGGCACCGGCATCGTCTTCATCGGCATCTTCTTCGCGATGCTGTTCTGGTCCGGCGTGAACTGGCGATTGTTGTTGCTGATCGCCAGCCCGGCGATCAGTCTCGTGCTGGCATTCAGTACACGATTGTGGGGCGCCTGGTTTCTGCTCCTCCTCGGCCTGGTGTGGTTGTATCGACCATACCTGCTGGAAGGGATCGCGCTCGTCTGCATCAACGTCGTGACGGGCGTGGTGGCGCCGATCCTGTGGGAAAAACTGGCGCCGTATCAGCAGAAGCGGTTGTTGGTGTTCCTCGATCCGAGTATCGACGCGAAGGCGTCCGGTTACCACGTCATCCAGTCCACGGTCGCGATCGGATCCGGTGGGTGGCTGGGCAAGGGGTTCACGCTCGGTACGCAGAAACGGCTCAACTTCGTGCCGGAGCAGCAGACGGACTTCATCTTTGCCGTCGTTGGTGAGGAGCTCGGCTTCGTCGGCGTCACGCTGGCCCTGACGCTCTTTCTCGCGCTCTTCATGCGGGCGATCCGCATCTCGAGTCGGGCGAACGATCCCTTCGCCAGCCTGATTGCGTTCGGACTGCTTGCGAGCTGGTTGGTGCACGTGATCGAGAACGTCGGGATGACGCTGAACCTGATGCCGATCACCGGTATTCCCCTGCCGTTCTTCAGTTACGGCGGAAGTTTCATGCTCGCCTCGTGGCTGTCGATCGGTGTGTTGATGCGCATCTCGCGCGAAGGGCGCGGCCGCGGCGATCTGGCCGCGATCTAGGCTGGCGGTGGGCAGGCGTCTGGCAACCGGAAGCATTGCCCGTCCAGCGCGATTCAGCGAGATTTGGGCATGGCATGGTTTCGCAAGGAAAAGAAGCCCCGGCAGCCCCGGCGCGACAAGCTCGAAATCCCACGCGACGCGTGGGTCAAGTGCGAAGCGTGCGGGCATACGGATATCCGCGAGAACTTCGAGCGGAACCTGAATGTCTGTCCGAATTGTGACTATCACCGTCGCATCCGCGCCAGCGAATACCTCTCGATTCTGCTCGATGAGGATACGATCGACGAGACGGAGACCGATCTCCGCTCAACCGATCCGCTGAGCTTTCCCGACTATCCGGCGCGTCTCAAGAAGTCGATCACGAACGCTGGCGATCAGGATGCCGTGATCACGGCAACCGGTCGCATTGCGGGCATGCCGCTGAATGTCGGCGCGATGGATTTCGCGTTCATGGGTGGTTCGATGGGATCGGTCGTCGGCGAGAAGCTGTCACGACTCGGCCAGCATTCGCTCGAGAAGAAGTTTCCGCTCGTGATCATCTCGGCATCGGGTGGCGCGCGCATGCAGGAAGGCGTGCTGTCGCTGATGCAGATGGCGAAAGTGTCCGCGATGCTCTCGATGCTCGCGGAGCGCCGGATTCCGTATATCTCGATCCTCACCAATCCGACGACCGGTGGCGTGAGTGCGAGCTATGCGATGCTCGGCGATGCGATCCTTGCAGAGCCGGGTGCGGTGATCGGTTTCGCCGGGCCGCGTGTGATCAAGCAGACGATCGGTCAGGATCTGCCCGATGGCTTTCAGACGGCGGAGTTTCTGATGGAGCATGGCATGCTCGACGCGGTGGTGCATCGTCACGAGTTGAAGGCGACGGTGGGTCGTCTGCTGCGCCACATGACGGGTAAGCCCGCCGCCACAGGCTGGTCGGCGGCCTGACGATGCACACGGATGGCGGCGCGGCGTCTCCGGACTACCGTGCGGCCATTGCGTCGCTTGCGGCACGCACGACACACGGGGTTCGCCTCGGCCTCGATCGGACCAACGCGTTGCTCGACGTGTGTGGCAACCCGCATCAGCGGCTGCGGACACTCCATGTCGCCGGCACGAATGGCAAAGGCAGCACCTGCGCGACGCTGGATGCCGTGTTGCAGACAATGGGTTTTCGCGTCGGACGCTATTCGTCTCCGCACCTGATCGATTTCAGCGAGCGTGTACTCGTCAACGGCGTGGCAGTGCGAGCCTCGCGAATTCTCGCATGGCTGCAGCGCTATCAGGCGGAGATCGAGCGGCTCGGGGCGACGTTTTTCGAAGCGACGACGGTGATGGCCTTCGACCTGCTCGTCGAGGCGCGTGTTGATGTCGCGGTGATCGAAGTGGGGCTCGGTGGCCGGCTCGATTCGACAAATGTGCTGACTCCGATGGTTGCCGCGGTGACATCGATCGGCCTCGATCATCGCGAGTATCTCGGAGACACGCTGCGTGAGATCGCGATCGAGAAGGCGGGGATCTTCAAGCGCGGCGTACCGGCGGTGATCGGCGAGCGCGATCCGGCTGTGATCGAGACGCTGGCGGAGGTGGCGGAGGCTGTCGGCGCGTCCTCGGTCGTCATCGCGCCGCAGGAGTATCCACTGCGCGATGTGGATGTCTCTGCGCGCGGCACGTCGATCGCGCTGTCGTTGGCTGGGGGCGACATCTCGCTGACCAGCTCGCTGGTTGGTGAACATCAGGCTCAGAATGTGGTGACGGCAGTGGCGGTGTTGGCGGCCGCCGGCGCGCCCTGGTGGCCCGCTGCGGACGTCCTTGCGCGGGGCGTGAACGGGACCAAGCTGAGTGGACGGTTTCAGCGGGTTGGTCGCTGGCTGTTCGATGTCGCGCACAATCCAGATGGCATTGCCACGGCGGTGCGCTCGTTGGCGGCGGTGATGCCTGAGCGCCCGCTGGCGGCGGTGGTCTGTGTGCTGTCGGACAAGGACTGGCGGGGCATGCTCGACATGCTCTTGCCGGTACTGGATCGCCTGGTGCTGACGGAGGCGCCGACGGCGCCCGCGTCACGTCGGTGGCCGTTGGACGAGGTGCTGGCGTACGCGCAGGCGCATGTGGGTGCTGGCTGCGAGGTGCAGGCGGAACCTGATTTTTCGCGAGCGCTGGACGGAGCGCAGCAGGGTGCTGCAACCGTTCTGGTGACGGGGTCTTTTCACACAGTCGGGGATGCGATGCAGCGGTTGCAGATCGATCCCCTGAACGGGTAAGCTTGGGCGCATGGCATCGATCCGCCCACTGAACGGTTTTCGCGACTTCTACCCCACGTCGTTCGCCGAGCGCGCGCACATTTTTGCGGTGTGGCGTCGGGTCGCCGCGCGATACGGATTCGTCGAGTACGATGGCCCGCCACTCGAACCGCTCGAGCTGTACACGAAGAAGAGCGGCGCGGAGATCGTGGATCAGCTCTACAATTTCGTCGACAAGGGTGGTCGTGACGTGTCGCTGCGACCGGAGATGACGCCGACCGTCGCGCGCATGGTTGCAGCGCAGGCGAATGCGCTGCGCAAGCCGGTGCGATGGTTCTCGATCCCGCAGCTGTTCCGCTACGAACGCGCGCAGCGCGGCCGTCTGCGTGAGCACTTCCAGTTGAACTGTGACATCTTCGGCGACGGTGGCGAGTCGACGGACGCTGAACTTCTGGCACTCGTGATCGACATGTTGCGCGAGTTCGGCCTGACCAGCGACGATGTGCGCGTGCGACTGTCCGATCGTCGACTGCTGAATGCCGTGCTGCGTGCGTTGCATCACCCTGACGATCGCATTCCGGCCATCTACGGTGTGCTCGACAAGCTCGATCGCACACCCCGGGAGCTCTCGGTGGAGAAGCTGGTGGCCGCGGGCTGCACGGCGACGCAGGTGGACGAGTTGCTGGCGCTGATCGAAGCGACCGAGGCACACGGCATTGCAGCACTGTCCGCGATCCTGACCGATGACGACGGCGTGGCGCGATTGGCGGCAATGCAGGAGACGCTTGCCATGACCGCGTCGCTGATCGGCACGGCGGTCGCGCCGTGGGTGCACCTCGACCTCACGATCGTGCGCGGGCTGGCGTACTACACGGGCATCGTCTTCGAGGTGTTCGACGCGAAGGGCGAACTGCGCGCAGTGTGTGGCGGCGGGCGGTACGACGATCTGCTGAAAGCCCTTGGCGGAGTCGACATGCCTGGAGCGGGTTTCGGTTGGGGGGATGTCGTGCTCGGTGAGTTGCTGCGTGATCGCGGTTTGCTGCCATCGGCACCGCAATCTCCCGAGTTCTGGGTCGCTGCATCCGACGATGTCGATGCGTCGGTCGTGCGCACGACGGTTGGCGCGTTGCGCCGCGCCGGACGGCGCGTGGAGTATGCCCTGCGCCCGCAGCAGTTGAGCAAGCAGTTGAAAGCCGCGGTGAGTGCCGGCGCCATGCAGGCGCTCATTCTGCGCAAGGAGTCGCCGGATCACGGCACGCTGCGCGACCTGACAAGTGGAGCGGAAACATCGGTGGTGCTGGCGACGTGGCTCGCCGATCAGCGGTGAGCACGCAGCATCCCCAACAGCCGGTGCGTGCGCGCACCGACGGAGCCGTATGAGCGACGACAAGAAGCTTCCGACCCGCGCCGAGGATTTCAGCGCGTGGTACAATGAACTCGTGCTGAAGTCGGAACTGGCGGACTATTCGCCGGTGCGCGGGTGCATGGTAATCCGTCCGGACGGCTATGGCATCTGGGAGCGCATGCAGCTGGCGCTCGACCAGATGTTCAAGGCGACGGGGCATCGCAACGCGTACTTCCCACTGTTCATCCCGGAAAGCTTCCTGAAGAAGGAAGCGAGCCACGTGGAAGGCTTCGCGCCGGAGCTCGCGGTGGTGACGCACGGCGGCGGCTCGAAGCTCGAAGAGCCGCTCGTGGTGCGCCCGACCTCCGAGACGATCATCTATCACATGTTCGCGAAGTGGCTGCAGAGCTATCGTGATCTGCCGTTCCTCTACAACCAGTGGGCCAACGTCGTCCGCTGGGAGATGCGTACGCGCCTGTTCCTGCGCACGACGGAATTCCTCTGGCAGGAAGGCCACACCGCGCACGCCACGCACGATGAAGCGGAGATCGAGACACTCCAGATGCTGGGCGTGTATCGCACGTTCATGGAGCAGTGGATGGCGATGCCGGTGATCACCGGGCAGAAGACGGATAGTGAACGCTTCGCCGGCGCACTGCGCACGTTCTCGTGCGAAGCGATGATGCAGGACAATCGCGCGCTGCAGGCGGGCACCTCGCACAACCTCGGGCAGAATTTCTCGAAGGCATTCGACCTCACGTTCCAGACGGAGGCCGGTGGCATCGAGCACGCGTGGAACACGAGCTGGGGCGTGAGCACGCGCATGATCGGCGGTCTGGTGATGACGCACGGCGACGACAACGGCCTGCAGATCCCGCCGAAGCTGGCGCCGATCGAAGTCGTGATCGTGCCGATCTGGAAGACGGACGAGGAGCGCGCGACCGTCTTCGAGCTGGCACACAAGGTGAAGGCCGAGATCTCCGGGCGTGAGCGCGGTCTCACGGGTCGGATCACGGCACACGTCGATGACCGGATCGGCATCAAGCCAGGCGCGAAGTATTTCCACTGGGAACTCAAGGGCATCCCGATCCGCATGGAAATCGGTCCGCGCGACGTCGCCGCCAATCAGTGCGTCCTGGTGCGGCGCGACGTGAAGGGCAAGATGCCGGTGTCGCTGGATGGCGTGCTGGCCACGATTCATCAGCTGCTCGACACGATGCAGGCCGACATGTTTGCTGCGGCGCTCGCGCGTCGCGAAGCGAACAGCTATCGAGGCGAGATCACGTACGATCGCTTCAAGGAGATCATGGACGGCCCGGGAGGCTTTGTATATGCGGGCTGGAATGGCGACCCGGCGGTCGAGGCGAAGGTGAAGGACGAGACCAAGGCCACCATTCGCTGCATTCCCGATCCGGAGTTCCGTTCGCCGAATGCGCCGACGCGCTGCATGGTGACGGGTGAACCGGCGAAGTACGAGGTCATATGGGCGAAGGCGTACTGACCTCGGGCTTCTGGCGCCGTGACGGTGAGCTGGTCTGCGACGATGTCGCGCTGACCGACATCGCCGACGCGGTGAGCACGCCGACGTACGTGTATTCGGCGGGCGCGATCCGCGGTGCGTACGCTCGGCTGGCGTCGGCGCTGCATGGGCTGCCGGTGCACATCCACTACGCAATGAAGGCGAATTCGAACCTCGCACTGCTGGCACTGCTGCGCACGTGCGGCGCGGGCGTGGATGTCGTCTCGTCGGGCGAACTGTATCGCGCCCGGATGGCGGGCTTCGCCGGCCGAGACATCGTGTTTGCCGGCGTCGGCAAGACACGGCTGGATCTCGAGTACGCGCTCGACGTTGGCGTGCAGTGCGTGAACGTCGAGAGTGAGGAGGAACTCGAGGTCCTGTCGGACGTCGCGTCGTCGCGTGGTACGATCGCACCGGTATCGCTGCGCATCAATCCCGGCGTGGTCAATGTCACCGCGGGTCACGCCTACATCGCAACCGGCGAGGAAGGCACGAAATTCGGCATTCCGATCGGTCGTGGCGTTGCGGCCGCACGGCGGGCGGCGGCGCTTTCAGGCGTCGAACTGGTCGGCCTCGATATGCACATCGGGTCACAGATCGCGGAGGTGGCGGCGTTCGCGGATGCACAGCGACGTCTGCGCGCATTGCTCGATGAGGTGCGCGACGCCGGTATCACGACGATTCGCTACGTGGATGTCGGCGGTGGCTTCCCGGTGGCGTACCACGACGATGAGCCGGCGGCGGATCTCGAGGGGTTTGCAACAGTACTGCGTGAGACCTTCGGTGACGCGGGCGTCGAGCTGATCGTGGAGCCGGGACGGTTTCTGGTGGCGGACGCCGGCGTGCTGCTGACGCGCGTGTTGTATCGCAAGGAGAGCGGTGGCAAGCGGTTCATGATTGTGGACGCGGGCATGAATGACCTGCTGCGTCCGTCGCACTATGAAGCGCATCACGAGATCGAGATGGTGCTGCCGTCCGCCGCCACCGAGCTGACGATGGATGTCGTGGGTCCGGTGTGCGAGAGCGGCGACTTCCTCGCGCTCGACCGACCGATGCCCGACGTCGGTGCGGGATCGCTGCTCGCCGTGCGTCACGCCGGCGCGTATGGCTACGCGATGGCATCGAACTACAACTCGCGCTCCAAGCCCGCCGAAGTCCTGGTGGATGGTGACAAGTGGGGTGTGGTCACAGTGCGTGAAACGTATGACGATCAGGTTCGCAATGAACGGATCGCCCCGGACTGGAGACGCACCTGATGCGGATTGGATTGTTGTCGGATACGCACGATCGCGTCGATGCGGTGGCCGAGCTGGCGAAGCGCATGGCGGCGGGCGGTGTGGGCTATGTCATTCACGCTGGTGACTTCTGTTCGCCGTTCAGTCTGCGGCCGATTCAGGATCTGCAGATTGCGCTGAATGGCGTGTTCGGTCGGAATGACGGGGATCACGAAGCGTTGCGCGCGATGGCCATGACGGGGCTCGGCTCGGAACTGTTCGAGTCACCGCACAGCTTCGACCTCATGGGCAAGAGCATTCTCGTCGTGCATGACCTGAACGAAGCGGCCGCGCGGTCGATCGAGTCGCACGACATCGTCGTGCACGGTCACACACATCGCGAAGAGATGAAGACGCGCGGCAAGACGCTGATCGTGAATCCGGGTGAAGCGTGCGGCTGGCTGCACGGTGCCCCGACGGGCGCCATCCTCGATCTCGACACGAGACAGGTCGAAATCATCAAGTTGACCGATGCCAACTGGAGCAACCGGTGAGCAGTCGTATTCTGATCCTCGATTGTGGATCGCAGTTCACGCAGCTGATTGCGCGCCGAGTGAGAGAAGCGCGGGTCTTCTCGGAGATTCATCCGGCATCCCGCTCGCTGGAGTGGATCCGGAACTGGAATCCAACCGGCATCATTCTGAGTGGTGGCCCGAGTTCGGTGACTGATGTCGGCGCACCGACGATCGATCCGGCGCTCCTCGACGTCGCGCCGATGCTTGGTGTGTGCTACGGCATGCAACTGATCGCACACCTGCAGGGCGGGAGCGTGATCGGCGGAGGACGTCGTGAGTACGGTCGCGCGGACGTCGAGGTGATGGAGTCTGCCGGGATGTTCGCCGGTTTCGAGGTCGGTGACAAGTCGCAGGTCTGGATGAGCCACGGCGATCACGTCGAAACGGCGCCACCGGGCTATGTGCAGACGGCGCGCAGCGGTACGACGATTGCCGGATTCCGTCACGAGACGAAACCGATTCACGCCCTGCAGTTTCACGCTGAAGTGATGCACAGTGTGCGTGGCGCCGAGATGCTGCAGAACTTCCTGTTCGAGATCTGTCACTGCACGGCCGACTGGACGCCTGGTCACTTCATCGACCAGCAGATCGCGAGCATCCGTGAGCGCGTCGGCGATGCGCAGGTGATCTGCGGCCTCTCGGGGGGCGTTGACAGTGCCGTCGCCGCGGCGCTCGTGCATAAGGCAATCGGCGATCAGCTGACGTGCATCTTCGTGGACACGGGACTGCTGCGCCTGCACGAGCGCGAGCAGGTGGAACGCACCTTTTCGTCGAACCTCGGCATCAAGTTGATCACCGTGCGTGCCGAGAAGCAGTTTCTCGACGGGCTGGCGGGGCACGCCGAGCCTGAGATCAAGCGGAAGAAGATCGGCGCGACGTTCATCCGCATTTTCGAGCAAGCCAGCGCTGATGCCGGCAAGGATGCGAAGTTCCTGGTGCAGGGCACGCTGTACCCGGATGTCATCGAGTCCGTGAGCGCGACCGGTGGTCCGTCGGCGACGATCAAGACGCATCACAATGTTGGTGGACTGCCTGCGGATATGCAGTTCAAGTTGATCGAGCCGTTGCGTGAACTGTTCAAGGATGAGGTCCGAAACGTCGGACGCGAGCTTGGATTGCCGGAGGAGATGGTGGGACGGCATCCGTTCCCGGGGCCCGGCCTGGCGATCCGCATTCTTGGTGAAGTCAACGAGCACGCACTCGACATTCTGCGGAAGTCGGACGCGATCTACCTCGAAGAGATTCGGGCGGCCGGATTGTATCCGGACATCTGGCAGGCGTTCGCCGTGTTTCTGCCCGTGCGCTCGGTCGGCGTGATGGGTGATGGGCGCACCTACGAACATGTGATTGCACTGCGCGCCGTCACGAGCACCGATGGCATGACGGCGGACTGGTTTCCGTTTCCATATGACGTCCTTGGGCGGATCTCGAATCGCATCATCAACGAAGTCGACGGCGTGAATCGCGTGGTGTACGACGTCAGTTCGAAGCCACCGGCGACGATCGAGTGGGAGTAGCGCCGCCTGCGGAGCCGCTGTAGTCCGATGTCAACACAGAGGAGTGTCGCCATGCTGAAAGCTGTGCTCGCGGTCGCAGGCAGTACGCTGTTGCTGTCGCCGGTGCTGAAATCTCCGACCGCGGTCCATGGCGACTCAGGGCGCGGCGAATCCGCGCTCAGCAGTGATCCAGTCGTGACGATCAACAAGGCGCGCATCGATCAGGCGTTGGCGATGATGGTGTCAGCCGGACGTGTCGCGGGTGCGTCGGCGCTGGTGTGGCAGGGGGGCAAGGAGCGGTATTTCGGCGCGGTGGGCTTCGCGGACCGCGAGGCAAAGCGCCCGATGTCACGAGACGCCCTTGCGCAGATCTACTCCATGACCAAGCCGGTCACGGGCGTCGCGCTGATGACGCTCTGGGAGCAGGGGAAGTTCCGGCTCGATGATCCACTGTCAATGTACCTGCCGGAGTTTGCGGCCATGCAGGTGCTGTCAGGGCGTGACTCGAGTGGCAAGGCGATCTATCGCGCGGCCACACGGCAGATCACGGTACGGGACATCATGCGCCACACCGCCGGGTTTTCATACGCGATGCGCACGACGGCGGCGGACTCGCTGTTCGTCGCCGCTGCGCCGTTGAACCTCGACAATGATCTGACGGAATTCGGGCATCGTCTGGCGCAATTGCCGCTGCTGTTCCAGCCTGGGGCGGAGTGGAGTTACAGCGTCAGCGTCGACGTTCAGGCGCTGCTGATCGAGAAACTGTCCGGTGTGCCGTTCACGACGTATGTGCGCACGCACGTACTCGACCCGCTCGGCATGACCGAGACCGCGTGGACGCAATCTACGCAACGGATGCCGCGTGTTGCGGCGATGTACCAGAAGCGACCAGATGGCACGTTGAATCGCGTGCCGGATGCGCAAGCGCGCGCCATGATTGACGGGACGCATCGTATGACGATGGGTGGTGCGGGCATCGCGGCCCCGATCGATGACTACATGCGCTTTGCGCGGATGCTGCTCGGCGGCGGCGCACTGGGCACCGTGCGGATTCTCAAGACGTCGACGGTCAAGCTGATGGCCACGGATCAACTCGATCCGCAGGTCACCGCGCGCTTCTTTCTGCCCGGCAAGGGCTCGGTGGGATTCGGGTTCGACTTCGCGGTGCGCAAGACGCAGCCTCGCGATTCCGCCGAGAATCGCGGCACCGTTGGCGAGTTCTTCTGGGATGGCGCCGCATCCACGCTGTTCTGGGTTGATCCAGTGAACAACCTTGCCGCTGTCTTCTTTGTGCAGGTCATGCCATTCGACGGCAGCCTGCATCACGATTTCCGCACGGCGGTCTATGGTGCCGAGTACCTCGGCCCTGACTCGCAGTAGCTGCTCGCGCACACGGCGCACTAGCGCTGACGTGGACATCATCATGCGCGAGATCGGACGACTCGGACGCGTGATGCGCGCTGAGGACGGCGCACGGCATGCAGAGATCTGTTGAACATCACGGAGCACGAATGGCACTGTCGATCGTTGATCAGGACGTGCGCGGGTCAGTGACCCGCCTCATTGCGGCGTTGGGTTACGCTCCGACGCACGCGCAGGTCGCCGCATCGCTGGGCATCACGGTGGCCGACGTCGAGGCATCGCTGGATCGCCTCCACACCACGCACTCGCTGCTGCTGCACCCGCATCAGCGTCGCGTGTGGGTAGCGCATCCGTTCGCCCTCAGCGCTGGATCCTGCTGGGTGCAGACGAGCGGCCATGGCTATTGGGCGAACTGTCTCTACTGCGCACTTGGCATTGCGGCTGCCGTCGGAAGTGACGCGGTGATCACGACCCGACTTGGCGGTGAAGGGGACACCGTGCATCTGGCTGTGAAAGATGGCCAGATCGTCGCGGGTGCCGATCTGCTCTTCCATCTGAGCACACCGGCGGCGCACTGGTGGGACAACGTGATCGCAGCCTGCGCCAGCTTTCAGCCGTTCCGCAGCGAGGCAGATGTCAGTGACTGGTGCGCGCGTCATGCCATGCCGCGTGGTCATGTGATGACGATTCCACAACTCTGGGCCTTTGCATCGGACTGGTATGGAGCGTACATCAACCAACCGTGGCGGAAGCGATCACTGGAAGAGATCCGCACGTTGTTCGCACGCCACGCGCTGCCTGAGCCGTTCTGGCGCGTGTGACGGGCGGGAGCTAGCGCGTCGATGCGACGGGTGCTTCAGCGGTGCGGAGCTCGAGCAGCGCGCGCAGTTGCCGTGAGACGAGTCTGCTGCCGAACAGTGTCAGGTGATTGCCGTCCTGATAAAGCAGGCGTCGCCCACGTTTCGCATGGCAGAGCGCACCGTCGCAGAAGACCGGCTCGGCGTCGTACACTTCCAGCGCGGGAAGGCGTGCGCTGAGCGTGCCGACGAGGCGTCGGTACCGAGCATTGCGCGCATCAACAACGCGACGTGGCAGCGCGCACGGTGAGCGCACTTCGCGCAGGCCGAACGGGCGGCCGATCAGGCACTCTTCCGGCAGGAACCCGATCTCCGGCACGCCGACAACGAGAATCACGCGCTTGCCGGCCTCGACAAACGACTGAATCGATCGCTCGAGACCCGCTTCGAACGCGTCATGCAGCGCGGCCGTATCGCGCAGTGTGCGACGTGTTGCGACCGGGACCACCGGGCGTTGCGTGTCGACGCCGAAACCCGCGCCTGTGAGATATGCCGGCCCGCGCGACACGAGCAGCACAGTGCCGATCGACGTGTCAGTGCGGATTGCGGCGTGCGCGAGCTGCGCGGCGCGACGACAGATCTCGCCGAGTCGATCCGCGATCACGCTGTCCTGCAGAATCGGAGCGCAGCCCTTGCGGCCGGTGAGGAAGAGCGGTCGATCCGGATGCAGTGCAGCGATGCCGGCGAAGATCACTTCCGCGTGACTATCGCCAAAGATGGCAATCCCCTTGCCCGTGCCCGGCGTCCGCCAGCACCACGTCGCATTTCCCTTGTCGGCGAGATGACAGCGTGCCGCGAATTTGTCGTAAGCCGTGATCGAGTCCGGCGACGCGTCACTCATCGCCGCCACCGCATCAACGCCAGCGGTGCCGTAGCGCATCGGCAGGCCATGCGATCTCGCGATGGTATCGGCGGTCATCGCGAGGAGCGCGAGCGCGACGCCGAACGGCAGCAGATGACGCGCACGGATCTGACCGCGCGCCTCGACGCGTGTCGCGAGCGCGCGTGCCGGGCGTTCGACATGGTGCAGCGTGGCGTGCGCGAACGCGACCACCGGAATCATCAGCAGTGCGCCGATCAATTGCACGCTGTCGGCAGACATGCCTCGCTCAGCCGCGAGGATGTGCAGAATCGCGAGCGGTGGCCAGTGCCAGAGATACAAAGCGTAGCTCCGAATGCCGAGCCACTGCGCCGGTCGCGATGACAGCACTGTGCGGTTGAGCACTGCCGCGGGTCCTGCGGCGATGATCATGGCCGTGCCGAGCACCGGCCAGAGTGCGGTGATCCCTGGCCATGCGGCGCTGCTGTCGATCGAGATGGCCGAGAGCAGCACGAGGCCGACGCCGATGGCCGAGAGACTCGAACGCGCGACGCGAGCAATGCTCTCCGGGAGCGCGGCGGTGGCCGGCAGCATCGGCAGCGCGAGTGCGAGCAGGCCGCCGATGCCGAGTTCCCACGCGCGCGACGGCAGGAGATAGAACGCCTGTGCCGGATCGGTATATGCGAGGTTTTCGCTGATCAGCAACGACAACGCGACGACGCCAGTGACCGCGAGCAGACGTGTGCGGCGCCGCAACGGCAGCATCGTCAGCAGCAGTGGCCACAGAAGATAGAACTGCTCTTCGACGCCGAGTGACCAGAGATGCAGCAGCGGCTTCAGTGCGGCGCTGGTGTCGAAGTATCCGACCTCGCTCCAGAGCAGCAGGTTCGATCCGGAGAGGCTGGCAACGGCAACATGTCGTGCGAGGCTGACGAGTTCCGGTCCGGTCAGAATGCAGGCGCCTGCAAGCAATGTCGTGACGAGCACTGCGAGCAGCGCGGGCACGATTCGCCGGCAGCGCTTCCACACGAACTCGACGTAGCGGAAGGTGCCGGCGTGCACGGCATCGTCGATCAGCTTCGTGATCAGGAAGCCTGAGATCACGAAGAAGACATCGACGCCAACGAAACCACCGGTCAGGTACGACGGGGCAACGTGGTGCGCGATGACGAGGAGGACAGCGAGGGCACGCAGCCCATCGATGTCGCGCCGGATTGCCGAGTCCGCTGATGACATGCCTCAGTGGACTGCTCGAACGCCTCTCTGGTCACGCGGAACAGGGCGGCTCGATCGAAGCGCCGCGGTCTGCTTCGCACGGCGCGAAACGGTTGAGGTTAGAGGTCCTTTTCCGCCAGAAGCTTCATGAAATCTTCGGGCGTCTGCAGGGCGCTGAGCTTGTCGGGCACGTCCGGTTCCTTGCCGAACTGCGCGATCTTGCCGAGGACGGGCAGATACTGATTCGAGACCTCGAGCGGCGGCGCGACGATCAGGAACAGGAAGTGGACCGGCTTGTCATCCATCGCCTTGAAGTCCACACCGGCCGGCTTCCGGCCAAAGGCCACGCGCAGCTTGCTGACGACAAGAGAGCGGCAGTGCGGGATGGCGATACCGCGTCCGATGCCCGTGGAGCCGAGGTTCTCGCGGCGCTTCAGCATCTTGAAGAGCATCCCCTCGGACTTTTCATCGAGATTGAGGAGCCCGATGAGCTCCTTCAGGATTTCGTCCTTGGTGCTGCCCTGCAGGTCGAGCTGTACCGCATCCAGGGAGAAAAACTCGCGCAGTTCCATCGGGTTCCTTGCGTCGGCAGTCGTCGCCGGAGCCGCTGCAAGCAGGTGGCTGGGGCAGGGGGAACGGCCAAGCTACCGCTGCGGTACGGGGGGTGTCAAACGACGAAACTGCACGGAGTTGCCTGATGCGGGTATCTTCCACGCATGGAATTTCCGTATCCAGTCGGGCACGCTGTGCCGCTCTTTCTTGCGCCGATGGCGGGCGTGTCGGAATCCCCCTTCCGTCGGCTCTGTCGCAAGCACGGCGCCGATGTGGTGGTCACCGAGTTCCTCTCGGCCGAAGGGATCCGCCGCGAGAACGAGTCCACGATTGCGAAGCTCCGGTTTCTGCCTGAGGAGCATCCGATCGGTGTGCAGATCTTCGGCGCCGATCCGGTCGCGATGGGTGAGGCGGCCGCGCTGGTGACGGATGTGTTCCGCCCGGATTTTGTGGACATCAATTTCGGCTGCCCGGTGAAGAAGGTCGTGCGCCGCAACGGTGGGTCCGGCTGCCTGCGCGACCTCGATCTGGTGCAGACAGTCATTCGGGCGGTGGCGAGCAGCACGCATCTGCCGGTGACGGTGAAGATCCGCAGCGGCTGGAGCGAGGAGATGCGTGATCCGGTGAAGATCGCGCTCCGTTGCCAGGATGCCGGGGCCCGCGCGCTCGCGCTGCACCCGCGCACTCGGACGCAGATGTATACCGGCCATGCGCATTGGGATGAGATCGCGGCGGTCAAGGCGGCGCTCTCGATTCCCGTCATTGGCAACGGCGACATCAAGACTGCGCAGGATGCCTACCGCATGCGCGTCGAGACCGGGTGCGATGCCGTGATGATCGCCCGGGGATCGTTCGGCCAGCCGTGGATTTTTGATCAGGCGCGCGCGCTGCTCGAAGGGCGAACACCTCCGGACGCTCCGTCCGTCGAAACGCGCTTCGCGATCGCGATCGAGCACGCGCGCATGGCGGATGTCTATGAGGCGGACCGCCGCGGCGCCGCAATCGAATTCCGCAAGCATCTGGGGTGGTACTGCAAGGGGCTGCCGGGCTCGGCCAAGCTCAGAGAGCGGCTGCATCAGGTGGATTCGCTTGGGCAGGTCGAGGACATCTTCGGGGACTACCTCGAGAACCGTCAGCGATACCTCGAGTCGCACGTCGCGCCGGACGGCGAGTCTGAAACCGAGCTGCACGGCGTTCAGGTGTAGCTGAGACCGCTGCATCGCCGGCCGCGCGCGTGCCTTCGGTCCCTTTCGGTCGTCCAAGGTGGAATGCGGTGATTGTCCGATCTGTCCCTGCCGATCTGACGTCGTGCATTTCCTACCAGCTGCCGACCCTTACAGCATGACTTCCACCGCGGCGACGCCACCAGACGTCATCCGTCGAGCCATCAGCACACCCGTGAAGCACCCACCCGCGCGTTCCCGACTGTCGTACGTCCTGCTCGCCGTGCCGTGGCTGGCTGCGGCGGCGGTTGCCGTGCAGCTGGTGCGCACGCCGGTGGGTGCCGACGTCCGGTCACGCCTCGATGTCATCATTGGTGCACTTACGATCGTGATTGCCGGAGGTGCCACGCTGCTGATGTTGCCGTCGACGACGGAGGTGCGGCGTCGGGGGATCGGCTTTGCCTCCAGTCTCATCGCGCCGTTCGCCGCGGTCATCGCAACCCAGTCGGAAGGCCCGCACTCGCTGGCATTCATCGTGGCCTGCGTCTGTGCGCTCGGTGCCACGGTCGCCACCGGTTGGCGCGGTGTGTTCATCGGTATTGCCGGCGCGACCGTGGTGACTTTTGTGTCGCCGACGCTGGCCGGCGTTCCGCCGCACGCGTCGGATATCGCCTATGGTGTTGCGGTGATGACGACGGTCGCGATCCTTCCGGTCGCGTACATTGTCCGATCACTGCAGCGCGGCACGATGCGCACGCTGTCGGAGCTTCCGGCATTCGCAGCACATCCATCGGAAGTCGCGCTCGAATTCCCGAATTCGCTGGTCGAAGTACGAACCTTGGCGGATTCCGAAGCGGTCGAAGCACAGACACGCATCGAAGCGATTGCGCGATACCTGCGGCAGGTTCGCGACACGCTCGGCGTGACGGACGCCGTGTACTGGCGCACGACGCGTTCGGGTACGTCGCTGGCGCCGGTTGCCTGGGCCAGTGATGCGAACGACAAATGGCAGACGAGCCATCACGCCCTCGGCAGTGAGCTCGTTGCGGTGCAGACCGCGTCACGTGTGGCGTTGTTCGACCGTGCCGGCGACGGCATGATGGCGGCAGTCGCCGTGCCCGGGCCGGCGAATGCGTGCGGTGTGTTGTCGCTGCATGCGGCGAAGCTGACGGTGTCGCATGAATTGCTCGCACGCTGGCTGCCGCGCTTCGCCGACAATCTCGGGCTGCTGGCGCAGCTGCTTGAAACGCAGGCGGAGTACAGTCGCCAGAATCGTCAGTCCCAGTCGCTGTTGCAGGCATCACAGATGTTCCAGCAGCAGCGCACGATCGATACGCTCGGCCAGTCGATCTGTGACGCAGCGTTGACGGTGACTGGTGCGACGCGAGCCACGCTGGTGCGTTGGTATCCCGAGACGACCACCGGGGTGATTCAGAGCGTGACGTCGGGACATCATCTGCAGCGTGGTGCACCCGTGTCGGCGGATTCGCTCGTCGGACAGTTGTGCGCTGCCGGCCTGCCGCAGGTCTGGGAAGATGCGCAGCTGCTGGAGCAGATCACCCCGGTGTACGGCGTCGGCAATTTCGTGTCGCGGCTGGGGAGCCTGAGTGTCGTGCCGTTGAAGCAGGGCAATGCGGTGACAGGCGCCATTGTGGTCGAGAGTGATGCGGTTGGTGGTGTGCTGCTGCGCGACATGCGCAACGTGCGGCTGCTTGGTGCCGTGGCGTCCGTGTCGCTCGAGACTGTCTGGCAGATCGAAGAGGCGACGCGTCGTGCGCGTACCGATGCGCTGACGGGGCTCGCGAATCGCCGCGCGTTCGACGACGCGCTGACGCGTGCGGTAGCCGAGGCGGATCGTTTCGGGCACAACGTCGGTCTGGTGATCTGTGACGTGGACAACTTCAAGCGCGTGAACGACCTGTACGGTCACGAAGTCGGCGATCACGTGCTGCGTTCGATCGCGGCATCGCTGTCGGCCGGTGTGCGTGGCGTCGATCTCGTGGCGCGCTATGGCGGCGAGGAGTTCGTCATGCTGCTCGGCAAGGCCGACGTGGCAATGGCATGGGAAGTGGCCGAGCGCATGCGGTCTGCCATCGAGTCGAAGACCATTGGCGTCGGTGAGCATCTCGTGAACGTCACGTCGTCGTTCGGTGTGGCCTCGTATCCCGAAACGGCACGGATGGGAGACGAGCTGTTCCCCGCCGCTGACAAGGCGCTGTACGCCGCAAAGCGTGAGGGCCGCAACTGCGTCCGGTTCGCTCGGCCGCTGAACCCGGAACGCACGGGCGAGGGTGAGGGTATTCCGGAAGAGGACGGCGAAGAAGAGGTGTGAGCCGTCGCGGGGTGCGTGGGGGTGGTTCCTGCGCTAGCTTTACCATGTCGGGGGCGACTTGGCTTCGACGGGGATGTAGCAGTTACGGTAGCGTGTCGAGGTTCTCGGACTCCTCGTAAATCCATTCGGGAAAACACAATCGCCAACAACAACTTGGCCCTGGCTGCCTAACTTTTAGTTAGACCAGCAGTGCGTATATGGAAGCCCGCCCGGGGCGGCTGTATACGTATCGCAAATCCGGGATAGTGTCCTGATGTGTTGCCGGTCAGGCTGCGAAACTCAAGGTGACTTGTCTCGACGTGGGCGGCCCACTGGCCAGCGGCGGGAGACCTCAATCGGTGGGACACACACGTAGAAGCCGTAGCGGAAGCATTTTCGGACCCGGGTTCGATTCCCGGCGCCTCCATGCACGACACGAGAGACCCAGCCCAGGTGCTGGGTCTTTTGTGTTTCCGTCGACAGTACTTTCAGGAAGGGCGTAGGCCGATCGCCTGCGACGGACCTCCGCACGCCGCCGACGCCGGCCGCTCGCGCACTCCGTGACATTGCTTCTCATTTCACTCGCCTCTTCTCGGCACAAGGCTGAGCGCCAGCACGCGAACCACCCAGCGCAACGAGGGAAGGAATGCTGCTCGATTTTTCCACGATGGATCGCAGGACGGCGTATTTCTGGATGGCGTCGACCATTGCGCCGAGGCCCGTGGCGTGGGTGTCGACGCGCTCGGCGGCGGGCACCACGAATCTGGCGCCGTTCAGTTTCTTCCAGATGATCACGCCGCATCCACCAACACTCATGATCTGCCCCCAGCACAACGGCGACGGGTCGCTGAAGGACACGGCGCGGAACATCCGCGATACCGGCGAGTTTGTCGTCAGTCTCGTGTCACACGCGATGGTGAACGAGATGAACCGCACGTCCTTCAGCTTTGGCGACGAGGAGAGCGAGTTTGATGCGGTGGGTGTCGTCGCAGCAGCATCACACCGCGTCGCGCCACCGCGTGTCGCGCTCGCGCCGATGAGTTTCGAGTGCCGGACGGCGTCGTTCATGCTGTATCCAGCCGTCAGCGCAACCTGCGCAATCATCCTCGGCGAGGTGCTCGTTGCACACGCCGATCCAGCGATTGTGAGCGAGGACGGTACCATCGATCCCCACCGTCTGGATCTGGTGTCGCGGATGGGTGCAGATTGGTATGGGCGTACGAAGAGTGCCGACAACTTTTCCCTTGCGAGGCCGACCGGATGGGCGCGGTAAAGAGGGCGGTATCAGTCCGCAGGGCCGTGGTGCACGACACCGAGTTCACCGGCTTTCCGACGGCAGCGTTCACCTTCCTGAAAGGGCTCTCCGAGAACAACAATCGGGAATGGTTCGAGGCGCGTCGCGACACCTACGAGCAGTCGTTGCGCGAACCGATGAAAGCGTTGATCGAGGAGATGGATTCGCGGCTCGCGACCTTTGCACCGGAGATCACAGGCACGGTGAAGGGCAGCATGTTCCGCATCCATCGCGATATCCGCTTCAGCAAGAACAAGGCGCCGTACAAGACAAATGCGGCGTGCTGGTTCTTTCATCGCGATGCAAAGGGCAATGTCGGGCAGGAAGCCGTACACGGTGGCGCTGGTCTGTACTTCCAACTCGAGCCGCGTAACTGTTTCGCCGGCGGAGGCGTCTGGATGCCGCCGTCGCCGGTGTTGAAGCGTGTGCGTGGAGCACTCGACGTCGGGCACGAGGAATTCAATGCGATCGTGAATGCCAAGGCTTTCAGGAAACTTCTCGGGCCGATGGAATCCGACGCGATGCTCAAGCGCATGCCGCGCGGCTTCGATCCGGATCATCCCGCGGGGGATTGGCTGCGGTACCAGAGCTTCACGGCTGGTTGTTCGCTGAAGCAATCAGACGTGACGTCGGCGTCACTGGCCGACCGTCTCGAAGAGATCTTCCGCACGATGACGCCGCTCGTTCGCTGGCTCAACACGGCCATGGGATTTCGTCCGCACACGTCGCGCTGAGTCGCGAGAGAGCAGATCATGTCACAGTTCGCGGGACGAGCCGCCTTCATCACCGGCGCCGCATCAGGCATCGGTGCCGCGTGCGCGATCGCACTCGCGAGCGACGGGGCGACGGTCTGGTGCACCGATCTGGAAGCGAGTGGCGCTGTTGAAACCGCCCGTCGCATCGTGGAAGCCGGTGGACGTGCGCAGGCGCTCGCACTTGATGTCACCGATGAAGCGTCATGGGAGGCGGCGATGGCCGCCGCCGCACCGATCGACATCGTGGTGCACGCCGCCGGAATTTCTGCAGCGTCGCCGATCACGGAGATGTCGTTCGCCGATTGGAAGCGAGTCCACTCGGTCAATCTCGATGGGTCGTTTCTCGCGATGAAGTACGGTGTGCGTGCGTTGCGCGAGCGCGGCGGCAGCATCACGGCAATTGCCTCGGCCTCCGGTGTCCGTGCCGCACCGGGCGCCGCCGCCTATTCATCGAGCAAAGCTGCGGTGCGCATGCTGGCAAAAGTCGTCGCCAAGGAGTGTCGCGCGCAGGGCGCGCCGGTGCGCGTCAATACCGTCTCACCCGCCGGTGTGCGCACGCCGATGTGGAGTGCTATGCCGTTCTTCCAGGAGATGGTCGCGCGATTGGGTTCTGAGGACGCGGCCTACCACGAACTGGGATCGCTTCCCGGCAGCTCACGCTTTGCATCGCCCAGGGAGATCGCCGCCGCCGTCACCTATCTGGCGTCGGACGCAGCCGCCATGATCACAGGAACCGATCTGGTGATCGATGACGGCTACACGATCTGACGCTTACGGACTCTCGAGCGCGGCCTGACCGGCAGCCAGTCGCGCGATCGGCACGCGGAATGGTGAGCAGCTGACGTAGTCGAGGCCCGTCCGATGCACGAAGCCGATGCTCTTCGGATCACCACCGTGCTCGCCGCAGATGCCGGCCTTCATGCCAGGGCGGGTCTTGCGACCGGATTCCATCGCGATGCGAATCAACTTGCCGACGCCGTCCTGATCGAGCACCTGGAAGGGATCGTCCGGCAGAATTCCCTGCTCGATGTACTGCGGCAGGAAACGCCCCGCGTCGTCCCGACTGAGCCCCAGCGTCGTCTGCGTGAGGTCGTTCGTGCCGAAGGAGAAGTACTCGGCTTCCCTGGCGATTTCGGCCGCCGTCAGCGCGGCGCGCGGCAACTCGATCATGGTACCGATCTGGAAATCGATCGGCTCTCCCATGCCGCCGAGCACTTGCCGCGCGACGTCCTCGATGATCCTGCGCTGATGTGCGAGTTCCTTCGCGCCCATGATCAACGGCACCATGATCTCCGGCTTCACGATGATGCCGCGGCGCTTTGCCTTCACCGCCGCCTCGAAGATCGCACGGGCCTGCATCTCGGTGATCTCGGGGTACGTGACCAGCAGTCGCGCACCGCGATGACCGAGCATGGGATTCGTCTCGCGCAGTGAGTCGACGACACGCAGCAGTTCCTCCCGCGACACCCCGAGTTGCCGCGCCAGCATCTTCATTTCCTCGCCACCGTGTGGGAGGAATTCGTGCAGCGGCGGATCGAGCAGCCGGATGTTCACCGGGAAGCCGTCCATCGCCTCGAAGATCGCTTCGAAGTCACTGCGCTGCATCGGCAGCAGCTTCGAGAGCGCGCGGCGCCGACCACTTTCGTCGTGCGCCAGAATCATCTCGCGGACGGAGTTGATGCGGTCCCCTTCGAAGAACATGTGCTCGGTGCGACAGAGTCCGATGCCTTCCGCGCCAAACGCGCGCGCGATGCGCGCATCCTTCGGCGTGTCGGCGTTCGCGCGCACACGCAAGCGACGCGAGCCGTCGGCCCATTCAAGCACCTGTTGAAATGCGAGGTACGTCGGCGCCTGATCGGGTCGTGCGGTGCCGTTCACGACCCGCATCACTTCGCTCGGTACCGTCTGCAATTCGCCGAGGTACACGTTCCCCGTGGCGCCGTCGACGGTGATCCAATCGCCCTCGCGGACGATCGCGTCATCGACCTTGAACTGGCGCTGCTCGGCGTCCACGCTCATACGCTGGACGCCGACCACGGCGCACTTGCCCATGCCCCGACAGACGACGGCGGCATGACTCGTCATGCCGCCGCGCGACGTGAGAACTGCACGCGCCACGACCATCCCGTGGAAATCCTCTGGCGTCGTTTCATCGCGCACGAGGATCACGCTGTCGCCCCGCAAGCCGCGCTGCTCAGCGGTGTCGGCATCAAACACGGCAATGCCGCTGGCGGCGCCAGGTGATGCTGGCAATCCCTTGCAGATGACCGGGGCACGCTGGCCGGAATCGATCACCGGGTGCAAGAGTTGGTCGAGCTGGTGCGCCGGGATACGCATCACGGCTTCCTTCGACGAGATCAGCCCTTCGTTCACCATGTCCCGCGCGATGCGCAGTGCGGCAGCGGCGGTGCGCTTCCCGGTGCGCGTCTGCAGCAGATAGAGCTTGCCACGCTCGACGGTGAACTCGAGGTCCTGCATGTCGCGGAAATGCGTCTCGAGCACCAGCTGGGTCTTCATCAGGTCGCGATATGCTTCGGGCAATTGCTCGGCCATCTTCTCGATGCGCAACGGCGTGCGGATGCCGGCGACCACGTCCTCGCCCTGCGCATTGATCAGGAACTCGCCATAGAACGCGCGCTCACCGGTCGACGGATCGCGCGTGAACGCGACGCCGGTGCCGGAGTCGTCGCCCATGTTCCCGAAGACCATCGCCACGACATTCACCGCGGTGCCGATGTCGTCTGGAATGCCATTCACGCGACGATAGTCCACCGCCTTCTTCAGCATCCAACTCCGCCAGACCGCTTCCGTCGCGCCCCACAATTGTTCGACGGGGTCCATCGGGAACTCGTGCTGCGTGGTGCGTCGGACGAGCGTCTTGTATTCGTCCACGAGCACGCGCAACGACTGTTCGTTCAGATCGGAGTCATTCACGACGCCCTGCATGAGCCGCTTTGCTTCCAGCAGATGCTCGAACTTCTGGATCGGCACGTTGAGCACGACATCGCCGTACATCTGCAGGAAGCGTCGGTAGCTGTCGAAGGCAAAGCGCGCGCTGCCACTGTGGCGCGCGAGGCCTTCCACCGTGTCGTCATTGAGGCCGAGGTTGAGGATCGTCTCCATCATCCCCGGCATCGACACCGCGCCGCCCGATCGCACCGAGACGAGCAGCGGGTTCGCGGCGTCGCCGAAGCGCTTGCCGGACACCTCTTCGAGATGCGTGAGGTTCTGCGCGACTTCAGCCTTCAACTCGCCAGGATACGTCTGGTCGCGCAGGTACAGCGCGCAGAGTTCACAGGTCAAGGTGAAGCCGGGCGGCACCGGCACACCGATGTTCGTCATCTCGGCGAGGTTCGCACCTTTTCCGCCGAGGATTGCCTTCATCTCGCGCGTCCCGTCCGCGCGTCCATTGCCGAAGAAATAGACGTAGCGTTGGTCAGATCGTGTTGCGGTGCTGGACACGTGAGACTGGTGTGTGAAGGGAGCGTTCAACAGCCGTAGGCACGTCCACTGACGAGATCCGCCGGTGGTTCGGTCGGATAGTTGCCACTGAAGCATGCGTCACAGAACCCGGTCGGTCCACCCGGTACCGATGAAAGCATGCCGTCGATCGACAGATATCCCAGCGAGTCCACGCCGAGGGCGTCGCCAATCTCGACCACGTTCCGCGCCGACGCGATGAGTTCTTCCTTGCGCGGCGTATCGATGCCGTACCAGCAGGGCCCCGTCACCGGTGCCGAGCTCACACGCATGTGGACTTCCCGTGCGCCGGCATCACGGATCATCTTGACCAGACCGCGCGTGGTGGTGCCACGGACGATCGAATCGTCGATCATGACGACGCTCTTGCCCTGGAGCACCTCGCGCACGGCGTTGTACTTCACCTTCACTTTCGCGATGCGACCGGACTGCGTCGGCTGAATGAAGGTACGGCCGATGTAGTGATTCCGGATCAATGCCAGTTCGAGCGGCAGACCACTTTCCTCGGCATATCCGAGCGCGGCGGCATTCGACGAATCCGGCACGGCGAAGACGAGATCAGAACCCGGGGCAGGGCACTCGCGCGCCAGCTGCTTGCCGAGTGCGCGGCGCGCGCGATCGACGCTGTGTCCGAAAATCTGGCTGTCAGGCCGCGCGAAGTAGACGTGTTCGAACACGCACTTCTTGAGCGGCATCACTTCGAACGCCTGAACGGTGCGCACCTCGCCGTTCTCGATCGCGACGATTTCACCGGGCATCACTTCGCGCAGCAGTGTCGCGTTCACGATGTCGAGCGCACAGGTCTCGCTGGTGGCGATGATGCTGTCACCAAGTTTGCCCAGCACGAGCGGACGCCAGCCACGCGGATCACGCGCGGCGAGCAGCGTCTGGTTGATGAGCACGACGATCGAATACGCGCCTTCGACACCCCGCAAGGCGTCGGTCAGTCGCTGCACTGGATCCTCGTGATTCGAGCGCGCCAGGCGATGCAGCAGAATCTCGGAGTCCATCGTCGACGTGAAGATCGACCCCTGCGCCTCGAGTTCCGCACGAATCTCCGACGCATTCGTGAGGTTGCCGTTGTGGGCGAGCGCAATCACGCCGCCCTTGAATCGCGCCATGATCGGCTGCGCATTCTCGACGGTCGAGCTGCCAGCCGTGCTGTACCGAGTGTGCCCGATCGCCACGTCACCGATCAGCGGTGCAATCGCCGACGCGGGAATTGCTTCCGACACCAATCCCATCGCGCGAATCGGGTGAGCCGCACCATTCAGATCGACGGTCACGATCCCGGCCGACTCCTGACCGCGATGCTGCAAGGCATACAGGCCGAGGTGCGTCAGCGCCGCGGCATCAGGCGTTCCAAAAATGCCAAAAATTCCACACATGGTGTGCTGTATCCTCAGGCCGTCGCGGTCGCGGCTCGCTGCATCAATGCGGGAATCGCATCGAAATACGCATCGGCCAACGGAGCGAGCGGAGTATCAATGAGTCGTGCACCGGCGCGGATCGTGAGCCGCGGCTCGGCAGTCACCGTCCCGATGACCCGGGCCGGAATTCGATGGGCAGCGGCCGTCGCCAGTACGGCTGGTGCATCCGCCGTGCTGATGATCACGCGCCCCTGTGCCTCACCCCAGAGGAGCGCGCGGTCTGAAGATACTGCAGTGTCGGTGACATCGACGGTCGCGCCAAACATCTGATCGCGATCCCCGATGCAGCACTCGGCCAGCGCGACGGCAAATCCACCTTCGCTCGTGTCGTGCGCCGAGTGCACCGTGCCGGACGTAATGGCGGCAAGCAGCGCATCCACCAGTCGCTTCTCGTGATCGAGGTCGACCACCGGCACCGCGCCGATCGTCACGCCATGCACGCGCGTCAGGTACTCGCTGGCCCCCAGTTCATCGGTGCAGGTGCCCAGCAGCACGATGCTGTCGCCGACGGCGCCGAACGTACTGCGTGTGGCATGCGACACATCGTCGATGAGCCCGACCATGCCGATCGTCGGCGTGGGGAACACCGCACCCTGCGGATTCTCGTTGTACAGCGACACGTTGCCGCCTGTCACCGGCGTCCCGAGTGCGCGGCAGGCATCCCCCATGCCGAACACCGCCTCACGGAACTGGAAGAACACCTCAGGCTTCTTCGGATTGCCGAAGTTGAGGCAGTTCGTGATCGCCATCGGCCGCCCACCCGTGCAGGCCACATTGCGCGCTGCCTCGGCAACGGCAATCCGTCCGCCCATGCGCGGGTCGAGATAGACATAACGCGAGTTACAGTCGGTCTTGAGCGCGAGGGCCTTCTGCGTTCCGCGCAGACGCACGACGGCGGCATCACCACCACCCGGACCAAGCACAGTGCTGGTGCGCACCTGCGAATCGTACTGGCGATAGATCCAGCGCTTGTTCGCAATCGTTGGCGACGAGAGCAACTCCGTCAGCGTCCAGACGGCGTCGGCTTCTTCGGCGCGCTCGGCAACCGCATGCGGATCACGGGCTCGCAGAGCGATGATCACCTCGCTCTCACGCGCTTCCGGCGAATACTGCGGACACTCTGTGACGAGGCGGCTGCCCGGGAACTCGGCGACGACGCGATCGCCTTCGACGACGCGGTAGACCGGCTCGGCGATCACTTCGCCGATGACTTCCGCCTGCAGATCCCACTTCCGCAGAATTGCCCTGGCCGCCTCCTCGTGACCGCGCTTGGCGACGACGAGCATCCGTTCCTGACTCTCGCTGAGAAGGATCTCGTACGGCGTCATGCCTTCCTCGCGTACCGGCACCTTCGTCACGTCGATCACGACACCGACGTCGCCGCGCTCCGCCATTTCAGCACTGCTCGACGTGAGGCCAGCGGCGCCCATGTCCTGAATCGCGACGATGTGACCACTGCGGATCAACTCGAGGGACGCTTCGAGCAGCAACTTCTCCGTGAATGGATCGCCGACCTGCACGCGCGGTCGCTTGGCCTCGTTCTCTTCGCTCAGATCCTCGGACGCGAAACTGGCACCGTGAATACCATCGCGACCGGTGCGCGCGCCAACGGCGAGGATCGGGTTGCCGATGCCTTCGGCCTTGGCGGTGATCAGCTCGTCCTCGCGCATCAGGCCGACGCACATCGCATTCACCAGCGGATTACCCTCGTACGCCGGATCGAACATCACATCGCCGGCCACCGTCGGCACACCAATGCAGTTGCCGTAGTCGCCGATCCCCTTCACGACGCCCGACACGAGCCAGCGCACGCGCGGTGTGTCGAGACTGCCGAAGCGCAGTGAGTTGAGCATCGCGATCGGCCGTGCGCCCATCGTGAACACGTCGCGCAGAATGCCACCCACACCAGTCGCCGCGCCCTGGTACGGCTCGACCGCAGACGGATGGTTGTGACTTTCGATCTTGAACGCGACGGCCAGCCCGTCCCCGACGCTGATCACACCAGCGTTTTCACCGGGCCCCTGCAGAACGTACGGAGCCTTCGTGGGCAGCGTTTTGAGCACAGGCCGCGAATGCTTGTACGAGCAGTGCTCGCTCCAGAGCGCACTGACGATCCCGAGTTCCGTGAACGTCGGTTCGCGACCCAGCAAGCCAAGAAGCTTGTCGTATTCGAACGGCGTCAGGCCATGCTCGGCGACGAGTGCCGGTGTGATCGCCGGATCGCCCGGACGCGGCTTCACATCAGAGACTGTCGTGCTCATGCGCCAACCCGTGCCAGCAGGGATTCAAACAGCGGAAGTCCATCGGTGGATCCAAGCAGTTTCTCGACGGCACGCTCCGGATGCGGCATCATGCCCAGCACGTTGCCAGCGGCATTCGTGATGCCGGCGATGTCGCGCATTGCGCCATTCGGGTTGCTGGTATTTGTCACGGCACCGGTCGCGTCGCAGTAGCGGAAGACGACCTGCCCATTCTGCTCGAGCGAATCCAGCGTCGCCTCGTCCGCGGCAAAGCGCCCTTCGCCATGCGCGATCGGCAGGCGCAACACCTGACCGTGCTGATAGCCGTTGAGGAAGGTCGGGGCGGCACCCTCGACCTTCAGATGCACCCAGTCGCAGATGAACTGCAAACCCGCGTTGCGCATCAGCGCCCCGGGCAGCAGGTGCGACTCACACAGAATCTGAAAGCCATTGCAGATGCCGATCACCGGTCCGCCACGCTCGGCGTGCGCCTTGACCTCCTGCATGATCGGGCTGAATCGCGCGATCGCGCCCGCACGCAGCGCATCACCGTAGCTGAAGCCACCGGGAAGAATGAGGACGTCGCAGTTCTGGATGTCGTGATCACGATGCCAGAGCAGCACGCCGTCCTGCCCGAGCACGTCCGTGACGGCGTGGAGCGCGTCGGTGTCGCAGTTCGAGCCGGGGAAGGTGACAATGCCGAACTTCATCGTCAGACCGTCACCGTCGAGGCAATCTGATAGTCTTCCGTGACCGGATTCGCGAGCAGCTTGTCGCACATCGCCTTCACCGAGATCTCCGCGGCGGCGGCGCTCTCGGCGTTCACGTCGAGCACGATGTGGCGGCCGATGCGCGTGTCGTCCACGTCATTGAAGCCGAGCGCGTGCAGCGCGTCAGCGACGGCCTTGCCCTGCGGGTCGAGCAGTCCCTTGCGCGGGACGATATGCACACTGACGCGGAAGCGGCTCATTCTTTGGGGTCTTGGAGCGAGCGGGAAGTGGATGACGACGGTGGAATCACCGTGGAATCGTCTCGCGAGCGTCGGCGCTTCCGCCGACGACTGGCACTCACCACCGTCAGCGCGTCGGACGCGGCGACGGCACGTTCCTCTGAAAGATCATCAGCACTCAGAGGGTCTGGACGATCGCTCAGCGACTGCAGGATCGTCCCGATCAATCCCACCATGACGTACGTCAGGCCGGCGGGGAAGAAGAATTCGCGTGGCAGAAAAATCGCGCCGATCAGGCACGTCAGCACCGTGATCGATCCGAGTATGCCGCGCCAGTCGCGCAGCCCCGTGCGAGGAAACGCCGGATAGCGCACGTTGCTGATCATCAGCAGGGAGAGCCCGATCATCAGGTACTTCACGAGCTCGTGCCACGGCAGATCGCCGATCATCGTCTGCTGATACAGCGGCGTCTGCGCGAACCAATGATACGTGGCCAGCGTCCCACCCGCTGCAGGACTGGGCAGGCCGAGGAAGTAGCTCTTCTTCGAGCCGGCCTGCGTGATGTTGAATCGCGCCAGTCGCAGCACGGCGCACATGCAGAAGAAGAACACCAGAATCCACGACCAGCGATCGCGCCCGGGTTCCTGCGGTGTGAGCACAGCGAAATACGTGATCATCGCCGGCGCGAGGCCAAACGAGATCGCATCGACGAGTGAGTCGAGTTGCTCGCCGAATTCGGTGCCGGAGTTCGTGGCACGTGCGACGCGACCGTCGAGCATATCGCAGACACCGCCGCACACGATGAACAGCACGGCGCGACCGAACTCCCCGCGGCTCGCACTGATCATCGCGAAGATGCCGAAGAACAGGTTGCCCAGCGTGAGACCACCGGGAAACAGGACCACCGCACGCCGCATGCCGGTTGGACGATCGGGGCGGGTCGTCATGTGGCCCGCGCGACGGCACGCGGCAGCGAGTGCGACGGGCGGCTGGCTGCTGTCACGATACAGCGAGACGTGGTGACACCACTGCTGGCGTCACGCGTCGCCGTGCGGTGGGTCAGCGGCGCCGGCGTGCGGAACGTCCACGCGACCCACGCCGCGAGGACGAGCAGGGCGAATCCGAGCAGCCAGATCGACCAGCTGCGACGCCAGACTGCCGTCGCGAGGACCGCGACTGCGATCGACCCGCTGAGGGCCATCCAGGCATACCCGTCGCGCGCGAAGTTCATGTGTACTGCGTCAGGTCGAGCGCCGAGCCCGTGATGCGGCTAAATGCGTCGAGATAGCGGAGGCTCGTGGCTTCGACGACGTCCTCGGGCAAGCGCGGCGGCGGGGCTTCACCATTCCACCGGCCTGCGAGACGCTCGGCGTTGAGGTAGTCACGCAACGGCTGTTTGTCGAAGCTCGGTTGTGTGCCGCCGGGCGCGTAGGCATCTGCGGGCCAGAAGCGCGACGAATCCGGTGTCAGCACTTCGTCGCAGAGAATGATGCGATCGCGCCAGATCCCAAACTCGAACTTCGTGTCGGCGATGATGATCCCGCGTTCGGCAGCCATCGTCCCACCGCGCTCATAGATCAATCGCGTCAACGCTTCGAGCTCGCGCGTGTGCTCCTCACCGACCACGGCGCGCATCCGCTCGATGGTGATATTCTCATCATGACCGGTGACCGCCTTGGTCGCCGGCGAAAAAATCGCCGGCATCAGTCGAGCGCTCTCAGTCAAACCGGTCGGAAGGGCTTCACCAGCCAACGTGCCGCGCGCCGCGTATTCCTTCCAGGCCGAGCCGCTGATGTAGCCGCGAATGACGCACTCGATCGGGAAGATCCGGGCGCGCTTCACGAGCATCGAGCGACCGGCGATCGTGGTCAGGTGCGGTGCGAGTTCAGGCACTTCCTTGACGATCTCGTGCGCATCGGCCGTGATCATGTGGTGCGTCACATCCGTTTCGAGCTGCCGCAACCACCAGGCCGTCATCTGCGTCAGCACGATGCCCTTGAACGGCACCGCTTCGCGCATCACGACGTCGAACGCGCTGACGCGATCCGTCGCAACCAGCAGCAGGCGCTCGTCATCCACCTCATAGACGTCACGCACCTTACCGCGCGCGGCGTGAAAAAGCGGCAGCCGCGTCGTCGGCACACCGATCGGCGTCGGACGCGCCTCAAACACGAACGGCTCCGGCAGCCGTTTCATCGAGCAGCAGACCGGCCAGCGCCGGTTCCACTTCTTCGGCCAGAAACTCGTCAACCTGCTCGGCGCTGCGACCCACGAACCGCGCCGGTGCCATCACGCTGCGCAATACATCGAGATTCACGGGATACTCCGGATCGGCAGTGAGGCGCTCCAGCAGGTCGTTGCGAATGCCCTCGTCCTTTACAGCGCGTGCCGCGGCAATCGCATGGCGACGGATGACTTCATGCACATGCTGGCGATCACCACCGGCGCGCACGGCATTCACGATCAACTCTTCGGTCGCCATGAACGGCAATTCATCGTCCACACGGCGACGGATGCGCTCCGGATGCACTTCGAGGCCGCGCGCGATGTTGGCCACCAGGATCAGGATGGCATCACAGGCCAGAAATGCTTCCGGAATCACGAGACGGCGATTGGCTGAGTCGTCGAGCGTACGCTCGAAGTACTGCACGGCGTGTGTCTGGTTCGCGTTCGGCTCCAGCGACAGCACGAAGCGCGCGAGCGACGCAATGCGCTCGGCCCGCATCGGATTGCGCTTGTACGCCATCGCCGAACTCCCGATCTGCTCCTGCTCGAACGGCTCCTCTATTTCACCGAAGGCCTGCAGCATGCGGATGTCACCGCTGAACTTCGAGGCGCTGGATGCGATGCCGCTGACAACGCCGAGTACCTGGGCATCGAGCTTGCGACTGTACGTCTGACCCGTGACCGGCAGCGGGCGAGGGAAGCCCATCGCGGCCGTCACCATGCGATCGAGCTCGCGCACTTTGCCGTGATCGCCATGAAACAGCGTCAGGAAGCTCGCCTGTGTGCCGGTCGTACCCTTCACGCCACGGAACGGCAGCGTGGCCACGCGGTGTTCGAGATCAGCGAGATCGAGCAGGAAGTCCTGCATCCAGAGCGTACAGCGCTTGCCGACGGTCGTCAGCTGCGCGGACTGCAGATGCGTGTAGCCGAGCGTCGGCTCATTGCGCCAGTCGCGCGCAAACACCGCCATCGCACGGAGCGAAGCGGCAAGCTTGGCGCGCAGAATCTCGAGACCACGACGCATCAGAATCAGATCGGCGTTGTCGGTCACGAACGCCGACGTGGCACCGAGGTGGATGTAGGCCTTGGCCGACGGAGCGGCGTCGCCGAACGCATGCACATGCGCCATTACGTCGTGGCGGAAACGCTTTTCGTAGTCCGAGACAGCCGCGAAATTGATGTTGTCGAGCGCCGCGCGCATCTCGTTGATCGCGGCATCGGGAATCTCGACCCCGAGGCGCTTCTGCCCCTCTGCAAGGGCAAGCCAGAGGCGGCGCCACAGGCCGTAGCGATTCTGCGCACCCCAGAGTTCGAGCATGGCGGGTGACGCATACCGCTCGGCCAGCGGTGAGGAGTAGTTCGTGTGCGACGAAGACATCACTGGATGTAGAACTGTGTGGAGTACAAGGAACCGCGGCGCTCGATGACGAGCTGAATCATGCCTTTCCCCGCGAGCGAATCGATGGCACGCGCCACCTCTTCGGCTGACGACACCGAGATCCGGTTGACGCCGATGATCACATCGCCGGGCTGCACACCCAGCTGGTCCATCACGCGATCGCTCGCGTTCACGATCAACGCACCCTGTGCGGATCGAATGCCACGTTCCTGCCGGATCGCCGCCGTGAGGGTGACGAGTTGCACGTCACGCAGGACTTCGACTTTCCGCGCGCCGACTTCCGGAAGATCTGCTGGCGTCACGGTCACCGACTCCTCGCCCGTCGCGCGCTTGAGCACCATCGTGGCGGCCTCACCGACGCGCAGTTCGAGCATCTCGCCCTCCCAGTCGAACATGTTGCGCATCGTGCGCCCGCGGCTGCGCAGGATCTGATCGCCAGGCTTGATGCCCGCGCGCGCGGCCGGCGATCCAAGCACCACGCTGCGCACGAGAACGCCGGACCGCAGCACTTCGCGCGGCGTGTTGCCGGCGGGCTGCGCGATGCGAAGACCGATCCACGGATGACGCACGGCACCATGCTTCAGCAGATCATCGGCAACGCGCATCGCGCGATTGATCGGAATCGCAAACCCAAGCCCGATACTGCCACCACTCGGCGAAAAGATCGAGGTGTTCACGCCGACCACCTGGCCGAGTGCGTTCACGAGCGGGCCACCGGAGTTACCGGGATTGATGGCGGCGTCGGTCTGCAGCATGTCCACGTAGGTACCGGGTCCATCACCCTGTTGCCCTTGTTGCGGCACGAGATTGCGACCAATGGCGCTGATCACGCCGGCCGTGACGCTCGGCTCGGAATTGCCGAGTAGAAATGCATAGGGATTACCAATCGCGATCGCCCATTCGCCGATCGCGAGATCGGATGACGTTCCGATCGGTGCAACGGGCAGCTTCGTCGCGTTGATGCGCAGGACGGCGAGATCGTTCATCTCGTCCATGCCGAGCAGCTTGGCGTCGTACGTCGTGCCATCACGCAACGCGACGCTGATCTTCGTTGCGCCGGCGACGACGTGTGCGTTGGTGACGATCACGCCATCCGGCTGCACGATGAACCCGGATCCGATGCCGGCCGACGTCCGCTTCCCGCTCTGCTGACCACCGAAGAACATCTCGAACGGATCGGCCGCGACCTTCTCCACGGTTTCCGTCTGCACCGTCACGACGGCAGGCGCGACCTTGGCGACAGCCTCCGTGATCGCCGTGCGACGCGACGCCGGAAGTGCAGCGGCCGCCTGCTCGGCATGGGTCGCCGCCGTCGTCGGTGCGGACGAGGTCGGTCGTTGCGCGTCAGTCGACGACGCCGAAACGCCCTGACAGGCGAGGACGACGATGGTGCTGGACAGCGTGGTGAGTCTGAGGGCCATCGAACGGTATCGGGCGCGCAGCGGCACGCTGCTGGACGTCGTGCAGAGCGAGGTGGGCGTCATGGAACTCACGCTGCCGCGGACGGAGGAGCGGCGAGATAGAGGTGAGCGGGATATGTGACACGTTCAAGGTACAGGCCGCAGGCCGGAGCCGGGGGCGACACGTCCCGATTCACGTCAGCGTCGAGGAGCGTCCGGATCGCACCGGGCGGGCGTCGGCCAGTGCCGACCTCGACCATTGTACCGACCAGAAAGCGAACCATGTGGTGGAGGAACCGGTTGGCGGACACCACGAGGGCGATGCCGCCCTGCCGGGTTTCCCAGCGGCAGAGGTGAACCTGACAGCGGTGATCGTCGTCCTCGGGCGCGGTGCCTTTCACGGCGAAAGCGCGGAAGCTGTGGTCACCGAGCACGTCTGCGGCT
This sequence comes from Gemmatimonadales bacterium, assembly GCA_038231095.1. Classification (GTDB taxonomy): domain Bacteria; phylum Gemmatimonadota; class Gemmatimonadetes; order Gemmatimonadales; family Gemmatimonadaceae; genus JACMLX01. Next base: position 119,738 of record JBBRLZ010000002.1, read on the forward strand.
TCCTGATCGAGAAGGTCCCGGCTCGGTTCTCGGCGGAGCGGCCACTCGCGGTTGTAGCGGAATGGGCTGCCGGCATCCAAGTCGGTGCCGACGAGGTACCGGTATTGCCTCGCGGTCGCGCTGAATCGGGCGTGAAAGCCGTCGGCCATAGCGAAGACGGCGGAACAGCGGATGTCGCGCGGCAGGACGGCGTTCAAGGCGCGGTGCAGCGTCGACGGCTCCCACTTCGCAGGGACTGACACGCTCGCGACTTGTCCCAGCGCGTGGACACCGGCGTCAGTCCGGCCCGCTCCGATGACGGGCACATGCATTTGCATCAGCCGTGCGAATCCATCTTCCAGTGCGCCTTGCACAGTTCGCTGGGCAGGCTGCCGCTGCCACCCGGAAAAGGCCTCGCCATCATACTGAATGACCAGCTGGAGGGTGCGGCGAGACATTGAGGGAAAGCTAGGCCGCCCTGGAAGTGACTTCAAGCAATCCAAGTCGTGCTAGGACAACGGATTGACAACCCCGCACGAGCCCGTCACCCTTGGGATGGCAGTGCGCCGTCGGGCCGCGTTGCTCTGGACTGTCTCACACCCCGCTGATGGCTCCTCGCACGCTCGCCTCTCTGGCCCATTCGCTGGCCGTCGCGCCCGATCTGGGTGGCGCGATTGGCGTGCTTGGCGAGGCACTGGCTGAACTGGACCGCGGCGCCTATCTGGCGTTTTTCCGATACGACAGTCGCCGCGAACTGCTCACGGACCGCCTCAGCCCGACGTCGGTCGGTTCGTCGCGCCCGACGCAGCTCGAAGTCGCGTTCGACCAGCTGCCGATCGGGGTGCGTCAGGGGATTTCCGCGGGCTCGACCTTCGTGGACGTCACCGAGCGTGCGGCGGACTTCGCGCGCCTGCTCGGTCTGCCGCCGGTCGAGAACGCGACGCTTTCGATTCGCGGCCTGCGATTCGACGGGACGCTCGGTGGGGTGCTGACCGTCGTCGAACCGAAGAAGTTCTTCGGCGGTCGCACGATTGAGAAGTTCCTGCCGAATGCCGCGCTCTTCGATCTCGCGTTTGCGCGATTCGCGGAAATGGATGCGCGCCGCGAAGCGGTCGTGACGCTCGAAACGGTGACGCAGCGGATTCACGGCGAATACGATCGCCGACTCGGTGCGTTGGAACAGAAGATGTCGTCGCAGGCGCAGGTGCTGAACGATGGCGCTGATCGCGCGCGTGTCGTGCAACTCGAACGTGAGACGAGCCGCATTCAGGAAGATGCGCGTCGATTCCAGCGACGCGCGGAGAGTCTGCAGAAGCAGCTCGAAGCGGCGCTTGGGCAGACCGAGCAGGCACACATCGAACTGCATCGCCGCAACGAGGAGCTGCGCGATCGTGAGCGCACGGTGTACCTGATCGATCGCGTGTTGTCGATGGACGCCAGCGCACCGGATCCGCGTCGTCTCGCCGATGAATTGCTGACGCTCGTTGGCGAGGACATGCAGGCGCAGCGCGTGTCGCTGATGATGCGCGCGCCGGAGCCTGGCACGCTGTACCTCGCGGCGTCACGCGGTGTGGCGCGCGATGTGCGCGACGGCTACCGCGTCGCCATCGGGAGCGGTGTGGCCGGCAAGGTCGCCGCCAGCCGTCAGGTGATTCTCGTCACGGATGCCTCGCAGGCCAGTCAGCATCCGCTGCTCAAGGATGAATACTTCACGAGCGGCAGTTTCATTTGCTTCCCACTCGTGTATCGCGATGAACTCGTCGGCGTCGTCAACGTCGCGAACCGCAATCAGCAGGGCGTGTTCACGGAATCGGATGTGGATCGCGTGCGCCTGCTCGGCTTGATCATCGCGCTCGTCGCGACGCAGGCGCAGCTGACGGAGCGTCTGTTGCCCGTGATGTCGCCGACGTGACCGTGACGCGGGTGCCGTGTGCGGTGCGGGAGAAGGCGGAATGACCGACGACATGCTGCGCCATGCCGTCCGGCGGCTCGCGTTCGGGCATCATCTCACCGGCGATGAATCCAGTGCAGCGTTTGATGTCGTGATGTCCGGCAACGCCAGTCCGGCGCAGGTGTCGGCACTGCTGATGGGATTGCGCGTCAAAGGCGAAACCGCGTCGGAGGTGGCCGGTGCGGCCCGCGCGCTCCGCCGCGCGATGATCACGCTCGACGCTGATGCGCCGGACACACTGGTGGACACCTGCGGCACCGGCGGTGGGGCGGTGCCGACGTTCAACATCTCCACGGCCGCGGCCATCGTCGCCGCTGCGTGCGGCGTGCGCATCGCGAAGCACGGCAACCGCAGCTTCACGAGCAGGAGTGGCAGCGCCGACCTGCTCGAAGCACTCGGCGTGCAGATCGACATCACGCCGGCACACATGGCGGCCGTGCTGCGCGACACAGGCATCGTATTCATGTTCGCGCCGTTGATGCATCCTGCGATGCGGCATGTAGGTCCCGTGCGGCGTGAGTTGTCGGTGCCGACGGTGATGAACATGATCGGTCCACTCGCCAATCCTGCGACGGCGGGCCGACAGGTGATCGGTGTCGCGGACCGTGGGCGACTCGATCTGATCGCGGGCGCGTTGCACGAGCTGGGCACCGTGCACGCGCTCGTCGTGCACGGCGAGCCGGGGATGGACGAGATCTCGCCGATCGGGATCACCGACGTTCGGGAGCTGCGCGGCGCCGCGCCGATTGCCTCGTGGACGATCGATCCCGCTGCGCACGGCTATCGGGATCTCTCGCCGGCGGATCTGGCGGGTGGCGAACCGGCTGAGAATGCGACCATCGTGCGCGATGTTTTTCGCGGCGTGGGCACCATTGCGGCGCAGGCAGCCGTGACACTGAATGCCGCAGCGGCGCTCTACGTCCATCGCGGCGGCGGCGACTATCCGTCAATGGTGCATGACGCGCAGGCCGCGCTGCTGAATGGCAGTGCGGCGCGCGTTCTCGACGCACTCGTCGTGGCATCGCGACACGCGTAGCGCGGCCCGATCGCAACGCTGCTCCAGTGCTTACGCTACGGCCTCGAGTGCGCCGTAGCGCGAACGCCACGCCGTCAGCTGCTCGTTGGTGATGCCCGCGGCTGCAACGCTCGGCAGGTGCATCGACGGCGCGGTGCGACGAGGACTGCGGGCGGCGAGCGCATCGGCAATGTGCACGGCCATCGCGGCGTCGAACATGGTGCCCGCGAGACGCTCCGGCGTGTGGTGGAAGGCCACCGCTTCGACCACACTCGATGGCAGTCCCCAGAGGCTGAGCAGGTAGGCACCGACGAGGGCGTGCGAGACCATGTCACGCTGCCGCTCAACGTCATTCAACGCCTGTCCGTCGGCGAGTGCGATCTGCTCGAGTGACGTCCACTGCTTCGGCGCGACACCCGCCATCATCACCTGCCCGACATCGTGCAGCAGCCCAGCGAGAAACGCTTCGTCGGCGAGTGAACGATCCTGCGGGCACATTGCGAGCGAGATGTCGCGCGCGGAGGTCGCGACGCGCACGGCGTGCATGTTCCACTCATCGAGATCGAGTACTTCCGGGTCGACCTTGAAGGATCGCGTTGCACCGTCCGCGAGTGCTATGGCGCGAACCAGCGAGACGCCCATGAAATTCACGGCAGCATCCACGCGGGTGACCTGTCGCCCGACGCCGAAGAACGAGCTGTTGACGACGCGCAGCAGACGGGCGGTGAGTGCGGCATCGCGATTCACCACGGCCGCAACGGCGATGACACCCGCGTCCGGATCGGCGAGCACCTTCTCCAGCGCCTGCACCGTGACGGGCGGGCGGGGGATCGCCTCGAGACCACCGATGGCAGCGAGAATCGACGGATCATTCACGATTTCGCGCAAGGTGTTGCTGCGCTCGATCAGCATCGCGAGCGTGTACGTGTCGCACGGCTTGTGCAGGAATCGATGCACACTGCGCTCGAGGCGCAGCGCGACGCTCCGCTCTGCAAACTCGGAGAGCGCGATGCGCACCGTTGCCGGCCAGCGCTCCTTGACGGTCTCGAACAGTGCGACGCCGTCTGTCGGCGGCTTGCCGAGTTCCGAGATGAACACATCAGTTGGCGCCGCTTCGAGTGCCGCGAGCACCTCATTCGCGTCACGCGCCATGACCACGTCCCATTCCGGCCGGACCGTGCGCAGTGCGCGGCGATGTCCTTCGGCGATGTGGTGTTCGTTGTCTACGAGAACGAGGCGCATACCCGAATCCGACCGATGGTGATTGCCCGCCTGCATCTGCGTGCGGGTGGGCGTCACTTGGGAGTATCGGATGTGTACGGGGCGACTTGAGCCGCGTGCGGTGCTACTCCTCGGAGCGGAAATGCGGATTTTCCACTACGCCGAGGACGTTGCCGAACGGGTCCCGTACGGCGCCGATCTTCACGCCGCCACCGACATCCTGCACCTCTTCGTGATCGGCAGCGCCGAGGCTCACCAGACGCGCATACGCGGCGGTCGCGTCCCCGACGCCCCAGAACGCGACGCCGGCCGCATCGCGCTCCGGCGGTGCGTCCGGCTCCGGCACCAGCCCGAGTTCGAACCCGCCGACATTGAAGCCGACGTAAAACTCCTCATCGAAATACGGCGCACGTTCCAGTACCTCGGCGTACCACGCCTTCGCCTTCGGCAGATCCGCGACGGCGTAGATCGCGGTGCGCAGGCCGCGAAACGACGAGGGGGCGGTCACGAGTATCGCCGCAGGACGCCAACCACGACGCCCTGAATCAGGAGATTCCGCTCGTCGGTGTAGATCGGCTCCATCGTATCGTTGGCGGGCTGCAAACGGATACGTCCGTCCTTTTCGCGATAGTAGCGCTTCACCGTGGCAGAGGTTCGCTCGAGCAGCGCGATGACCATTTCTCCATTGTCCGCGCTCTTCCGTTCGTTGACCACGACGAAGTCCCCGTCCTTGATCTGCTCATCGATCATGGAGTCGCCGCGCACCTTCAACACGTAGTGGTTGCCGGTCTTGCGCAGCATGTCGGGCGGGATGGCCATGGTCTCGCCGGTCATGGAGGCCTCGATCGGCATACCGGCTGCGACCAGACCCAGCAGCGGGAGCTCCACGAAGCGCGGCGACGATTCGGATGGCAGAATCTCGATCGCGCGGCTCTCGTTGTAGCCGCGGCGGATGTAGCCCTTCCGCTCGAGGTTGCTGAGGTGTTCGTGCACCGTCGCAAGGCTCGTGAAGCCGAAGTGCTCGGCAATTTCCTCGAAGCTCGGGGCATACCCGTTGCCGTCGGTGTAGTGCGACAGAAAGGTCAGGATTTCACGCTGGCGCTTGGTGAGCGACATGGGTCCGGCTCCGGCGATACAGAGGACGAAGTGACTGCGCTAGATTGTCGAGGCTGGGCGACTGCCCCGAAGAACTGCCGAAGACTATTGCCGAAGGAATCCCGAAATGCAAGTGGCACGCCCATGGAATCCGCCTGCTGGCCCGCTCGGTCGGCTGAGCTCGGCTAGCGCTGAGCGAGCGGTGCGCGCGCGGGCCTCCACGCCATATGACGTCCAGATCGCCGAGGCGCTCGCGACGCCGCCGGCGGTCGATCTTCTGGCCGCGATTTCGGCGCGCTCCGATGTCGCGGTGATAGCCGAACTGAAGCGCAGCTCACCGTCGAAGGGCGAGATCAACGCGTCGCTCGATGCTGCGAATCAGGTTCGTGCGTACGCCGACGGTGGTGCCACCGCGTTCTCGATACTGACGGAGCCGACGGAGTTCGGCGGCTCGCTCGATGACCTGCGCGTTGCCTCCGCACTGGCGCTGCGCCCGTGCATCCGGAAGGACTTCATCACTGATGCCGTGCAGCTCGTCGAAGCGCGTCGCGCCGGGGCTTCGGCGGCGCTCCTGATCGCGCGTGCGCTGACGAGCGACGCATTGACGGAACTCGTGTTCACCGCGCGGATGATCGGCATCGAGCCGCTCGTCGAGGTGCGCGACGAGGACGAACTGCGCGACGCGCTGTCGGCCGGCGCGCTGCTGATCGGCGTGAACAATCGCAACCTCGAAACCCTCGACATCGACGATGCGACGAGTGCTCGGTTGCTGCCGCTGATTCCCGTGACGCACATCGCGATCTACGAAAGCGGGATTCACACGCGTGAGGATGTCGCGCGCGCGGCGTCGTATGGCGCGGATGCGGTGCTCGTCGGTTCGTCAATCTCCGCGTCGGGCACGCCATCCTCGGCGGTCGCCAGCCTGACAGGCGTCGCGCGGACGCGCCGCAGGGCCTGACGTGTCGGCGGCAGCGAAGATCTGCGGTCTCGTGCGACCGGATGACGCGGCAGCGGCGGCGAAGGCCGGCGCGCGCTACGTCGGTGCGATTCTCGCCGGTGGTCCGCGCCTCGTGACTGCGGCCGGCGCACGTGCTGTCTTCGATCAGGCGGGCACGGCGACACGCGTCGTCGTCGTTGGGCACGAGCCAGTGGACGACATCGTTCGCGCTGCAATGGCGGCCGGCGCCGACATCGTGCAACTGCATGGCGATCCGTCGCCGCGGATGGTGCTCGACCTGCGCGAGCGGTGGCCCGGTGGCATCTGGGCGGCGTTGCGCGTGCCGCCATCGGTGTTCGACGAGGAGCGTGCTGCGGCATTGTTTGCCGTTGCCGATGGTGTCGTCCTGGATGCGTACGTGCCCGGCGCGCTCGGTGGCACGGGCGTGTCGATCGACTGGAAGGCGCTCGACGTGCCGCTGAGGCGCGTGCGTGCGCAGCAGGATGCCGGTGCCCTGCTCGTGCTCGCAGGTGGGCTCACGGCGGAGAATGTGAAGGTCGGGATCCGGTTGCTGTCGCCGGATGTAGTGGACGTGTCGTCGGGCGTCGAATCGTCGCCTGGAATCAAGGATCATGCACGCGTGCAGCGCTTCATTGCGGCCGCGCGTGGCGACAGCGGGGACGACGAACAGTTGTCACTCGCAGGAGTGCAGTGAATGGCCACGAGGCAGGAGCCAGTGACGTTTCCGAGTGACCGCTTCGGTCCGTTCGGTGGACGCTACGTACCCGAGACGCTGATTCCGGCGCTCGACGAATTGACCGCCGCCTACGAAGCGATCAAGACCGATGCGGCATTCCAGACCGAGTTGAACGGCCTGCTGACGACGTTCGTCGGTCGCGAGACGCCACTCGGCTTTGCCCCGCGCCTGTCGGAGCGCGTCGGTGCACCGGTGTGGCTGAAGCGCGAAGATCTCTGCCACACCGGCGCGCACAAGATCAACAACGCGCTCGCACAGGTGCTGCTGGCCATACGGATGGGGAAGCGTCGCATCGTTGCCGAAACGGGCGCCGGTCAGCATGGCGTCGCAACGGCGACGGTCTGCGCGAAATTCGGTCTCGAATGCATTGTCTACATGGGCGAGGAAGACACGCATCGCCAGAGCCTGAACGTGTTTCGCATGCAGTTGCTCGGTGCGAAGGTCGTCCCGGTGACCGGTGGCACGCGGACGCTCAAGGATGCGACGAGCGAAGCGATTCGCGACTGGGTCACGAACGTCGATACGACGCACTACATCATCGGCAGCGTCGTCGGTCCCGCGCCGTACCCGCGCATGGTGCGTGACTTCCACGCCTGTATCGGTCGCGAAGCGCGCGAGCAGATGCTGCGCGTCGCCGGTCGCCTGCCGAAGACGGTCGTGGCGTGCGTCGGGGGCGGCTCGAACGCGATGGGCATCTTCTACGCCTTCGTGCCGGATGCCGACGTGCAACTCGTTGGCGTGGAAGCCGCCGGTGAAGGGGTGCTGACCGGCAAGCATTCCGCGACGCTCAGCATTGGCACGCCCGGTGTATTGCACGGCTCCTTGTCGCTGCTCCTGCAGGACGAGAATGGGCAGGTGCATCCAGCGCACAGCATCAGTGCGGGCCTCGACTATCCCGGCGTCGGTCCCGAGCACGCGTACATGAAGACCACGGGGCGCGCCGAGTATGTCGCCGTCACGGACGACAGCGCGCTTCGCGGCGTTGCCTTGCTGAGCCGCCTGGAAGGAATCATTCCGGCGCTCGAGACCGCGCACGCTGTCACCTGGATTGCCGACAACGCCGGTCGCTGGGCCGCTGATGAGCCGATTCTGCTCTGCGTCTCGGGGCGTGGCGACAAGGATGTCGGCACGATGATGCAGCATCCGATTGCGGAGGTCGAGTGACGACCGGGACCGCCGCGCATCTGACGCAGCACATGAACGGCCTGCAGGCCACGGGCCGCAAGGCGCTGGTCACGTACATCACCGCTGGCCATCCGGATCGCGCCCGCTCCGCCGAGTTGCTGAAGGGGCTCGAGGCAGCCGGTGCGGACTGCATCGAACTCGGCGTCCCGTTCTCTGATCCGCTCGCGGACGGACCGGTGATTCAGCGCAGTTCGCAGATCGCCCTCGAGAACGGCATGAACTTCGACGGCGCACTCGACATGGTGCGTGAGGCGGGCGTGTCAATTCCCGTCGTGCTGTTCAGTTATCTGAATCCCGTGATGAACGCCGGGCCGGATGCGCTGCAGCGTGCCGCCGACGCCGGCGTCTCCGGCATCCTGATCACCGACCTTCCCGTCGGTGCCGATCCTGAGCGTGAGGCGTGGCTCGGCAGTTCGCCGCTCGCCTATGTGCGCCTCGTCGCCCCGACGACGCCTACCGCACGCATGGGGGAGATCGGCCGTAACGGCAGTGGGTTTGTCTATCTCATCAGCCGACTCGGCGTGACTGGTGCGACCGATTCGCTGGCCGGTGACCTCCCGGACACCATCGAGCGCCTGCGCAGTGTGACGTCGCTCCCGATCTGTGTCGGGTTCGGCATCGGCACCGGCAATCAGGCGGCGCTCGTCGGGCAGATGGCGGATGGGGTCGTCGTTGGCAGTGCGATCGTGAAGCTGGCCGAAGTCTCGGTGGACGCCGCGTTGTCGCTGGTGCGTGAGTTGCGCGCCGGTCTCGACAGCTGCGAGCAGTAGAAGGTTCACGATTCGTCGTCGCCGTGCGCCACCTGTCGTCAGGTGACCACTCCCCGTTTCCTTTGCGCTCGTCATGCCATCGCCCGTCGAGATCACGCTGCGCAACATGCGCTTTCACGTCCGCGTCGGCGTCCTGCCGCACGAGGCCGAGTTCGCGCAGCCGCTCGAGGTCGATCTGACGGTGTGGGCATCCGCACCCGCGAACGGTGCGATTGGCGTGGACTATCGCGACCTGCATCGCGTCGCCTCTGACGTCGTGTCGCAGCCGACTCTCCTGTATCTCGAGACCATCGCGCAGCGGATTGTGGCGGGTGCGCTCGCCCGGCCAAACGTGATTGGCGCGCGGGCGGCCGTGCGCAAGCCGCATGTCGCGCTGCCAGGTTTGCTCGACTACGCCGAAGTGGTGATCGAGGATGGCGTTCGCGCATGACACCAGTGTCGACCTGGGTTGCGATCGCGCTGGGATCCAACATGGAGGATCGCTACGAGCTGCTGGCCAGCGCCGTGCACGCGATCGCGGCGATCGATGGCGTGGCGGTGGTGAGCACCACGGCGATCGAGGAGACGGAAGCATTCGGTCCACCGCAGCCGCCGTACCTGAATCAGATGATGCTGGTGTCAACGTCACTCGCGCTCCCGGCGCTGCTGTCGGAACTGCAGCTCGTCGAGACGCAGCACGGTCGAGCGCGCGTCGTGGCGAAAGGGCCGCGGACGCTCGACGTCGACATCGTGTGGGCCGAAGATGTGAGCGTCACGTCACTTGAATTGCTCGTGCCGCATCCGGGGCTCACGGAGCGTAGCTTCTGGCAGCGGGAACTCGCGGAACTGTTGGGGCTCGAGAAGGCGACAGAAGCGATCACTGCTGCGGCAGTGCACGCGGGAATGGACACTGCGGAGAGCGACGCGGCGAAGCACGAACGTCGCTGGTCCGGGAGCTGGGACACCGTTGCCTGATGAGAGCTGAATGAGCGCACACATGACACCGCCGCCAGCGTCGGCGGGTAAGCCGGTCACGATTCGTGATCTGCAGGCGAAGAAGGACAGCGGCGAGAAGATCGTCTGCAGCACCGCTTACGACGTGCTGTTCGGTCGCCTCGTCGATGCGGCGGGCGTGGACGTCGTGCTCGTTGGCGATTCACTCGGTATGGTGATCGCCGGCCTCGACTCCACGAAGAAGGTCACTCTCGATCAGATGATCTGGCACACGGCGGCGGTGCGGCGCGGTGTGAGGCGCGCGATGCTGATCTTCGATATGCCGTGGATGACGTATCAGGTCAGCGCGATGGAAGCGGTGCGCAATGCGGGTCGTGCGCTGGCCGAGACGAATGCGACGGCGGTCAAGCTCGAGGGGGCCGGCAGGTCGTCACTCGATGCGGTGCGCGCGTGTGTGGACGCGGGCATTCCGGTCATGGGCCACATCGGCTTCACGCCGCAGAGCGACACGGCGTTGAGTGGTGCGCGTGTGCAGGGACGCGAGGAACCGGTTGCCGAGCGATTGCTCGTTGATGCGCTCGCGCTGCAGGAAGCGGGCTGTTTCGCGACGGTGCTCGAGTTGATGCCTGCTGAGCTGTCACGCACGATTTCACAGGCGCTGCGTATCCCGGCGATCGGCATTGGTGCCGGACCGGGCTGCGATGGCCAGATTCTCGTCCTGCCCGATCTGATCGGCCTGAATGAAGGGTTCAGTCCGAAGTTCCTCAAGCGCTATGCGGATGTCGCCGGCATCGTGAAGACGGCCGTGTCGGCGTATGCTGACGATGTGCGTGCCGGGCGCTATCCCGACGATACGACGAGCTTTACCTGAGCATGCTCGTCGTACGTGAGGTGGGCGCGCTGCGAGGCGCGATTGCCGATGCGCGACGCAACGGTGCGCGCATCGCGTTCGTGCCGACGATGGGCGCGCTCCACGAAGGCCATCTCTCGCTGATTGATCGTGCGAAGGCGCAGTGCGACTGCGTCGTGCTCAGCATTTTCGTCAATCCGCTGCAGTTTGCGCCGACGGAAGATCTCGCGAAGTATCCGCGTACCGAGGCCTCGGATCTCGCTGCTGCCCACGCGCACGGTGCAACGATTGCGTTCGTGCCGACGGTCGACGTGATGTTCCCGGGGGCGCGCGTCGTGAGCGTCATGCCGGAATCACTGGGCGATGTGTGGGAAGGCGCGATCAGACCGGGCCACTTTGCCGGCGTGCTGACGGTCGTCGCCAAGCTGTTCAATCTGGTGCAACCAGACGTTGCGGTGTTCGGCCAGAAGGATCTGCAGCAGGCGACGCTGCTGCGTGCGATGGTACATGACCTGGACTTTCCGATCATGATGGATGTCGCTCCGATCGTTCGCGAAACCGACGGTCTCGCGATGTCCAGTCGCAATCGCTATCTCGATCCGTCGCAGCGCGTTGCCGCGCGATCACTGTCACGAGCATTGGCCGCACTCACGGGGCTGTTCGCGACCGGCGAGACCGCCGCCGCGACGCTCTCCGCAGTCGGTGACGCACAATTGCGGCTGGAATCCGGAATCACGATCGACTATCTGAGCATTGTCGATCCGATGCGGCTGAAGCCGGTGACGACCGCCTCATCTGACGACTACGTCATCCTCGCAGCGCGAGTCGGTGCCACGCGCCTGCTCGACAACCATCGCCTTGGCGACCCGTTCCCTTCGCTGCCATGAAAGCGCTGAAACCAATCGACCTGCAGCTGCCGGTGTGGGCCATCGCGTCGCCCAAGCGACGTGACCACATCTCACGCGTCACGGCGCTGCTCGATCACTGGGCCTCGGCGATGGCGATCTCACCCGGCGAGCGCGGATCGTGGCACGATGCGGGACTGCTGCACGACTCGTTGCGCGATGCAGAGGAACCGCTGCTGCGTGAACTGTCGCGCGACATGCAGTCGCCGGTGGAGATTCTGCATGGTCCCGCCTCGGCATCACGACTCGAGGGGCTCGGCGAAGCGCGCCGTGACGTGCTCGATGCGATCCGTTGGCACACGCTCGGCAGCGCCGCATGGGGACGGACAGGTCAAGCGTTGTTCATGGCCGATTTTCTGGAGCCCGGTCGCAAGTTCATGGTCGCCGAGCGCGCCTGGCTCGCGCAGATGGTGCCCGACGATTTCGCGGGCGTCTTCCGACAGGTCGTGAAGTGCCGTCTCGAGTGGTCACTGCGCGAGGGGAAGGGACTCTACGCGGAAACTGTCGCAATGTGGAACGCGGTGAAATGACACGTGGTCGCATGATCGTGATCGGCGCGGCCGCACTTGCTGTCGTGGCGGGTGGTGTCTGGGGCGTGCGGCGCTATCAGCATGCGCCCGGAGTACCGGTCGTCGTCATGGGTGACACCACGAGCGCGCCGCACGGGCAGCGCGTGCTGGTGGAAGTGCTGAACTCGAGCGGAATCATCGGGCTCGCGAAGCGGGCGACGTTCCTGCTGCGCGATCGTGGCTTCGATGTCGTGGGTTTCGGCAACGATCCCAAAGGGCGCCGAAGTGAAACCGTCATTCTCGACTACACCAACAAGCCGGAAGCCGCGGATCGACTTGCGCGTGTGCTCGGTGGTGCAAAGATCGAGCGCGGCAAGGACTCTCTCGATCGTGGCCTCGATCTCACGGTGAGGCTCGGCAGCGGCTACAAGCCACCGGTCGAGGCGTTTCACCCCTAGTCTTGCACCTCGCTATGACGCCGTCAGCTCGCGTCGGCGACCGATCTTCTCGACGCGCAGTTGACCGCACGCTGCGCTGATATCGAGGCCACGGCTGCGGCGGATCGCCACTTCGACGCCGGCGTCGCGAATCCAGTTCGCGAACTGGTGGATGCTCTCTCGTGGCGTCGGATCAAAGCCAAGTCCACCGCCCGGATGCAGCGGAATCAGGTTCACGAACGCCTTGCATTCACGCGCCAGTTTCGCGAGCTGCGTGGCGTGTACGTGCTGATCGTTCACGTTCCCGAGCATCACGTATTCAAATGTCACGCGCCGATCGAATGCCGCCGCGGCAGCGATCACGTCGGCGAGGGGATACTTCGTATTCACCGGCATCAGTTCCTGTCGCAGCGCATCGTTCGGCGCGTGAATCGAAATCGCCAGACGGAACTGCTCCGGACGCTCGCCGAGTGCGATGATGCCTGGCAGCACGCCGACGGTGCTGACCGTGATGTGGCGTGCGCCGATGCCGAGACCGTCTGGTGAATTCAGAATCGTCAGCGTCGGACTGACGGCCTTCCAGTTCATGAGCGGCTCTCCCATGCCCATGAAGACGATGTTCGTCGCGCGAATCGGTGGATTCAACAGCGCGAGCTCGCGGACCTGTCCGGCGATTTCGTGGACGGCAAGGTTCCGCTGAAAGCCCATGACACCGGTCGCGCAGAACTTGCACGCCAGTGCGCAGCCCGCTTGCGACGAGATGCAGAACGTCATTCGATCGCCGTCCGGAATCGCGACCGTCTCGATCGACTGCCCGTCGGCCATCGTGAACAGGAACTTCTCGGTGCCGTCCGTCGACGACTGTCGGATCGCCAGCGTGAGCCGTGGCAAGACAAAGTGTTCGGCCAGCTCGGCGCGCAGCGACGCAGGCAGCTCGGTCATGGCGTCGAACGTGGCCGCCGGATTCACCCACAGGCGGCGCACGATCTGATCGGCCCGGTACGCAGCTTGGCCGAGCTCCGTCAGAACGGTCAGGAGCGCGGCGCGGGCATCGGCCGGGGTCAAGTCGAGCAGGTTGATCGGTGATGTGGACACCCCTGAATGCTAATGGCACCGGGCCGGGGGCAGGCGGACTACCGCGGCAGAACGCGAGCGGACGTCGCCAACCACTTGCTGCACAATGCGTTGGGCGTCCTCGCGCTACCCCGCCTGTGAAGGGGCCGCTAGCTTTGAGGCTTCCCCGACACCGCCGAGAATTGCTGTCCGATCTCCTGACACCGGAGCGCGTCAAGGTTCCGCTCGTGAGTCATACCAAGGACGAGGTGCTGCGCGAGCTGGTTCAGCTCGCCATGCCCGCGGCTGATCCGGCTGCCCTCGAACGGATGGTGAGCGCGGTCCTGGAGCGCGAGAAGTTGCTCAGCACGGGAATCGGCAGCGGGATTGCGATACCGCATGGTCGGACCGGTGAAGTTGATTCGCTGATCCTGGCGGCGGGTGTCGCGCCAGTGCCGATTGATTTCGATGCGCTCGATGGTCGGCCTGTCTCGCTGTTCTTTCTGCTGCTCGGTCCGGAAAGCGCGGCGGGAGCGCACGTGCGCGCGCTGGGCCGGATTTCCCGCATCGTGCGCCATGAAGCGGTGCGCGACGAGTTGAGTCATGCGACGAACGCAGACGGATTTCTGCAGCGCCTCGCCGGGGCGGAGGTTCTCTGAGCGTCTCGCGGAAGGACACGAACGGCGCGTCGCGGGAATGGATGCGTTGGCTCGTCCCTGTGGGGGTGCTGGCGTGCATCCTGATCGGCACGTCGATGCCGCATCCGCCAGCCATGCCCGGACAGAGCGACAAGGTCGTTCATTTCTCGGGGTACGCGTCACTCGGTGCCTCACTGGCATGGGCCGCGCGCGTGAGCACGCTGCGCCGTGCACTGAAGTGGGCCGCCGTCGCATCGATGATCGGTGCAGTCGATGAGCTGCACCAACTTTTCATTCCGTCGCGCAGCTGTGATGTGCGCGATTGGATGGCCGACACCGCGGGTGCGGTGACCGGTCTTTCTCTCGTGACGGCGCTTGCACGGCGCCGGGAGTCAGTTGCGTGACCGTTGCTTCGCTGTTCGCCACCTCACGTCGCAGTCACCTCTGCGGAGAACTTCGCGCCGAGCACGTCGGTCAGACCGTGCGGCTCGGTGGTTGGGTGCATCGCACGCGCTCACTCGGCTCGATCGTGTTTCTCGACCTGCGTGACCGCGCGGGACTGCTGCAGGCCACCTGTGATCCACGCTTCACACCGCCCGACGTGATCGCGGCTGCCGATCGTCTCGGCGCCGAGACGGTCGTTGAAGTCGAAGGGGTCGTCGCCCAGCGTCCGTCGGAGATGGTGAACAAGGACATGGAGACGGGCACCATCGAGCTGCAGGTGACGTCACTGCGCATCGTCGGGCCCGCGGTCACGCCGGCGATTCCGGTCGCTCGCGGCAAGGACGAAAAGCTGGCCGCGGAAGAGTTGCGCCTCAAGCATCGCATTCTCGATCTGCGTCGCCCGGAGCTGCAGAACAACCTGATGCTGCGGCATCGGTTGCTGCAGGTCGCGCGCACGACGATGACGACGCATGGCTTTCTCGAGATCGAGACACCGATTCTCACCAAGACGACGCCGGAAGGCGCGCGCGACTATCTCGTGCCGAGCCGCGTGCATCCGGGCGAGTTCTATGCGTTGCCGCAGTCACCGCAGATCTACAAGCAGCTGCTGATGGTCGCCGGCTACGATCGCTACTTCCAGATCGCGCGATGCTTCCGCGACGAGGATCTGCGGGCGGATCGTCAGCCGGAGTTCTCGCAGATCGACCTCGAATGCGCCTTCGTCACGCAGGAGGACGTGCAGGCGATCGTCGAGCGCGTGTTGGTTGCGCTCTGGAAGGAAGCGGGGCACGACGTGGCGATTCCATTCCAGCGTATCGGATGGATGGATGCGATGGAGCGTTTCGGCATCGACAAGCCCGACCTCCGTTATGGCTTCGAGCTCGAGAACTGGACCGCACATGTGCAGTCCGATGCCGCGGCATTCGTGCACGATGGCATCGCCTCGGGTGGGCTGCTGCGCGGGCTGCGCGTTCCTGGTGGTGCCGCACTTTCGCGCAAGGAAATCGATGCGCTGGCAGCCGTGGCGAAGTCGAACGGACTCGGCGGCCTGCTGTGGGCCAAGCGCACGGATGCCGGATGGGAAGGTCAGGGCACGAAGGCGTTCGGCACCGGGACGATGGAGCGCATCGGTGGTGCGATCGGCGATCTGATCCTTGCGGGCGTCGGGGCGAACGGCGTAGCGCTGCCCGCGATGGGTCAGGTGCGTCTGGAACTGACACGTCGTCCGGAGCAGAAGCCGATCACGGATCATGCATTCTGCTGGATCGTGGATTTCCCGTTGTTCGAACTCGACTCCGCGACCGGTGAGCACACGCCGTCTCATCACCCGTTCACGTCGCCGCATCCTGACGATGTGCACAAGCTCGAGACCGCGCCGTGGGACTGTCGCGCGATGCATTACGACGCGGTCTATAACGGTAACGAACTCGGCTCAGGCTCCATCCGTATCACCGATCCTGCTGTGCAGGAGACCATCTTCCGCCTGCTCAAAGTGCCCGCGGATGAAATTCAGCGGCGCTTCGGGTTCCTGCTCGATGGTCTGGCCGCGGGGGCACCACCGCACGGTGGCTTTGCGTTGGGCTTCGATCGCATTGCGATGCTGCTGGCCGGTTCCACCTCGTTGCGTGACGTGATTGCATTTCCGAAGACCACCACAGCGCGTGCGCTCTTCGAGGGAGCGCCCAGTCCTGTCAGCGAGCGTGATCTCGCTGCGCTGAGTCTGTCGATCAATATCAGGGAAACCACTAAGGAGCAGTCGTGACCGGTACTACGCTCGTGACGCAGAAGGTGTCCACCGAGGGCGCCGACCTGCTGACGCTGGCTGGTGTGAATGATGCGAACCTGGTCGAGTTGGGTCGCATTCATGGCGTGCGTGTCGGCATGCGTGGCGAAGCGATCACGCTGGCGGGTGACCCGCAGGCGGTGGATCGCGCGATGCACACGGCGCAGCGCATGGTCGAGGCGGCGCGGCAGCGATCGTCATTCAACGCCGATGACGTGCTGCGCATGTCGGAGGACACGAGCATCGAAGCGGGCCCGCTGGACCCGGCGCGGATCGCGCTGCCCGGTGTGAAGCGCATCGTGCAGGCGAAGACGCCGGGGCAGGCCGAGTATCTGCAGAAAATCGCCGAGCACGACATCGTCGTCGGCATCGGCCCGGCAGGTACGGGCAAGACGTATCTCGCAGTAGCGGCCGCCGTGGATGCGTTGATGCGCAAGCGCGTCAAGCGGATCGTGCTCGCACGACCGGCGGTCGAGGCCGGCGAATCGCTCGGCTTCCTGCCGGGAGACATGCAGGCGAAGGTCGATCCGTATCTGCGTCCGCTGTACGATGCGCTCGATGAAATGATGCCGCCGGACCGTGTGATCAAGGCGCTCGAGACGCGCGTGATCGAGATCGCGCCGCTGGCCTTCATGCGCGGCCGGACGCTCGGCGATGCCTTCGTGATTCTCGACGAAGCGCAGAATGCGACCAATGCGCAGATGAAGATGTTCCTGACGCGCCTCGGCGTGAACTCGAAGATCGTCATCACGGGCGACAAGACGCAGATCGACTTGCCGAGTCGCGAGCAGTCCGGCCTGATGCAGGTCGAGCGCATCCTGCCCGGTGTGGAAGGGATTGCCTTCCACTACTTCAGCGAGGCTGACGTCGTGCGGCATCGTCTGGTGCGGGACATCATCCGGGCCTATGCGCATGACAGCGGAAACTGAACCTCCGCAGCGACGCAGGGTCGCCCTGAACGGGAGGCGCTGATGCCAGTCGTCGTCGAATCGAGCGCACCGGGGCAACGGGCGCCGTTGAGTGCTGCACGCGTGAGCGCGCTGGTATCGCTCACGCTGAAGGCCGAGGGCGTCCCGGACGCGATGATCAGCGTGACATTCCTGTCGTCCCGCGCGATGGCGAAGATGAATCGCGAGCAGCTCGGTCATGTCGGCGCGACGGATATCATCACGTTCGAGCTCACGCGGCCGGTCGCGTCTGCGCCGGTGACGGGTGATCTGTACATCTGTCCAGATGTCGCGCGCACGAATGCGCAGGCGTGGGGTGTGTCGGTACGCGAAGAGCTGGCTCGACTGGTGATCCATGGCACCTTGCATACGCTCGGTCTCGAGCACCCGGATGGTGCGGCGCGTCTCGACTCGCCGATGTGGAAGGCGCAGGAGAAGTATCTGCGCGCTGCCATCCGCCGCGGGTTCGTCTGACCGGTATGGGACTCTGGCTCCTCTTCGCCGTACTCCTGCTGGCCGCCGGTGCATCCGTTGCGGCGGACGGATTCGTCACAAGCCTGACTGCAGGCCCGGCCGATGATGTGCGACGCGCCTGGCTCGTGCGCGATCGCGAGCGGGTGCATCGCGCACTCAGTGCATCACGCCTGATCTTCTTCCTGGGTGTGGGAGCATCGGCGCCGCCACTGTGGCATGACGAGGGGCCGGAACTGATCGCGGCGTTGGTGCTGTTGCTCATCGTCTGCGGCGCGGCGGAGACATTCGCGCGCACGATCGGTGCGACGCGAGCCGCGGGGCCGAGTGCGTGGCTGTCGGGATGGGCTGCGTTCGTCACGCTGCTCGCGACGCCGGTGGTCGTGCTGATGGAGAAGACGGAAGAGAGCGTGGCCTCGGCGTTCCCGAGGATGAAAGTCGATGCGGACGCCGATGACGTGGCCGCGGAGCAGTTTCTCGATATCGTCGCGGCCGAAGCGGACGTGACCGGCAAGGAGAAGACGCTCCTCGAAGGGGCATTCTCGCTCGGCGAAACGCAGGTGCAGGAAATCATGACGCCGCGTGTCGAGCTGATTGCCATCGAACGTGAGACACCGTGGTCGGAGGTCATCGACCGGTTTCGATCATCGGCGCATTCGCGCTTGCCCGTCTACAAGGAACGCATCGACGACGTGATCGGCGTGTTGTACGCGAAGGATCTGCTGGCGGACATTCTCGCCGACGCCGAACCCGTCGCGGGCTGGCTCTCACGCGTGCGGCCGGCGTTCTACATCCCGCCGACGAAGCCCATCGATGCATTGCTGCGCGAATTCCGGTCACAGCGCACGCACATCGCGATCGTGATGGATGAATACGGCGGCACCGCAGGTATCGTCACAATCGAGGACATCCTCGAGGAAGTCGTCGGCGAGATCGACGATGAGCACGACAGCGAGGAAGCGCGGCAGTTCGAGAGCCGTGACAATCGCGAGTTCTGGGTGACCGGCCGCATCACGCTCGACGAGCTGTCGGAAACGGTGGGTGTGCCGATCGTGAGCGACGAAGTCGGGACGGTCGGCGGGTTGATCATGGAGCGACTGGGCCGCGTGCCGCGCGCTGGCGAGCAACTCGAGATCGACGGGTTTCGCGTCGTCGTCGAACAGGTGCGCCGCCGTCAGGTGCTGCGCGTGTATTTCGAGCGACTCGCGCCGATCGTTGACACGACGTCCGAGGACGAGGAGCGCTGATGGGCCCATTCTCGATTGCCCTCATCACCGTGCTCGGTGTGGCCGCGATGACGCTCGCGTCGCACGCGGTGCGCAAGGTCAGCCGCATCTGGCTCCGCCATTGGGTCGAGCAACGGCTGCGCGGTGCGGGGCTGGCCCAGGCGTACCTCGAACAGCCGCAGCGCCTGCAACTTGCGGCCGGCGCCGGTGCGGCGGCGTTCGTGATCAGCGGGGGAGCAGTGCTCTCGCTCGCCCTGCACGACGATCCGGCGTTGCTCGGCATCTGGCTGGCGGTGACTGCAATCGGCGTGCTGATCTTCGGCGTCGCCATTCCGCGCGCAGTGGGCCAGCGCTGGGCGGCACCGCTGGCGCCGTTTCTGCTGCCGTTGCTGCAGCTCGTCGAGGTGCTGCTGGGCGTGTTCCTGCTGCCGGCACGCGCGCTCGAGCGTGTGATGAATCCTGAGAAGGTTGCGACGCCGGCGGATGCGGAACGTGAGGCACTCGAAGTGCTGCTGCGCGAGGGCGAACGCGAGGGTGTGAGTCTGCCCGGCGAACGCGAGATCATCACCGGCCTCGTGGAATTCGGTGACAAGACGCTGCGCGATGTGTTCACGCCGCGCGAGCAGATTTTCGCCCTCGATGTGCGGCTCACGCACTTCGAGCAGGCGAGGCAGATGGCGCAGGCGGGGTACAGCCGCGTCCCGGTGTATTCCGGCACGCTCGACAACGTGCTCGGCATGGTGCACGTACGCGACGTGTTGACCAGTGAAGGTGAAGAAGCGCTGCCGATGCGACCAGTCGGATCGGCGTCGATCGACCGCAAGTGCAGTGACCAGCTCTTCAGCATGCTCCAGAACCGTCAGCATCTGGCGTTGGTGCGCGAAGGTGATGGCCCGGTGCTCGGTCTGGTCACGCTCGAGGATCTGCTCGAAGAAGTCGTCGGTGATATCGACGATGAACACGACGACCACCAACCGAATGCGGTACCGTCATGACCGGGCTCGCCGATACTGCGACCATGCCGGCTGCGATCTCGAAGCTGCTGACGTTATTCGACGCCGGGCAGCGGGCGGCGCTGGCACGGGCTATTTCCATCGTCGAGAATCATCGCGATGGGTTCGACGTATTGCTTGCCGCGCTGCATCCCCGGCTCGGGCGTGCACGACGAATCGGTATCACCGGACCGCCTGGCGCCGGCAAGAGCACGATCACGACCGCGCTTGTCGAATCGATGCGTGCCGAAGGCCTGACGGTTGCCGTGGTCGCCATCGATCCGACGTCGCCATTCACGGGTGGCGCGTTGCTTGGCGATCGCATCCGTATGGAGCGCGTCGCACTCGATCCCGGCGTCTACATCCGGTCGATGGCGACGCGCGGCTCGCTCGGCGGTCTGGCGGCGGCGACGCGTGAGACGTGCGACGTGCTCGATGGCTTCGGCTTTGATCGCATCCTGATCGAGACGGTCGGCGTCGGCCAGAGTGAGCTCGATGTCGCGCGGACTGCCGATACGAGCGTCGTGGTGCTGGTGCCAGAGAGCGGCGACAGTATTCAGACGCTGAAGGCCGGTGTGATGGAGATCGCTGACCTGTTCGTCGTGAACAAGAGCGATCGGCCGGGCGCCGAGCGGATGCGCGGCGACATCGAACTGATGCTCGGCATGCGCATGGGTGAGGCGATGCGCGGTGTGCCGGCACATCACGGTGTGGACCTGCGGAAGCTGGCGGCCGAAGATCGTGAGGCGGCGAAGAAGGCGGTGTCGCCGGGGCGCGCGGCGCGTGAAGCGACGGCCGATCCGCACGCAGCTGGTGGCTGGGTGCCCGCCGTCGTGAATACCGTCGCGGCAGACGGGCGCGGGATCCCCGAATTGCTGGCGGCCATCACCCGGCACTTCGACTATCTTCAGCAGTCCGGCGGACTGGCGGAACGCCGCCGGAGCCGGATGCGCGAACGGATCGTCGAGGTTGCAGAAGACCGGTTGCGACGTCGCTTGTGGAGCGACCGTGAGACACAGGCGTTCATCGACGCCGCACTCCCCGCATTGGAGCGCGGTGACACCACCCCATTTGCGATCGCCGACGCATTGCTGGCGCGCAGCGCAACCCTGATGGCGGGGCACACGACATGACATCGATCTCCGATCTCTCTGAGACCCTTCGCGAACAGCAGGCCGAACTCGAGCGTCTGCGTACCGAGGTCGCGCAGTGGCGCGCGCGCTATGACACGGGTGAGAAGCGCGACATCGCGTATGTGAATTCAGCCGACATCGTCGAGCCGCTCTACACGCCACTCGATGGTCCCGATCCTGACACGGCGTTCGAGGTACCGGGTGCGTGGCCGTTCACGCGCGGCATTCATCCGACCGGCTATCGCGGCAAGCTCTGGACGATGCGTCAGTTCGCCGGCTTCGGCTCGGCCCGCGACACCAACGAGCGCTTCAAGTTCCTGCTCAGTCAGGGACAGACAGGCTTGTCGGTTGCGTTCGACTTCCCGACGCTGATGGGCTACGACGCCGATCATCCGCGCTCCGAGGGTGAGGTCGGCAAGACCGGCGTGTCGATTTCGTCGCTGGCTGACATGGAGACACTCTTCGACGGTATTCCGCTCGATCAGGTCTCGACGTCGATGACGATCAACGGACCGGCACTGATCCTCTACTGCTTCTACATCGCGGCGGCGGAAAAGCAGGGGGTGCCAGCCTCGAAGATCCGCGGCACGGTGCAGAACGACATCCTCAAGGAGTACATGGCGCAGCATGCCTGGTGCTTCCCGATCGAGCCGGCGCTGCGCCTGATCGTCGATGGGTTTGAATGGAGCGCCGAGCACGCGCCGCTGTTCAACACCATTTCGATCTCCGGATATCACATCCGCGAGGCAGGATCGACGGCGGCGCAGGAACTGGCGTTCACGCTCGCCGACGGCTTCACCTATGTCGAACGTGGCATCGCGCGTGGACTCGACGTCGATGCCTTCGCGCCGCGCCTCTCGTTCTTCTTCGACATTCACAACGACTTCTTCGAGGAGATCGCGAAGTTGCGCGCGGCACGGCGCATCTGGGCGCGAACGATGCGCGACAAGTACGGCGCGCGCGATCCGAAATCGTGGATGCTGCGCTTTCACTCGCAGACGGCCGGTGTGACGCTGACGGCGCAGCAGCCGATGAACAACGTCGCGCGCGTGGCCTATCAGGCACTCGCCGCGGTCCTCGGCGGCACGCAATCGCTGCACACCAACTCGATGGACGAGACGCTCGCGCTGCCGACGGAAGAAGCCGTGCAGGTGGCTCTCCGCACACAGCAGATCCTCGCCTACGAGACCGGAATCCCGAACGTCATGGACCCACTCGGCGGGTCCTACTACATCGAGTCCCTGACGGATTCCCTGGAGCACGAGGCAGAGTCGCTGTTCGCGCAGATCGAGGAGCAGGGCGGTGTCGTGAAGGGCCTCGAGGAAGGGTGGTTTCAGCGGAAGATTGCCGAGGCAGCGTCGCGGCATCAGTGGGAGATCGAACAGCGCCGGCGTCTGGTGGTTGGTGTGAACGAATTCACCAATGAGAACGAAGAGATCACGATCCCGCTGCTGAAGGTCGGTATGGATGCGGAGCGCGAGCAGCGTGCGCAGATGGCGACGATGCGCGCGACACGCGACAACACGGCCGTGGCGGCTAACCTCGATGCGCTGCGCACCGCGGCGCGCGGATCGCAGAACCTGGTGCCGTTGATTCTCGATTGCGCGCGCAGTTACGCGACGCTGTACGAAATCCGCGCCGCGCTCGAGGATGTGTTCGGAGCGTACCGGGAGCCGGTGTTTTTCTGAGCGGCGTCGAAAGCCCCTGGTGGGCCACCTACTTCGACGAGCGCTATCTCCTCGAGTTCGAACCGCTGTTCGAGGAGTCGATCAATCGCGCGGAAGTCACACGCCTGATCGAACTGCTGGAGTTGCCGGATGGCGCCGCGGTGCTCGATTGTCCCTGTGGTCAGGGGCGCCATGCGCACCTGCTCGCCGAGGCTGGATTCGACGTGACTGGTGTGGATTTCTCGATGCCGCTGCTGCGCATCGCGAGGGCACGTGGCACCGGCAAGCGGTTGCGCTACAAAAAGGGCGACATGCGCACGCTGCCGAAGGAATGGACCGGCAAGTTCGATGCGGTCCTCAATTTGTTTACATCGTTCGGCTTTTTCGACGAGGCCAGCGACGATGCGAAGGTGATCTCGGAGTTCGCGCGCGTGCTCGCACCCGGGGGCCGCCTGGTGTGGTACGGCGGCAGCCGTGACGGCGTCGTGTCCCGCTGGGTCGGGCGGGACAGCTGGACCACGAAGGACGGGACCGAGGTTGCCCATGACCGCGCGTTTGATCCGGTCAGCGGCGAGATCACGATCCAGACGACCTGGCGCGGTCCCTCCGGCACGGGCAAGCGCATGCACCGGATTCGGCTTTACACCGCGACGAGACTCGCCGAGCTTTGCGCAGAGGCCGGCCTGATGGTGGACGCGGTGTATGACGGCCTCGAGGATCGGCCGCTCCGCCGGACCTCGTCGGAAATGCTGCTGGTCGCCCGCAAGCCGTTGCTGTCTCGTGGCCGCGCCCGCCGCTAGATTTTCGATCTCGTTATTTGCCCTCACGACCTATTTGCCATGACTCGACCGATTCGCGTGCTGGTGGCGAAACCGGGGCTCGATGGACACGACCGTGGTGCCAAGGTCGTTGCTGCTGCCCTGCGCGACGCCGGCATGGAAGTGATTTATACGGGGCTCCACCAGACCCCTGAGATGATCGCGACTGCGGCCGTCCAGGAAGACGTCGACGTCGTCGGCCTCTCGATTCTCAGCGGCGCACACATGACGCTCTTTCCCCGTGTGCTGGCGCTGCTCAAGGAACAGGGCCGCGACGACATTCTGCTCACGGGTGGTGGCATCATCCCGAAGGAAGACATGGATGCGCTCAGGGCGCAGGGCGTCGGTGAGCTGTTCGGACCGGGCACCAGCACCGCCGATCTCGTGAACTTCATCCGCACCTGGTTCGCGGAAAAGGAGTCGCAGCCGACGTGACCTCGCGCTTGCGGCAGCTCAGTGAGGCAGTGCGGGTCGTCGAAGCACGGATTCGTGAAGGTGGTGGCGTCGAGCGCGCTGCAAAGGAGCATGCGCGTGGCAAGCTGACGGCGCGCGAACGGGTGACGGGGCTCTGCGATCCCGGCACGCCATTTCTCGAACTGGGATTGCTCGTCGCCTACGACCAGTACGACGGGCAGGCGCCAGCCGCCGGTGTCATCACCGGCCTCGGTGTCGTGCAGGGACGCGAAGTCGTGATCGTGGCGAACGATGCGACGGTGAAGGCCGGATCGTGGTGGCCGGAAACCATCAAGAAGATTCTGCGAGCGCAGGAACTGGCAATGCGCTGCCGGATCCCGATCGTGTATCTCGTGGACAGTGCAGGGGTGAACCTGCCATATCAGGGCGGTGTTTTCCCCGGTCAGTATGGCGCCGCGCGCATCTTCTACTACAACTCCGTGATGCGTCGCTATCTGCGCATTCCGCAGTTGTCCGCCGTGATGGGCCCGTGCATTGCCGGCGGTGCGTATCTGCCCGCGCTCAGCGATGTGATCGTGATGGTGAAGGGCACGTCGTTCATGGGACTCGGCGGACCGAATCTCGTGAAGGGCGCGACGGGGCAGACCATCGATGGTGAGACGCTCGGCGGCGCCAGTACGCATACCGCAATCAGCGGTGTTGCGCACTACACGGCCGACGACGATCCGCATTGCCTGCGCATGCTGCGCGAGATGATTGCACGACTGCCCGGCGCCCAGCACGATGCGCGCACCGCCGACGTGGCGACCATCGCGCCGGCACGTGCACCGGAAACGCTCTACGACGTGCTGCCTGCGGATCATCGTATGTCATACGACATGCATCATGTGCTGGAGGCGATCGTCGATGCGGGCTCGATGTTCGAGTTTCAGGGAACGCTCGCAAAGGAAGTGATCTGCGCCGACGCGCGCATCGACGGCATCGCCGTCGGCGTGATCACGAATCAGCGCGGCCTGATCAAGGGCCGTCCCGGCGAGAAGCCGCGCTTTGGTGGCATCATCTACGCCGAGTCGGCCGAGAAGGTCGCGTTCTTCATCGATCGCTGCGATCGACAGGGCATCCCGTTGTTGTTCGTGCAGGACGTGTCCGGCTTCATGGTGGGACCGGAAGCGGAGCACGAAGGCATCATCCGTGCCGGGGCGCGCTGGGTCGAAGCGATGGCGACGGCGCGCGTGCCGAAGCTCGTGCTGACCGTCAATCACGCGTCCGGTGCCGGCTACTACGCGATGGCGGCGCAGGGCTTCGATCCCGACATGATTCTCACCTGGCCGACCGGTCGCATGGCGGTGATGGAAGGCGAGAGCGCGATTGCCGCAGTACACGGCCCGACGCTCGACGCGCTCAAGAGGAAGGGCGAGTCGCCGTCGGAGGAACTGCAGCAGTCGATCGCCGGTATGCGCGACGACTACGAGCAGCAGCTGGACGCCCGCTACGCCGCGGCACGCGGTTTTGCGGACGCGATCGTCTATCCCGAGGACACGCGGCCATTGCTGGCGCTGGCGCTCCGCGCTGTGCGACGCAATCCTGGGCCGCATCTGGGAGCGTTCGTGCTCCCGCCGCAACCGATGGAAATGGCGTGAGCAACTCGCGCCTGGAGATACAATGACGAAGACAGTGCGCGTCGCCAGCGGCCAAGGCTTCTGGGGCGATTCGCTCGATGCACCACGTCAGCAGGTGGACGGCGGGCCGATCGATTACCTGATGCTCGACTACCTCGCGGAAGTCACCATGTCCATTCTGCAGAAGCAGAAGGAACGGGATCCGGCGATGGGATACGCGCGGGATTTCATCGGCGCGATCGAGAGCGTGCTGCCGGGCATCGCCGATCGCGGCGTGAAAGTGATCGCCAATGCCGGCGGTGTGAATCCCGTCGCATGTGCAAAGGCGCTGCTGGCGGCGATCGCGAAGGCAGGCCACGGCGGCAAGGTGAAGATCGGCGTCGTGACTGGCGACGATCTGCTGCCGCGCCTCGACGAGTTGCTGGCGGCGGGCCACGCCCTCAAGCACATGGAGACCGGCGCGCCGTTGTCCCCCGTGCGCGATCGCGTGCTCTCGGCCAACGCCTACATCGGGTCCACACCGATCGTCCAGGCGCTCGAGCAGGGCGCGCAGATCGTGGTCACCGGTCGCTCGACGGATACCGCCCTCACCATGGCGCCGCTGCGCCACGAATTCGGCTGGGCGGCTGACAACTGGAATCAGCTCGCGGCCGGGATTGTCGCCGGTCACATCCTGGAATGCGGTGCGCAATCCTCGGGCGGGAACTGCCTGCACGACTGGCGCACGATTCCCGATCTCGCCAACATCGGTTATCCGATCGCGGAAGTGCAGTCGGATGGCACCTTCGTCATCACGAAGCATCCCAACACCGGTGGTCGTGTGAGCGTGCCGAGCGTGACGGAACAACTCGTGTACGAAATGGGTGATCCGCATTCGTACATCACGCCGGATGTCGTCGCCGATTTCACGTCGATCCGTGTCGCTGCCGATGGCGAGAACCGCGTGCGCGTGCACGGTATCACGGGCGGTCCGGCGACGCCGTTTCTGAAGGTGTCGATTGCCTACCGTGCGGGCTACAAGGCTGTCGGGTCGCTCGTGTACTCATGGCCCGATGCGCTCGAAAAGGCTGAGGCAGCCAATCGCATTCTGCGCGAACGGCTCGATCGCCTCGGTCTCAAGTTCGATCAGATTCTATCCGAGTTCGTCGGTGCCAACGCGACGCATGGTCATCTCGCCGGCGACGGCCATCACGCGCCTGAGGTGCAGTTCCGTATCGGCGTGCGCGGCGAGGATCGCGCGAGTGTCGAACGCTTCACCCGTGAGATCGCGCCGCTGGTCCTCAATGGTCCGCCAAGCGTCACGGGCTTCGCCGGTGGTCGCCCGAAGGTCGAGGAAGTGATCGCGTACTGGCCAGCGCTGATCGACAAACGCGTCGTCACCACCGCCGTGGAGGTGTTGTCATGACCGCGACCATGGTGCAGGTCCGCCTGCTCGACATCGCGCACACGCGGTCCGGCGACAAGGGCGACATGGCCAATTGCGGCGTGATCGCGTTGCGGCCAGAGTGGTACGACGTACTCGTGCACGAGCTGACGGCAGAACGTGTGCGGACGCACTTCGGCGCCCTGATCTCCGGGCGAGTCGAACGATTCGAGCTTCCGAATCTGAACGCGCTCAACTTTCTCCTGCATGGCGCGCTGGACGGCGGTGGCACGCTCTCCCTGAAGACTGACGCGCAGGGCAAGGTGGTCTCGACGGCAATGCTGCGCATGATCCTCACAGTGTCGTCAACTGTGGCCACGGTGCGCGGCCTCCCGCTCTATTCTCCCACGGAGTAAGCCATGACCGCCGCTGCGCCGCCATCCGTGACCGCCGTGCATTCGCGCATCCGTACCGTCCGCGCCGAAGGACTTGGCGTGATCACGCTCGCGCGTCCGGAAAAGAAGAATGCGCTCGACCGGCAGACGGCGGTGGAACTGGTTGACGCGTTGCGCGAACTCGAAGCGGCAGACGATGTGCGCGTCGTGATCGTCGAGGGCGATGGTGACGATTTCTGCGCCGGTGCCGATCTCGCAGCACTCGATGCGTCGCTCGACGCCGGTCCCGATTCGCACATCGATGATGCACGCGCACTCGGCAAGGTGTTCTCGACGATGCGCGAGATGTCCAAGCCCATCGTCGCTATCGTGCGCGGCCGTGCGCTGGCCGGAGGCGCCGGTCTCGCGACGGCGTGCGATATCGTCCTTGCCGAGGACACCGCGCAGTTCGGCTACCCCGAAGTGCGGATCGGCTTCGTGCCGGCGATGGTCATGACGATGCTCCGTCGCGCGGTCGGCGAAAAGCGTGCGGCAGATCTCGTGCTCACCGGTCGCCTGATCGGCGCGGCTGAAGCCGAACGCATCGGCCTGATCAGCCGCTGCGTGCCGAGCGATGTCTTTCCTGACGAGGTCGCGAAGACGATCGACGCGCTGGTGCATTCACCACGGACCGCAATCGGGCTCACCAAGCGACTCCTGTACCGGATGGACGATCTCGACTTCGCGCAGAGCATCGGCGTTGGCGTGGTCACGAACGTCGAGTCACGCGCGACCGAGGATTTCCGCGCCGGCGTGCGCAACTTCCTCGACCGGTCGCGTCAGTCGTGAGCATCATCTCCGTCCAGATCGCGCTCACACTGATCGGTGCGGGGATGTTTGGTTACGGCGTGCTGACGGACAACGACGCCTTCCGGCTGGCATCCATCGGCACGCTGGCGGTGGCGCTGATCCTCCGCTTCGTCCGCAAACGTACGGAACGCCAGGGGGAGTAGGCCGCACCGGGGCGACCGGAAGGGCCCGGCAGCGGCCAGCGGTCGCTATCTTCTCTGGATGTCGCGTACCGTCGTCACCGTCCCTGAACTCCTGTCGCCCGCCGGCTCCTTTGACGCCGTCCGGGCTGCTGTGGCGAATGGCGCGAATGCCATCTACCTCGGCGCCGACCGCTTCAATGCCCGGGACGAGGGCGCACAGCTGTCGCTCGACGAGCTCGACGCAGCCTGCCGCCTCGCGCATCAGCACGGCGTGCGGATCTACCTGACGTTCAACGTGCTGATGAAGCCGTCCGAACTCGAAGAGGCGCTGACGTACCTCGGCGAGTGCGTGGACCGAGGTATCGATGCGGCGATCGTGCAGGATGTCGGTGTGGTGAAACTGATCCAGCAGATTTATCCGGAACTCGAGATTCACGGCTCGACCCAGATGACCGTGCACGACGAGTCTGGTGCACTGGTCATGCAGAAGCTCGGCGTCGAACGCGTTGTGCTCGCGCGCGAGAATACGCTCGCGGATATCCGCGCCATTCGCGCAGCGGTGCCTGACATCGGGCTCGAGTCGTTCATCCACGGCGCGCTCTGCATTTCGTACAGCGGCCAGTGCTACATGTCCGGCATGATCTCCGAGCGCTCCGCCAATCGGGGCTCATGCGCGCAGAGCTGTCGCAAGGACTATGTGCTGACCGACGCGAGCACCGGGGCCGAACTCGATCACGGATACCTGATCAGCGCCCGGGATCTCGCAGCGCACGATCATCTTGCTGACATCGCGGACGCCGGTATCGGCTGTCTCAAGATCGAAGGGCGCAAGAAGAAGCCTGAGTACGTCGCGACGGTCACGCACGGCTACCGCAGCTTCCTCACGCGTCTCGCCGAGGGTGATCGTACGCCGCCGACGATCGACGAGACCGAGCCGCTGGTGCAGATCTACAGTCGCGGCAATACCGGTGGCATGTACGGTGGTCGCGCCGGCCGTGACTACATCACGCGCGCGCAGCCCGACAATCACGGCATGACGTTGGGCACGGTGCTCGAGTGCTCGAATACCGAAGTCTCGGTCGACGTTTCGCACGCGATCGAAGTCGGCGATGGGATCGGCTTCGAACCGCCGGAACTGGGTGGTACGAAGGCGATCGGATTCTCGGTCACCGCCGTCCGCACCGTGTCGCAGCGCGACGGCGTGTTCCGGCAGCTCATCGCAACACGTCAGCGCATCCCAACGGGCTGGTCGGTCGTGCGATCGTCGCACGCGGCGTTGCTCGCGGTAGCGCGTGAATCGTTCGCGGCACTGCCGACGACGATCCAGAAGCGCAAACACCGTCTCGACCTGCGGCTCTTCGGCAGCGCTGGCGGCCCGATGAAAGTCGTCGCGAGGTGCGACGATCACGAAGTCAGCGCGCGCAGCGAGGTGGTGCTTGCACCCGCCGCCAGGCGAGCACTCGGTGACACGATGCTGCGCGAGCAACTCGGTCGCCTGGGCGAAACCCCGTTTGCGCTTGGTTCACTCGATCTCGGCGGACTGTCCGGCGATCTGTTCCTGCCGGTGAGCGCGATCAATCATCTGCGCCAGGATGTCGTCGATCAGCTGCTCGTGCAACG
Source organism: Gemmatimonadales bacterium (assembly GCA_038231095.1). Classification (GTDB taxonomy): domain Bacteria; phylum Gemmatimonadota; class Gemmatimonadetes; order Gemmatimonadales; family Gemmatimonadaceae; genus JACMLX01. The sequence continues at coordinate 149,836 of JBBRLZ010000002.1, forward strand.
CGACTGGGCCGAACAGGCGCGACTCGCTGAGCGTGCCGAGCGGATCTCAACGGCGATCGCGTCCCCGTCGCCGGAGACCATCGAACCAACGATGGCGCTGCTGGCCGAGGTGTACACGATCGACGATGCGCTGACTGCGGCGACGGCCGGCGCGACGGAAATCGTGTTCGATCCGTTCCTGCGTCACCCGGCCCCGTCGCTGTCGAGGACGCGTGCGCTGCAGGAAGAGCTGGCGACCATGGGAGTGTTGCTGCGCATTCGCACACCAACGATCGTGCGACCGGAGGAGCGGAAGTCGGTCAGCAAGTGGCTGTCGCTGATGCTGCCCGTACAGACCGGGCATCTCGGTTTACTGGCAGAGCTCGCGGCGGAAGGGCGCGATGTGATCGGCGACTACGCGCTGAACGTATTCAACCAGCACACCGCCGCTGAGTATTTCGGGCTCGGTGCTCGACGCCTCACGTTGTCGGTCGAACATACGGTGGAGGAGATGCTCGCCGTCAGCGCGCCGTGGAACGGCGCGACGTTCGATGCGGTCGTCTTCGGCCGCCCTGAAGGGATGACGATCGAGCACTGTGTGTTGTCGGCCGCATTCGATCGTGTCGTTGCAACCTGTCGCGATCTGTGCGTGCAGAAGCACACCAACGTGTCGATCACCGATCCGGCAGGCTACACGTTTCCGATCGCAACCGACAGCGCCTGCCGCAATCGGCTCCTGCATTCTCGGCCGATCGAGGCGGGGGAGTATCTGCCGCGGTTGTGGCGCGGTGGCATTCGTCATTTCCGCCTGCTGTTCAACGTGCCTGGCGATCCGATCGCAGAGGTCGTGCGCGGCTACCGTACCATGCTCGATGAGCTGGCGAACGGCGATCGCGTCGCCACCGATCGCGTGCGCGCGCTCTACGGTCAGGCGTTCACACGCGGGCATTTTGCCCGCGCCGTCTGACGTACACGATTCACACCATCCACTCCACTCACGCGATGCCGACTCCCTTCGAATCCTCCCAGCTCAATCTCCAGCTGTTCGACATGCGTCGCGAGCCGATGCTGCGCAAGGCGCGCGATTGGTTCGTGCTCGAGTTCCACCCGACGTCGGCTGAAGAGTACTTTGCCGCCTACACCGGTGAGAAGAATTCGTGGATGCGTATGGTGCTCGGATATTGGGACATGGCAGCATCGATGGTCACGCACGGCGCAATCGATCGCGAGATGTTCATGGCAGCGCACGGCGAGATCATCGGGACGTTCTGCAAGGTGCAGCCGTACCTCGGGGACCTGCGTTCGCGTCTCGGTCCGAAGGCGTTGAAGCACATCGAGGATGTCGTGATGGCGATGCCGGACGCCGACGCTGAGCTCGAGCGCCGCCGTACGCGTCTCAAGAACAACTGGGAAGCGAAGCAGACGCCGAAGGCCGGTTTCCTCACCTGAGTGAAATGGTTCGACCACGCACCGGTCGCGATGACGCGATGCTGACGTACGTGATGATGCTGGACGGCGTGCGGCCAGTCCGCCTGCGCGTACTCCCCGATCGTCCAGCATGCTGATCGCTCCCACCATCGACGACGCACGCGCCGTGCTGCAGGCGCGTTTCGGCTACGGCGCATTTCGCCCGGGGCAGGAGCGCGCCATCGTCAGTGTACTCGCCAGACGTGACACGCTCGTCGTGCTGCCGACCGGCGGTGGTAAATCGTTGTGCTATCAGGTGCCGGCGCTGATCACGCGTGGCTTGACGGTGGTGATCTCGCCGCTGATCTCGCTGATGAAGGATCAGGTTGATGCGCTCGAGCGCCGCGGCATCGCGGCGGCATTCATCAACAGCACGCTCTCCAGCACCGAAGTCAGCGATCGTCTCGTGCGCGCGCAGCGCGGCGAGATTCAGATGCTCTACGTTGCGCCGGAACGCTTCGACGTCGGCGCGACGGCAGAGCGCCTGAAGGCGATCGGCATCGCGTTGCTCGCAGTCGATGAGGCGCACTGTATCAGCGAGTGGGGCCACGATTTCCGCCCCAGCTACCGGCGCGTCGGTGAGGTGCGCCAGCGACTTGGCAACCCGCCCACCATCGCGCTGACGGCCACTGCCACACCGGTCGTGCGCGAAGACATCGCACGCATTCTCGACCTGAAGGATCCGGAGATCATCGTCACCGGGTTCGATCGGCCGAACCTCTCGTACGGTGTGATCTCCGCCAAGGGTGATCGCGAGAAGGACGCCGTTGTCGTGGACCTGCTGCGCAACCTCGAGGATGGGACGGGCATCGTCTACGCCTCAACACGCAAGACGGTCGAACGCCTCGCGCACTACCTCGACGAGCAGGGGATTCCGGCGAGCGCGTATCACGCCGGTCTCGATGACGAGCGCCGCCGGCGCGTGCAGGACTATTTCATGTCCGAGCGTACGCGTGTGATCGTCGCGACGAACAGCTTCGGTATGGGCGTGGACAAGTCGAACGTGCGACTCGTCATTCACTACGCGATGCCGGGCACGCTCGAGGCGTACTATCAGGAGGCCGGTCGTGCCGGACGCGATGGCAATCCGAGTCGCTGTGTTTTACTGCACGCCTTTCCCGATCGCTTCACGCACGAATTCTTCATCAAGTCCGCACTCCCGGATCGTGCGCTGATCGAACAGGTGCACCGTCGCTGCCAGCGGGAAGCCGATCGCGGTGGCGTGGTTGGCGCCACGGCCGAGGAACTCGCAGGCGGCATCGGCGGCAAGACGTCGCCGAAGGCCGTCGAGTCGGCACTTCGTGTGCTCGCGGACGCCGGCGTTCTGCGGTGGGATCCGGAGTCGGCTGGTCTCGTCAAGCTGCGACTGCTCGCAACGCCAGAACGCATTCGCGAGGAACTTGGCGACGGCTCTGAAATGGAGCGGGAGCTGCTGCGTGCGTGCTGGCGCGTGGCAAAGGATCAGCTCTCGCGGGGGGCGATCATCGACCTCGATGGGTTGCCACCGGGGTTCGGCGGTTTCGTCGGTGCGTGGCCCATGCTCGGGTCGCTCGAGGCGCGGCAATTCGTGCAGGTCGAGCGCGTCGGCGGTGGTCTCCGGCTCGTCGACCCTGCCATGTCACTGGACCGCGTGACCATCGATTGGCGTGCGATCGATCGCCGCCGCCAGCGTGAGTTCGACAAGCTCGAAGCCATGCAGCGCTATGCATACGCCAAAACCTGTCGTCGCCAGGCACTTCTGCTCTGGTTCGGTGATCCGGCCGCGCGTGCCGAGTGCGGTGCGTGCGACAATTGCCTCGGCGAAACGCGTAGCGCACCGGCGATTCGCAGCATCTGGTCCTCTGATGGCGCACGCTCGAAGAAGCCGGCCGACCCCAACGCCCGCCGCAGCGAGCAGCGCAGGTCGAGGGAGAAGAGCGGTGGTGTGACCGAGGCAGACACGGAACTCTTCGTCGCGCTGAAGGCCTGCCGCTCGGGACTCGCTGCGGGGAAGCCCGCGTACGTCGTCTTCCCTGATTCGACGCTTGCCGAATTCGCGACGCGTCGCCCGCTCACGGCTGCCGCAATGGCTGGCCTGCCCGGCGTCGGACCGGTGAAACTCGAGCGATACGCCGAGCCATTTCTGGACGTGATCCGCGCCCACGGGCGTTGAAACGTCGGGTCGGGCTGCGCGTCTGAAACGCATTGCAGACTCCGACACTTGATACGGTCGGGATTGTGCCCCGTGGCGCTATTCCACCCGCTACTTTTCTCATGCTACGGGCGCCGCACGAAGGTGTGTGGCCGCCCCCTACTGCTGAATCATGGACGACGCACTCTACTTCAACGAACAGCACCTGCTGGTTCGCGAGATGGTTCGCTCATTCGCGAACGATCATGTCAAGCCGGTTGCCAGTCTGCACGACGCCGATTCCTCGTTCCCATGGGAGAACGTCGCGAAGATGGCGGATCTTGGCCTGTTGGGCATTCCGTGGTCCGAGGATCTCGGTGGGTCAGGCTTCGATTCGACCGCTTTCATCATCGCGATCCACGAACTCGCCAAGGTCTGCGCCAGCCACTCCATCACGATCTCGGCGCACACCACGCTCGGTACGTCACCGATCGTGTATTTCGGCACCGATGCGCAGAAGCAGCGCTACGTGCCGTCGCTGGCATCAGGCAAGGTGCTCGGCGGCTTTGGACTGACCGAGCCGAACGCCGGCAGCGACGCCGGTGGCACGCAGACCACGGCTGTGCGAAAGAACGGGCACTACGTGCTGAACGGCACGAAGCGCTTCATCACGCACGCCGGTGTGGGTGAAGTCTTCATCGTGACCGCCGTCACTGATCCGGGTGCGGGCACGCGCGGCATCAGCTCGTTCATCCTGAACAAGGAGACGACCGATCTCGAGGCTGCTGCGCGGGTTGGCGTCGGTCACGACGACGCGTTCACGCCGATGCCCGGCTTCCGCGCTGGCAAGAAGGAAGACAAACTTGGCTGGCGTGCCAGCGACACCCGCGAGCTGATTTTCGAGAATGTTGAAGTGCCTGCTGAGAATCTGCTCGGCGCGGAAGGCATGGGCTTCATCAATTTCATGAAGACACTCGATGCGGGTCGCATCGGCATTGCCGCGCTGGCGCTGGGCATCGCAGAAGGCGCCTTCGAAGAGGCGCGGAAGTATTCGATCGAGCGAAAGCAGTTCGGTCAGTCGATCGTGAATTTTCAGGGCGTCTCGTTCCAGTTGTCCGACATGGCGACAGAGATCGAGGCAGGGAAGCACCTCACGTATCACGCCGCGATGCTGGCCCAGCAGGGACGTCCGTACGGCAAGGAAGCGGCAATGGCGAAGCTCTTCTGCTCCGAACTGGCGATGCGTGCGACCTTGAAGGCGATCCAGATCCACGGTGGCTACGGGTACACCAAGGACTACCCGGTCGAGCGGTTCATGCGTGACGCGAAGATCTGCGAAATCGGTGAAGGCACCTCGGAGATTCAGCGCCTCGTGATCGCGAGGCATCTCGTGAAGGAAATCACGGGGTGATCGATGGGGGCCGCTCAGTCACGCAACGGATCCGCGTGCCACTGGGCTTTGTCTTCGGCGCGGCATTCCTCTGGTTCGCACCGAAGTATGCCACGCCCGTGAGGATCGCACTCGGTGGCGTGATCGCCCTGGTCGGGTTGCTGGTACGTGCGTGGGCCACGGGGCACATCGTGAAGAACGCCGCCTTGACGACCACCGGCCCGTACGCGCACACGCGAAACCCACTGTACCTCGGCAGCTTCCTGATGGCGTTCGGGTTCGCGCTGGCGGCGCACTGGGTCGCGGTCGGGGCGGTGATCGTGTTCTGGTTCGTCGTGTATCGCCCGACGATCGATCGCGAACGGGAGTTCCTGCGTGGCGTGTATGGCGGCGCATACTCGGAATACGAGGCGAATGTGCCGGCGTTCTTTCCGCGGTTGGTCCCGTGGGGTGGTCCGGCAGGCGCTGATCGGTCGGGTGGGTTCAGCGTCGCGCTGTACCGTCGCCACAACGAATGGCAGGCTGGGCTCGGGTTTCTGGCAGTGCTCGGCTGGCTCGTGTTCAGCCCATGGCGCTGCTGATGCATGGATCCGGGATTTCCGCAGAACATATCCGTCAGCGGCCGGGATTCCGTGCGAAGCCGCCAATGCCCCGGATCACGCAAAGTGGGCTGTCGCAACGCGTTGCGCTGATATAGCCTTCCACGGTGTGTGCGGCGCGCCTGAGTGCGCTGCGTGCGCTCGCTGGCGCGGAGCGACCCCCGTGGCGGTGTGGTTTGACCCTGATTCGCGATGGCGCTGGAGTGGCGGCGGCGTGTGGATCGGGCCGTACTCGTTTCACCGGACATCCCTGATGGCCACCGGTCGCAGTCGAGCTCGCGAAGCCGCAATTGTCATTGCGGGCGGGCAACGCTGATTCGCCCGGGTGCAACGCGTAGTGCGGCAGACGCTGGTGGCTGATGCGCGTCCGCGCGTCGGTCGGTTCTCACGTAGGTCAGCCCACGGGCTGCGTGTGTTCGGGTCGCCTCACGCGGTGCCGCGAGGCGTTGCATGAAGCGTGATATTCTGATCAACGCGGCCGCACGCGAAGTGCGCGTCGCCATCATTGAAGACGACCAGCTCGTTGAACTGCTCGTCGAACGCCCCGAGGCTCGCCGCATGGTCGGCGACATCTATCTCGGTCGCGTCGAAGCGGTACAGCCTGGATTGCAGGCGGCGTTCGTCGACATCGGCACTGAGAAGAGCGCCTTCCTGCACGCATCGGATCTCGTCTACGAAACGGACGATGACGACGATGATGACGACGATGACAACGACGGCGAGGATGCAGCTGAAGCGGCACAGGATGCCGCTGCGCGTGGGAGTGAGACGCCGACGTCCGGACGTCCGCCCAAAAAGGAGGCGCCGCAGATTCAGGATGTCCTGAAGCGCGGTGACACGATTCTCGTGCAGGTCAGCAAGGAACCGATTTCCACCAAGGGGCCGCGCGTCACCGCGCAGGTCTCGATGGCGGGGCGTTTCCTTGTCTACATGCCGTTTGCGTCACGCGTCGGTGTCAGCCGCAAGATCGGCGAGCGCGCGGAACGCCAGCGCCTGAAGGAACAGGTCAACGCCTTCCTGCCAAAGGATGCAGGTGGCGTGATCGTGCGCACGGTCGGCGAGGACGTCACCGCCGAGACGTTCGAACGCGAGTTGACGGGGCTGATCAACAACTGGAAGCGCATCAACCGGAAGCGGCAGTTCATGCGCGCGCCGGCGCTCGTGCATCGTGAGACGAACCTGGCGCGCGGCATCATTCGCGACCTGTTCAGTGCCAAGGTCGACAAGCTCGTCGTGGACAGTCGTCAGCTGTACAACGAGATCGTGGAATACCTGAAGGGCGTCGGGCCGGAGCTCGTCGAGCGCGTGCAGTTGTATGAAGAGACCCAGCCGCTGTTCGACAAGCACGAGGTCGAAGCGGAGATCCGCGACATCTTCAAGCGCCGCTGCGATCTGCCGTCGGGCGGCTACCTGATCATCGAACCGACCGAAGCCCTCGTCTCGATCGACATCAACTCGGGCCGATACACCGGCAAGAAAGATCCCGAGAAGACGATCATGAAGACGAACATGGAGGCGGCGCGTGAAGTGGCGCGTCAGCTTCGTTTGCGCGACATGGGCGGCATCATCGTCTGCGACTTCATCGACATGGAGACGCGGGCGAATCGGGATAAGGTGCTGCAGGAACTCCGCACCCACCTCGGCCGTGACCGTGCCAGGACGAAGGCGTTCCAGGTCAGCGAGCTCGGCTTGATCGAGATGACGCGCCAGCGTGTCCGGGCCAGCCATCTGCAGGCGACGACCGAACCGTGCCCGACCTGCAACGGCACCGGTCGGATCTTCACGCCGGAAACGATCGTCCGCCGCGTCGAACGCTCGGTCAAACGGATCGGGGTCGAGGGGCGCCGCGACCCGATGGTGGTCAAGCTCCATCCGGACGTCGCCATGTACGTGCTGGAGCAGGAGCCGGATATTCTGGCGCGACTGGAAAAGGTCGTGTCGTTCCAGCTCGAGTTGCGGGACGATCCGCTCCTTCGGCCGGACGAGTACAAGCTGGTCGTCAAGGGCGCGCAACGGGACGTGACGGCCCAGTACGCCCTCGCCTGACCGACGATCACCGATCCAGAGCGTCAGCGCCCTTGATCGGACTCCCAGATCGGTCACCAGACCCCCGCCCCTTGCTACGCCGCACCCAGTCGGCTAACTTCGTGGGCTCATTACCCTTACACGTCGTACACCTATGAGCTACGCGATCATTCGCACCGGCGGCAAGCAGTTCCGCGTGAGTGCTGGCCAGACCTATCGGATTCCCTCGCTCCTCGGCGATGCCGGCGCAGCCGTGGAATTCAACGAAGTCCTGCTCGCCTCGGACGGCAAGTCGGTGAGCACCGGCGTTCCCACGCTTTCCGGCGCCAAGGTGTCCGGTGAGATCGTGAAGCACGGCAAGGGCGAGAAGATCATCGTCTTCAAGTTCCGTCGCCGGAAGAACTACGCCCGGAAGCAGGGCCATCGTCAGGGCTTCACTGAAGTCCGGATCACCGACATCAAGCTGAGCTGAGACTCTCATGGCACATAAGAAAGGCGTAGGCTCCAGCCGTAACGGTCGCGATTCGAATCCGCAGTACCGTGGCGTGAAGAAGTTCGGTGGTGAATTCGTGCGGGCCGGTGGCATCATCATCCGTCAGTGCGGCACGAAGGTGCACCCGGGCACGAATGTCGGCCTCGGTCGCGATTACACGATCTTCTCGCTGGTGGACGGCGTGGTCGAGTTTTCGCCGAAGGACAAGCGCCGCATCAAGGTCAGCGTGAAGCCGCTCGCCGCCATCGCTGACGCGATCGCCGCCGATTGAACGTCGCCGCATGACTGTCTGAACGCCTCCGCCGTGCGGGGGCGTTTTGCGTTGTGGAGGCGGCCTCGCAGCGCCCTGCGCCGAGCGCACTGGCGCTACCGTGCTCTGCCGACCACAATGCTCCGTCGCTGGGTGAACTGAGCTCCACTTACAACGCGGGACTCTTCAGATGGAACGTCGGGATTTTCTTGCTGCCGGTGTCGCGCTCACTGCCACGACGCAGCTGCGTCGTGTTGCGCCGTGGCTGCCGACCGCTGGCGTGTCGTCCACGGTCACCGTCGCCGATGCCCTCGACGAACTGACGATCACGACGGCGCAGGCGGAGATCGCCGCGGGACGGCTCACCGCGCGGGCGCTGACGGAGCACTACCTCATGCGGATCCGTACGCTCGATGCCGATGGACCGCGCGTCAACAGCGTGATCGAGATCAATCCGGACGCGCTCGCCCTCGCCGATGCCGCTGACGCCGAACGCGCGACGGGCAAAGTGTTCGGTCCATTGCACGGCATGCCGATTCTGCTGAAGGACAACATCGACACTGCCGATCGGATGAGCACCAGCGCCGGCTCACTCGCGTTGGCCGACAATCGCGCGCGGAAGGATGCTGCGGTCACGCAGCGGCTGCGTGCGGCCGGCGCCGTCATCCTTGGCAAGACGAACCTGAGCGAGTGGGCGAATTTCCGGTCGACGCACTCGAGTAGCGGATGGAGCGGCCGTGGCGGTCAGACGCGAAATCCGTATGTGCTCGATCGCTCGCCGTGTGGCTCGAGTTCCGGGAGCGGCGCAGCAGTGGCCTCGGATTTCTGTATCGCTGCGGTCGGCACCGAAACGGACGGCTCCGTGATCTGCCCGTCATCGCTGAATGGCATCGTCGGTTTGAAGCCGACGGTTGGCCTGGTGAGTCGCAGCGGGATCATCCCGATCTCTGCCAGTCAGGACACCGCCGGGCCGATGGCGCGAACAGTTCGCGACGCGGCGCTGCTGCTGAACGGGATGGTCGGTCGCGATGCGAGCGACAGCGCGATGCGCGGTGCACCGGCGACTTTGCCGACTGACTACACGCGTACGCTCGACGCGGACGGATTGAAGGGGATGCGCATCGGGATCGCGCGCAACTCCTTCGGGTTCGACACGCGCGTCGACGCATTGATGGAGGACGCGATCCGGCTGATGCGCGAGAAGGGCGCCGTGATCGTGGACAATGCAAACGTCCCGAATGCCGATAAGTACGGCGCCGAAGAGAACGAGGTGCTGCTGTACGAATTCAAGGCGGGCCTGAATGCGTATCTGGCTCCACTGCCGTCGTCGATTCCGGTGCATTCGCTTGCCGAGCTGATTCTCTGGAACGAGAAGAATCACGATCGCGAACTGCAATGGTTCGGGCAGGAGATCTTCACGAATGCCCAGAAGCGTGGCTCGTTGTCGAGTCAGGTCTACAAGAAGGCGCGCGAGACCTGCGTGCGGCTCTCGCGTGCGCAGGGAATCGATGCAGTGATCAAGCGGACACGCTGCGATCTGCTGATCGGCCCCACCGGCGGTCCGGCATGGACGATCGACCTGATTGCGGGCGATCACTTCGGCGGCGGCGTGTCGTCGGCGCCCGCGGTCGCGGGCTACCCGCATCTGACCGTGCCGGCGGGACGGATTCAAGGACTTCCGATCGGTATCTCGTTCTTCGGCACGGCCTGGAGTGAACCACAGCTGCTTCGTGCGGGTTATGCCTTCGAGCAGGCGTCAGCACATCGCGTGCGGCCTGCGTTCCTGCCGACAGTCGCCGCCACGCCGCGCTGACGCACTGCACGCGCCGACCGCGCGTGTGCACCATCGTCCTTGCCCCCCCGTACACGTGTTGCGTCTTCGTCTGATCGTATGGCTTGCGCTCGTCGCAGTGAGTCCAGCACTCGCCACCGCGCAGCGTCCGGGCCGCGATTCCGCGCGTGTGGATTCCACGCGCATTCAGCCGCTCACAACGGTCAGGGTCAGTGTGATGGCCGATCAGCGTGCGCTCGAACGGGTCCCGTGGGCAGTTGGCGTGGTCGGCGTGCGCGAAGTGCGTCGCGCGCAGCCGACGGTGAATCTCGACGAAGCGCTCGGATCGGTGCCGGGCGTGTTCGTGGCGAGCCGCTACAACTTCGCCACCGACTCGCGTATCAGCGTGCGTGGTGCCGGTGCGCGCGCGAACTTCGGGCTGCGCGGCGTGAAGGTCTTTCTCGACGGCGTGCCGCAAACGCTGCCTGATGGACAGTCACAGCTCACGAATGTCGAACTTGGCAACATCGATCACATCGAAGTGTTGCGCGGCAGCACCGCGTCGCTGTTCGGGAATGGATCGGCCGGCGTGCTCTCCTTCACGAACGACCTCCGCGCCCCAACGCCGTTTTCCCAGAGCGCGCGCCTCCTCTTCGGTTCCTTCGGCGAACGCAAGCAGCAGCTGCGCACGGTGGGGCGATCCGGCAATTCGATCGCGTCGCTCTCGCTCTCGCGCACCACTTACACTGGTTTCCGGCAGTACAGCACGGCCGAGACGCGCCAGCTGAACGCGGCGCTCGACTATTCGCTCGGAGCGGACAGTCGCCTCGAAATTCGCGCGCAGGTGGCGGACGTGCCGCGTGCCGCGAACCCCGGCGCACTGACGTTCGCGGAGTATGCCGTGAATCGTGACTCGGCGAGCGCCACGAACATCCGGCGCGGCGCGGACAAGTTCGTGATGCAGGATCAGATCTCCGTGTCGTACCACATGGGATCGCCTGTCCGTCGCAGCGAATTCGTGTCAACGACGTGGATCAGCACGCGCGGCCTTGGCAATGCGCTCGCCACGTCGCCGCCAGGGACTGTCACGGCCACCACCGGCATCTACGGCACGCTCGATCGCGTGTTCATGGGAACGCGCCTCAGCGCGCGCTACACTCTCGGCGAATCGGCCAGTGCGCCGAGTGTGTCGGCGGGGCTCGATCTCCAGCAGATGCGCGATCGTCGCAGCAACACGCGTGCGACTGGCGGGCGGCCCCGCGGGGCGACTGACACGACGATCCTCGACCAGATCGAGACAGTCCGCAACGCGTCGCCGTTCGTACAGGTGCAGTGGACGCCCACGTCACGGCTGCTGTTCAGCGCCGGCTCGCGCTACGATCACATCCGCTTCTCGGTGAACGATCTGTTCCTGCGCGACGGTGGTCCGAATGGTGGCGACAACAGTGGCGGTCGCACGTTGTCCGCCGTGAGTGGCCACGGTGGCGTGACCGTCACCGGCTGGTCGTACTTCGCACCGTATGCGAACGTGTCGACGAGCTTCGAGACGCCGACGACGACGGAATTGCAGTCGCGCCCGGATCGTCAGGGCGGCTTCAATCCGAAGCTCGGTCCGCAACGCACGGTCAGTACGGAAGTTGGTGCGCGTGGTGCGGTCGGCACGCTGGCGTCGTGGAATCTGGCCGTGTACCGCGCCAACGTCCGCAACGCGATCGTGCAGGCGAGGTTCGTAGACGGCACGGGGTATTTCGAGAACGCCGGTCGCACACGCAACACGGGGCTCGAGGCCGGCGGCAGCGTGCGCGTCGCTCGCATCGCATCAGTGAATGCAGCCTACACCTGGTCCGTGTTGCGATTCGCGGATTATCGCCAGACGACCGGCGTGCGCGTTGACACGCTCGACGGCAGGCAGCTTCCCGGCGTGCCTCCGCAGCAGCTGCGTGTCGGCGTGCGCTCGGCGGCGGTACGTGGATTCACGATTGACATGGACCAGACCTGGACCAGTGCGTTGTTCGCCGACGACTTCAACACGATCCGCGTACCTGGCTGGGGCACCGGCGTGACGAACATCCGCGCCTCGTGGTCAGGCGCGCGCAACGGCTACCGATTCGAACCATTCGCGGGCGTGCTGAACGCGCAGAACAACGCCTACGTCGGTGCGGTGACGGTCAATGGTGCAGCTGGTCGGGTGCTCGAACCGGCACCGCTGCGGAACTGGTATGTCGGCCTGGAGATCGGCGTCGCTCGCTGAGATCGGTCGCAGAACAAACGCGCGGCGCCGGGATCACCTCCGGCGCCGCGCGTTTCACATTTGTCGGCGAGCAATCAGTACTTGACCGGCAGATTCCGGTAGCGCGTCGTCAGCATCTCCTGCCGCGTGGTGACGCGTGTGTCCTTGCCACCGACAAACACACGTTCCGGCTGCGTTGCGTACTCGAACGGGTCGCCCGTCCAGATCACGACGTTGGCCGCCTTGCCCACCGCGAGCGAGCCGACCTTGTCGGACACGCCGAGGATCTCGGCCGGTGCAAGCGTGATCGCGCGCAGCGCGTCGTCCCAACTCATACCGTAGGCGACCGCATTGCCCGCTTCATAACGCAGGTTTCGCACGTTGTATCCGCCTTCGTCGCCCGCGCCGTTGCCGACGATCGCCACGTTGACGCCAGCCGCACGCAGGAGCGCGAGATTCTCCTGACGCTGACCGAGTTCGGAGAATGACGTCGGGATGTTGCTCATCGCGCCGGTCATCACGGGCACTTTCGCCGCCGCGAGTTGCGACGCGACCTGCCACGCTTCAGCGCCATTGCTGATCACGATGCGAATGGCGAATTCCTTGCCGATCGCAATCGCATTCAGAATCTCGCTCGCGCGATCCGCCGCGATGATGAGCGGGATGGTACCCTTGAGCACGAGCTGCATCGCATCGAGGTCGGCCCGAGTACCGATCAGCTCGTGCATCGCGGCAGCATCGTAGCGCGCACGACCGAGGTTGAATTCGCGTGCGTCGCGGAACAGCGTACGCAGCTTGGCGAGCGCCTCGGCGCGGGAGCCCGTTCCCGCTGCGGCGGCGGCGTCGAGCGAGGCGATCATCGCCACCGGTGCCTTGCGCAGCATGCCATCGGCGAGTGCTCCTTCGCGCAGATCGAACGCCGCGCCGAGCCCTGCCACCATGCCGCCGGACGGCATCACGCCGACCGTGGTGATTCCGCCGTCCTGCCGCGTGATTGGCAACAGGACGGAGTTCGGATTGAACGCATCCCAGACGCGGAACGACGACGCGATGTTGTCCTTGCCGCGTGCACTGGCGTCACGCGTGTCGCGCACCGCGCCGACTTCCACGATGCCAAGTGACGTGGTCGGTGCCACGAGGCCCGGCGTGATCCACTTGCCCGTCGCGTCGATGCGCCGCGCGTTGGCGGGAATGGTAACGGTGGCGCCGATCGCCGTGATCACGCCATCGCTGAGGATGATCGTGCCGTTCGTGATCTTCGGTCCGCTTACCGGATAGATGGTGCCGCCGGTGATCGCGACCGTTTCCTGCGCCGTGAGTGCACTCGTCAGAGTGACGAATGAGATCGCCGCGAGCGCGGCCTGTCGCATGGTGCGCATCAGCGGCGCCCTCCGTTCACGGTAGACGGGGCAGGGACAAAGCCCAGCTCGAAGTCGGTACGCCATTGCTGTCTGGGATCGGCGCGATCGAAGCGCGAGGCACCGTCGATCCACACGCGGTCGGCGCGCGCGTAGACGCTGAATGGATTCATATTCCAGAGCACGACGTCGGCATTCTTGCCGGGTTCCAGCGAGCCGATGCGATCGTGCAGATCGAGCGCCCATGCCGCATTGATCGTGATCCACTTGATGAGCGTCGCATCGTCGACGGTGATGCCGACGGCCGCGCCAGCCGCGCGCGCCTTGGATGCATCCTGATTCAGGCGCTGCGACCCGCTCGGATCGTCGGAATGCACGATCGCGCGCGCACCGGCGTTGTGCACCAGCGCGAGGTTGGCGCGGATACCATCGATCGCTTCCATCTTGAAGCCGCCCCAGTCGCTCCACAGCGAACCGGAGATGCTGTCTCGCGCCATCACGTCGGCCAGCTTGTACGCCTCGACGCCGTGGTGGAACGAACGGATGTGATAACCGAACTCCCTGGCGATATCGACCATCTGCAGCATTTCATCCGCGCGATAACAGTGGTTGTGCACGAGGATGTTACCGCGCAGGACTTCGGCGAGCGTCTCGAGTTCCAGATCGCGCTGCGGCGGATCGCCCGACTTGTCGGCGAGCCACTTGTCCCAGCGACGACGATACGACTCCGCCTGAATCCACGCCGCGCGATAGCCGGCCACGTTGCCCATGCGCGTGGACGGCCCGCGACTCGCATAGACGCGCTTCGGGTTCTCGCCGCACGCCATCTTGAGCCCATACCTGGCGCCCGGGAACTTCATCCCCTGGACGCTGACGCTCGGTACGACCTTCAGCACCACGCTGCGTCCGCCGATCAGGTTCGCAGACCCTGGCAGGATCTGCAGTGTCGTGACGCCACCCTGCAGGTTGCGCGGAAACTGCGGATCCTGCGGCCAGACACTATGCTCGGCCCAGACGCGCGCGGTGGTCGGAGCGGTTGCTTCGTTGCCATCGCTCAAGGCCTCGCCGCCCGGCGCCGCGTAGACCCCGAGATGCGAATGCGTGTCGATCAGGCCCGGCGTGACGAAGCGGCCGTTGGCGTCGATCACGTCTGCATCACCGGCGGCTGGCGGCGCACCGCTGCCGATGCTGACGATCTTGCCATCACGCAGCAGGATGTAGCCGTGGTCGATCTGTGGGCCAGCGGCCGTTAACAGCGTGGCATTCGTGATCAGAACGGCGCGTGACACGGGCGCGCGATACGTACTCGGGAATGGATCGGCGTTTGGCAGCGCAACGGCACCAGTCCCTGGCGGCAGGCCTGCTTTCGCTGGCGCGGCAGGCGTGGACCCGGGTGTCTGCGCCGGGAGTGTGGTACCAACCACACACAGCAGCACGAGGAATGACTTCACGAGCGGCAACCTCCGGAGGGGTGGACTGCGGGGCAGAACTGATTCGCAGCGAATGTGCGGCAATCACAGCCGTACCGCCATGCAACGTCGCCGACGCGCTAGGTGCTGAGCGCCGCGCGCACGTCGTCGATGACGTCGGAGCAGAGACCGTCCACGCCGAGGGCGGCAAGTCGGCGGGCGTCCGTCGGATCATTCACCGTCCAGACGATGACGCGCCCACCTGCCGCGTGGATTGCGTCGACGAGCGCCTGATCGACCATCTCGCGCTGCGGCCAGTAGTCGCGCGCGCCGGCCGCTGACAGCGCGTGGGGGGCATCGACGAGATAGGAATCGGTGAGAATGCCAACCGGCATCGACGGTGTTGTCGCGTGAATGCGCCGCGCAATGCGATGGTCGAAGCTGTGGACCGCGCTCATCGTACCCGGGTATCGCCCCAGACTCTCGAGCACGAGCGCTTCGATGCCGAGGGCCTTGATCTCCACGTAGACCGTCGTCGTCGGCGTGGCGGCGGCGAGTACGGCATCCAGAGCGGGCATGCGTTCTCCCGCCGGCCCGATGGTTGCCTCGGCCAGCGTTGACCAGTCCAACTCTGCGATCGGCAATCCGGCCAGCTTTCCCGCGAACGACGGCAGAATCGGATCGTGATGCACGACGACAACCCCATCCCGGCTTCCATGGACGTCCAACTCCCACCCGTCAGCACCGGCCGCAGCCGCGGCGAGAAAGCCGGGGAGCGTGTTCTCGCGGTGCCGCCGGGGCATGCCGCGGTGGGCGATGAGAGCGGGCAGCGGGCGGTTGGGCATCGGGGCGACGGGTCGGTTTTGAGCGGAAGCGGAGAGACCGGAAGCAGCAGCCTTAACATCGCCGCCCGACGCGCGTCTGCCTACCAGACTGACATGCCAGACCTGATCACAGCCGGCGACGACGCAGAGATGGATCGCGCGCTGATCGCCCGCTGGAATGGCGGTGACCAGCGTGCGGCCACGATGCTCGTGGAAAAGCATGCGCCATCGCTGGCGAGGTTCGTGGGCAGTCTGGGCGTGATTACCGCGCCCGAGGAGATCGTGCAGGACACGTTCGTGCGGGCGTTCGGATCGCTGGACTCGTTTCGTGGAGAGTCGTCGCTGCGGTCGTGGTTGTTCACGATTGCGCGACGGTTGGTTCTGGATCAACGTCGTGCGACGCGGCATGAGCGGAACCACGTCGCGATCGAGGATGCACAGAATCAGCTGGTTTCGGCGGATGACGTGCTTGACGGTGTGGTGGCGGATGAATCAGAAGGGCGTGTACGCGAGGCTGTGGCGCGCTTGTCGCCGACGCAGCGCGAAGTGTTCACGCTCCGCGTGGTGGAAGGGTTGTCCTACAAGGAAATCGCCGTGATCGCATCGACGACCGAGGGTGCGGCGCGGGTGCACTACCACAATGCAATGCGGGCCGTGAAGGAGTTTCTCGATGCGTGACATGACCAGGGACGAGCTGCAGGATCGCCTGCCAGAGCTGTTGCACGGTCGCCTCTCGGCGGCCGAGGCAGCGGAGTTGGAGCGCGCGGTTTCGGCCGACCCGGAGTTGATGGAGGAGCTGGCGCTGCTGCGCTCCGTGCGTGCGGCTCATCGCCATGCGCCCGTCATCGACGTGTCACGGATCGTGGGGGCATTGCCCGCACCGAGCGTCGTACCGGCAGTGGCAGTGACAGGCAGCGGACCCGTGATCGATGAGCTGGCCGAGCGCAGGAACGCCAGGCGTCCCGTGATCTCGCGCCGGTTCGCTCGCGCCGCAGCGCTGCTGGTGGTCGTTGGTGGCGGAACGATGGTGTCGGTGTGGGAAAGGAGTGGTACCGCACCGACACCAGTCGTTCCTGTGGTCAGCGCAGCACCGGCGACTGTCGTCGGCAGCACCATGCAGCTCGGATTCGGTACATCGACCGACGAGCTGACGGTGGAACAGCTTCGTGCCCTGGAGTCGGACATCCGCTCGCTCGACGGCGTGCCATCCGCCGACCCGGAATCCGTGACTGATCTGCTGCCTGCGGAGGGCGCATGAACGCACGACCGTCGCGCCGTACCCTTGCCCTGATCGCGCTCCTGATGGTCGCGCCATCGCTGCGCGCTCAGGAGGCCGTCACAGCGCGCGAGGCGATCCGAGCGCGCCGTGAAGCGCGCCGCGAGGTGTCGACGCAACAGACACCCGACGATCGCAACAAGGCGCTGGCTGAACGCCAGCGTCTCGAGGGCTCACTGCGTGAAGCCCTGGCGCAGGCCGTCAAGCAGCGCCTGAATCTCAACGATCAGCAGGCTACGCGGCTGATGGACGTGAATCGCAAATTCGGCGAGGATCGCATCAAGATCGTGCGTGACGAGATTCGGATCCGTCGCGAGCTCCGCCAGTCGATCAGCGGGGGCGACTCCACGCACTCGCCAGCGACGGCGCGCTTGCTCGACGACCTGCTCGATGCGCAGCGGCAACGTCTTGAATTGCAGCAGAAAGAACAGAATGCGTTGAGTGAATTCCTCACGCCGGAGCAGCGCGCGCGCTACCTCGCGATGATGGAGCAGCTGCGGCGCCGGATTCAGCTGCGCGCCGACAGTGCCCGCGCTCCAGGCGGTCCGCCGGACGAGTAGCCCGAAGGGGCGCACTCGGAAATCGTCGCGCGGCAGGTCCCTCGGGGCGCTGCCGCGCGACTATTTTTGACCGATGCGCGTCGATGCCAATCCAGTGCTCGCGGTCCGACTCATCCGCCCATTCCGGGAATTCGCGGAATGGCAGGCGGCCGGTGGTGTCGTGCTGCTCGTCGCCGCGACCATCGCGATGGTCATAGCGAACAGCAGCTGGCATGCGCCAGTCGAGGCCTTCTGGAGCACGCCATTGCGCCTCGGGTTTGGCGGCGACACGTTCGCGCTGAGCGTACGCGACTGGATCAGCGATGGTCTGATGGCCGTCTTTTTTTTGCTGGTCGGTCTCGAGATCAAGAGCGAGTTACTCGTCGGTGAACTGTCGTCGCTGCGCACTGCATCGCTGCCACTCGCCGCGGCGCTCGGCGGTATGCTGGCACCCGCCCTCATCTACACCGCAGTGAATCAGGGATCAGCTGGTGCGCCGGGCTGGGGCGTTCCGACCGCCACCGACATTGCGTTCGCCCTCGGGGTGCTGGCGCTCCTTGGTTCACGCGTGCCTTCGGGGCTGACGGTCTTTCTCGCGGCACTCGCGATCGCCGACGACCTTGGCGCGGTTCTCATCATCAGCCTGTTTTACGGGCATGCGCCCGAGCCCACCTATCTGCTGGCCGCAGGTGGCGTGTTCGTCGTGCTCGTCGCCGCAAACGTCGCCGGTGTGTCATGGCGCAGCGTGTACGTGTTGCTCGGCGTGGTGCTCTGGTACTGCGTGCTGCGGTCCGGAATTCACTCCACGGTCGCTGGCGTGCTGCTCGCGTTGACGATTCCGGCACGCTCACGCATCGAGCCCGCGGTCTTCGAGGACGAAGCGCGTGCACGACTCCGCGACTTCGAAATCGCAACCGGCGTGGATGATCGCCCGGTATTGTCGAATGGTGGCCAGCAGGCCGCGCTTGCCGGCATCGAGGCGGCGGTTGAGGATGCGCAGCCGCCGCTCGCTCGCCTGCGGCACGCGTTGCGCGTCCCGGTGAGTTTCTGGATCATGCCGCTGTTCGCGCTGGCGAACGCTGGCGTCTCGGTGGGTGGCGGTGATGCCATCGATACAACAGTGATCGGGCCCGTCAGTATCGGCGTCGTGCTCGGCCTCATTTTCGGCAAGCCGATCGGCATTCTCCTCTTCACCTGGCTCGCCACGTGCCTTGGTGCGTCCCTGCCGACCGGTACGACGTGGCCGCAGCTGACTGGCGTCGCGATCCTGGCCGGTATCGGCTTCACGATGTCACTGTTCGTCGCGGGGCTCGCGTTCCCCGGCTCTCCACTATTGTCCGAGGCGAAGCTCGGTATCGTCGTCGCGTCGCTCGTCGCCGGCGTGGCTGGTGCAGCGGCGATCTGGTGGGCCACCCGTGCCAGGGAAGCTGCCGATCGCAATCCTTCGCTGGCGGCCGGCATCGACTGACATGCTCCGTCGCGTTTTGCCCTGAATTTGTCTGGTCCGTCCCGTCACCTACGTCACCCTCACCTCGTCCCATGCTGCGTCGCAATTTCCTCAAGGCCACCGCCATCGGCGTCGCCGCAGAAGGCCTGCAGGCGAATCTCCTCGGCGCATCGTCGCTCCTGCAGGCGCCAGCAGACGCGCCGGCACCCGCGACCGGATTTCCGAAGACGTTCTGGTGGGGCGCTGCTACGGCCGCGTATCAGCTCGAAGGCGCCGCGGCGCTCGACGGCCGCAAACCGAGCATCTGGGACACGTTCAGCCACACCGCAGGGAAGGTGCGCAACGGTGACACCGGCGACGTGGCGACGGATCACTATCATCGCTTCAAGGAAGACGTGAAGCTGATGGCCGATCTGGGCGTGAAGCACTATCGCTTCAGTTCATCGTGGTCGCGCGTGATTCCCGATGGTCGCGGTGCCGTGAATGACAAGGGCGTGGATTTCTACAGCCGGCTGGTGGATGAACTGCTCGCGCACGGCATCACGCCGCACTGCACGCTCTATCACTGGGATATGCCGCAGGCGCTGCAGGACAAGTATCGCGGCTGGGAAAGTCGTGAGGTCGTGGATGATTTCGCCGCCTACGCCACCGTGATGGCCAAGCGACTCGGTGATCGCATCACGCACTGGATGACGCTGAACGAGGTCCAGACTTTCACGCAGGTCGGCTACGGTATCAACAATCCGGCGCCGCACGCGCCGGGTGTGGCTCTCGCGAGCGAGAAGGATCGCTGGCAGCTCACTCATCACGCGCTGCTTGCGCACGGCAAGGCGTGTCAGGCCATTCGCGCGGCGGCCCCGAAGAAGCCATTCGTGGCAATTGCGGAGAACTTCAGTCCATTCATTCCGGTGATTGAAACACCGGAGCACATCGAAGCGACGCGGCTCGCGTTCACACGCTCGTACGCGAACGGCGGTATCATCATGCCGCTTCTCACCGGGCACTATGACTCATACTGGCTGCAGCAGCGTGGCGCGAATGCACCGGACGTGAAGGCGGGGGACATGGAGCTGATCCATCAGCCGCTCGACGGCCTTGGCTTCAACTGCTACACCGGGACGTACGTCCATGCGGCCTCGAACGCGGCGGGATACGCGGAGGTACCGATGTTCGACAAATTCCCGAAAATGGGCACGCCGTGGCTGAACTGCATCCCGGAGTCGATCTACTGGGGCATCCGCATGATCAAGGACGCCGTGGGCCAGAAGACGCTGCCGATCTACATCACGGAGAACGGCTGCGCCGACAGCGGCCCGACACAGGGGCAGACCGAAGTGCAGGATATCGATCGCGTCATGTATCTGCGCGCGTACGTGCGGCAGGTGCAACGTGCCGTGGCCGAGGGCTACAAGGTCGTAGGATATTTTCCGTGGAGTCTGCTCGACAATTTCGAGTGGGCGGATGGTTACGCGACGCGTTTCGGCATGGTCTATGTGGAGTACACGACGCAGAAACGCACGCCGAAGCTCAGCTATCGCTGGTACCAGCAACTGATTCGCACGGGCAACATCGTATGACAATTCGGTACGTCTGGGCAGTCCTCGCAAGCATGTCGCTGCTGCCGGGAATCGCCGTGGCGCAGGCCAGGCGCCCGGTGCAGGCAACGGACATTTATCGGCTGCGTGATGTCGGCGATCCACGGATCTCGCCCGACGGCGCGTGGGTCGCGTACACGATCACTACCGCGGATTCGGTCAAGGATTCGCGCGACTCCGACGTCTGGATGGTGAACTGGTCCGGCGATCGCACGCTGCGCATCACCAGCTCGCCGGAGGACGAGTCGAATCCGCGCTGGAGTCCGGACAATCGGTATCTGTCGTTCGTCTCCGGTCGCTTCGAATCGAAGGGCGGTCAGATCTGGCTGCTCGATCGCAGTGGCGGCGAGGCGCAGAAACTGACGGATCTCAAGGGTGGAGTGTCGGACTACGAGTGGTCGCCGGACGGCACGCGCATCCTCGTCATTTCGCATGACGCCGATCCCGATGCGGCGCTGCCGGACTCGGTCAAGAGCAAGTCGCCGAAACCGATTGTCCTCGATCGCTATGAGTTCAAGCGCGACTACGAGGGCTACCTCAACCGACGCCGCGATCATATCTGGATCGTGGATGTCGGGGCGCGCACGGCGATGCAGCTCACCACCGGTGACTACGACGACACCCAGGCGCACTGGTCGCCGGACAGCAAACGCATCGCTTTCTCGAGCAAGCGTTTCGGCGCCGATCCGGATCGGTTGAACAACAGTGACATCTACGTCATTGATGTTGTCGCCGGTGCGTCGCCGACGCAGCTCACGACGTTCGCAGGCGGCGACGAGAATCCCGCCTGGAGTCCGGACGGAACGCAGATCGCATATCTGCAGGGCAGTGAGCCGAAGTACTACGCGTACGGGCAGAACCGAATCGCGATTGTGTCGAGTCGTGGTGGCGCGCCACGCTATCTCGCGGCAGCACTGGATCGCGATGTCAGTGATCTCCTGTGGGCCACCGACGGGAGCGCGATCCGCTTTCTGCTCGGTGACGATCGTGCCGTCCATCTCGCCTCTGTCAGCGTGACCGATGCACCGGTCACACGGCTACTCACCGGACGTCGCGTGGTGACCGGCTATGACATGAGCCCGACCGGTCGCGTCGTCACACGCGACGGAACGGCGACGACGGCCACCGAGTTGCACGCGCTCGAAAACGGTGTGCAGCGCGCGCTCACGCACGTAAACGACTCGCTCTTTGCGCAACTGCAGCTCGGCACCACCGAGGACATCTCGTTCCGCAACAAGGACGGGCTCACGGTTGGCGCGCTGCTCGTGAAGCCTGCGGGTTTCGTCGCCGGAAGGACGTATCCGCTCGTTCTGCGCATTCACGGCGGACCGAACGGACAAGACGAACATGCCTTTGGTGGCGCTGCACTCGAGCGCGAGCTGTTCGCCGCCAGCGGCGATCTCGTGCTCGCCGTGAACTATCGCGGCAGTTCGGGACGCGGTCAGGCGTGGAAGACCGCCATCTACGCTGACTGGGGCAACAAGGAAGTGCAGGACCTGCTCGCCGGCGTGGACCACGTGATCGCGCTCGGCATCGCAGATCCGAATCGCCTCGGCATCGGCGGCTGGAGCTACGGCGGCATCCTGACCGACTACACCATCGCGACGACTACGCGCTTCAAGGCGGCGACCAGCGGCGCAGGCAGCGCGTTGCAGACCTCGATGTACGGTACCGACCAGTACATCTACCAATACGAGAACGAACTCGGCGCGCCCTGGAAGAATCAGGCACTCTGGGAGAAGGTCTCGTACGCATTCTGGCATGCGGATCGGATCACGACGCCCACCTTGTTTCTCGGCGGGCAGAAAGACTTCAACGTCCCGATCATCGGCGGCGAGCAGATGTTCCAGGCGCTCAAGTCGCTCGGCATCAACACCCAGATGGTCATTTATCCCGATCAGTTCCACGGGATCTCGCGCCCGTCGTTCCAGCGTGATCGGCTCGGTCGGTATCTCGCGTGGTACGATCAGTATCTGAAGCCAGTGACACCGTGAACTGACGGCGTCGCCACCGCAGCACGCAAGGCGCACCAGCGCGCCGCGCGTGGTGCGGTGCTCCTGAAAACGGGCCCCCCGATGACTCGCTGGAATCTTCGCTGTCTACTTCTGACGGGGCTCGTGTTTCAGTGTGCCACGGGCTGCACGTCACACGTCCAGACACCGCACAGCACGCGCATCGAGCGTCTGCCGTGGACGGATGCGGCGCGACTGCTGGATGCGGGTACGGTGGTCATGATTCCACTTGGTGCACAGTCCAAGGAGCATGGGCCGCACCTGCCGCTCAACAACGATTGGTTGCTCGCCGAGTACTTCGCGGCGGCGGTCGCGGCCAGGACGAACGTTGTCGTCTACCCGACGGTGAACTACAGCTTCTATCCCGCGTTCACTGAGTACCCCGGCTCGACGTCGCTGCGACTCGATACCGCACGCGACATGCTCGTCGACATCGTGCGCTCCATTGCGCGTCACGGCCCACGGCGATTCTACATCCTGAACACCGGTGTCTCGACGTTGCGGGCACTCGCACCGGCACGCGACTCGCTGGCGGCCAGCGGCATCACCATGGTGTACACGGACATTCTGAAGGTCGGGAAGGCGACGGAAGACAGCGTCCGGGAGCAGGCTGGCGGCACGCACGCAGATGAGATCGAGACGTCGATGATGCTCTTCATGCATCCGGAGGTAGTGCACATGGCGCTGGCTCCGAACGACTTCCATCCGGGTGCCGGTGGATTGACGCGTGACTCCATCGCCGCCGTGCGGGATGGCAAGGTCTGGTCGGTCAGCGGCACATTCGGCAACGCCACGCTCGCAACGCGCGCGAAGGGTCGGGTACTCGTCGGCGCGCAGGTCAGCGGTATGCTGGCGGAGATCGCACGGCTGCGTGCGACGAGCCTGGAGAACGCGCACTGATCGCGCACCTGCACCGTCAGAGCACGATCGGTCGAATGGTACGGATTCCCACCCGCAGTACGAGCCACGCAACCATGTACGCCACGCTGAACATCGCGAAGATCAGCACATAGCTGCCCGTCGTCTGCAGCAGCCACCCGACGACCTCTGCGATGATCGCGCCGGCAATCGCGCCGGAGAACGCCGCCATGCCAACGACTGAGCCAACGGCGCGCTGCGGAAACACGTCGCTGATGATCGTGTAGATATTCGCCGAACACGCCTGATGAGCAGCGGTGCCGAGGCTCACCAACGCCACTGCCGTCCAGAGGTTGTGCGTTTCGGACGCCCAGAAGATAGGGAGCGCGAACAGGCCGCTGATCAGAATCGTGCGCTTCCGCGCGGCATCCACACTCATCCCGCTCGCGATCATGCGGCTCGACAGCCAGCCGCCGGCGATGCTTCCGAGCGATGAAACCTGGTAGATCACGATCAGGGGCAGGCCGAGTTCGAGCAGCGACACACCGAATCGTTCATTCAGGAACTTGGGCAGCCAGAACAGAAAGAACCACCAGACGGGATCCGTCACGAACTTCAGAATACACACCGTGACTGTCTCGCGATGCGACAACAGCGTGCGCCAGGGCACCGGCACACCTGAATCGAGCGGGCCATCCTGCATGATCCACGCGCGTTCTTCGGCGTCGATGCGTGGATGCTCTGCCGGGCTGCGGAACGCGACCAGCCACCACACGATCCAGAGCGTGCCGAGCAGGCCGGTGCCGATGAATGCGCTCTGCCAACCGTACCGTATTGCCAGCCACGGCACGATCAGAGGCGCCAGCAATGCACCGACATTCGTACCGGAGTTGAAGATGCCTGTGGCGAACGCGCGCTCCCGACGTGGAAACCACTCCGCGACGGTTTTCACTGCGGCGGGAAAGTTCACCGCTTCGGCGAGACCGAGTGCGAATCGCGCAGTCACGAAGCCCATCAGGCCCGCCGCGAGGGCATGCGCCGCACCGGCTGCGCTCCACGCGGCAACACCGATCGCGTAGCCGCGACGCGTGCCGGCGCGATCGAGAAAGCGACCCATGCCGAGCAACCCGACCGCGTACGCGAACTTGAACGCCGCCACCAGATGGCCGTAGTCCAGCTCAGTCCAGTGCAGCGACTTCTGGAGAGTCGGCGCGAGAATGCTGAGTACCTGCCGATCCAGGTAGTTCAGTGTCGTCGCGAAGAAGAGCAGCGCGCAGACGCGCCAGCGGTAGTTGCCACGCGGCGCGACAAGCGGCGACGGCGCTGCCGAATCGAAGGGCGGGGCTGACATGGTGGAGAAGGCTAACGCGCGCGCATTAATTGTCACGGCACTGCGTGGCACACGCGCCAGCCGGCTCTCACGACAAGGTCTTCCGGTATGCACATGACGTTCCGTTGGTACGGACGCGACGACAGGATTCCGCTCCGCCACATCCGCCAGATCCCCGGCGTCGAGGGCATCGTGAGCGCGCTGCACGATGTGCCGGTTGGTGCCGCCTGGACGCCAAGCCGGATGCAGCAGTTGCAGGATGAGGTCAGCGACGCCGGCCTTCGCGTCGCCGTCGTGGAGAGCATCCCGGTGCACGAGGACATCAAGCTCGGGAAGCCCGAACGCGAGCGCTGGATCGATGCGTATTGCGAGAGCATTTCCGCGGTCGCTGCCGCCAGCGTGCCTGTCGTCTGTTACAACTTCATGCCGATCTTCGACTGGATGCGAACCGACCTGGCGTTTGCGGAACCGGACGGATCGACGACGCTCGCCTTTGAGAACGCCGCACTCTCGCGCATCGACCTGTCACGCGGCACCGGCGATCTGCCGGGATGGGCGATGGCCTACGACGCCGGAAAGCTCCGCACGCTCCGTGACGAGTGGAGTCGCATCGATGCCGAGGCGCTGTGGGAAAACCTCGGCTACTTCCTCGAGCGCATCATTCCGGTCGCGACGTCCGTCGGCGTGAAGATGGCGATTCATCCAGACGATCCGCCCTGGTCGATCTTCGGCCTGCCGCGCATCATCACCGATGTGGTGGCACTCCGACGCTTCCTCGCACTCGCGGACGTGCCAGCGAACGGCCTGACGTTCTGCACCGGCTCACTCGGGTCGAGCGCGCGGAATGATCTGCCGGCGATGGTCGATGAATTCAGTGCGCGCAGTCGGATTCACTTCATGCATTGTCGGAACGTGAAGCGTTACGGCGACTTCGATTTCCGTGAAGTGCCGCATCCGTCGCGGTTCGGCGATGTGGACATGCGGGCGGTTCTCGCAACGCTGAAGAAGAATGGCTTCAACGGGCCGATGCGACCTGATCACGGCCGCATGATCTGGGATGAGCAAGGCAAGCCGGGATACGGACTGTTCGACCGAGCCCTCGGCGCGATGTACCTGCAAGGCATCTGGGAAGGCATCAGCCGCGTAGGCTGACGCGCCTTGTCAGGCACCGCCGACGTCAGCCGGCGCGTGATGCTCGATCCGATCGCGCGTTGCGAGCAGCATCTCGATGGCGTCGGCCAGATGCGTTTCCACGATGTGATGATCGCCACGTTCCACGCGCAGGCGGTGCGCCTGCATCAGCACCTGCACCGCGGTGAAGCCGCTCGGTGCTTCGAACTTGTAACACGCCAGTTCGATCTTGAGGCCGTTCGGATCCCACAGATAGATCGAATTCATGAAGCCGCGGTCGCGTTCGTAAAACGTGATACCACGCTCAGTCAGGCGATCCGGCGCCAGTGCGAACGTCGCGCGCGACACATTGAACGCGAGGTGATCCACGCAACCGATCTCGCGCGGCGCCGGCCGCACGGCATCGATGCGTGACTCGTTCGTGAAGACGGTGAGCAAGCGCCCGTCGCCTGGATCGAAGTACAGATGGCTCTCATCAGCATTGCCAAGATTCGGCTGCTCGAACACGAACGGCATGCCGAGCGCGCCTTCCCAGAAATCAATCGCGCTCTGCCTGGTCGATCCCACGACGGTGGTGTGGTGAACGCCCTGCACCTGAATCTTCTTCACGCCATCTCCTCGACAGTTTCGTGGCGGTAGTGACGACTGCCTTTCGTGGGGCAACGATGAGCCCCAGCAGCAGCTTAATGGCATCCCGGCCCGAAGGCGCGCCTGTCGACCCAACCGGCTGCGATCCGACGATTCGTTCCGCGTCGGAAGCCGCGTTGCGTGAGCGCGCCCCAACCGTCATACCGGTGGCAGTCGATCTCACCTTCTCCCGGTCCCGCACGATGAGCGACCTCCTCGCTCACCTTCAGGCCTCCCTCGGCGACGAGTACGCGCTCGAACGCGAAATGACAGGTACGCAGATGGCGCGCCTGTTCATCGCCCGCGAGCGGGTTTTCAATCGCGCCATCCTGATCACGGTCCTGAGCCGGGAGAACGTCCACGGGCTCGACTTCGAGCAGTTCGCGACCGAGGTTGGTCAGGCAGCGGCCCTCAATCACCCCGGCATCGTCCCGCCGCTGATGATCGGAACTGCCGACGGTCTGCCGTACATCATCACGCCATACGTGCCCGGCGTCTCCCTGCGGGACCGCCTTGTCGAACAACCGGCGCTGTCTCTCGAGGAAATCGTGTCGATTCTGCGCAGCCTCGCTGAATCGCTGCACGTCCTGCACACCGCCCAGCAGTGTCACTTCGACCTGAACCCGGACACGGTTCTCGTCACGCAGAGGACGGCGCTCATCACCGACACCGGCACCACCCGTGCGCTCCGGGTATCGCGACCCGATGGAAGCGCGTTCGTCGGCAATGCATCGCACCTCGCGCCGGAGCAGCTCTCCCCAACGGACGCGCCTGATTCGCGCGCCGACCTGTACGCGTGGGGCAGTGTCGCATATGAGATGCTGACGGGCATGGCGCCGTATCCGCGGAGCGTGGCGGACGGTTGCGTGGTGGACGCCCCGCACGAGCAGCCCGCGCCGATTTCACTGGTCCGGCGCGACGTTCCAGCAACGCTGACGCGCCTGATCATGCGTACGCTCGCGCGCGACCCCGCCGCACGCCCGGCAACCGCTGACGACATCCTGCAGGTGCTGCAGACGGTTGACGTCTCTGAACGCGCGATGGCCGAGCGATCGCTGACGCCCGCCTACGTCGCGACGGTTGACGGGGCTCCAACGACGTCGAAGAAGACCGCGACGACCGTTCCAATTGTCGTGCGCAAGCGCGAAATGAGACGCGTTGCCGCCATCGCTGCTGCCGTCGTTGCCGTCATCGGGACCACCGCGGCGTTCATGATGCATACGCCCGAACCGCCGGAGGAAGCTCCGCTCGCCCCGGCGCCAGTGGCTGTCATCGCGCACTCAACCACTGTCCTTCCGCTCGCCGTCGTCGGTGGCGCAGGCGACGACGTGTTGCTTGGCGCCGGCCTTTCAGCCGAACTCGCGAGCCAGTTGGCTCGGAATGGCGTGCTGGTCGCGGCGACGACGAGCGCCGGTACGCTCCGCGCAAACGGTATCGCCCCGCGCGAAGTCGCGCGTCGCGTGGGTGTTGCCTCGATTCTCACCGGCACGATGAAGCGGCAAGGTGACGTCCTGCACATCAGCATCGCACTGCTCTCTGCGAACGATGCGCAGACGCTGTGGAGTGCGCAATTCGACCGTGCGGTCGGCGAGCTGTTCGCGGTCGAAGACGAAATCGTACGGAACGTGAGCGCCAAGGTGCAGGGTACGCCGGGCATCTCTGCGGCAGGCGTCGTCGCGGTTGGAACGCGCGTGCCGGATGCGCACCTGCTCCTGCTTCAGGGCCATGCATTCGCGCATCGCGCGTCGGGTGGGTCGGTTGCCGAGGCGATGGCGCATTATCGCGCCGCGATTGCGCGCGACACCGGGTACGCGCGCGCATACGCATCACTCGCACTGTCGTGTGCGACGCTGTCAGAGCTGACATCATCGGCCGAGCCGGTACTGCTCGATGAGTGCGCGTCGGCAGCCAGGCAAGCAGTCGCTCGCGATTCGACGCTGGCTGATGCGTACACCGCACTGGGTTGGCTCGACGCGATCCACGGCCGCAATCGCGAGGCGGATAAGCAGTTCCGACGCTCACTCGCGCTCGACTCGACGGTTGCCGTCGCATGGGGCTGGTATGGCGTTCTCGCAACGCACGTCGGCGACTATGCCACGGCACATGCCCGCGTCGTGCGGGCGCGTCAGCTCGAACCGGAATCGCCGCGCGCACGGGCGTGGGATGCGCAGGTGTTCTTCGGCGAAGAAAAGTATGATCGCGCGGAACAGGCCGCGCGTCCGATCCCGCGCCTGGATTCCACCCTGTCCGCGGCCGTTATGACGCGGGCCGAAGCGCTGATGGCGCTGGGCCGCGATACACTGGCGATCGCGCTGCTCGAGCCGCGTGTCGATGCCAGCACTGAGGACGTGGGCTCGGAAGCTCATGCGCTGCTGGCGTATGCGTATGCCGTCAACGGACAGGAGGGGAAGGCGCGCGACATGCTGCTCGCCATTCGCGACAAGTCAGGTCGCTTGCTTCCGCCAAGGGCGACGCTGGCGCTGACTCTCGCGGCGCTTGGCGATCGGGACAGCGCGCTCGCTCTGCTCGCGAGGGCGGTCGAGAAGCACGATCCGACGCTGTTCACGTTCAACCACGCACGCCGCTTCGAGTCGCTGCGCAAGGATCCGCGCGGCGCGGCACTCTTCGCGTCGATCGAACGCTGGTAGCAGCAACGGATAGAGAAAAAACGCGGCGCTGACTGAAGTCGCGCCGCGTCGCCCGTCCCGCAGAGGTGTGCTCACGAATCACGGACTATCGTCAGCCCGTACGTTTCAGTCGCGCAGTGCAAACTCCGTGCGGGCCCGCAGGCGGCTTGCAAACTCCGCAGCGGTGCCGGGCTTGCCGAACAGGTAGCCCTGCATCGTCTCGCAACCGAAGCGGAGCAGGGCATCGCGCTGTGTCTCGCTCTCGACACCCTCGGCCACCGTCTCGAGACCAAGGCTGTGTGCCAATGCGATGATGCCGCGCACCAGCGACGCATCCTTCGCATTGACCTGCAGATCGCGCACGAAGCTGCGATCGACTTTCAACACGTCGAGGCCGAACGTGCGCAGGTGACTGAGGCTCGAGAAGCCTGTGCCGAAATCGTCCAGCGCGATGCGATAGCCGGTGGCGCGCAACTGTGCGAGCACCGCCGCCGCGCGCCGTGGATCGTCGATCAGCACCGTTTCTGTCAACTCGAACTCGATCAGGTGCGGCGCAATGCCATGGCTGATCGGAATCCGGCTGATCGCCTCGACGGCGTCGGGATCACGGAACACGTGCGCCGACACATTGATCGCCATCGGCACCAGATCCATGCCGGCATCACGCCATTCGACCATGTGGCGACAGACTTCATCCACGATCATCGTCGTCAATGCCGACGCCAGGCCGATGCGTTCCGCCAGCGTCACGAAGACCGATGGTGCAACCACGCCATGCTCGCGATGATGCCACCGCAACAGCGCTTCGCCACCGATCACTTCGCCGGTGCGGCCATCGACCTTCGGCTGCACTGCGAGTGACAGCGTGCGCTGGGCAATCGCGTCGCGAAGACTGGCTTCCAGTACGAGACGCTGCAGCGCCAGCTCATTCATGCGCTGATCGTAGAACTCGAAGGCGTTACGGCCCGCGTCCTTTGCCTGATACAGCGCAATGTCGGCGTGCTTCAGAATCGTCTCGAAATCATCGCCGTCATCAGGAAAGATGCTGATGCCGACGCTCGCCGACACGAATAACGGCCCGCTCGGCAGCAGAATCGGCTCACGCAGTGCGTCGAGCAGTCGGCTGGCGACCGCCGCAGCCTGCTCACCACCCGTCAGATCGGACACCGACAGCAGGAACTCGTCTCCACCCATGCGCGCGACGCTCGGCGCCAGATAGCCATCGTCCTCGCGCAGCACGCTGTCGGAGTCGCGAACCGCCTCGCGAAGACGCGCACCAACGACACGCAACACTTCATCACCTGCGCCGTGGCCCAGCGTGTCGTTGATGCGCTTGAAATTGTCGAGGTCCACCACCATCAGTGCCAGCTTGTCATTGCGACGACGCGCACGCGCCAGCGATGATCGCACCTGGTCGAGGAAGAGCAGGCGATTCGGGAGACCCGTCAGCGAGTCGTAGTACGCCAGCGTCCGGATCTGCTCGCGCGATTCCACGATTTCCGTCAGATCCTGCGCGGTTCCGAGCAGGCGCTCGACACGGCCGGAGCCGTTGACTTCCGCCTCGCCGATGAGGCGGATCACGCGGGCACGTCCACCCGGCGTCATGACGCGGAATTCGCGATCGAAGCGACCGTTCTCCAGTTGTGTCGCGGCGGCCAGCACCTTGTCGAACTGTTCGCGCTCATCCTCGGCGATCGCCATGCGCACCATCGACAACGGGCGCACGCCGGCCTCGGTGCCGAAGCGCAGCAGCCGGAAGGTCTCGCCGGACGCGCTGAACGCACCGGATCGCACGTCGAACTCCCAATTACCCATGCGTGCGATGCGCTGTGCTTCCGCGAGGCGTGCTTCGCTGCGGCGCAGCGCCGCCAGTGTCGTGGACGCGCGCAGCATGAAGCGCACGCGATGCACGATCAGCGAAGGCGTGATCGACTTCACGGTGAAGTCGCTCGCACCCGCCTCGAACGCGCGTCGGATCGACTCCATGTCATCGCGATCAGTCAGCAGCAGGATCGGCGTCTCTTCGAAGTCACGACGAGCGCGCAGGCGCTGGCACACTTCGAAGCCGTCCATACCCGGCAGGCCGATTTCCATCATCACGAGGTCGGGCTGTTCACGACCTGCGAGATCGAGGGCGGAATAGCCGTCGGTCGCCTCCGTCGCGTCCCAGCCGGATTGCCGAAATAGTTCGACCTGCATCCGCCGCGTGGCAGCGTCGTTGTCCACGACGAGGATCATCGGCTTCTTAGCCACGTCGAACCCACTCAGGCGGTGCTGAGGCGCCGTGCGCTGGCCGGACCAGCGTCTCGCGGCCGAAAACGGCTGCGGAGAGGCTGATCAGGCTCGTCCAGACATGATGACGTGAAGTGCAGATCAAGCAGCTTGCTCGCGGTGGACACGGAATAGGCAGGATCGGCTAACACCTTGGGACGCGTTA
>JBBRLZ010000003.1:0-169928 GCA_038231095.1 Gemmatimonadales bacterium
CCACGTTGAACACAAACGAGCGGGGCGCCGGATCATCCGGCGCCCCGCTCTCTCGTTCACGCATCCCCGATCCGTGAGAACGACACGTGCGACTACATCAGACGCTTGGGCTCCGCCGTCGGATCATCGACACGCACCGGCACCGGCGAATCGGCACCGCGCGAGACTTCCGAACGATAGGTCGTATCGGGTTCACGGATCGCCTTGTCCACGTCATTGATGTTCTTCTTGAACTGATTGATTCCCTTGCCCAGCGAACCGGCAATTTCAGGAATGCGCTTGGCGCCGAACATCAACAGCACGACAACCAGAATCAGCAGGGCCTCACCCATACCCAGTCCGAACGGCATATGACTTCTCCTAGAAAAGGGATCGAGCGATGAGGTACGCGATCAGTACCCCGAGCAAACTCAAAAGGGACACATCCAGTGCGATCGGCCCAAGCGCAAACTTGAGGATCACCAGATCAATCTGCAACGGACCGAGGCTCGGCGTGACACCTGTCGTAAGAAATTCCTTGACACTGCCTGCCGGCAGAAACCGACGCGAGAACTGCGTCAGGAATCCGCCGACGATGAAACCGACCGCGAGTACGATCGCGTGAAAGGCTGGCCGGTGTCTCGAGGACCCTCCGCGAGAAGCCATTACCAGCGCCGATCAAGTACGTACCCAACGAGCTCGAGCAGTGCCGAGCGCGCCGCCGTGTCCGGCAATCCCAGCGCAATCTCCTCGGCTTCCTGCGCAAAAAGCTCACCTTTCCGCCGCGCGTACTCAATGCCGTCGGCTTCGACGACGAGCGAGATGACGCGGCTGATGGCCGCCTCGCCTGGTTCTCCGGCTTCAAACAGTCGCTCGACTTCGCGACGAGCGCCTACCGGCATGCGACGAAGCGCCGCGATCAAAGGCAACGTGACTTTCCGTTCCCGAAGATCGGCACCAGAGGGCTTCCCCGTGATCTCCTGCCCCTCCACATAGTCGAGGAGATCGTCCGCGACCTGGAAGGCCATACCGAGCCGTTCGCCGAAACGCGCAAGCGCAGCGCGGTGAGACGGCGCGCCGCAGATGGCACCGACTTCGCAGGCGGCACTCATCAACGATGCGGTCTTCGCATGATTGAGCTGGAAATACTCCTCCTCGCTGAACTGCAGGCGATCGACGGCGGAGAGCTGCCAGAGCTCCCCCATCGTCATCGCGTTGGCGGCATCCGCAATCACGTGCAGCGACTCGACATCGCCAGAGCGCACCAGATGGCGCACGGCGCGTGAGTACAGGTAGTCGCCCATGATGACCGACACCTGATGGCTGAACACCGCATTCACGGTCGGCATCCCCCGGCGCAGCACACTGTGATCGACCGAATCATCGTGCACGATGCTCGACAGATGCACGAGCTCAATCACCGCGGCATGATCGATTGCGACGGTGCTGCGTGTTTCCTCAACCGCGTTCGCGAGCAGCAGCAGTGCCGGACGCAGGAGCTTGCCCTGCATGCCTTGCAAATGGCGGTTCACATCGCCGATGAGTGGGTTCTCGTCGGCGACGATCTCCCACATGCGCGAAGAAACGAGATCGAGCTCCGCGCGAACCGGGAACTGAATTCCGGCCAGCGGATTGTCGAGCCCGGCCCTCGCGGGAACCGGTAGGCTCATCTAGGCAGGCTGCTGCAGGGTCTGGATACGGGCTGCGACGTCGCGGAATCGGATATCGACAGCGTACACTCTTTGATAATAGCGCAGCCCGTCCTCTCGTGCCCCAAGTGACTCGCTGGCGAGGCCAAGAAGGTAGAGAACGCCGCGGAGTGTATCATCGCCGTTCGCGACGGACGGCTCATCGAGCGCGCGCAGCAGAAGCGTCCGTGCCACCACCGGCTCGTGTTTGTCGAGGAAACAGCCACCGAGCGCCTCGATCGATTCCACCCGCCTCAGCCGACTCCGCGACGCAATCTGGAACTCCGCGATCGCATCGTCCACGAGGCCCATTTCACGGAACGCGATACCGAGATCGAAGTGACTGTCCACGTCGTCGCTCGGGATGGTCCGTTCGATGCCGTCCCGGAACTCCTGGAGGATGTGCTGGAAATCCGCCTCATGATCGCCGGTCTGCTTCGGCTCGCCGATGGTCATGCGGGCGGACTCGGGCTCCTCGTCATCGTGCAGGATATCCGACAGGTTCACATACGTCGGTGTCGGCCGCTTCCGCCGAACGGGCGGCACCGGCACGGGCTCGGGCGTAGTCGCCTCGGCTGCCGGCTCGTCGGCGTCGGGCAGCGCCGCATCCAGCATCGGTAGCGCCGTCGACTCCTCCAGTGTGCGGCCGGAATCGGCCAAGGCAGACGGTGCCGATTCGACGAAGGAACTCGTCTCGATCGTGCCAAAGGACGGCACGTCTCCGAGATCCGACATGTCCAGCCCGGGCAACGCATCCGCCGTGAACGACTGCGGCTCCGACGGAATTGCAGGCATGCTCAGCGGCGTCAGGCGCGGAGGCACGAGGGCGTGCGGGGGCTCTTCTGGCAGTTCGATGTCGAGGAACTCGATCGCGCTCGAGTCGACAGCCTCCGGCAGACCGAGGAGTAGTGCATCGTCCACCGTTGGCACCCCAGCCGGCGCCTCAGCCTCCGCTTCCGGCGGCTCGAACGACGTCGCCTCGAACCCGTCGAGCGTGCCACTGGACGGGGTTGCATCGAATTCAACTCCGGCCGGGGCGGTCAGTTCGAGGCCTTCGAGGCTCGGACCCGATTCGGGGCGCGCGAGATCGCCGCCGACCATCGGCGATGTTTCGAGTGACCCAAAATCGTCATCACTATCGATCAGCACGAGCGATGGATCAGTACGCTTGCTCGAGCGATCCTGCTCCGACTCCGGCACCCACTGCTCGTCGATCTCACGCGCTACCTGCGCCACACCTTCGGCCTCATCGGAACGCCCGCCAACCACGTGCAACCGATGCAGCACCGTCAGATGCGGCAAGGCGTCAGGCTTGCGACCGGCGCGCAGCAGCTGTTCGACGACGACGGAACGCACGTGCACGTCTTCTGGCGACAGTTCCGCAAACTCACTCAGGGCCTTGAGCGCTTCGCCATGCTGGCCGAGCTTCTCGAGCGCTTCGGCGACAGAGAGGTAGTGGCGCTGCGCATCCACGACCATGCCCTTCTCGGCCGAAAACCGCGCCAGCCGGCGCAGCGTTGGCACGTGGCCCGGACGCTGCCGCAGGATCTTGTTACAGAGCGCGATGGCGTTGTTCAGGAACCCGCTGAGGGCGTACTCGTCGGCACTCTTCTCGAACAGGGCGATCGCTTCGTCGATCTGTCCGACGCGCAGGTGCAAGTCTCCGACGCGATTGCGGAGGGCGACGTCGACGTCGTCCGTGCCACCGTGCTCGGAAAGCAATTGCTGATACAGCGCGAGCGCCTTCTCGGGCTGCTTCTTGAGCTCGAGAGCGGCGGCCTGCTGTTTGAGCACTGCCGGTGATGAAGCCATGCGGAAGACGACGGGGTGACAGGGGGTGGACCTGCTCAGCCTATTACGACTAAGGTAGAGCTAAGTCACAGCTGGCTCAAGCGTTTACGTCACCGGAAGCCCGCAGCTCGGTTCCCAACGACGTCGCGCCGGGTCGCGAGGTCACAGGCACCTCATGCCATGACGTCCCGGATGCGGTCGATTCGCAGGGGCGCCTGGGCCTCGCCGCGGCACGCGTAGTAGCACTTGTTGCAGTCGATCGGCGTGTAGCGGCGCCAGTCCTGCCACTGGAAGTCGACCGGATAGTCCGGGCAGCGACGCACGCCACCCAGCGGATCGACGTGGATGGTGCTGATGCCACTCTCGCACGGCTCCCGCATCTCGCCGCGCGTGTAGCGCGGCAGCTGCTCGAGATAGTGATCGGAATTCGTGATCACCCCGCGACGACGCTTCTTGTAGGCCAGCAGTTCGGCGATCAGTACCTCGATCTCGGCCTGCTGGTCGGCCTGCAGGAGATGCTCGGTGTTGCCGTTCTTGAAGTCGGTGTAGACGCTGAAATTGACGCCACACCCGAGTTCCGCGGCGCGTGCGAGGATGGGCCGGATCTGGTCGAGGTTGTCGTGCTTGATGACAGTGTTGAACCGAATGTTGTCGATGCCGAGGGCGCGCATGCCGTCGACGCTGTCGAAGATCTTCTTCGTCAGCCCGGGAATCCCACGCGCGTCATCATGCCGACCGTCGAGATAGTCGAGCGAGATACTGAGTTGATTGATGCCGGCATCCTTGAGCGACCGGGCACGGTCCGGCGTCAGCGTGCCGCCGTGCGTGATCAGCGTCATGTACTTCCAGTTGATCGCGCGATCGACGCCGGCGACGAGATCCTCGAGGTCCCGGCGGAGCAGCGGCTCGCCACCGGTGAAGCAGACGAGCATCGGATTGAAGAACTTCGCGGCATCGGCGTAGCTCTTCAGTTCACGCTCCTTTTCACTGGCGTCCGTCTTCCAGTAGTCGCAGAACCCGCAGCGGGCGTTGCAGCGGAGCGTGACTTCGAAGTGCACCAGCACCGGCATCTTGCGCACACGCAGCGACACGTACTTCCGGAAGAATCCCGGCACGTGCCATGGCTTGAAACGAGCAGACAGCATCAGGGCGAGGTTCCGATACGACGGTAGGTCTGTTGATCGAAGTTGAACTTCAGGTCGGGCTGTGCCTTCAGCGCGATGAAGAACGAGAAGGCGAAGTTACCGTTCGGCGCCTGCGTGAAGTTGAATATCGCGCGCCAGTCGTGCAGTTCCCGCTGCAGCGAGACCGTCTGCGATGCAAACTGCCCGCGCACGGCATCGTAGGTCGTGGACCACTGTGTGGCCCACTTCGGCGTCAGGTTGAAGCTGGTCTGCACCTGGAGCGACCGCACCGGCGGATTGATGAAGATCGGTGAGCCGGCGCCGACGGTCAGCGCGTTGTTGTCCTGATTCGGAAGAATTCCGTTCAGGTTGATGCACTGCTGCAGGATCAATGGATTCGTATTCGCGCCCAGCAGCTTCGCGCAGCGCTCCTCGACCGGCGCCAGGGTCACCAACGGCTGACCGAAGGGAGGACGCTGCTTGTTGGACGAATAGGAGAGGTTCACGGACCATCCCTGCCCACTCGGTATCGCGCCGTAGCCGGGACGGATCTGATTGCTGCTCAGGCCACGATTGACACCCTGCGGATTGATCCCCTGGCTGCTGCGGATCTGCATCGAGTCGGCCGACGTGAGATTGGACGCGGCCGGCTTGAATTCCTTCATGCCGAACAACCGGCCGATCCACTGCACAATGCCCGTCGTGCGATCGAGGCGCAACGATGCGCGGATCTCTTCGCGGAACGGCTTGAACACCGCCGTATCGGAAATCGGATTGCCCTGAAACAGCGAGTAGCGCGTGCCGAGATCGAAACCGGGGAGGAAGTCCGAGCGCAAGCCAAGCCCCCACGAGGAGCTCGTGAGACCTGCGAACTTCGACACCTTCTCCGGCGTCAGCGATCGACGCTTGATGTCCTGGTACTGCAGGAAGTTGTATGAGATTCCGTCGGTCTGGATGCTCAGCGCACGCACCTTGCGACCGGCATCCGGCGCCGAGTCGGCCGCTGCACGCAGCTTCACCTCGATGTTCTGGCTCACCTGCAACGACACCATGTTCTGCGGCAGCGCGCCGTTGTAGCCCCTGGTGTATGTATTCACCGCGCGCAGAAACTCATCGCTGACGGTGCCGCGCGGTGCGACCGACCACGTGAGCGACGGCTGGAACGAGTGCCTGATGCGCGTCACCGGCCCGATGCCGGGGAAGAATCCGAAGAGCGTCGGCGACACCGACAGGCTGATGCTCGGCCGCTTCGACTGTGCGACCCACTTGCCACCAGAGATTGACGAACGCGCCCAGAAGGCGTGGGGATCGACGTTCGCGAAGTTGATGCTCGGCGAGATGTTCCACTTGCCGCGGCTGAACGACGGCAGACTGAAACTCGTGCGCCAGTCGAGGAACGTCTCGGTATACCCGTTGAAGTAGCGCGTCGTCTGGACCGTATCGCGCACACCGTTCCCGCGATCGATGATCTGCTCGACGACCTTCTGCTGCGTGCCGGTATTCGCGGCATCGTTGATGTCGAACGCGTTGTCGAGCCGGAATCCGAAGATCTCGAGTGGCGTGTTGAACGCGAGTTGCGTGCGTCGCACATTCAACGGCACGGCGTTGCTGTCGGGCCGCCCGGCGGCATTCGTGAAGTACTGGAACGACCCCTGCGCGCCGTTCTGCGAGTTGGTGTTGCGCGTCTCGGACCCCGTGATCGTGGGTGTCCACGTGAGCCACTTGCCAGCGGTGATCGGCGCTGAGTTGATGCTCAGTGTCGGCAGCGTCTGATCCACCTGCGGGCGCCCGGGATACTGCGTGCGGTTGGCCCCGAGCGCGACGGTGAATGGTCCGACCCCTGTCGTGTAGTTCGCCGAGGAACGGAATGTGGCCAGCTGCGCGAACGGATTCACGGCCGTCGTCTGCTGCACGACGGTGTTCGACATGTAGTTGATCGACGTGTTGAAACTCGTCTTGCGCGAAAACCGCTGCTGGTGGTTGATCTGGACGTTGAGGTTCGTGCTCCCGTTCGAGAGCGTCTGGTACGACGTTCCGACGCCGCCGCTCAGGAACCGACGCAGCCAGTTGTAGCGCCACTGGACGTTGTAGCGCGTGAAGCCAAGGTCACTGCCCGCAAATCGCGGATCGACGTTTGCAGAGCTGCGCCAGTCGAGCCACGCGGAGACGTCCTGATAGTCGTCGACGTTGAAGTAGTACCCCAGATTCTCGATCGTGCGCCGGTAGAACGGACCGCTGCGCACGATCTCACTGATCCCGAGGCGCGGATTGAGCATCCCGCTCCGCCGGCCGGAGCGAACATCCTGAAAATAGAACGGCAGCCAGAACACCGGCACATCGTAGATGTACAGCACGCCTGGGCGTCCGACCGCCAGCTTGCCACGCACGAGCTTCAGTTCCTTCGAGCTGAAGTGATAGTGCGGGATGGAATCATCACACGTCGTGATCGTCCCGCTTCGCCCGAAGAACGCGGCCTCGACGCCAAGACTGTCGTTCGCAAAGCCCGCGCTCTGCGCATCGACGTAGTACTTCTGCCCACTCTCGATCGTGGTGCGCACGTACCCGACCGTTCCGCGCCGCTCGGTCGTGTTGTAGTACATCGTCCCGCGTGAGATGACGTCGTCGCCCCCGCGTGCCGGATCGCGCAGGACGTTCTCGGCACCGCGGGCGCGCACGACCTTGGTCGAGTCATCGTAGATGATCGTGTCGCTGACCATGATCGTCTGGTCACGACCGATGGCGGCGCGAGCGCTGTCGCTGCGGATCAGCGTCAGGATCTTGCGATTCGCGTCGAACGAGACGCTGCGCCCCTGAAATCGCGTCACGGTGTAGCCACGCTTCAGCAGGAGCGAGTCGATCACGGGATCGGACTCGGCCCACTTCACGATCTCGCGCTTGGCCGAGTCGGCCGCGGCAGCGGAGTCGCGCGCCGTGCGCAGCGTGTCGCGACCTGCCCCGCGCCGCAGTGAATCGGCGCGAGACGTCGGATCACGTCGCACAGGCGGAGTACCGCCTTGCGCCATCAACGGGGCGCCAAGCGCCAGGAACAACCCGGCCAGCGCGCCAAGCCGGCGCACTACGCCAGTACCTCCACGTCGGACTCCGACTCGATCTCTTTGCGGCGGCGTTCCTTGCGAGCAAACACGATGGCGCTGGCGATGATGCTCACTTCGTACAGGCCGTACAGCGGTACCATCAGCATGACGGTCGTCGTGAGCAGGTCGCCGGGCGTGATGATCGCCGCGGCCGCCATCGACGCCACGAAGGCGTGCCGGCGCCACTTCCGCAGCTGAATCGGCGTGAGGATGCCGAGCGCGGTCAGGCCGACCAGCAGAATCGGCAACTCGAACACCGCACCCATGCTCAGCGCGAGCGAGGTGGCGAAATCGAAGTAGTCATGCGCCGTGATCATCGGCTCGAGCGCGGCCGTCTGAAACTCCATCAGAAACTTCAGCGCGAACGGCAGCACGAAGAAATACGCGAGCGATGCGCCCATCATGAACAGCAGCGTGGCGGCGACCAGCAGCGGGATGACGACCCGTTTTTCGTGTTTGTAGAGTGCCGGCGAAAGAAACGCCCACAGCTGGTACAGGAGCACCGGCGCCGCAATTGCGAACCCGAGGCCGAACGACACCTGCATCACGATCGAAAACGAATCGCCCGGATGCGTGAAGATCAGCTTGCGTCCCTGCAGATATGGCAGGATCGGCTTCTCGAGAATGCCGATGAAGTCGAACTTGATCACCAGCAGCAGCGCGATACCGACGCAGATGCCGACGGCAACGACCATCTTGAGCAGCCGCGTGCGCAGCTCCTCAAGGTGATCGAGGAAGGGCATGTCACTCATCGGATCGCGCCTTGTCCTGTCACGGTGTGCTCGACTTCAGGCGCTCGCGGGCCAGATCGGCCTCATCGCTGCGCGGATACGTCTTGACGAGCAGGTCCAGCACTTCCCGTGCCTTGTCAGGCTTGTTCTGCCCCCGAAGCAATGCGGCACGCTTGAACATCGCCGTCGGCGCCTTCTCACTGCGCGGGAAACGGGTGTACACACTCAAGTATGCCGCCTCAGCGTCGAGCGGCTTGGTGTCTCGTTCGAGCGTTTCTGCGATGTAGTACTGCGCATCGCCGGCGCGCTCATGCTGCGGGTACTGTGCGAGGAAATCGGTGAAGCCAGCGCGCGCGGCCGACGTGCTGCCGCGACGCAGTTGATCCAGCGCCATCGTGTAGAGCTGATTCGGGCCAAGCGCGGGGGCTGCGGGTGCGGACATCGCGGGTGCGGACATCGCGGGTGCGGACCCCGCGGGCGCTGTCGGGAGAGGCGCTGACGGTTCGGCGGGCTTCACCGGCGTCGGGGTCACCGGCGCCGCGGTGGTGGTCGCGGGCACCGGAATGGCGGGCGTCGCCAGCAGGATCGCGTTGCGCTGCTCGAGCTCCGAACGCAGCTCGGTGATGCGCGACTGACTCTGGCCGGTCAGCGCGCGGATCTCGATGAGGCCGTCGCGCACCTTGAACAGGTCGCCGAGCACGTTGCCCTGGAATGCGGCGATCTCACCCTTCAACCCACGCAGCGAGTCATTCAGGATGACCATCGTGCGGATCACGCTGTCGAACTGCACGCGACGCGTCGAGTCGCGATACGCATACTCCGCGCGCATCGCCTTCAGATCCGTCTGCAGCAGCGTCACGTCCTGCTTGGTGGCGACGCATGCCGACAGCGCCGCCGTTCCAAGCGTGAGGCAGAGCAGCCGCGCGCGGTTCATCGCGGCGGCACCCGCAGCGCGTCACCGCCGCTCAGGATTTCAAATTCAGCGCGACGGTTTTTTGAGTACGCGGCATCGTCATCACCGGTCGCCACCGGACGCTCCTCACCGAACGACACGATGTCGATGCGATCGGCGACAATGCCACGATCGCTCAGATACTTGCGCGTGGCTGCCGCGCGGCGCAAGCCGAGCGCCAGGTTGTACTCGTCGCTGCCGCGCGCGTCGGTGTGTCCGGAGATGCGGATGCGGATCGCCATGTTCGTCTTCAGAATCGGCAACTTCGCATCGAGTGCCGTGCGCGACGCGTCCGTGATGTCAGCCGCATCGTATTCGAAGAGCACCATTGCCTCGAGGATCGCCCGCATGTTTGCCGTCTCGGACGCCGACGCCCGCGCTGCCGCATCGGCCTGCGCCCGTGCCATCGAGTCACGCACGAACTGATCGCGCGCGCGCTTCGCGGCCT
This sequence comes from Gemmatimonadales bacterium, assembly GCA_038231095.1. Lineage (GTDB taxonomy): Bacteria > Gemmatimonadota > Gemmatimonadetes > Gemmatimonadales > Gemmatimonadaceae > JACMLX01. The sequence goes on from JBBRLZ010000003.1 coordinate 9,809, forward strand.
GATCATCGACGGCCGGCGCCGTGCTCGGCGCCATGGGGACGGGGGCGATCGGGACCGGCTTCTTGCGGCAGGCACCAAGGCCGAGCGACGCGAACACGAGCGCTGCGCCAACGTGGCGACGATTCATCAAAGGACTCCGATTCAGAAGGACGTAAGTCTGCAAGGCTGCGTCAGTGCACCAGCCGCGGAGACCAGGCAGCGAGGCGCGCACCGCCCCCAGCAGTCAGCTGACGGGCTCGCCCGGTCTCCGTGTCAATCACCCACAACTGCCGAACACCGGTGCGCGTCGAACTGACGACGACGTGGCGCGCATCAGCGGCCCACGACGGGTCCTCGTTCGCGGCTTCGGTCGTGAGCTGCTTCACGACGCGATCGCGCAGCGTGATCAGCATCACCTGGAACCGACCGGCGAGCTGCGACTGAAACACGATCGCGCGCCCATCGGGCGACCAGTCAGGACTGGACCGATACGCCTGATCGGACGACGAGAGCGCCGCCAGCACATCTGCGTTGGTGCCATCATCGTCTGCAATATACACGTCCGGCCGGCCTGACCGACCCGATGTGAATGCGATCCGACGCCCATCAGGACTGAACGTTGGCGATGTGTTGTCGGACCCACGTCCAATCGAGATGCGACGCGGTGTGCCGCCCGCCGCAGAGACGAGATACAACTCGGTGCCGAAGTCATCACCATGTGCGTATGCAATCGATGCACCGTCGGGTGTGAACGTTGGCGAGATGTTGAGGCCACGCGGCGCCACGACACGCCGAACTCCGCCGCGCAGATCCGTGACATCGATGGCGCTGCCAGCCGGTTCGAGCGATGCGAAGACGATCGACTGCCCGTTCGGATGAAATCCCGGCGAGAGCACGCGCCGTCCGGCGGGTGTCAGCGGCGTCGGGTTCGCGCCGTCGCTGTCGATCAGCCAGATGCGACCCTCAGCGACGTATGTAATCTTCGTCGCTGCGACGCCGTGCTCGCCGCCGATCCACTCCTCGACGAGATCGCTCGCACCGTGCAGCGCCAACCGCCAGAGGCTGGAGTACGGCGCGCCCGGCACCGGCAGCGCACGACGCTGGAGCACCTGCTTCGCGGACACGTCGTACAGGACGAAGCTTGCGCCACCGGTGACCGCCGTGATCTGCACGACGCCATTGATGCCCAGCCTGGCGGCGGCAGCATAATCGATCGGCCCACTGCCAGCCGGAACCGGTAACGCCGTTGCTCTCGGCAGCACCGTGACGCGATCGCCGAAGTCGAGATCGCGCATCACGATCGTGCGGAGCGAGTCACCCATCGGACCGGCGACCGGCAGCACGAAAATCCCGGGGCGCTTCCCGCTTTCACCATAAATGAGGCCGAGGCGAACGCCAGGCTGTGCGCTGACCACCGACGCTCCGGTAACGAGCGTCACGAACAGTGCGCGCACTGCGCGGCGCACGAAGACATGTCTGAACGGGATACTCACCTCAACACACTGGGATCGAAACTGAACACGACGGGAAGCACATCGTCCTTGAAGCCGGCCGGCAGCGCACCGAACGACCTGCGCTGACCAACCGCCTCCACGGCACCGATGCACTCGAGATCAAAGGCGTACTGTCCCGACTTCGACGACAGGCGCAACTCGGAGACTGAGCCATCACGATGGATCAGGAAGCTGACTTCGGCCTTCAGCGCCACACCCGCACGGGGCCGGAAGTTGAGCGCGATCTGGCGCGTGATGTTTTCGAGATACCCGGGGTACGGGAACGCGGTCCCCTGCACTTTCACGCTCGCGACATCGCGTCCGCGCCCCCCGGTCGTCCCGCCACCCGCAGGCGTCTTGCCGGGCACAGCGACATCGCCGCCGGACTTCGGCGCGGCAGCTTTAGGCTTGGACGTCGGCTTCGCGGCGGGCTTCGCGGACGCAGGGCGCTTTGGTGCGAGCCGGGTCGCCGGTCCATCGGGCGTCGGTGCCGCGGGATCGGGCGCGGGCTGCACGGCGTCCGGCGGGGTCGGCGTCGTGGGGCCGCGTGACACCGCACCGAGCGCGCGCGGACCAGCCGGCGCGGCCACCAGTTCGACGTTGTATGCAGGGGGCTGCGGCGGCGCAACGGCGATGCGCGTCAGCATCACCGCCGCGATCAGCACCAGCACGTGCGCACTGACAGACCACAGCGCGGCCGTGCGCAGTCGCAACGGGGGCTGCTGCGCCGTGTTCTCCGGCGTCGGAGGAAGGGCCGTGACGGGATTCATTTCGCGGACTGTGGCTCCGCTACCAGGCTCACGTTCTGCAACCCGACCTCGCGCAGCATCGCCAGCACCTGCACGATGTCGCCGTACGCAGCGCCGGCATCGCCCTTCAGGAAGATCGTGCGCCCGCTCGCACGCGTCGCCAGTTCCGTCAGTGCAATGCGCAATTCGTCACGCGCCACACGCTGATCGTCGAGCACGATGATGCCGTCCCGCGTGATCGAGATCATGATCGGATTGTCCACCTGCGACGCGCGCACGTTCGCCTTCGGCAACTTCACGTCGACGCCACCGGTGAGCAGCGGCGCCGTGATCATGAAGATGATCATCAGGAGCATCATGACGTCGATCAGGCTGACGACATTGATCTCCGCGTTGAGCGGCGAGCGTTGACGCACACGCGAACGACGCATCAGATTCGCCCGTCGCGCACCAGCAGCGCGACGATGTCGGTGCTGAAGCCGTCAAGCTCACTCGTGATGTGATTGAGCCGGTTCGCAAAGAAGTTGTAGCCGAACACCGCCGGAATCGCGACCGTCAGCGCGAGTGCCGTGGCGATCAGCGCTTCGGCCACACCCGGTGCGACGGCGCTGATGTTGCCGCTGCCGCTGGCCGCGACGCCGAGAAACGCGTTGATCACGCCAAGCACCGTGCCGAGCAGGCCGATCAGCGGACTGACCGCACCGATGGTTGCGAGCCACGGCAACAACCGCTCGAGACGGTCACGCTCGCCGGTCGCCTCCTTTTCGAGCAGCATCTGCAGCGCCTCGACCTGCGCTTGCGACAAACGCGACTGTCGATCCGCATTGCCCGCCATCGCCGGTCGCGTGTCGTTCATGAACCGTTCGGCGCGTCGCAGGACCGCATAGAACGGTGAACCCGCGCCGATGCCGGGCGCACCGATTGCGGCCGCGAACGAGTCGGCCTGCGCGACGTAGCGGACGAGCGGTGTTCCAGAGGCCGTCACGCCGCGATACTCACGGCGCTTCACCACCATGATCGTCCAGCTGACAGCACTCAGGACCAGCAAGAGTACGAGCACCGCCCACGATACCGGCGTGCCGTGCGCAAGCAATCCGACGATCGACCCCGTCTCCTGACTCTGCAGCTGAAAGAAGCCTGTGACAGGAATCATGCCGTCATACCCGTGCGCTCGGCGCGGAAGAATTCGAGCGTTGCCTGGAGACCATCGCGCAGCGAGACCTGCGGCGACCAGCCAAGGACATCGGAGGACTTGGTATGCGCAATCGACGAACGACGTTGCTCGCCAGCGCGCGCCGCCGCGAGCGTCACAGGCACTGCCGCGCCGGCCGCGCGTTGCAACTCGGCCGCCAGTGCGAGGACGGACGTTTCGACGCCGGTACCGACATTGAACCCGCGATCGTCAAGCCGACCCGGCGCCGGCAACACCGCGTCAGCGGCGAGCAGGTTCGCGCGTGCCACATCACCAACAAAGACGTAGTCACGAGTCTGCAGGCCATCCCCATAGGCGGTGAGTGGTGTGCCGGAGAGAATGCGTTGGCAGAAGATCGCGACGACGCCCGCTTCGCCGTGCGGATCCTGTCGCGGGCCGTAGACATTCGCGTAGCGCAGCGCGACGGTGTCGAGACCGTGCACGCGCGCGAAGTAGCTCATGTAGTACTCGACCGCGAGCTTCGCGACGCCGTAGGGCGATTGCGGATCCTTCGCGGCGGATTCGACCGTCGGCATCTCGACGAAATCACCATACTGGGCGCCGCCACTCGACGAGAAAATGAATCGCGTCGGATTGCCCGACCGGCGCACCGCCTCGAGCAGATTGAGCGAACCGCCGATATTCATTGCCGCGTCCCACGCGGGATCCTCGACACTCTTGCGCACATCGATCTGCGCGGCGAGATGCGCGATCACATCGAAGCGTCCATCGCGCACCAGTGCGGCGGCTTCCGGTGACGCGATCGATGCGCGCACGACGGTCGCCGCTGGATTCAGGTTCGCTTCCTTCCCACCTGAAAAATCATCAAGGATGGTGACATCGTATCCTCGGTCGACGAAGAGATCGCTGACGTGCGACCCGATGAACCCTGCCCCTCCAGTCACCAGTGCGCGGCGACTCACAAAGCGAACTCGGCCAACGCGATCACGGCTGCGGCGCCGTCGAACAGCGGTCGTGCGATGGACATGGAGACAGAGACGAAGATGAATTGAAAATGGTCGAGTCTGGTGAACCAGAGTGGTGTACCCCATTGCCTCTGCGAGGATCAAGCCGCAAAACTAACCGCGCCCGCCTGCTGAGGCATGAAATGCTCAGCAGGCGGGCGCGGCGTCACCAGAGACGCTGGGTGGCGCTCAGGGCATGCGGCTCACGAGACGTGCGCGCATGCCGACCTTGATCGCCGGCTGGTCGTGGCTGACGATCACCGCCGTGGCGCTCTCAGCTGTGACGCGGACGACGCTGACCTGCGCAACCTGGTTCGATGGCGCCACATCCTTCTTTTTGCCTTCCGTCAGTACCTCGCCGTCGGTGAAGAGCGTGAACTGGTCGCCAACCTTGCTGGTCGCACCCTTGGGCAGCGCGATCACGACGAAGTTCTGAATCGTCGGCAACACCACACCGCCGGCGACATACGCGACCTCGTACACCGGACCGTTCGTGATATCCTGCGGGCGCACCGTCGACGGCACCGGCGTGGTGTCGAGCGCCATCAGCACATCACCCCCGACCATGTTCGCATACATGTGCGTCACGCGAGCACGTGCCGCACGCCCGGTGCCAAGTGCCGTGACCTCGATCACGCCAGCGGGTTGCATCACGCGGCGGCGCTGCTTGTCGCGGCCGACTTCGGGACCCTTCTGATAGACGCCCAACTTCTGGCCCACCGAGCCCTTCATGCCGTTCGGGAGCAGGATGTTCACGTCATCATAGAGCTGGAACTGATCGCGCAGCGGACCGCTCGCGACGATGGTCGGATCGGCGCGCGCGATGAGCGCACCACCATTCGACTTTGCGTTCAATGCCACCAGGAACGGTGCCGCAGCGGCCTCGCCGCGCCGTACGGTCGGACGCAGGGCGCGGCCGTTGATCGTTGCATTCTCGAGGACCGACTGCGACTGCCCCGCAATCGGTCGGCCGAGCGGCATCGTGCGCGTGATCGGTGCCTCGACGGCGTCCGGCTCGGCGCTGACGACATCGGGCGTGAAGGTCGGCTTGCCGTCGGCGCCCATGTACAGCTTCTGACCGGGATAGATCAGATTCGCATTCGCGATGGCCTTGGAGTTCGCGCGGAACAGCTCCGGCCAGCGCAGGCCATCGCCGAGGTAGCGTCGCGCGATTTCATAGAGCGTATCGCCTGTGCGAACCGTGTGCAGAACCTTGACGGCCGACGTACTGTCGCGCTTCTGCGCGCTGAGAAGCGTGGGCGCTGCAGCGAGAGCGATGGCGAGCGCGACGATACTCAGGCGGCTCGAAGCGATGGGAAGCGGATGACGGCTCATACTGGTGGGGAGCGCGGGAAACGTCCACAACACGCGCGACGCGCAGAGCGGTCGCACAACGGAGGGGGCCGCGTGAGGCGCGGTTCCCCGAGCAGAGACGAGTATCGGCCGAGGAGGAAACGTCCGAAGGGCAACAGGCCGGCGCGCCCTCTGGGCGACGCCGGCCTGTGACGGAGATCGGGCGACCGTCGCCGTGGCGGTGGTCTGGTAATTCCCCGGGTTGTGAACGCCCGCTGCGGGACGCCTGCGCGCCCCGGGCGATCAGAACGGCAGGTCGTCGTCTTCGTCCTCGAGCGCGCCCGGGAAGTCGGCGAACTCGTCACCGCCCGTCTTGGCGGCCGATCCAGCCGGCTTTGCCGCCGGCGTTGCGCTGCGCGGCGCCGGGCGCGAGTACGTCGCGCCACCGGCCTCGCCGTCGCCACCTTCGCGTCCGCCGAGGAGGATCAATTCGCGCACGCGGATTTCAGTCGAATAGCGCGTCTGTCCTTCCTTGTCCTGCCACTGGCGATACTCGATCGCGCCTTCGACGTAGACCGGCTTGCCCTTCTTGCAATAGTTCTCGACCACGTCGGCGAGCTTCTGCGTCCCCTGATTCCAGGCGATGCACTTATGCCACTCCGTCTTCTCCTGCTTGGTCCCCGACTGGTCGTTCCAGGTGCGGGAGGTGGCGAGCGAGAAGCTGGCGACTTTGCCGCCGCCGGCGGTGGAACGGACCTCGGGATCGTTCCCGAGATTCCCCATCAACATGACCTTGTTCAAGCTGCGTGACATCGGCATCGTCTCCAGGAAGGACGGTGGGGCTGGGGTGACTCGACGCACATCGCGCCGGTCGGAACGACGGTACAGTGGGAAGCCCCGCTGCCGTGCTCGAATTTACTGCAGGTATCATCGTTTTTCTGCATCTGACGCGGCGTCTGGCGTTCTCTCGCGCCGCAGCACGAGGGCATCCTCAGGCGGGGCCCGGTAGTAGCCCTTCCGTCGGCCGATCGGCTCAAACCCACGACTCGCATACAGCCGCCGCGCCGGACCGTTCGAGACACGCACTTCGAGCCACACCGCCTCGCACGCATCCGCCTCGGCGGCCGCAATCGCGCCATCGAGGAGTCTGCCGCCAAGCCCAGTGCCCTGCTGCACGGGATCGACGGCGATGTTCGCGATCTCGCCCTGCTGCGCGACGATGCGTGCGATGACGTAGCCCGCGACCACGCCGTTCACTTCGATCACGCGAAACCAGGCGTACGGATCGTCGAATTCCGGCGCGAACGAATCGGGCGACCATGGATCAGAAAAGACGCGATGCTCGATCGCGAGGATCGTCGCGAGATCGCTGACGGCAGCGGCGCGCAGTACTGCGGTCATCACGCTGTTGGCAGCGCACGCGCATGCGTGGCCTCCCACTTCACCTGCGCTTCGGCGAGGCGGCCGTAGTCCGGCTCCCAGGTATCGCGTGACACCGTGACGAATCCGATGCGCATGGTGGCGCGCGCGTCCGGCTGCTGCGCGATGTCGATCGGCGGGCCGACAATGGTCGCACGATCCGCGTCGGCACGTTCACGGACTGCGGCGATCGCGATGCGTTCGACGGCGCCATCCACGGTCCATCGTGCGTCGTCGTGCTTCGTGACCCATTGCGCGAACCATTCGCCACGCAGCGCGTCGAGCACCGCGACATAACGCCCGGGCGCGATGTCGTCCCGCGCCGCAGCGATCAGCGGCAGCGACGCGACGGCATGCAGTGCAGCACCGGCGCCGCGCGCGAGTCCCTTCGCCAACGCAGCCGCGACCCGTAGACCCGTGAACGAACCGGGACCAGCACCGACGATGACGTCGGTGATCTCGCGCGGAGCGAAGCCCGCATCGCGTACGACATCGGCAACCGTCGGTGCGAGCAGCTCGGCTGAGCCCATCCGATCGATGCGCCGTTCCTGAACCAGCGTGCCATCGACAAACAGCGCGACGGACGCCGGACCGGCGCTCGCATCGAGCGCCAACTGAATGCGCGGCGTCATGCGCGCCACGACTCGGCGCAGAGCCGGACCGCCGAATCGCCCGGCACATGCGACAGCGTGATTGCGAGCGTCGGTTCCGGCAACAATGCACCGGCACGATCAGGCCATTCGACGAGCAGGATCACAGAAGGATCCGAGAGCATGTCGTCGAGTCCGAGCGATGCAACGTCCGCCGGTGATTCAAGCCGATAGAGATCGCAGTGTACGACGCGCGCCGACGCAGTCGGGTACTCCTGGATCAACGCGAAGGTCGGACTGGTGACCGCGTCAGTGACACCGAGCGCCTTGCAGATCGCCTGCACGAGCGTGGTCTTCCCTGCACCGAGCTCACCGCGGAGCGTGACGAGCGCCGGCGCGTGCAGTGCGTGCGCAATCGTTGCGCCATGTGTGGTCAACGCGTCGAGCGAGAAGAGGCGCAGCGCGTGCCGATCCGTCTCAGCGGCCACGCGGCTTGCGTCCTCCCCGACCGCCACGACCACCGCGTGCGCCCTTGCCACCGGCGTCCGCGGCGAGCGACGAAATGCCGGTGCGCGCACCGGCCGTGTCTCCCGAACGGACGCGCAGTTCGAAGAGTTGATCACGCAGTCGCGCCGCTGCCTCGAAGTCGAGCTCCTTGGCCGCGACCTGCATCTCCTTCTCGAGTTGCGCGATCAGTGCCGGCACATCGGTGGCGGCGTAACCACTGGCCGGCTCCGCCACCTTCTTCTGCCCGTAGTCCGCCAGCGGCGTGCCGTCGGACTCCTCGGCTTCTTCCATGCGTGCATCAGCAACCCGCGTGCTGAACCGCACCTGCTCGATGCTCTTACGCACACCCTTCGGCGTGATGCCGTTCGCTTCGTTGTGCGCGACCTGAATGGTCCGACGTCGATCCGTTTCATCGATGCAGCGGCGCATCGAGTCGGTGATGCGATCGGCGTAGAGAATCGCGCGGCCTTCGAGGTGGCGCGCCGCGCGACCGACGGTCTGAATCAGGGACCGATCGCTGCGCAGGAAGCCTTCCTGGTCGGCGTCGAGAATGGCGACGAGCGACACCTCGGGCATGTCGAGCCCTTCGCGCAGCAGGTTGATGCCGATCAGCACATCGAATTCACCAAGCCGGAGACCACGCACAATCTCCATCCGCTCGATCGCGTCGATGTCCGCGTGCATGTACCGCACACGCACACCGACCTGCTGCAGATAGTCGCTCAGATCCTCGGCCATGCGCTTGGTGAGGACCGTCACGAGCACGCGCTCGTCCTTGCGTTCGCGGATACGAATCTCATGCAGCAGATCATCCACCTGGCCGCGCACAGGCCGGATCTCGATCTGCGGATCGACGAGGCCCGTCGGGCGAATGACCTGTTCGACGACGACGCCCTCGCTGAGCTCGAGTTCGATCAGGCCCGGCGTCGCCGACACGTTGATCAGCCGCGGCGTCAGCGCGAGGAATTCATCGAAGACGAGCGGACGATTATCAAGCGCACTCGGCAGGCGGAAGCCGTAGTCCACCAGCGTCAGTTTGCGCGCACGGTCACCGTTGTACATGCCGCGGATCTGCGGCAGCGTGACGTGCGACTCGTCCACGACCACCACGAAATCGTCGGGGAAGTAGTCGAACAGACAGGCCGGGCGGTCACCGGACGTGCGTCCGGAGAGATGCCGCGAATAGTTCTCGATGCCGGCGCAGGTACCGATCTCCGCCATCATCTCGAGATCGAAATTCGTGCGGCCTTCCAGCCGCTGCGCTTCGAGGAGCTTGCCATCGTTGCGCAGGACGAGCAGGCGATCGGCGAGTTCCTCCTTGATCGCCTTGGCCGCGCGTTCGAGGGAGGGACGGCTGGTGATGAAGTGCTTCGCGGGATAGACGGCCGCGCGCTTGAGCGCCGCAATCAGGTCGCCGGTGATCGGATCGATCTTTGTGATGCGTTCGACTTCGTCGCCCCAGAACTCGACGCGCACGGCCTGCTCCTCGTACGCCGGAAAAATCTCGACAGTATCACCGCGCACGCGGAAGGTCCCGCGATCAAAGGCGACGTCGTTGCGCTGATACTGGATACCGACGAGGAGCCGGAGCAGGTCGTCGCGCGCGATCTTCTGGCCCTGATCGACGCTGATCATCCGCTCGCGATACGACACCGGATCACCGAGGCCGTAGATCGCCGACACAGTCGAGACGATCACGACATCCTCGCGCTCCATCAGGCTCGACGTCGCACGCAATCGCAGCCGATCGATGTCCTCGTTGATCGACGCGTCCTTCTCGATGTAGGTATCGCTCGAGGGAACGTACGCTTCCGGCTGATAATAGTCGTAATACGAGATGAAATACTCGACGGCGTTCTTCGGGAAGAAGCCCTTCAACTCACCGTAGAGCTGCGCGGCCAGCGTCTTGTTGTGCGACAGCACCAGCGTCGGCCGACCCCATGCGGCGATCACGCTGGCGACGGTCATCGTCTTGCCGGAGCCGGTCACGCCGAGCAGCGTCTGATAGCGGTCGCCGCGCTCGAGCCCCTTGGACAGCTCGGCAATGGCCCGCGGCTGGTCCCCGGCCGGCAGGTATGGCGCCTGTAGGTCGAACAGCGATTCGCTCATGGCCGAAAGATACCTTGTCGGGTTTTCTTCGGGTAGCGCGAGTCGGTGTTCCGCCCGAGCTCAGCGACCCCCGCCCGTTACTCCTCGGTCGAAATCCGCTCCCGCCGCGCGACGTCGCTGATGCCCTTCACCCGCCGCACCGCCTTCACGATCTGCTGCAGGTGCTCGAGGTTCTCGACTTCCACCATCATCGCCCCCACTGCGCGCCCGTCGATCGCCTTCAGGTCCATCTGGCGGATGTCGGTGCCGGTCGAGCTGACCGCACTCGCGACGTCGGCATACAGCCCACGCCGGTCGGTCCCTTCGAGGGCGAGCCGCACGATGAATCGCTCGCCGAACTTCTCCTGCCAGTCGATTTCGAGACGCCGCTCCGGCTCATGCGCGAGCGGGAGCAGATTCGGGCAATCGGCGCGATGAATGCTCACACCGCGACCGCGCGTCACGTAGCCAACCACCTCATCACCCGGCACCGGCTGACAACACTGCGCATACCGCACCATGACACCATCAACGCCCTGAATCTTGACGCCGCGGTCGCTCTCGGTGCCGCGCACGCGGTCCACCAACCGCTCGATCACACTCGGCTTCGCCGGCTCGATCGCCTCATCGATTGCCGGGAACAGGGCCTTCAGCACGCCGAGCGTCTGGATTTCTCCCTGCCCGATCGCTGCGAGCACGTGCACGGCGTCGGTGAGGCCGAGGCCCTTTGCAACGCCGTTCAGTGAATCATCGGTCACCTTGCCGAGGCGACGGCGGCGCAGTTCGCGCTCGAGAATTTCGCGGCCGAGCTTCTGGCTCGTGACCTGCTCCTCCAGACGCAGCTGCTGGCGGATCTTCGAGCGCGCGCGGCTCGTGCGCACGTGCGCGAGCCAATCGCGCGTCGGCTTGGCCGACGGCGACGTCAGAATTTCGATCGTCTCGGAATTCTTCAGCGGGCGTGACAATGGCGTGATCTTTCCATTCACCTTCGCGCCCTGGCACCGCAGACCGACCGCCGTGTGCACGGCGAACGCGAAGTCGATCGGCGTCGCGCCCTTCGGCAGCTGCACCACGTCGCCGGTCGGCGTGAAGACGAAGATCTCATCCTGATACAGATCGAGCTTCAGGAATTCGAGGAACTCGTCCGGGGACTTCGTGTCGAGCTGAAATTCGATCACCTGGCGAAACCAGGCCAGATGGCGGTCGAGATCGCCCTGATCCTTCGACCCTTCCTTGTAGAGCCAGTGCGCCGCGATGCCGTAGTCGGCCGTCTGGTGCATCTCGCGCGTGCGGATCTGGATTTCGAACAGTTGACGCCCCGGTCCGAACACCGTCGTGTGCAGCGACTGATAGCCGTTCGATTTCGGCTGCGCGATGTAGTCCTTGATGCGCTCCTGCACCGGCTTCCACTTCTCGTGGATCACACCAAGCGCGTGATAACAGTCCGGAATCGAGTCCACCAGCACGCGGATCGCGAGCAGGTCGAAGATCTCCTCATACGGCTTGTTCCGCTTCTGCATCTTCTTCCAGATCGACCAGAGATGCTTCGGCCGGCCGGAGACATCCGCATTGTGCAGCCCTGCCAGATCGAAGCGCTCCTTGAGCGGGAGTGCCATCTGCGCGATCAGCTCCTCGCGCTCACCGCGCCGCGTGCTGACCTGACGCGCGAGCGTGCGATAGTCGTCCTCCTCGAGGTACTTGAAGGCGAGATCCTCGAGCTCCCATCGCACCTTCGCCATCCCGAAGCGGTGCGCGAGCGGCGCATAGATGTCGCGCGTTTCCTGCGCGATCATCCGCTGCTTCTCCTCCGGCATCCATTCCAGCGTCCGCATGTTGTGCAGGCGATCGGCGAGCTTGATGATGATCACGCGCGCATCGCGCGCCACCGACAGCAGCAGCTTGCGATACGTCTCGGCCTGCCGCTCCTCCTTCGAAGTGAACGGCAGGTTGCCGATCTTCGTGAGACCATCCACGATCTGCGCGATCTCAGGCCCGAACTCCCGCTCGACGTCGGGCACCGTGATCGCCGTGTCCTCCACGACATCGTGAATCAGGCCGGCCGCGATCGTCGTCGAATCGAGTTGCAGGTCGGCGAGAATGCGCGCGACGTGCACGCAGTGCACGACGTAGTCCTCGCCCGAGCGACGCTTCTGCCCGGTGTGCGCGCGCGCGCTGTAGCGATACGCGCGCATGAGCAGCTCGCGATCGAGCCGTGCCGGCAGCGGACTGCCAGGGCCCCATCCCGGAAAGATTTCATCCGTCTGCGTCACCGCACCGTCGATAGCCACCCAGCCTCCGCAAAGCTCACGTACCTGCCCCGACCGATCACCACATGATCCCGCACCGGGATGCCCAGCAACGTGCCTGCCGCTACCAGTTGCGACGTCACCATGCGATCCTCTGCCGACGGCGTCGGGTCGCCACTCGGGTGATTGTGCACCAGAATGATCGACGCCGCCCGCTCGGCGATCGCCTCACGAAACACTTCGCGCGGATGTACGAGCGACGAATCGAGAATTCCCCGCGTCACCAGCACATCGCGTTCGAGGTGATGTTGTGCATCGAGGATCGCGACATGAAACTCCTCGACGGACAACGCCTCCAGATGTGGCGCAAACGCCGCCACCACATCCTGCGGTGAGCGCACGGCCACACGTTCACCATGCGGTTCAGCGGCCGTTCGTCGCCCCAATTCCAGTGCCGCCACGATCGCCATCGCCCGTGCCGGTCCAACACCTGTGATCTCACCGATGGTTGCCACCGGCCGACTTGCGAGCACCCGCAGCGAGCCGCCGACCTGCGCCAGTACTTCGTGCGCGATGGTCAGTGACGACCGTCCCCGATTGCCACTGCCGAGGATGACTGCAATGAGTTCGGCGGCTCCCAACGATCGGACACCGAGCGAACGCAGCCGCTCGCGCGGACGTTCGGCCGGCGCAAGCCGCTCCATTGGTATTAGTGCCGCCGCGACGTTCGCGGTAGTCGTGCCGGAGGATCGGTTGAGCATACGAGAGGGCGGAGCGTGGTGCATGGGCCTCCTGGCTGGTGAGAATCGAGTGCGGTCGTCCCACGATGCCACCGGTCGCGCGAAGGCCGGGTATCCAACCGACGCATGTCGTCCCCTCCCCGTGCGAGCCCATCCGCGGGTATCGTTCGGCAGCGGACCATGCGGCGCATCAGGCGCGCCTCGTACCGCCCGGGACACGACATTCCTTCACATGCGAGACATGCAACTGCGACTGGCAGCGACGGTGACAACACTCTGCGTCACGCTCGCCGCGTCACCGCTCGCCGCGTCACCGCTCGGCGCGCAGCCACCGGGTTCGGTGGAAGTCGGCGCATATGGCCAGATCACACGGGTCGATCCGAAGGAAGCGCGCTTTGAGAGTCGCGCGCCGCTCAGCCTCGGCGTTCGTGGCCGGGTGAACCTGCACCGACAGTTCGGCGTCGAGATCGAGGCGTCGACCGGCACGGTGGACGGGATCGGCGACCCGCCGCGCCGGCGATACAACCAACTCGTGGCGCGTGGGACGTACACCATTCCTCTGACGGACTTCTCGTCCTTGCTGATTGGTGGCGGCGTCTCGCGCAGCGATTACGAAGTGACGTATCACTTCGGTGCGAATGCGCTTGTCGGCGTGCGCACCGCGATCACCCGCCGTTACGCACTCCGCTCGGACGTGATCTTCAACTACCAAGCGAACGGTGGTGCCACCGAGCTGGGGCTCCGCACGGGCATTCAATCCACGCTCGGCCCGTTCGACGGCCCGACATCACGAGATCGCACGCGCGGGGCGCTGACCATGCAGGAACCTGGCAGTCTCGAAGGCGGCATCTTTGCGCAGCAGTGGCGGCTGAATCCGATCTGGAATCTGCGCAGCGGGAAGGCGATCGGTACGCGGATCGGCGCCTTCATCACGTCGCGCTCGGAAGTCGAGGTTGACGCGACCTATGGACGCCAGGCGGTACGCGATGGTGGCCAGAACGGCCAGACCAATGCACCGCTGCCCGGTGGCGCCACGTTTCGTGTGACAACGTTCGCCTTCCGCTACGTGCAGAACATCCCCGTCACGTCGCGCATTGCGCTGCTCGCAGGCATCGGGCCATCGCGCACGTCGTACGAGTACGTGGACTACTGGGGCGTATCCGGAGTCGCCGGCGCGCGCATTGCACTGACGCACGATCTGCAGTTGCGCGGCGATGTGGTTGCGGACTACGGCACGAATGCCCGCGTCTTCGACTACGCGCTGCGGCTCGGTGCGAGCACGGTGGTTCGCCTCGGCCGCTGATCGCAAGCTCAGACGGGTGAAAAACGAAGGGCGCCGACCGTGAATGGTGGCGCCCTTCGTCATGGTGTCGCTCACATTCCTCTACTTCTTCTTGCGATCCTTCCGATCCCGCGGCTTCGGTTCCGATTCCGGTTTCGGTACCGCGAGTTCCTCGGGCGGAATGTCCTCGAGGATGCCGAACGCGTTGTACCGCTTGGTCGGCGCTGCACCGTGCTGCCCCGACGTGCCGTTCGACGATGGCGGCGGCGGAATCAGCGACGCGATGTCCATCAGCGGCTCCGGCTCGTTCAAGACGAGCTGCGCCTTCATGAAGCGCTCCGAGAACGTGTGATACACGTCCTGCATGAGGTCCACGAACATCGTGTACGCCTCCTGCTTGTACTCGATGAGCGGATCCTTCTGGCCCCACGAGCGATAGTGAATCGCGTTCCGGAGCTGATCGAGATCGTACAGGTGATCCTTCCACTTCTCGTCCAGCACGTTGAGCATCACGATCGACAGCATGCGCGTCGAGAACCCGACGCCGCTCTCGTCCTGCACGGTATCGAGTTCGGTCAGCTTCGTGTCGAACGCGGCGCCCGCCGTCTCGACCGCAGCCGCCTGCGCCTGCGGAACATCGCCCGGCCGATCAGTAGCGTCTTCGGCAAAGGGCGGCACTTGCAACAGGTACTGCATCAGCAGATCCTGCTGCAGCGCGGCCAGATCCCACTGCTCGGGCGATTCGTAGTCCGCCAGACCGAGTTCGACACGGCGACCGACAGCCTTCTCGACCATCTTGCGTGCTTCACTGCGCAGTTCTTCGCCGCCGTCGAGCGCAAAGGACCGCAGCGAGTAGACGACTTCGCGCTGCTGGTTCATCACGTCGTCGTACTCGAGCAGCCGCTTCCGGGCCTGGAAGTTCTGAAGCTCGACGCGCTTCTGTGCCTGTTCGATGCTGCGCGTGATCAACGGATGCGTGAGCATCTCGCCTTCCTGCGCGCCGAGCCGGTCCATCAGCTTCGCGATGCGCTCGGAGCCGAAGAGGCGCATCAGGTCGTCTTCGAGCGAGAGGAAGAACTGGCTCGACCCCGGGTCGCCCTGACGACCGGCACGACCGCGCAACTGGCGATCGATGCGGCGTGACTCGTGCCGCTCGCTGCCGATGATGTGCAGGCCGCCGATCTCGGTGATGTCGATGTCCTTGCCGTCGACGTCCTTCACCTGCGATGGCTTTCCGTCAGTGACGCCGGCGCCGAGTTTGATGTCGGTGCCGCGGCCGGCCATGTTGGTCGCGATGGTGATCGCGCCGGGCTGTCCGGCTTCCGCCACGATTTCGGCTTCGCGCTGATGGTACTTCGCGTTCAGGACGCTGCACTTCATGCCGGCGCGCTGAATCAGGCGCGCGATCGTCTCCGACACTTCCACGTTCACGGTGCCGACGAGAATCGGGAACCCGAGTTCGTGCAGCCGCTTCACTTCGTCCACGATCGCGTTGTACTTCTCACGCCGCGTCTTGAAGACGAGATCCTGACGGTCGTCGCGAATGATCGCACGATTCGTCGGAATGACGGACACTTCGAGCGTGTAGATCTGGTGGAACTCCGTCTCTTCCGTCTCGGCCGTGCCGGTCATGCCGGCCAGCTTCTCGTACATGCGGAAGTAATTCTGAATCGTGATCGTGGCCATCGTCTGCGTCTCGCCCTTCACCTGAACGCCTTCCTTCGCCTCGACCGCCTGATGCAACCCTTCCGACCAGCGACGTCCGGGCATCGTGCGTCCGGTGAACTCATCGACGATGAGCACCTGCGCATCCTGCACGACGTAGTTGACGTCCTTCTCGTAGAGCGCGTACGCACGCAGCAGCTGATGCACGATGTTGAGCCGCTCGCTGCGCATCGCGTATTCGCGATTGAGGACCGCGCGCTGCTCGAGCTTGTGCTGCGGCTCGAGGTCGTGCGATGCGTCGATGCGACCGATTTCAACGGAGATGTCAGGAAGCAGGAACGCCTCGCCCGTCATCTTCGTCATCAGGTCCACGCCACGATCCGTCAGGTGCACCGTGTGCCCGCGCTCGTCGAGCACGAAATGCAGTTCGTCCTCGATGTCACTGAACTGCTGCTTCGCCGGCGGCAGCTTGCGGTCGGCGAGGTGCTCGAGCTCGCGCTTCTGCACGAGTTGCTTGACTCCCGTTTCCCCGAGAATCTTGAACAGCTTCTTGTTCTTCGGACCGCCGAGTTGCGCCTTGTAGAGCAACAGGCTGGCGCCATCGGAGTCCTTCTCCATCAGGCGTTCACCATCGGCGACGAGCTGATTGACCAGCGCATCCTGCTCGCGGATCAGCTTTGCCACCGAGGCGTTGTGCGCCTGGTACATCGAGTCGTTCTCGTTCCCGACCGGGCCTGAAATGATCAGTGGCGTGCGCGCCTCGTCGATCAGCACGGAGTCCACCTCGTCCACGATCGCGAAATAGTGCTTGCGCTGCACGCGCTGATCCAAAGAGTGGACCATGTTGTCGCGCAGGTAGTCGAAGCCGAATTCGTTGTTCGTGCCGTACGTGATGTCGGCGTTGTATGCCGCCCGCCGATCGATCGAGCCAGGCTCCGTGTCATCGAGGCACGCCACCGACAGGCCGAGCCACGAGAAGAGATGGCCCATCCACTGCGAGTCACGACGCGCGAGGTACGAGTTCACCGTGACGAGGTGCACGCCCTTGCCGGACAGCGCGTTGAGGTAGAGCGGTAGCGTCGCGACGAGTGTCTTGCCTTCACCGGTCGCCATTTCCGCGATGCGACCGAGATGCAGCTGGATGCCACCGGCGAGTTGCACGTCGTACGGCACCATGTCCCAGACCTGCGGATGGCCGGTGACCGCCGCGTTCGTGCCCTTCAGGCGTCGGGCCGCTTCACGCACCGTGGCAAAGGCTTCGGGAAGCAGCTCGTCGAGCGTGTCGGCGATCGCGGCGCGCAACTCCCCTTCGACGCCGCTGCGCCCATCGGCGCCGGTCAGCTCGTCATCGATCCGCTCCCGCTCAGTGACGTCGGCGGCCGTCCGCTTCGCATCCTTCAGCTCAGCGACACGCGTCTCGAGCGCGCCGGTGCGCTGCGCGAGGATCTCGCGGAACCTGGCCGTCTGCGCCTGAACCCCGGAATCGTCGAGCGACACCAGCGTCGTTTCGTGACGATGGATCTCATCGATGATCGGCTTGACCCGCTTCGCTTCACGCTGATGGCGCGTGCCGAACAGCTTTCCCAGCACATCCTTGAGCATCGCTCTCCCCTATCGGTACATCGCGGTACTGCGGATCTGTTCCGCCACCGCGTCCAAGACGAATCCTCGTAACGAGCGCCCCTCACTGACCCGCCGTCGCACTTCGGTCGAGCTCACATCCACCCGACGCGTCGGCAGCACCAGCGCGTTGCGCCCAAGTCCCGCCGGAACGAATTCTTCTGCCCCACGGGTCAAGACGACCAATTGTACGAGCTGCAGCAGCCGCTCCGGATCCTTCCACCGGGCGAGCCCAGCCGCTGCATCCACCCCCAACAGCAGAAACAGCGTGTCGCCCTCACCAGACGCACGATACGACGCGGCAGTGTCAACCGTGAAAGATAATCCGCCACGGCTGATTTCGACCGGATTCACCGCGAATCGCGCATCCCCCGACACCATCACGTCAAGCATCGCGAGCCGCGCCGCCGCGGGTGCACGGTGACCATCGGGCTTCAGCGGCTGATGCGCGGCCGGAATGAAGTCGAGCCGATCGAGCGCCAGCGCCTCGACGGCGTCCACCGCCGCCAGCCAGTGGCCGACATGTGGTGGATCAAAACTGCCGCCGAAGAGGCCGATCCGCACGGGCTCAGGGCTTCCGCACCGGCGCCGGAGCCGGCGGCACGACGGGCGCCTTCGGCACCTGCCCTGTGCTGTCCGCCTTCACGGGCTCCGGTGGACAGGTCTTCTGCACCTCGGCGTCCGTCGGAAACCGCTTGCGCAGGATGGCACACGCCTCGACAGCCTCTTCCTTGTAGCGGATGATCCGATACGACTCGACCATCCGGAGATACGCATCCTTGGTTTTCATGCTTTCGGGATACGTATTCACGACCGTCTTGAAGTACAGAATCGCCGGATCGTACGCCTTGCGCCGCAGGTAGTAGAACCCGGCCAGATACTCCTTGGTCGCGAACATCTCCTCGAGCACGTGCAGCTGCGTCTCCGCTTCCTTGCGCTTCGGTGAGTCGGGATACACGGCGACCATCGTGCGGAAGGTCGCCTGCGCCGTCGTGCCATACTGCGAATCCAGCTCGGGTGAGCGCCAGAGCTTCTGGTACTCGCGCCCGCTCTCGTACATCGCGTCGTCAGCGAGCGAATCCTCGGGATAATTCTCCGCGACTTTCGTGAATGCCTGCGCTGCAAGCAGGTGCTCGAGATTTCCGCTGCGTGCCGTCCCGAGATTGAACTGCACGTGCGGCAGCAGCGTGTCACGCGCCGGCAGATCCGTGGCCAGCTTCTCGAAAACGAGAATCGCGTTCTCCCAGCGATGTTTCGTGAGCTGATCCATGCCGGCCGCGTACAGCACCTGCGGATCGGTGCCAAGCCGATCAAGACGGAAGCCACCCCTGCACGCGGCCAGCAGTGCGAGCGCGATTGGGGCAACGGCCAGGCGCCGCATCAGCATGGTGCCGCACCGACGGGCACGACCGATCGCCTGGTCGCGATCAAGGAATCCACTGCGTGTGCGCTGGCGAAAAAATCGGAGCATGGGAGCTTGAAACGCGACAATCGCCCGGGTCGGGCGCAAACGGCGAAGACCGGCAAACCAGCAGCTGCATTACACCCCGGGGAGGACGCCCGGTTCAACGTGGCCGTCCGACGGAGTCATACGTGAAACCGAGCGCGCGCATGCGGGCCGGCGAATAGAGGTTCCGCATATCGACGACGTTCGGGTGCCGCAACGCGGACCGGACGCGGGCCCAGTCGGGCGAGCGATACTCGTTCCAGTCCGTCATCAACACCAGCGCATCGGCGCCGTCGCAGGCGGAATACGCATTCTGCACCAGCTCGACCTGCGAGCCGAGACGACGCGCTGCCTCACGACGGGATTCCGGATCGTGTGCGACCACCACGCCGCCCTCTCCACGAATCGCGGCGATCAGCGACAGCGACGGCGATTCGCGCATGTCGTCGGTCTGCGCCTTGAAGGCCAGTCCCCAGACGGCCACGCGCTTTCCCGCCAGCGATCCACCGAGCAGTGCGCGCAGCTTCTCCGCCGCGCGATCCTTCTGGTGCGTGTTCGCCTCGTGCACGGCCTGCAGCACGCGCAGTGGCGCGTCGTAGTCCGTCGCGGTCCGCAGCAGCGCCTGAACATCCTTGGGAAAGCACGAGCCACCGTAGCCCGGTCCCGGCAACAGGAACGACGGCCCGATGCGCGGATCGCTGCCGATGCCCAGGCGCACGAGGTCCACGTTGGCGCCGGCACGCTCGCACATCAGCGCGATCTCGTTCATGAAACTGATGCGCGTAGCAAGCATCGCGTTAGCCGCGTACTTCGTCAGCTCAGCCGACGCCAGATCCATGAAGATCAGCGGCTTGCCCGATCGCACGTACGGCTCATAAAGCTCCTCCATCAGTTCGCGCGCGCGCTGCGAATCGGTGCCGACGATCACACGATCCGGATGCGTGAAGTCATCGACCGCAGCGCCTTCCTTCAGGAACTCCGGATTGCTGCAGACATGAAACGGCACGCGCGCATGCGCACGCAGCACGCCGCGAATCAGTTCCGCCGTGCCCACCGGCACCGTGGACTTCGTGACCACGACCACTTCCTGCTCCGCACTCCTGGCGACGGTTTCCGCCGCGGCCAGCACGTACCGCAGGTCGGCGGAGCCATCTTCATCGGCCGGCGTCCCGACCGCGATGAAGACGAACTGCGCGTGGCGAACGGCCGACGCCACATCGGTCGTGAACGTGAGGCGCTCGGACCGCTGGTTGCGCTCGACGATGACATCCAGGCCTGGCTCGAAGATCGGCAGCACGTTGCGCTGCAGCCCCTCGATCTTCGCCGCATCGAGATCCGCACAGACCACGTCGTTGCCGGTGTCCGCCAGGCATGCGCCCAGTACCAGACCGACGTATCCCGTGCCGATGACCGCAACTTTCATGTCAGTGTGCGCCGGCCGTGAGCGGCGCCACCGTATCAGCGAGACTGACGATGCGCGCCCGCGACGGTGTACACTTTCCGGTGGCGTTTCGCGTATCGATGATGAGCGTGGCGTGATCGACGACGAACTGCCAGTCGTACGCCCTGTGGTCCGTCACGATCACCACGGCATCCGCCTCGGCCAAAGCCTCGCGCGTCAATGGAACGCTGTGATATTCGTGGTCGTCCTCACGAAACGTCGCCACGTGCGGGTCGTTGAATGTCACGGTCGCACCGCGCTGTTCGAGCAGGCGCATGATGTCGAGCGCCGGACTCTCACGCATGTCATCGATGTCACGCTTGTACGCGACACCGAGCACCAGTACCGAGCTCCCGTGCACCGCCTTGCGGTTGTCATTCAACGCACGCGACACCTTTTCGACGACATAGTCCGGCATGCCGGAGTTGATCTCGCTCGCCAGATCGATGAAGCGCGTCTTGTAGTTCAGCGTGCGCATCTTCCACGCGAGATAGTGCGGATCGAGCGGGATGCAGTGGCCACCGATGCCCGGACCCGGCGTGAACTTCATGTACCCGAACGGCTTCGTGGCGGCCGCATCGATCACTTCCCACACGTTCACACCGAGCTTGTCACAGACGATCGCGATCTCATTCACGAGCCCGATGTTCACGGAGCGGAATGTGTTCTCGAGCAGCTTGACCAGTTCAGCGGTCTCGGTTGAGGACACGGGCACCACCGTATCGATCACGGCGCGGTACAGCGCCGCAGCGACTTCGGTGCAGGCCGGTGTGACACCGCCGACGACTTTCGGTGTGTTCTTGGTGTGGTAGACCGGGTTGCCTGGATCGACGCGCTCCGGGCTGAAGGCAAGAAAGACGTCGGTGCCGACGTCAAAGCCCGCCGCCTCGAGGGCCGGCAGCAGCACTTCGCGCGTCGTACCGGGATAGGTCGTGCTCTCGAGCACGATCAGCAGTCCCGGATGCGCCTGTCCCACCACCGCCGCGGTCGCCGCGATCACGTACGTCATGTCCGGGTCGCGCGTCTTGCCGAGCGGCGTCGGCACGGCGATCGACACCGCGTCGGCCTCCATCATGCGTGCCGCATCGGTGGTCGCGACGAACGTGCCTGACGCGACGTGCTTCGCGACCTGCGCGGCCGGGATGTCCTGAATGTGCGACTGGCCGGCGTTCAGCAACCCAACGACACGCTCGCTGACGTCGAATCCGATCACCTTGAAGCCGGCCTCGGCGAACTCCATCGCGAGAGGCAGGCCCACGTACCCGAGGCCGACGACGGCGACGACCGCGTCGTGGGAAGCAATGCGTGCGAGCAGTTGCGACTTATGCATCAGGAATCCGAGAGGTGACGAAAGGAACGAACGGCGAGGTCAGCGTCCGTAGAACGAACGGACGACGGTGACGACCGCATCGCGTTGATCGGCGCTGAGTTCCGGGAAGACTGGCAGCGACAGGACTTCCTTCGCCGCTCGCTCCGACTCGGGGAACTGTCCTTCGCGGCAACCGAGATACGCGAAGCAGGGCTGCAGGTGCAGCGGCAACGGATAATAGATCGAGCAGCCGATGTCGTGCTTCTTGAGGTGCGCCTGCAGCGCGTCGCGCGACTGTGCACGCACCGTGTACTGATTGTAGATCGAGGTGTTCGCCGGGTCGATGTACGGCGTGACGATATCCGCCAGATCGGAGAACGCTGCATCGTAGAACGCGGCGTTGGCGCGGCGCGCGGCACTCCACGCGTCCAGATGCGGCAGCTTCGCCAGCAGCACTGCGGCCTGCAGTGCATCGAGGCGGCTGTTGTAGCCGACGATCTCGTGGTAGTACGTCTTCATCGAACCGTGCGTGCGCAACTTCATCATCGTTGCGAACAGCGCCTCGTCCTGTGTGACGATCATGCCGCCGTCACCGTAGCCGCCAAGATTCTTCGACGGGAAGAAGCTGAACGTGCCGATCGTCACCCCTTCACCGGCCATCACGGTCGTGCCTTCGATCTCGCGCGACGCCCCGATCGACTGCGCCGCATCCTCGATGATCGGCAGGTTGCCGACATGCGCGCGAACCTGCTCCACCGCGGCCATCTGTCCGAAGAGGTCGACCGGAATCACCGCCTTCGTGCGGGACGTCACCACCGCACCGGCGGCCGCCGGATCGATGTTGAAGGTCATCGGATCGATATCCGCGAACACCGGTGTTGCACCGACGTTGTGAATCGTGCCCGCCGTCGCGAAAAAGGTGAAGGGCGACGTCACCACTTCATCGTCGCGACCGATGCCGAGCGCACGCATCGCAATCAGGATCGCGTCGGTGCCATTGGCGCACCCGACGGCGTAGCGCGTCTTCGACAGCCCGGCCACGTCGCACTCGAGGCGCCCGACGATCGGGCCGAGGATGAACGCCTGATCCTCGATCACCTGGTTCACCAGCGTCGCCACTTCATCCTTGATGGTCGCATGTTGCGCCTTGAGGTCCAGCAGCGGGACGGAAATCGGAGTCATCGCGATCGCGGGAGGGAGAGTTCGAAGCGGGTCACGTCAGGCCGGATACGCGGCCCGACCGGCCGCCAACATCGCATGCCAGTCCTGCAGCGGCCGGACCCCCGGCTGCGACGCGGCCAGTGCCTCGATCGCGTCGCAGGCAGCGCTCGCCGCAGACAGCGTGGTGGTGTATGCGACACGGTTCGCGATCGCCGCCTGACGGATGGTGTAGTCGTCCCGCTGCGCATGCTTACCCAGCGGCGTGTTGATCAGCAGCACGATCTCGCGATTGACGATCATGTCCACTGCATGCGGACGGCCTTCGTGCACCTTGAAAACCTTGTCGGTCGGGATGCCCTGATCATTCAGGAATGCCGCGGTCCCGTTGGTGGCAAGGATCCGGAAGCCCATCGCATGAAAGCGCTTCACGATCGGGGCGACGTTCACCTTGTCGCGATCATTGACGGTCACGAAGATCGCACCGCTGCGCGGCAGCGCATTCTCTGCCGCCAGCTGCGCCTTCGCGAACGCGATGCCGAATGATTCCGCAATGCCCATCACCTCGCCGGTGGAGCGCATCTCGGGACCAAGCACCGGATCGAACTCACGGAATTTCTTGAACGGGAACACCGCTTCCTTGACGCTCATGAACGGCGGCACGATCTCCTCGGTGAAGCCGATCTGCGCCAGCGTCTCGCCGCACATCACGCGCGCGGCGACCGACGCCAGCGGGACACCGATGGCCTTCGACACGAACGGGATGGTCCGACTGGCGCGCGGGTTCACTTCAAGGACATACACCTCACCGTCGCGAAGGGCATACTGCACGTTGATCAGCCCGACCACGCCGAGCGCCTTCGCGAGCGCGACCGTATGCCGGCGCATCACGTCCTGGTATTCAGCCGAAATCCGCACCGGAGGCAGCACGCAGGCAGAGTCGCCGGAGTGAATCCCGGCATCCTCGATGTGCTGCATGACGCCACCGATCACGACATGCTGTCCATCGGAGATCGCATCGACGTCCGCCTCGAATGCATCCTCGAGGAAGCGATCGATGAGCACCGGACGCTCTTCCGACACCCGCGCGGCCGTGTCGAAGTACTCCCGCAACTCGGCATCGTCGAACACCACCTGCATCGCGCGACCACCGAGCACGTAGCTCGGGCGTACCAGCACCGGATAGCCGATGCCGTCCGCAATGCCGACCGCTTCGTCGACGCTCGTCGCCGTGCCGTTCGCCGGCTGCTGAATGCCGAGTGAACGCGCGATGGTGTCGAAACGGCGCCGGTCCTCGGCAATATCGATCGCGTCGGGCGATGTGCCGAGAATCGTCACACCGGCAGCCTCGAGCCCCCGCGTGAGCTTGAGTGGCGTCTGGCCACCAAGCTGCACGATCACGCCCATCGGCTGCTCGCGCTCAACGATCTCCAGAACGTCCTCGAGCGTCAGCGGCTCGAAGTACAGCTTGTCCGACACGTCAAAGTCCGTCGATACCGTCTCCGGATTCGAGTTGATCATGATCGTCTCGTATCCGCGGTCGCGCAGGGCGAGGGCCGCACGCACGCAGCAGTAGTCGAACTCGACGCCCTGCCCGATGCGATTCGGACCGGAGCCGAGAATGATCACCGACTTGCGACCGCTGCGCGGTGCTTCACTCTCTTCGTCGTAACTCGAGTACAGATAGGGCGTCTGGCTCGGGAATTCGCCGGCGCAGGTATCCACCATCTTGTACGACGGACGCAGCCCGAGTGCATGACGACGCGCGCGAACCGCCTGCTCCGTCTCACCGCGCAATCCGCCGAGCTGGCGATCAGAGAAACCCATCCGCTTCATGCGGCGCAGCAAGTCCGGCGTCACATCTGCCAGCGCGGCGTACTCGAGTTCCGCATCGAGCAATTCCCGCAGCTGTGCAAGGAACCAGGGATCGATCGCCGTGACGTCGAACAGTTCGGCGTTGCTCATGCCGGCCTGCATCGCACGCTTGACCTGGAAGATCCGCTCCGGCGTCGGCTGACGCATTGCGCCGCGCAACGTTTCGAGTGAAGCATCGGCCAGGCGATCGTCGATCAATCGCGGTCCGATCTCCCAGCCGGAACGGCCGGTCTCGAGCGCGCGCAAACCCTTCTGCAACGCCTCCTTGAACGTGCGGCCGATCGCCATGCTCTCGCCAACGCTCTTCATCTGCGTCGTCAGCCGCGGATCAGTGGCAGCGAACTTCTCGAATGCAAAGCGCGGGCACTTCACCACGACGTAGTCGAGAACCGGCTCGAAGCTCGCCGGCGTCGTCCTGGTGATGTCGTTCGGGATCTCGTCGAGCGTCATGCCGACGGCGAGCTTGGCGCCGATCCGTGCGATCGGGAAGCCGGTTGCCTTCGACGCGAGCGCGGACGAGCGCGACACGCGCGGATTCATCTCGATCACCAACAGCTCACCGGTCGTCGGACTGACGGTGAACTGGATGTTGCACCCGCCCGCTTCGACACCGATCTCCCGGATGATTGCGCAGGCGGCGTCGCGCATCGTCTGGTACTCGCGATCGGTGAGCGTCATCGCCGGCGCGACGGTGATCGAGTCGCCGGTGTGCACGCCCATCGGATCGAGATTCTCGATCGTGCAGACGATCACCACGTTGTCGGCGCAATCCCGCATCACTTCGAGCTCGAATTCCTTCCAGCCGAGCAGGCTGCGCTCGATCAGGACCTGCGTCGTCGGCGACTCGTCCAGACCGCGACGCACGATCGTCTCGTATTCCTCGCGATTGTACGCCACGCCGCCGCCCGATCCGCCGAGTGTGAAGGACGGGCGAATGATTGCCGGATAGCCGGTGTCTTCGAGCAGCGCGTGCGCTTCGTCCCAGGTGTGCGCAAAACCGCCCTTCGCGACTGACAGTCCGATGCGCGCCATCGCGGCGGCAAATTCCTGGCGGTCTTCTGCGACACGGATCGCGCGTGCGTTCGCCCCGATCAGCTGCACGCCGTACTTCTCGAGTACGCCGGTATCGTACAGCGTCAGCGCGACGTTCAGCGCCGTCTGACCTCCCATGGTCGGCAGCAACGCATCGGGTCGTTCGGCGGCGATCACCTTCTCGACGAACTCCGGGGTGACCGGCTCGACGTAGGTCCGATCCGCCATCTCCGGATCCGTCATGATCGTGGCTGGATTCGAATTCACGAGAATGACTTCGTAACCCTCCTCGCGGAGCGCCTTGGTGGCCTGAGTCCCGGAATAATCGAACTCAGCGGCCTGACCGATGACGATGGGGCCGGAACCGATGATCAGGATGCGATGCAGGTCAGAACGCTTCGGCATGGACGCAAAACAGGCGAGACGAAAAAGGCTGGGAACCAGCCTCTGAATATAGCCTCTCCGCCCCCCAACCTGTGGGGACGAGCACGCCATCGGCGGTGACGACGACTTCGTCGACTACGTGCGCCGTGCCGGCTCGACAGCGAGCGCCGAACGCGCGGCATCCAGCAACTCATCGAGCAGCGCGTCAAACGGCGTCGTCGCGTGCCAGCCGAGCCGCTGCTCCGCCTTCCGCGGATCCGCTACCAGCGCCGGCACATCTCCGGTGCGCGAGAGGCTGGGGTCGTGGGCGACATGCTCGCGCCAATCGAGCCCGGCGCGTGCAAAGGCTGCCGCACAGAACTCCTGGACGGTCCGACCGACACCGGTACCGATCACGTAATCGTCGGGCGTTTCCGCGTCGGACATGCGGACCAGTGCGTCCATGTGATCGCGCGCATGACCCCAGTCGCGCACGACATCCACCGCGCCGAGCGTGAGCGGCGTTGCCGTCCGGTCTCCAGCCGCAATGCGCACCGCGGCACGGCAGATTTTCGTCGTGACGTAGTCGGCCTGTCGACGTGCGCTTTCATGGTTGAAGAGCAGCGCCGTACTGGCGTGAACACCGCGACCAGCGCGGAAAGCGGCGAGCAGCATGGCACCAAACGCCTTGCCCGCGCCGTACGGCGTCTGCGGAGTGAACGCCGTTGATTCGTTCTGCGGCGCACGCGACTCCGGGCCGAACACCTGACATGATCCGGCGAAGATCAATCGCGATGCCGGAACGTGCCGCATCATCGCCTCGATCAGCCGTGCCGGCGCGGTGCAGAGCGCATCCGTGGCGTCGGCTGGCGCTTTCCATGCCAGGTTCGGCACGGCCGGCGCCGCGAGGTGAAAGATCCGGTCCGGCATCACATCGGCGACCAGCGCATCGACGGCGCGGGTGTCGCGCAGATCAAGTTCGCGCAGTTGCACGGCCGATGCAGCTGCCGACAGCCGTGAGCGTGCCTCGAGCGGATCCCCTCGCGTGGTACCGATCACCGCGTCGCCACGCGCCAGCAGTTGCTCCGCGAGCAGCACGCCGTCCTGTCCGCCAACACCAGTGATGAGTACTCGCGTCATGCCAGATCCACGTGGAGGAAAAACAGCGCGGGGGAGCCCTGAAAGGACTCCCCCGCGCGGACACCGCTCATTGACGAATCACCGCAGTCGCAGTTCAGGCGACCGAGGGGACACCGCGCGGCGCGCGATGGATCTTGCCGGCCGACATACAGGACGTGCAGGCCTTGACCTTGATGATCTTCCCGTCGGTGTCGAGGATGCGCATGACCTGCAGATTCGGACGCCAGGTGCGACGGACGCGGTTGTTTGCGTGCGACACGTTGTTGCCGAAAGTGACGCCCTTCTTGCAGACGTAGCAGCGGTGACGATCGATAGCCATGGTCAGTTCTCCACGAATTCAATACGAGCCATTTCCGCACCATCGCCAAGGCGATGACCGGTCTTCAGAATGCGCGTATAGCCGCCGGCGCGGGTGGCGAACTTCGGCCCCCACTCCTGGAACAGCTTGTCCGCCGCACCACGCTTGTGGATGTGGCGACCCGCCAGCCGGCGCGCGTGCACCGTGCCTGCCTTGGCCTTGGTCACGAGCTTCTCCACGAAGGGACGAAGCTCCTTGGCCTTGGCCTCGGTGGTTTCAATTGCCCCCTGCTCGATGAGCGAGGTGGCGAGGTTGCGCAGCAGAGCGAGACGCTGTTCGCTCGTGCGGCGGAGTTGACGACCAGCCTTCCGATGGCGCATTGGGATTACTCCTGCGAGGACTCGACGGGATCGTCCGGCGCGTTGGCGGCGACCTTCGACGGCGGTGTGCCCCAATCGAGCACCCGTGCGAAGTCCCCCGCTTCCTCGTACCGCATCCCAAAGTTCAAACCACGATTCTCGAGCAGTGCTGCCACTTCCTCGAGTGACTTCTTACCAAAATTCTTGACCTGCAAGATCTGCGATTCCGTCTGACGCGTCAGATCGCCGAGCGTACGGACGCTGTTGTTCTTGAGCGAATTGACCGAGCGCACGGACAGGCCGAGCGCATCGATGCCGATCGCGAGTTCCGACAGCAGGATTCCCTTGCCATCGACATCGCCGGCGGTCAGGCTGCCAGCGGAACTGGACCCGAAGCTGGCGAAGTACTGGAAGTGCGCCTGCGCCAGTGCAGCCGCATAACTCACAGCCTCTTCCGGCGCGATCGTGCCGTCGGTTTCCACCGTCAGCGTCAAGCGATCGTAGTCCGTGCGCTGACCGACGCGCGTTTCCGCGACCGTGAAGTTGGCGCGGCGAACCGGGTTGTAGATCGCGTCGATCCGGACGAGATCGACCGGCATGCCACGCTCGACCGGATGCGCATCGGCATCCACGTAGCCGCGACCGATATTCACATACAACTCGACCGAAATATCGCGATCGTCCTGCATGGTGAAGATGTGGTGATGTGCGTCGACCACGCGGACACCGGCGGGCAACTGGAGCGCACCGGCGGTGAATGCACCGGCCGACTTCAGCGCCACGCGCAGGACGGCATGCTCGAGGTCATCATCGAGCGTCAGGACGAGCGACTTCAGGTTGCCGATGATCTGGTGCACATCTTCGACGACACCCGGGATGGTCTGGTGCTCGTGCACCACGCCATCGATCCGGAAACCCCAGACGGCGGCGCCGCGCAGCGACGACAGCAGCATGCGCCGCATCGCGTTGCCCAGCGTGTGGCCGAAACCGCGCTCGAGCGGCTGGAGGCGAAACTCTGCAATGAACGGGTTGTCCTCGCGCTTTGTCGCTTCGACAAGCTGCGGACGAACAAGACCGCGGAGATCGATCGTTGCCATAAGGATGCTGATTGCGAAAAAGGGGTCATGCCGGACCGAAGTGGCCGACAACGCCGTGCCTCGCCTCTCATGCGTGACACGCTCGTAAGGGAATGAGAGTCCCGACCGAACGACTTCCCGCCGGCGCACCGAAGTGCCGTCGACGGTCGTGCAGGGCCGATGCCACTCACGCCCCCGTTGCCAGGAGCGCGAGTGAATCGGGTTACTTCGAGTAGAGCTCGACGACCAGCTGCTCCTGGGCCGCAACCGGGATGCTGGCGCGCTGCGGGCGCTCGAGCATCCGGCCGCTGAACGACTCGGCATCGACCGCCAGCCACGACATGCCCGGATTCCGCTTCGCCTGTTCCATCGATTCCATCACGACGGCCAGTTCGCGCGACTTCTGGCGCACGCGGATCTCTTCACCCGGCTGCACCGTGTAGCTCGGGATGTCGACACGCTTGCCGTTGATCTCGACGTGCTGATGCCGGACCAGCTGACGCGCAGCCTTGCGGCTCGCGGCAAACCCGAGACGGTACACCATGTTGTCAAGACGGCTCTCGAGATTCGCAAGCAGGTTGTGACCGGTGATGCCGGGCTGCTTCGCGACCTTCTCGAACATGTTGCGGAACTGCTTTTCGTTCATGCCGTACATGCGCTTGATCTTCTGCTTCTCGCGCAACTGCTTGGCATACTCGGAGACCTTCTTGCGGCGCCCCGTGCTCTGGCCGTGCTGACCAGGAGCGTACGGGCGGCGTTCCACCGGGCACTTCTCGGTGAAGCACTTGGTGCCCTTGAGGAACAACTTCGTGCCTTCCCGACGGCACTGACGGCAGCTGGGACCTGTATATCGCGCCATGGTCAGACCCTCCGGCGCTTGGGAGGACGACAGCCGTTGTGCGGAATCGGCGTGACGTCCTTGATCGACTTGACGACGAGGCCAGTGGAGGCGAGCGCCTGGATTGCAGACTCGCGTCCGCTGCCCGGGCCCTGCACCTTCACGTGCACCCGCTTCATCCCCATCGAGAGCGCTTCGCGCGCACACTGCTCACCGGCGACGGTGGCGGCGAACGGCGTGCTCTTCTTGGAGCCCTTGAAGCCGGCCTTGCCGGCGGATCCCCACGAGATCGCGTTGCCGCGAGCATCGGTGATCGTGATCGTCGTGTTGTTGAAGGTGGCGCTGACGTGCGCCACGCCTTCCGCATCGACGATTTTCTTGGTCTTCTTTCCGGTCGCCATCGGTTACTTGGTTACCTTCTTCTTGCCGGCGATCGCGCGGCGCGGCCCCTTCTTCGTGCGGGCGTTGGTGTGCGTACGCTGACCACGGACCGGGAGTCCGCGACGGTGGCGTGTGCCTCGGTAGGACCCAATGTCCATGAGGCGCTTGATGTTCATCGCGACCTCGGTGCGCAGGGCACCCTCGACGCGATAGTCCCGCTCGATGATCTGACGGAGCTTGTTGACGTCGGCTTCGCCGAGATCCTTCACGCGCAACTGGGCATCAACACCAGTCTTGGCGAGAATCTCGCGTGCCGTCTTGCGACCGATGCCGAAAATGTACGTCAGCCCGATCTCCACCTTCTTTTCGCGCGGAAGATCCACGCCAGCAATACGCGCCATTAATCCTTAACCCTGCCGCTGCTTATGCTTGGGATTGCGACCGCAAATGATGCGCAGAACGCCTTCACGCTTGACCACTTTGCAGTGCTCACAGATCGGCTTCACGCTGGAACGAACTTTCACTCGGTACTCCTGTCGAGGTCACGACTTTAGGGCAAGACACCCAAGCTAGCCGGACCTGAATCGGCATACAAGGGCCGCGCAGCACTTTTTGCGCATTGCCTCTTGACAGCGGATTTCGACTGACGTGTACGATTTGTCGCACGCATCGCGATGCCTAGGCGACCGCCGCCACAGCCCGTGCGATCACATCCCACGACCCCAGCGGATCCGTCGCCGCCGTCACCGCCCGCCCGATGATCAGATACCGGGCGCCGTCCGCCGCCGCTGCCTCAGGCCTCACGACCCGCGCCTGATCATGCGCCACCGCCCCGGCAGGCCGAACCCCAGGCACCAGCGGTGCCAGTCGCGGATAGCGCTGCGCTACCGCACCCACCTCGGCACCACTGCACACGATCCCATGGGCACCAGCCGAGTCCGCCAAGCCGGCCAAGCGGATCACCTCGGCCTTCACGTCGATCCACGGGCCGCGCCCCCAGGCTTCCGCGAGCTCCTGCGGCGCGAGACTGGTCAGCACGGTCACACCCAGGATGCCACAACTTCCCCCGGCCCCGTCCACCGCGGCCGCGAGCATCGCCTCGCCACCAGACGCATGCACCGTGAGCAGACGGACATCGAGTGCGGCAGCCCGCCGCGCCGCCTGACGCACCGTGTTCGGGATGTCATGGAGCTTGAGGTCCAGAAAGACATCCACGCCGCGCGCACGCAACGCCAACACAACCAATGGGCCGGCGGCCGTGAACAGCTCGAGCCCGACCTTGAAGAAATCGCACCGGCCGCTGAACTGGTCGACGAGCGTCAATGCCTCGTCGGCGGACGGAACGTCCAGTGCCATGACCAGTCTGGTCTGCATGCTCACGATGGCCATTCCAATGTCCCCCGGACCGTGTCCAGTGAGCGCACGCCATGCCGCTCGCACCACCGAGTAAGCCCAGCCACGATCCGCTCGGGTGCGCGCGGATCGACCATCCCCGCCGTCCCGACCCCGACCAGCGTCGCGCCGGCCATCAGATATTGCAACGCGTGCTCGGCGCGCGATACTCCGCCAAGGCCGATGATCGGCAGCGTCACGGCCCGCGACACGCGCCACGTTGCCAGGACGCCGATGGGAAGGAGCGGCGGACCGCTGACGCCGCCGCTGCCGAATCCGATGCGCGGGCGTCGCGTCTCGACGTCGATGACCAGACCAGGAATCGTGTTCGTCAGTGTGATCGCATCCGCACCGGCGTCCGCGCACACCTGCGCGGTACCGGGAAGATCCGTGAGCGTGGGCGACAGCTTGATGACGAGTGCCTTGCGCGTCGCGCCGCGCACCCGTTCAATGAGCGCGCGCAACACCATACGATCGGCGCCGAACTCCATCCCGCCGGCCTTCACGTTCGGGCAGCTCACATTCAGTTCATAGCCCGACACGCCGGCCGACGCGTCGAGCGTCGCCACGACCTCGGCGAAATCCTCGACGGCATTTCCAACCACGTTCACCAACACGCGCGCCTTCGAGAGATGCGTGGCGAGCCACGGCAGCTCCGTGTCGCGGACGACCTCGACACCGGGGTTGGCGAGACCGATCGCGTTGATCATGCCACCCGGAAAGTCCGACACGCGCGGCGCTGTCGCGCCGGCACGTGGCGCGAGCGAGACCGCTTTCGTGACGATTCCGCCAAGGGCTTCGAGATCGACGATGTCGTCGAGTTCCCGTCCATACGCGGCGGTGCCTGACGCGAGCACGATCGGATTCTGAAAATCGAGACCTGCAAACGTGGTGCGCAGTGCCGTCACGGTGTCCCGCCGCCTACGCGACGCTCATAGCGTCCGAGGTATTCGACTGTGGCCGAGGAGATCGCTCGCGCGAGATCGAGCTGACGTTCGGTGGCGGTGAGGTAGGTCGCTTCCTGCGGATTGGTGCCGAAGCCGACTTCGACCAGAATGGCCGGCATGAACGATCCGCGGAGCACGGCGAAGTTCGCCTGTTTCACGCCACGATCGGTGCCGGGATGCATCGACTTCAGGCGTCGCTGCACTTCGCCTGCGAGATCACTGGACTCGCGAAGGTGTTCGTTCTGTGCCATGTCGTTGATGATGAAGCTCAGCGGATCACCGCGTGGCGCGTTCGCACCCGTCTCGAATTTCACCGCCTCGTTTTCCATGCGCTCGACGCGGCTTTCATCTTCCGTCTTCGCTTCAGCGAGGAAGTATGTCTCGAAGCCGCGGGAGGACGTGGCGTCCTTCCAGCGTGGATTGGCCGCGTTCACATGGATCGACAGGAAGAGATCGGCGTGCTTGTTGTTCGCAATCCGGCCACGATCGCTGAGGGCGATGAGCGTGTCGCGCGAGCGAGTCAGGTATACGGTGATCCCTTGCGCACGCAACTCGTCCGCGACCTTGAGCGCCACCGCGAGCGTGATGTTTTTCTCGTAGACGCGCGTTCCATTGGACGACACACCGCTCATACCATTGTCCGGGCCACCGTGACCTGCGTCGATCACGACGAGTCGGGTGCGCCGGGCGACAGTGGGCGCTTGCGATGTCGTGCGCGATGGAGTCGTGCTCCGCGTGCCACCACCGATACTCACCGGGCGAGCGCCTGCATCGGGCCGGAGCACGGAACCGTCGCCCGAGGACGAGGTTGTCGTGCTGCGAGGGGGAACCGGATCAGGATCAGGATCCTGCGCGGCACTCGAGACGGGTTGTGACTGATCGCTGGTCGCACGGCGTGCATACGTCGAGAAACGACGCAGCTCTTTTTCATCCGCATCCCACACGATGCCCGTGCCATAACGTGGCAGCACATCGGTGATGAACTCGGCGGGAATCACGATGCCGCTGATGCCGCCGCGCGCCACAGCGTTCGCAAGCTGCTCGACGCCCGCCGATCCGAGGTCGACCGTGCGTTGACCGACCACGAAGCGCGCCGCGACACCGCAGGCATCGAGTGTCACGCCACGTGGCGACATGCTGATCGTGCCACCGAGGGCGCGCGACAGTGCGGTCAGCGGCACGAAGCGCGCACCATTGCTCGTGACCCAGGCGACGACCGTCTCCTTGTTGCCTGTGCGGATGTGCAGCCCATCGGGCTGCGCCAGCGTCGTTGTGGCGCAGACAGCGAGCAGCGCAATCGACGTGCCGAGCCGACCGGCGAACGAGCGGAGTCGCGATGCCTGCTGCGTCATTTCTTCATCGCCCGCGCCATGGCGCGCACGTCGTCCTTCTTCTTCAGGTCTTCGCGCTTGTCGTGCATCTTCTTGCCGCGGGCGAGTGCGATGACCACCTTCGCGCGCCCGTTCTTGAAGTAGATCTCGAGCGGCACGACGGTGAGTCCCTGACGGGTCACGGCGCCGATGAGCTTTTCGATCTCCTTTCTGTGCAGCAGCAGCTTGCGCGTGCGGGTCGGATCGTGGGCACTGTAGCCCGCGCGCTCGTACTGCGAGATGTGCAGGTTCAGCAGGAAGATCTCGTCGCCGTTGATCACGCCGAACGCGTCGGTGACATTAGCGCGCCCTTCACGCAGCGCTTTGACCTCAGAGCCGGTCAGCATGATGCCCGCCTCCCACGTGTCCAGAATCTGGTACTCGTGGCGGGCGCGACGATTCTTGGCGATTGATTCGATCGCCGGTGCTTCATCGGCTGCGGGACGGGACATGACGTGAGGCAAAGGAAACACGGAGCGACTGACAGCACCTGTCAGTCCAGCATCGCAAGTTAGGGCGAACCGAGGGGAGCTACAACCAACCGGCAGTTGCAGTGCTTCGCGCGTGTGCGGCCGAGCGAGGCTTACCCCGTCACTGACCGACCGCGACACACTGACGTAACCCGACGCGTGCCAACTTGTTGCACCTCGTTGACAGCGTCGCCCGAGATCGGT
This sequence comes from Gemmatimonadales bacterium, assembly GCA_038231095.1. GTDB lineage: Bacteria > Gemmatimonadota > Gemmatimonadetes > Gemmatimonadales > Gemmatimonadaceae > JACMLX01. The sequence continues at coordinate 44,737 of JBBRLZ010000003.1, forward strand.
ATCCTCTTTGCTCTGCCGAAGTGGTGGAACTGGTAGACGCGCTGGCTTCAGGAGCCAGTGGCCGCAAGGTCGTGGGGGTTCGAGTCCCCCCTTCGGCACTACAGACGGAATGCGGCGTCGGACATTGTCCGGCGCCGTTTTTCGTTGCCGGATCAGCGACGATTGACGGGCATTGCGCTCGGCGCAACATCGTCGGGAAGCTCGGCGGTCCCGAACTCGTGACGCAGCGCCTCGTTGCAGCGATCCAGTTCCTCCGCGACCCAGCTCGTCGCCCAGGCACTCTGATCGTTGCCGGGCCGACCGCCCGCGAAGCCGACCAGCGCCTCGCCGATCGTCGAGGTGGGCGTACGCGACGAACCACGCTGCCCCATCAGATCGCGGTACAGCCGGAGGCGCGCATTGAACTGCGACGCCGACACTGTGCGCATCGCCGGTGCCGCGGATGGATCGTGCTCGACAGCCTTGGCGAGTGCCTGACCGACGAGCGAAGCGGTGCGGTCATCGAGCGAATCGCGACCAGCGATCAACAGGCCCACGGCGCGACGCAGGTAGCGCAATTCCCAGCGTGCGTGGTCGGCGTCGAGATCGCCGAGGCCGGCCAGACGATCGACCGCCGCAGGCTCCGGCTCCGTCATGAGCGTGGACACGAAGGACGACGCGCGGCGTTCCCATTCGCGTTCGACCTGCTGCGCCGTCCACCTGGACATCGCGGTCACCCCGCCGTCAGGACGGGAAGCATGCGTCGCGCAAGTTCCGGCGGTGCGTCGAGCTTCACGCGTACGCGCACGACATTTTCGTCGGCGAGCAGATCCGCGAGGCGAATACCGTCGAGCACTTCATCGATCTTCGATTGCAGCAGCACCCAGACCGGACGGATACTGCACGACGTGGAATCGGCGCACCGCACCTCGTCGAGGGGACTGCTCGTACAGTGCATGTCGAACGTCTGGAGCTCCGACGCCGATACGACGTCCCGCACCGTGATGTCCGTCGCGGGCCTGGCGAGGACATAGCCGCCACGGGCGCCGCGTGTGCTGTCCACGATGCCGGCGCGACGAAGGCGCAGCAGGATCTGTTCGACATAGTCCACCGGCAGCGACTCGCCGGCCGCAATTGCGCGACCAGTGACCGGCCCGTCGCCGGCGCGTCGCGCCAGATGCAATGCGCTGATGAGGCCGTACTCGGCCCAGGTTGTAATCCTCACGAGCGGAGGATGGCTACGCGCCGGAGACGGGACAAGGGGCAACCCGCAGTGCGTTCGTGTGAGTTGTCACTCATCCGCCGGCCGCCGCGGCGTGTTCGCCCTGCGGTACACCGATTTCCGTCATTTTCCGCAGATCGAGCACGCCATCGATCTGGTCTGCTGGGATGACCTGATCTCGCCTCACCAACTCGCGGATGAGCAGCCCTTCCTTGACCGATTGCTTACTGATTTCCGCCGCCTTCGCGTAACCGATCTGTGGCATCAGCGCCGTCGCCAGCGCGGCAGACCGCTCCACCCAGTACTGGCACATTGCCTCGTTGGCGGTGATGCCACGCACGCACTTCTGGCTCAGTGTCGTGATCGCGTTGGTCAGGATCAGCATGGAGAGCAGCACGTTCTGCGCGATCACGGGCATCATCACATTGAGCTCGAGTTGCCCATGTTCGGCGCTGATGGCGACGGTGGTGTCACAGCCGATCACCTGGAAGCAGACCTGATTCACCATCTCGGGAATGGAGGGGTTGATCTTGCCCGGCATGATTGAGGAACCAGGCTGCACGGCGGGCAGCACGATTTCATCGAGCCCGGTGCGCGGACCGCTGACCATCAGACGCAGATCGCTGCAGATCTTCGAGAGATCGAGCGCGAGGCCACGCAGCGACGCGCTGAACGCGGCCGCATCGCCCATGCTCTGCATCAGTTGAATACGATCGGAGCCGATGCGCAGCGACGCGATGCCGGTGATCGACTTGAGATGCGTGTTCATGAGCGTGGGATACTGCGGCTCGACGGTGACACCGGTACCCACCGCACTGCCGCCGATCCCGAGATCATTCAGATAGTCGGCCGACTCCAGGATGCGCTTCGTGCAACGCGCGAGCGTACCGGCGTACGCCGTGAATTCCTGACCGAGGCGGATCGGCATCGCGTCCTGCAGATGCGTGCGCCCGGCTTTCACGATGTGATCGAAGGCGATTCCCTTTTCCGCCAGCGCCTCGTGGAGACCGCCGAGTGCGGCGAGCAGCGCCGGCAGTTGGCGGAGGACGGCGAGGCGGATGTTGGTGGGAATCGTGTCGTTAGTGCTCTGCGCCATGTTCACATGGTCGTTCGGATGCACCGGCGAGTACGTGCCTCGCGTCCCCCCGAGCAATTCGTTGGCACGATTCGCCAGTACCTCATTGACGTTCATGTTATGCGACGTGCCGGCACCAGCCTGATACGGATCGACGACGAACATGTCGCGATGGCGGCCGGCGAGCACTTCGTCCGCGGCCGCAACGATCGCGTCAGCGCGCGTGGCGTCGAGGCGGCCGGTATCCTTGTGCGTCATCGCCGCGGCCTTCTTGATCCAGACCTGTGCGATAACGAAGGGCTCGAGCGGGAGCAGTCCGGAGATCGGGAAATTCTGCAACGCCCGCACGGTCTGCACTCCGTAGAGCGCGGATGCCGGCACCGGCAGCTCGCCGAGCGGGTCTTTCTCGATACGCGTTGCGGGCATGTCGTGATCCTGTGAATTGATGCGATGAGCGTCCGACGCGTGGCGTGCGTCAGTCGAGCGCAGACTCCGTGCGGACCGCGAGCGCAGCGCCGATGAGCGTGACGAGTGCGAAGATCATGGCCACGCCGAGCGCGAGCACGCTGAGTCCGTGCAGTGTGCCAAATGCGACGCGCAGCGGGTCGGATGCGGCGAGCGCGTCAACGCTGGGGCCGATTTTCTCACGCAGCGCAGAAATCTTCGGTCCGATGACGAGCTGCGCGATCGCACAGCCGACGATGGTGCCGACCGCACCGACGCGACGCAGCACGACGCGCGGCGACGCGCGCGGCGCAAGGAGGAACGACAGCAGGCCGGCGACGAGACCGCTGAGGAACAAGACCGGCAGCACCTGGCCGACCAGCGCGCCGGCGAGCGAACGCGTCGGCAGTACTTTGAACGCGGCTGGGGCGACGGTGGTGACGACGATCAGCGCGGCACCACCCCAGATCGCCGAGATGATCACCGACATGAGTGCGCGACGCGCGTTCCGCTGCACGGCGCCGACCGGATCGGCGAGATCCCGTTCGTGGCGCTTCCGAGCGGCCATCGCTGCAATCGGGGCTGTCATACGTCGGTTTCTCCTGGGACTTCAGCGGCAGCCGGATGCACCGGACAACGCGCAGCGGAATCGGGGGATGTCGGGGCGACGGTGAACGGGTGCGGACGAAGCTTGGACATGTGATCCGGCGTGCCTGGATTGCCGTGCGCGTCCACGCCGCGATAGTACAACTTCTGCCACTTCTCGCTTGGCGACGTGGGAGGATTGCGCGCCACTTCCGCCTGGAAGGCATCGCGCGAGCGACTCCATGTCTCAAACTGTTCACGCAGTTCCGGCGCGTCCTCGATCGGAACGAACGTCGGCTCCACCGTCGCGACGACGCTCCGCTCAACCGGGAAGATGAAGCAGAACGGCTCGTTCTCCTCAAAGCGCACCCAGTGATTCGCGCGAGTGAAGCGCCAATTCATCGTGAACGTGTACGGCGACCAGTCTGTCTCGACGAGACCGCTGAGGGGCGCAATGCCGTCCTTCGCGGCGTTCGGTGATCCGCCGACCCAGAGGCTCCAGCCCGGCGAAGTGCGCAGCAGTCCGGCAACGTGAAATGTGAGCGTGGCCTGACCGAACAAGCCGACCGGCGCGTCAACTCCGTCCATGCCTGCGTCGATGCGGATCGTGACATCGGACGGCAGCGCGCCACCGTTCCACATCGCCTCGAACCCGCACGGGCTCAAGATCTCCCAGCCGTGCGAGTTGGCGATGTTCAGCGGCAGGCAGCGATACGCGAAGGACTCCGGCGTCGCGTCCATCCATGCCCGACGCGAGCTCGCGGCACGGATGCGCGGTTTCCATCCTGGATAGACGTAACACGTGAGTTCCATGCGATCACCGACTCCCTCTCAGCAGGTAAACGGCACAGCCGCGCGGCACCCGCGCGACCGCTGATCGCCCTGCGCCGCAACTCACGCGCCGCCGGCACCGATCGGTCGTGCGATACCGCGGAAAAACGGGTTCGATCGCACTTCGGTCTCCACCGTCGTTGAACCACCGTGACCGGGGTGCAACGTGAGGTGACCTGGCCAGGCAGCAACGCGCGCCAGTGATGCCTGCATCGCAGCCGGGTCGGAGAACGGCAGATCGGTCCGGCCGATGGATCCCGCAAACACGACGTCGCCAATGAACACGTCCGTCGCGCCGACGAGTGCAACGTGGCCCGGCGCATGCCCAGGCAGATGTACGATGCGAAACGTATGCGCGCCGAGCGTCACTTCGTCGCCCTCCACCCACGCGCGGTCGGGCGCCGGCGGCGGCTCGATAGTGATGCCGTACACCCGTCCCTGTCGTTCGACGCTGTCATAGAGCGGGCGATCCGCATCGTGCAGCCAGATCGGTACGGCAGGAAACGTCCGACGCACGCCAGCGATGCCTCCGACGTGATCGAGATGCCCATGCGTAACCCAGATTGCATCGAGCGTCACACCCCGCGCGCTTACCGCCGCGGCAAGCCGGTCACCCTCGTCGCCCGGATCGACGAGCACGGCGCGATTGGTCGCATCGTCCACGAGCAGATAGGCGTTGGCCTGAAACGGCCCGACCGGGATGGCCGAGATGGAGAGTGCCATTCAGCCGACCGCCGTGGCCGCGTCGGCATCCTCGATCATCACCGGCGCGACGGCCGTGTCGAGCATCGGCGACTCACCGATGCCGTGATGGGCGAGCCAGCGTTCCGCCTCGAGCGCCGCCATGCAGCCGGTGCCGGCCGACGTGATGGCCTGACGGTAGTAGTCATCGATCGCATCGCCCGCTGCAAACACGCCAGGCACAGTTGTGCAGGTACGCCACGCCGTGACCTTGATGTAGTTGAATGGCGTGAGCTCGAGCTGACCACCGAGGAATGCCGTGTTCGGGGCGTGACCGATCGCGACGAACAGGCCGCCGACCGCGAGGTCCTGCGTCGCACCCGTGACGTTGTTCATCAGGCGCACCGCCGTGATCTCATCGCTGCCGAGGACTTCGGTGACTTCGCAGTTCCACTCGACGCGCACCTTCGCATGCGCAAGCACGCGATCCGCCATCACCTTCGATGCGCGGAACTTGTCCTTGCGATGGATGATGACGACCTCACTGGCAAACTTCGTGAGATACAGCGCCTCTTCCATCGCCGTGTCACCGCCGCCGACAACGGCGAGCCGCTTGTTGCGATAGAACGGCAGGGCACCGTCACAGACGGCGCAGGCGGAGACACCACCACCGCTCTTGGCGAGCCGAATCTCGTTCTCGAGGCCGATCCACTTTGCCGAAGCGCCGGTCGCAACGACGACGGTGTGCGCGGTCACCGGCGCGCTGTAGTGCGGCGTGAGCGTGAACGGGGCCTTCGAAAAGTCCACCTGCGTGATCAACTCCGACACGACTCGCGTGCCGTAGTGCAGCGCCTGGGCCTTCATCTTGTCCATCAGGTCCGGCCCGCTGATTGCGTCGGGGAAGCCCGGAAAATTCTCAATGTCAGTGGTCAGCATCAGCTGCCCGCCGGGGCCTTCGGTGCCGACCTGCTCGCCTTCGAAGACGATCGGATTGAGGCTCGCGCGGGCCGCGTAGATCGCTGCGGTCCACGCAGCGGGGCCGGAGCCGATGATCACGATGGCTTCGGTCTGGGAATCGCTCATGCGCCAGTGCTCAGGTAAGTGGTCTGCCGTGGTCAGGCGCGCGGGTGCAGCGGCCAGCTGTCTGAATCGGAATCTAAGGCAGCTTGTGCCCGGCGAACGGTTCGGCGCCGGAGCTGGACGAGATGTGCGGTTCGCCGCACGCCAGTTCCGCGAGGGCGCCGTGGCAGTGAGAAACTGAACCGACCAGCAGCCGCAGCGTCGGGCGATGCGCCAATTCGGCGATCCCGGCGTCAGCGTGGATCGCATCGGCGACGTCGAACATGCCGACGCCGTATGCGCGGTGCGACGTCCGGAACAGGGCAACGACATCGTACGTCGCCCCGGCAGCGGCGGCGGCATCGACGGCCTGCTGCACCGCGATCGGCATCGTCCAATCGCGCAGACCACGCGTCTCCGGACAGCGCGGCGGCTCGATGCAGTTGATCGGGCACATCCACGTGGCAAACGATGCATACACGGCGAGGTCCGGCGCGTCGCGTTGCCACGGCGTCGTCACGCGCGCGCGCATCGGCACTCGTGAGACCACCGTATCCGGCCGATGCGCCACCACGCGCGACTCCACCCAGTCACTGAGAAGATGTGGCATCAGAGGCGACGGCACGACGGCATCGCGCGACGCCAGCGCAGGCGCCGACAGGGCCTCCGCAAACCACCGGGCGAAGAACGGGGCCCACTCCGACTCGACAAACTCGATCGGCAATCCGTGATACCCAGTCTCGTCCGCATGCTCGACCGGCGACGTGTCCGCGCGCACCATCTGCCATCCGTGCATCGCGATACCGGCCGCGTCGTTCTGCACGATCGCGGCAACCAGCTGCGCGACACGACAGTCCGCGCGCTGATCCACGACGAGAATGCGATCCATTGTCAGCGCACCGGCGCGGCGCGCCCGGGCGAGTTGCCGCACATAGTAGCCGCCGTAGCACCCGCCACCGCAGACGACGATCGTGCCGTAGTGCGTCACGTGCGGATGTGGCGACCGCCGTCCACAATGATCACTTCGCCAGTCACGTACGTCGCTTCGCAGAGATAGGCAACAGCCTGCGCGACATCGTCGGCGGTGCCGAGCCGCGCGAGCGGCGTGGTGCTGGTCAGGCGATCGGCGGTCTCGTCGTTCCAGCCGTCGGGGAGCATGACAGCGCCTGGAGCGACGGCATTCACCCGGATCTCCGGCGCGAGCGCGCGCGCGAGACCGCGCGTCAGCTGCACGATACCCGCCTTGGTGATCGCGTGCGGCACGTATGCGGGCCACGTCTCGTAGGCGGCGAGATCGGCGATGTTGACGATCACGCCGCCCCGCTGCCGCAGCAGCGGAGCCGCCGCCTGCGCGATGAAGAACGGACTGCGCAGGTTGAGCGCGAACATCGTGTCCCACTCGTCCGGCGTCACCTCGCCGATCGGCGTGCGCAGCATCATCGCGGCCGAGTTGACGAGGATGTCGAGGCGACCGAAGGCGTCGCGCGCCGTGAGCGGAACGCCTTGCGCCACCTGTACATCGGACAGATCCGCCTGCAGCAGGACGACGCGAACACCGAGGGCGCGCAAGTCGGTGGCCGTGCTCTGCGCTTCCGCTGCACCGCTGTTGTAATGCAGAACGATGTCCGCGCCACGCTCGGCGAGCGCCCGCGCAATCGCGCGTCCGACGCGCCGCGCAGCGCCGGTCACGAGCGCCACCTGACCCGCCAACGTCGTCGTCATGGCAACGCCTGCGCCAGACTATGCGACGCGGGCGCGCCAGTACATGGCACGCTCGATCTGTGCGTCCATCCATGGCGCCGGCACATGCATGCAGCCGAGCGGGCGGAATCCATCGGTCGCGCCATGCCAGTCGGAGCCGCCGCTCTTGAGCAGGCCGAAATGCTCGCAGAGCGTGGCGATGCGTGCAAGATCTTCCGCGTTGTGGCTCGGGTGCCGGACTTCGACGCCGTCCAGACCGAGCGCAGCGAAGCGTCCGATGCGTTCCTTGTTTCCTTCCGACTGCGGATGCGCCCAGATCGCGACGCCACCGGCATCGTGAATCAGCGCAATGCCGTCGGCAAGTTCGAGGCGCAGTTTGCCGACGTTGCACGGCTTGCCGTCGCCAAGATATCTGTCGAACGCATCGCGCATATCGCGCACCCATCCGCCGGCGATCAAGGCACGTGCCACATGCGGACGACCGACCGCGCCGCCGGCTGCCTCAGCCAGTACCATCTCCATCGTCACGGGCATGCTGAGCTTGTTCAACTTCGCGACCATTTCGACGGCGCGATCGACGCGCGCGGATTGCACACCGACGAGTGACCGCCCGAGATCGTCGGTCGACGTCAGATGGAGACCGAGGAGATGGATTTCACGCGCGCCATCGATGGTACTCAACTCGATGCCGTGCACCAACTGAATGCCAACGGCATCGGCCGCGATCTGCCCAGCGGCGAGCCCGTCGAGTGTGTCATGATCCGTGATCGCCACAGACTGCAGATCGGCTGCCTTGGCAAGCGCGATCAGTTCCTCGGGCGTGGCGCGTCCATCCGATGCGGTGGTGTGCGCATGCAGATCGACGTACGGCCCCTGCGGAGCCGTTGGATCGCTCACGACCGGTATCCGCCCTCGGGCGCACGGACGCTCGGCTGCGAGGTACCGAGCAGACGCAGCAGCGTGGCGTCGGACAGCGCCTCGAACGACGATTCACGCGAGCGCATGGCGCCGGGCGAGTACCGCGAGAAACGAACTTCGGCGAGGTCGCTGTCGACGCGCGTGAAGATCAGGCCGAATTCGTCACCGACGGATTGCGTGACGAACCCGGACGGAGCCACTGCCCAGACCGTGCCGTTGAGAGCGAGAGTGCGTGTAGCGATCATGACAGTGAAATTTCCTGATAGATGCGATTGGCATCGAGTACCTGATCGGTTGCATTTGCGAGCGCCGTCTGCAGTGTTTCGCGATTCGGTGCCTCGGTGAACTCGATGAAGGCACCGTTGAGTTGCGCTTCCTCGAACACCCAGAAGCTGCACCCGGCAGAGGCGTAGTAGGCTTTACGCTTCTGCAGACGCTCCATGTACCGCGCCCGTTCCGGGAGCGGTACGATGGTCCGCTTCATCACCAGCGCGCGCGCCACGATCAGGCGGTCGGTTCAGGCAGCGATTCGAGCGATCGCTTGAGATCCGCCATGAAGCGGTCCGCGTCGGCACCGTCAACGACCTTGTGATCGAACGACATCGAGAAGTACGCACAGGTGCGGATCGCGATCGTGTCCTCGCCATCGGGGCCGGTGATCACCTTCGGGCGCTTCTCGATCGCACCGAGGCCGAGGATCGCGGTCGTGCCGACCGGGATGATCGGTGTGCCCATCAGCGAGCCGAAGACGCCGGGATTGGTGATGGTGAACGTGGCCTGCGTGACTTCATCGGGCTTGAGCCCCTTCGATCGCGCGCGCGACGCCAGATCGTTGATCGACTTGGTGAGCCCACCGAGCGAGAGATCGTCGGCGCGCTTGACCACCGGCACGATCAGGCCGGTCGGATCGAGTGCAACGGCGATGCCGATGTTGTACTGCTTGCGGTAGATCATGTCGGTGCCGTTGACGGCCGCGTTCATCATCGGGTGCCGCTTGAGTTGTGCAATGACGGCCTGCACGATGAACGGCAGGAACGTCAGCTTCTGTCCATTCTGCGCTTCGAAATCCTTCCGCATGCCGGCGCGGATACGCGCGACACGTGTGAGATCGATCTCGAAGAAACTCGTCACGTGTGCCGCGACGCGACGCGCCTGCGACATGTGGTCCGAGGTGAGGCGCCGGATCTTCGACATCGGCTCAACGACATCACCCGGCCAGACCGTCGCCGTCTGCGTCTCGGCCGCGGTGTGCGCGGCGGGCACTGCGATGGTGCCTGGCAGTGAGGCAATCGGCGCCGCGACCGCCTGAGCCGCCGGCGCCGCATCGAGATGTGCCAGCAGATCACGCTTGGTGACCCGGCCGGCGATGCCGGAGCCGTTGATGCCTGCGATCTCGACTCCATGTTCCGCGGCGATCTTCCGTACCAGCGGCGACGACTTGGTCCGCAGCCGGTCTTCCAGGCTGTTGGCGGGAGCAGCCGAGATCGGCGCAGGCTCGACAGCGACCGGCGTCGCGAGAGGGGGAGCGTCCGCGACAGGTGAAGCGGCAGCCACCGGCACCGGCGCGTCCGTCACGACGACCGCCGCGCCGGCCTCGGTTTCCAGTCGAGCGACGATGGCCTGCACCGGCACCGTCATCCCTTCGGTGACGATGATCTCGACCAGAATCCCGGCCGCCGGCGATGGAATCTCGGCGTCCACCTTGTCGGTTGAAATCTCGAAGATGGCTTCGTCGCGCTTCACCGCATCGCCAGGCTTCTTGAGCCAGCGCGACAGGGTGCCTTCGGCGATCGATTCGCCCATCTGCGGCATTACGATATCAATACGAGCCACTGGCTCACCCTCAAGTCGGTCAGGTAGTGCGGGAACGATCCTGAATGGCGTCGCCACGTTTGAGGCGCCACACGGTAATCGTCGGAAGGATAATCATGCCGGCCACGCCACCGCGCGCGGCCCAGGTCAGCCAATTACAGGTTGGCAACCCTTCACATTGCGCTTCGTGCTGAATCTGCGCGACGAGCTTGGCGATCAGCACCGAGATCATGCCACCGCCGAAGAAGCCGATGAAGGTCGTGAAGCAGCCGACGCCGACGTTCCGATAGCGGCGATAGGAGACGTCTTCGTCGGACTTCACCGACGGTCTGGCAGACTGCTGGTCGGTCACAATCAGTAGCGGGCAAGGTGGCGGGCGACGCTGACGATGTCGCTCACCTGGGGCAAGACGAAATCCTCGAGCGGGGGCGAGTACGGCAATGGCACGTCGTGCGCGGTGACGCGAAGCACCGGCGCATCGAGCCACTCGAAACAGGTTTCATTGATACGCGCGGTGATCTCACCAGCGATACCGCCAGTCCGCGTGTCCTCGTGCACGATCATCACACGATTCGTCTTCTTGACGGTGGCCACGATCGCCTCGTCGTCCATCGGAAGCAGTGTGCGCAGGTCAATGACCTCAACGGAGATGCCGTCCTCACGTTCCAGCTGTTCGGCGGCTTCGAGTGCTTTCCAGACGGTGGCGGCGTAGGTGATGATCGAAACGTCCTTCCCTTCCCGCGCCACGCGCGCCTTGCCGATCGGCACGACGTGATCACCCTCGGGCATCACGTCCTTCACACGGCGATACAGATACTTGTGCTCGAAGAAGAGTACGCAGTCATCGTCACGGATCGCGGCCTTCATCAGGCCCTTGGCGTCCGCCGCCGTGGCCGGATACACGATCTTGAGCCCGGGCGTATGCAGGAACGCCGCCTCCGGATTCTGCGAATGGAACGGCCCGCCGCGCACATAGCCACCGCTCGGCCCGCGCACCACCATCGGGCACGGCAGGAACGCGCGGTAACGTGCGGTCGCGACGTAATTCGTGAGCATGTCGTAGCCGCACGAGATGAAGTCGATGAACTGGAGCTCGGCCACCGGGCGCAGGCCCATGTGCGACGCGCCGGCGGCGGCACCGATGATCGCGGTTTCGGAGATCGGCGTGTCGATCACGCGCTGTTCGCCGAACTTCGCCATCAACCCATCGGTCACCTTGAACGCGCCACCGAATGCGCCGATGTCCTCACCGAGACAGAAGACGTTCGGATCGCGCGCCATCTCTTCGAAGAGCGCTTCGCGGATCGCCTCGAGGTAGGTGATCTCACCCATCGTGCGTGCCCCAGCTCGCCGGACGCTCATGCTGCTCGACCGCCGATTTCTTCCCGGCGCGATACCAGTGCGGCTCGATCGTCGGCGGTTCGCCGTAGATGCCGACCAGCGCATCGAGCGCCTCCGGCATCGGGCTCTTCTCCGCCTCATCCGTCGCGGCATCGATCTCCGCACTGACCGATGCATCGATCGCGACGAACTCATCGGCGCTCACACCATCATGCTCGGCGAGCCAGGCGGTGAAACGATCGATCGGATCGTTGTTCGCCGCCCACCAGTCGATTTCGCCGTCCGGCACATACGACTGATTGTCGTGTTCTGCATGGCCCTTGCGCCGATACGTGATCAGCTCGACGAGCGTCGGTCCGCCGCCGGAACGCGCGCGATCCACCGCCGCCTTCGTGACGTCGTAGACGGCCAGCACATCGTTGCCGTCCGCCTGCACTCCGGCGATCCCGTAGCCGACGGCCTTGTCCATGAACGAGTTGGCGGCCGTCTGCCTGCCCGTCGGCGTGGAATACGCGTAGCCGTTGTTCTCGACGACGATCACCAGCGGCACCTTCTGCACGGCAGCAAAGTTCACCCCTTCGTGGAACGCGCCGGTGGAGGTTGCGCCGTCGCCGATGTACACGAGCACGACGCGATCCTCGCTGCGCATCTTGAACGACAGCGCGATGCCCGCCATCACCGGAATCATGTCGCCGAGGTGCGAGATCTGCCCGACGAATCCGCGCTGCAGATCGCCGAAATGGATGTTCAGCTCACGACCGCGCGTCGGAGAATCACCTTTTGCCATGTACTGCCGCAGAATCTCGAGCGGCGTGGCACCCTTCACGAGCATCGATCCCATGTTGCGGATCAGCGGCGACATGATGTCGCGGCGCTCGAGCGCGAAGGCACTGCCGACGGCGTCCGCCTCCTGCCCGAGTGACCGGAAGAGGCCACCGACGACCTTGGTCTGCCGATACAGTGCGACGAGGCGTTCCTCGAGTGTGCGCGTCATGCGCATGTGACGGTACAACGCCAGCCGCTGCGCCCGATCGAGCAGGTCCGCGTGCGGTCGGATCACACGACCGGTGGTGCTGTCCTGTGGCTGCGGCAGTGCCAGCATCGCATCGAGATCGAGCGGATGCGCCGGAAATTCCACGTCAGTACCCTGCCGTCGGCACGTGATGCGGATCGGCGGCGCGGTGGACGCGGTTGAAGAACTTCTTCACATTCTTGTCGAGACGGCTCTCGCCGATCTGGTCGGTCACGGCTTCGACGAGTGTGTAATGCCCACCGTCGCTGCGCACGCGCAAGCTCAGCGTGCCGAGGTCGCCGGAAAACGTGCGCGACCGCATCGTGTCCGAACTGCCCTTCAGCCCGAGCGCTTTGAAATGTTCGTCGGCGAGCGTCATGACGTCCGACGGGAGAATCGAGGTCCGATGAAATAATCTCATGGGTTCAGCGCGCGTTCCGGACTGACTGCAGCCAGTCCATGGTCTCGAGTTTCTTCGTGGTGTCGCGGCGGAACTGCAGGCCGATGGCCCACTCGCCGGCGGTCACGAAATTGAGTTTTGCGTAATACGTGCCCGGCTCCGGACCGCGCTCGAGGCCATCGAAGACCCTCACGCTGTCGTGGCTCATGGCATAGATGCGTCCCTGGCCATTCTCGACCGGGGCGCCGGACTCCTTATCGGCCACGACGACCTTGACGATCACGTCTTCGCGCGCGAACGGCGGGCGCGGTGTGAGTCGGATCGTGAACTTCAGATCGTCCGTCCACATGCGCGTGTCGATCGCGGACTGCGGGTCGCGAGTGGTACAGCCAGCGATGATCGCCATTGCGACCATCGCCGTCATGACACGCGTCGCCAGACGCATCAGGTGTAGTACTCCAGGCCGAGGTGCGTGATCTGCTCTTCGCCCATCAGGAAACGCAGCGTGTTCTTGAGCTTCGTCTGCTGGATGAACAGGTCGTGCTCCGGCTGCAGTCCCGGTGCGACCATCGGGCTCTTGTAGTAGAACGACAGCCATTCCTGGATCCCCTTCATGCCGGCGCGGTGAGCGAAGTCACTGAACAACGCGAGGTCGAGCACGATCGGCGCGGCAAGAATCGAGTCGCGACACAGGAAGTTCACCTTGATCTGCATCGGGTATCCCATCCACCCGACGATGTCGATGTTATCCCAGCCTTCCTTGTTGTCGCCACGCGGCGGATAGTAGTTGATCCGGACGACGTGCGAGAAATCCTTGTAGAGGTCGGGATACTTTTCCGGCTGCAGGATGTTGTGCAGCACCGAGAGCTTCGACTCTTCCTTGGTCTTGAACGACGCCGGATCATCCAGCACCTCGCCGTCGCGATTGCCAAGGATGTTCGTCGAGTACCAGCCGGCGAGGCCGAGCATGCGCGCCTTCAGGCCCGGTGCAATGATGGTCTTCATCCACGTCTGGCCGGTCTTGAAATCCTTGCCGCTCACCGGCACGCCGCGCTCATTCGCAAGTGCCAGCATGCACGGCAGGTCGACCGTGAGGTTCGGAGCGCCGTTGCAGAACGGGACGTTCTCCATCAACGCGGCATAGGCGTAGAGCATCGACGGCGCGATGGCCGGATCGTTGTCGTCCATCGCCTTCTCGAACGACGCCACGGTCTGATGCTGCGGGCCGGGCTGTATGAACGCTTCCGTGCTCGCGCACCACACGATCACGAGTCGATCGCACCCGTTGTCCGCCTTGAACTTCCGCATGTCGGCACGCAGTTGCTCGGCGATGTCGCGATACGTCGGTCCGGTCTTGACGTTGTTGACGCCCAGCAGACGCGTGACGAAGCGCGACTCGAACGCGGCCGTCATCGGCTTGATCGCCGACATGAAGTCCTTCAGTGGCTCGAGATGCTCCGACGACAGGACACCCGCCTTCTTCGCCGCCGTGTAGGCGTCATCGGCGATCGGATCCCAGGCGCCGAAGACGATGTCCTGCAGCCCGGCGAGCGGCACGAAGTCCTTGATCAGCGGCGCGCGGTGCTCGGTGCGCTTGCCGAGGCGAATGGTCGCCATCTGCGTCAGCGAACCGATCGGCTTCGAGTGACCGCGGCGGATGCTTTCGACACCAGCCATGAAGGTGGTGGCGACGGCACCCAGACCTGGGGTCAGGATGCCAAGCTTGCCGGTGGCAGGGGCGATGGACGTCGGACGAGTGAGCGAACCGGACACGTGGTGAAATCTCCAGGGGGAAATGCGACGCCCTCAGGGCGTGACGCGGGCAGGCACATCGTCGGCACGCGACGCGGCGATCGTCGGCGCTGCTGCGCTGAGTTTGCGCGCAGCGAGCGTGGGCTCAGTGGCAGCCTCGGCTTCGCGTGTGACGTTGTAGACAAATAGAATCCGCTGCACCGCCGTCACCCACGCGGTGACGGAGAGCAGTGTGACGATCCCGGCGAGCACCCAGCCGTCGAGTGCCAGACCGAAGAACGCCTGCGGTGCCGCGAGCAGCGCGATCCGCTCCGGCCGCTGCATGATGCCGACCTTGGCGTCGAGACCGAGCGATTCGGCGCGTGCGCGCGTGTACGACGTGAGAAAGGTGCCGATCAAGCCGGCGATCGTGATCGCCAGCAGCGTCTCGCTGCGATGCACGGGATTCACGCCGTAGAACACCGCCAGCCCACCGAGGAGAAATCCGTCGGCGACGCGATCGAGCGTCGAGTCGTAGAACGCACCGAAGGTGGTGCTGCGGCCCGTGCGACGCGCGACTGTCCCGTCGAGCACGTCGAACAACGCCGTGATACCGAGAAACCATCCCGCTGTGCGGATGTGGCCGGCGGCGAAAATTGCGCCGGCGATCATCGTGCAAATCGTCCCCACTGTCGTGATCAGGTTCGGACTGACCCGATGACGCACGAGGAGATCCCCGACCGGCGCAATGACGCGCAGGTATCCAGCCTTGATCGCGTCCCAGACTTCAACGAGCATGGCCATCGGGTGGCGGATGAGTAAGCGGGAACGGCAGGGTCACGAATAAGAACGCCCCCCGGCATCACCACCGTGAGGGCATGCGGTGCGCTTTTCGCACCCTGCAACGCAGCGACGGAAGCTTAGACGGCGTGCACGCCTGCAGCAACGGCGGTCTCGGCAAGTGACGGACCACCAACAAGATACCCCGCGCTCGGCAGGACGGCGCTGACTCGCTACCCTTCACCTCTTCCGAGACGCTCACGACTGCACCATGTGGCGGGCTCGACCGTTTCACTTCTCGCTGACGTGCGCCATGCGTTTGTCCTTTGTCACCGGCACTGCTGTTGTGCTCGCTGGCGCCGCTTCGTGGGCCGACTCCAGCACCCGGACTCTCGCGCCGCAGCACACGACTGTGGGCGCAGAGTCGCGGGATCCACGAGTCCCACTCTCGGCACCGGCTCAGCGCTGGGTGGACAGTACGCTCACGAGCCTATCCGGCCGCCAGCGCGCCGCGCAGCTGATCCATGTCTGGCTGCTCGGCGACTACGAAAGCGCATCCGACAGCGCCTTCGCCGTGACGGCGCGTTGGGTGAAGGAGGACGGGATCGGCGGCATCCTGATGTCGGTCGGCTCGCCGATAGAGGTCGCGGCAAAGCTGAATGCGCTGCAGGCCATGTCGCGCGTGCCGTTGCTGGTGGGCTGCGATGTGGAACCATCGATCGGCCGACTCGAGGGCGGCCTGTTCATTCCTTCGATGCTCAAAGGCGGCGGCGCCACGCTCATCCCGACGAACATGGCGATCGGTGCCACCGGTGACACCGCGCTCGCGTATCGCGCCGGGTTCGTGACCGGACAGGAATCACGCGCGATCGGTATTCATCTCGCGTATGCCCCCGTCGCGGACGTCAACAACAACGCCGCCAATCCCGTGATCAACGTGCGCTCGTTTGGCGAAGACCCGGCAGCGGTGGCCGCGATGGTCAGCGCATTCACGCGTGGCGTGCAGGACGGCGGTGCGCTGGCCACGGTGAAGCACTTTCCCGGCCACGGCGATACTGAAACCGACTCGCACAATGCGCTGCCGGTCGTTCATCTGACGCACGCCCATCTGGACAGCGTCGAGCTGCGGCCATTCCGTGCGGCGATCAACGTGGGTGTGGCTGCGGTAATGTCGGCGCACATCAGCAATCCGACCTGGATGGGTGATGCGCTGCCGGCCACGCTGCAACGACGCGTGCTGACCGACGAGCTCCGCGATTCCCTGCACTTTCGCGGACTGACGATCACCGATGCGCTGACGATGCAGGGCGTGGCGCGGATGTTCACGCAGGAGGAGATCGCAATCCGGTCCGTCGAGGCGGGGGCGGAAGTGTTGCTCAAGCCGGCCGATGTGTCACCGGTGCTGAACGCGCTTGCGTCACGCGCCGCGAGTGATCCAGCGTTTGCGGCGCTCATCGACGCCGCAGCGCGACACAATCTCGAGATGAAGGCCCGCGTCGGGTTGCACGTCGGCACCCAGATGTCGCTCGACTCGCTGCGCGCGGTCGTTGGCATTGCGAGTCACCGCGCTCTGGCAGCTGAGATCGCGGCGCGCGCGATCACCGTCGTGCGCGACGTGAACGGTCAGATTCCGCTGAAACGGCAGCGCGGAATGCAGGTGGTGGTGTACACACCAGAGACGGAATTCGGCGGTGGCAATGCCTTCGTCGACGAGTTCCAGAAGCATGCCGACGCCTCCGTGACACGGATCGGTCCGGCGACACCGAAGGCCACGCTGTCAGTGATCGCGAAACGTGCGAAGAAAAACCGGCTGGTCGTGGTGACGGTCGTGCGGCGGGTCGAGGGGCGCGGACGTGTCGCGATCAGCGAACCGGTGGCCGCCTGGCTCAAGAAGATCACGAAGCGCCTCACGCCGGTGGTGGTGGCCGTCGGCAACCCGTACGTGATCGGACAGTTTCCGGGAGTTCAGGCCTACATGACGACATTCAGTGTTGGGGAAGCGCCAGAACGGGCGGCGGCACGCGCGCTCACGAGCGGGGTGTACTCGGGCAGATCTCCGGTGAGCCTGCCGGGTATCTTTGCGCGAACCGATGGACTCACAGGGCGGGCCGGACGATGATGAAACGCGCAGTCGGGCTGCTGCTGTCAACGGCAATGCTCACAACCTCGGCAACAGCGCAGGGACCAAAGCGGCCCGTCAGAAGCACGCGTGTGCCGGCGGTGGTGTCACGGGTGCGCGACTCGCTGCGCACCGTGCTGAATGCGGCCGTGGCGGACGGCGCGTTCCCGGGCGCCGTGGCCGTCATCGGCAATCACGACGGCATCCTGGCGTCTCTCGGCGTCGGCCAGCTCGATGCCGCCGATGCGACGCGTCCGTCGCTGAACACCATGTACGATCTGGCCTCACTGACGAAGATCATCGCCACGACGTCGATCATGCTGCAGCTGGTCGATCAGGGACGCGTCGCGCTCGATTCGCCGGCGGTGAAGTACCTGCCCGAGTGGCGCGGTCCGCGCTCTTCGTCCGTCCTGATCCGCCACCTGCTCTCGCACAGCAGCGGGCTGGTGGCGTGGCGACCGTTCTACAAGGAGGCGGTGGACCGGGCCGACGCCCGCGCGCAGCTGCTGCTGGTTGGGCCGGAAACGCCACCAGGCACGCGCTACGTCTACAGCGACATGAACTTCATGCTGCTCGGATTGATCGCCGAGCAGGTCACGGGCATGCGGCTCGACAGCGCGTTCGATGCAATGGTGGCGGCTCCGCTGCGGCTGGCCGACACCCGCTTTCGCCCCGACTCGTCGCAACGCTTCCGTATTGCGCCGACCGAGTTCGACCCATGGCGGCAACGTCAGCTGCGCGGCGAAGTGCACGACGAGAACGCGTCGCGCTTCGAGGGTGTCAGCGGGCACGCGGGTTTGTTCTCGACCGCCGAGGACCTGTCGCGGTTCGCCCGGCTGTGGCTGAACCGGGGCACGCTCGACGGCGTCCGTCTCGCCGCGCCGCAGACAATCGCACGCTTCACGCACGCGCAGGACACCCTCGTGAGCAGGCGCGCGCTCGGGTGGGAAACGCCGAACGGCACAAATTCGGCGGGCCACAAGCTCTCCGCGCAGGCCTTCGGCCACACCGGCTTCACCGGCACATCGCTGTGGATCGATCCGTCGCGCGACCTGTTCGTGATTCTGCTCACGAACCGCGTCAACCCCACGCGGCAGAACACACGGATTGGTGGGGTGCGGATTGCGCTCGCGGACGCGATTGCCGGCGCGATCGATGCCGCAGGAAGCCGGCCCGCATCGTCGTCGCCGTGACCCCGCCAGCGCCCGCAGCGTCCCAGACTTGATTACGCGCTGCCGGGGGTCACGACGTCGCCCCCGCCGGTGGGGCGTTTTTCTCTGCGCCGGGTACACAGAAGCAGCGGGATCTTGAGGGGACTCCTTCCCGAACGGGCCCAGCGAGATAAATTGCAGAGTAATGAGGTCGGGATTCCCCGATCCGCCTTCCGGAGGAAGACGCATGAGCACGATGCAGACGCCTGATGTGTTGCTGACGATTTCGGCCGCCGCGACGGTCGAGGTCAAGAAGTTCCTCGAAGCCGAATCGGTCGATCCGACGATCGGCGGACTGCGCGTGGCCGTGCAGCCAGGCGGCTGCAGCGGGTTCAAGTACTCGCTGCTGATCGAAGACAAGCCGGCTGAGGATGACTCGCTGCTTGCGCAGGATGGCTTTCAGGTGTTCGTCGATCCGTTCTCGATGCAGTACCTGAACGGCATTCAGATTGATTACACGACATCGATGCAGGGTTCGGGCTTCACGTTCAAGAATCCGAATGCCACCGGCGGCTGCGGTTGCGGGTCGTCGTTCTCCGCGTAAGACGCGCGGGATCGCACGGTGAAAGAGGCGGGCCTGATCGGGTCCGCCTTTTTCGTTGCACCGACTACGGAATGTCGACGTCGGCGCACGACGTCACGATTAGTTTGCCACGACCTATGCAGAACCCCGAGAAGATCCCGACCGTGATCAGCGGCGATCCCGACGCCCTCTCCGTTCGTGTGGCAGATCGGATCGAAGCCATCATGCACGCGAACAGTGCGCACGGACGGCGCACGGTGCTTGGTCTTGCGACCGGCTCGACGCCGATCGGCGTGTATCGCGAACTGATCCGGCGACATCGCGAGCGCGGCCTGAGCTTCGCGAACGTGCTGACGTTCAATCTCGACGAGTACTGGCCGATGCGACCGGACTCGATCCACGCGTATCACCGGTTCATGTGGGAAAACTTCTTCTCGCACATCGACATCCCGGCGGCACAGGTGCATCTCCCGTCCGGCGTCGTCGATCGTCATGACGCGGCGACCGCGTGCGCCGCGTACGAAGCGGCGATCGTGGCAGCGGGCGGTATCGATTTTCAGTTGCTCGGCATCGGCAAGACGGGACATATCGGCTTCAACGAGCCGGGATCCGGCCGCGACAGCCGCACGCGTCTCGTCACGCTCGATGCCGTGACTCGCAAGGATGCCTCGGCGGATTTCTTCGGCGCCGAAAACGTGCCGCGCGAAGCGATCACGATGGGTGTCGCGACGATTCTGGACGCGAAGGAAATTGCGATTCTCGCGACGGGCGAGCACAAGTCGGGCATCGTGCGCCGCGCGGTCGAAGGGGCGATCGACCTCGAGGTGGCGGCGACGTTCCTGCAGGAGCATCCGCACACGACGTTCTTCCTCGACACCGCAGCGGCGGTGGATCTGACGCGTATCGCGACACCGTGGCTGGTGGACGAAGTGTCGTGGGACGCCGCACTCGCCGTGCGCGCTGTGGTCTGGCTCTCACAGAAGGTCGGCAAGGCGATTCTCAAGCTCACGCAGCAGGACTACGCCGAGCATCGGCTGTCGTCGCTCGTCGCCGTGCATGGCTCGCCGGGTGAGATCAACGGGTTCGTCTTCAACTCGCTCGGTGCACGGATCCGCGGCAAGAGCAAGCTGCACCGCAACAAGCGCGTGATCTGCTTTTCGCCGCATCCCGACGACGATGTCATCTCGATGGGCGGCATTCTCCGCAAAATGGTGGAGAATCAGAATTCGATCGCCGTCGCCTACATGACGAGCGGCAACATCGCTGTGTTCGATCACGACGTACGACGACATCTGGATTTCCTGGTGCGCATGGGCGCGCGGACGCACGAGGGCACCGCGCCGGCCACACTGCGCGGCGAGGATGTGCGCGACTTTGCGTTCCGGCTGTTCGGCGCACTCGCCTCGAAGCAGGCGGGCGATGTGGACGTGCCTGCGGTGCAGGACATCAAGCGCATCATCCGCGAAAGCGAGGCGGTCAGTGGACTGGAAGTCGTTGGCCTGACGCGCGACAACGCGCGCTTTCTCGACCTGCCCTTCTATCAGACCGGCAAGGTCCGCAAGGATCCGATCGGGCCGGCCGACGTGCGCATCGTGCGCGATCTGCTGGAGGAGGTGCATCCGGAGGTCGTGTTCGTGGCCGGTGACCTGAGCGATCCGCATGGCACGCATCGGATGTGCAAGGAAGCGATCGATGCCGCCCTGACCGAGTATGTCGCACTCGGCAATCATCGTCCCGAGGTGTGGCTGTATCGCGGTGCGTGGCAGGAGTGGCCCGTGACGGAAGCAACGGTGCTGGTACCGCTCAGCCAGGAAGAGTTGCGCCTGAAGATTCAGGCGATCTTCAAGCATCAGTCCCAGAAGGATTCGGCGCCGTTCCCCGGTCAGGACGATCGCGAGTTCTGGCAGCGCGTGCAGGATCGCAACACGGAGACGGCAGGGCAGCTCAACCGACTCGGCCTGGCCGAATACTTCGCGATGGAGGCGTACGTTGTCGAATAGCGCGCACGTGTCCTGATGGGTGGCGGCTTCACGATTCTCGATGGTGTCGTCCTGTTGGCCTATCTCGTCGGTACGACGGGCCTCGGCCTGTGGCTCGGTGGCAAGCAGAAGGACGCAAAGGACTACTTCGTCGCCAGCCACGCGATTCCGTGGTGGGGCATCCTGTTCAGCGTCGTCGCGAGCGAGACCAGCGCGCTGACGTTCATCAGCATTCCCGGATTGGCGTACGTCGGCAATCTCGGATTCCTGCAAGTGGTGGCTGGATACATCATCGGACGCTTCGTCGTCGCGTACGTGCTGTTGCCGAAGTATTTCGCCGGCGAACTGGTGACGGCCTACGCACTGTTTGAAAAGCGCTTCGGTGCGGAGACACGGCGGTTCACGAGCATCATCTTCATGGCGACACGCGCCGTCGCGGACAGTGTACGCATCTTCGCGACCGCGATCCCGGTCGCGCTGATCCTCGGCAACACGATTCCGAAGCAGTACGTGATGCCGGTTGCGATCCTGGTGCTTGGACTGCTGACGGTGGTCTATACCTACAAGGGCGGCATGCGCGCGGTGGTGTACACGGAGATGATCCAGGCCGGCATCTACATCTTCGGCGGCATCTGCGCACTTGTACTCCTCGGGCGGAGCGTGGATGGCGGGTGGAGCACGATCATCACCACCGCTGGCGCGTCGGGCAAACTGCAGGCGATCGACTGGTACACCGGGTTCGACAGGCCGCATACGGTGTTCGCCGGCTTGCTCGGCGGCGCGTTCCTCGCGATGGGGTCGCACGGCGCCGATCAGTTGATCGTGCAGCGCCTGCTGGCCAGTCGAGGATTGAAGGATGCGCAGCGTGCGCTGATCATGAGTGGCTTCGTGGTGTTCGCGCAGTTCACGTTGTTCCTGTTCATCGGACTCGGGCTGTACGTGTACTACGGTGGCAAGGCGTTCGACGCGAGCGATCAGATCTTCCCGACGTTCATTGTCGAGCGCATGCCTCCGGGATTGCTCGGTCTGATCCTCGCGGCGATCGTCGCAGCGACGATGAGCACGCACAGTGCGACCATCAATGCACTGGCAGCGACCACAACGCATGACATCTATCTCCCGATGAGCGGCAAGAGTGTGGATGATCCACGCACATTGCGCACGGGCAAGCTCTTTGCGCTGGCATGGGGTGTCGTGCTGACACTCGGTGCCCTGCTCTATCCGAAACAGGGCACACCGGTGGTCGTGGTGGCGCTCAGTATTCAAAGCTTCACGCACGGTGGTCTGGTCGGCGGATTCTCGCTCGCGCTGCTCTGGAAGCGCGCGAATCAACGAGACGCCATTACCGGCATGAGCGTGGGCATCGCCTGCATGGCGGTGATCGTCTTCGCCAAGCTGCTCATCGCGCGCATCCCATCGCTCGCACCGACACTTGGCGGCGTGGCGACGATCGCGTGGCCCTGGTACGTGTTGATCGGTACCGGAATCACGCTCACGGCAGGCATTCTGTCGTCCCTGGCACATCCCGCACCCGCCGAGTCGTTGCCCGACGCAATGACCGTTACGGCAGAAACTGAGGCAGGATCATGAGTGCACCAACGGAACTCGTCGTCGTCGGCGTGGACGGCGGCGGCAGCAGCACGCGCGTATATGTGGCGGACGAACGCGCGCAGGTTCTCTTCAAGGTCACCGGCGACGGCAGCGCAGTCAGTCCCGGTGCGGAAGCGGATTCCGCAGACGTGATCGGCGCGCTCGTCAAGAACGCCGTCATCGATGCCGAGATGGGGCATCTGATGCCACGCGCACTGGTGGTTGGTGTCGCGGGCGTTGGTCGCGAAGCGCAGAAGATTGCGTTGACGCAGGAGCTCGAGCGACTCGAGATTGCTGAGACGGTGGTGGTGATCAGCGACGCCGAAGCGGCAATGGAGGATGCGTTTGCCGAAGGACCCGGCATTCTGCTCATTGCCGGCACTGGCAGCATCGCCTGGGGACGCAGTCCCGCCGGCACCATGCAGCGATGTGGCGGCTGGGGACCGGTGATTGGCGATGAAGGAAGCGGTGCGTGGCTTGGCCGAAAGGCGTTGCAGGTCATTGCGTCAGCGCATGACGGGCGCGAACCCGAGACCGCGCTCACCGGCGCGCTGCTCACCGCTCTCGAACTGGATGACGTTGCGGCGATCATCAGCTGGGCCGCATCGGCCACACCGGCAGATATGGCGACGCTGGCACCCGCCGTGTTGTCGGCAGCGGAGGTCGGCGATCTGCGCGCGAATACGATCGTCACGATGGCCGTGGAGGAGCTGGCCCTGCACATTCGCGCGCTGGCGCGCGCGCTGTTCGTGGACGAGCGTGCGGCGATTCCGGTCGCGCTGCATGGTGGACTGCTCGGCAGGGGTCGGCCGATGCGAAAGCGTCTCGAGCATCGCCTGAAAACGCTGGTTCCCGGTTCGATCGTGCGCCATCAGACGGTTGATGCGACGCGCGGTGCCGTCCAGATGGCGCTCCGCACCATCGGGTTGACTGTCGAAGCGCAGTAAGCGCCCGTCCGCTCGTTCCTGGTGGCGCTAGATTGACAGGTCATGTCGATTTCCGTCCCGCGCCATCAGGCCACTCGCTACGTCCAGCCGCTCCGTGAAGGCGGCTCCCTGCCCGCCGTCGTCGATACCGAGAGCGGTGGCCTGTTCGTCACCAAGTTCCGCGGTGCGGGACAGGGGGCGAAGGTGCTCGTTGCCGAGATGATCGCGCACGGTGTCGCGAGCACGATCGGCCTGCCAGTGCCGGAACTCGCACTGATCGACTTGCCGGATCGCTTCGGCCAGAGTGAGCCCGATCCGGAAATTCAGGAGCTCCTCAAGGCCAGCCGCGGCATCAACATCGGCCTGCGTTTCCTCGACGGCGCCTTCAACTTCGATCCGGTGGCGGCGCACGACGTCGTCGATGGGCCGTTCGCATCGATGCTCGTCTGGCTCGACGCGTACATCACGAATCCTGATCGCACGGCACGTAATCCGAATCTGATGGTCTGGCAGCGGAAACCGTGGCTCATCGATCACGGCGCGTCGCTGTACATCCACTACGGCTGGCCGAGTGTGAATGCGGCGCGCATCGCCACGGCGTTCCCGCTGACGAAGCAGCATGTCCTGCTGCTGCGCACCACCGACATCGAGTCGGCGGCGAATGCCGCGGTCGCCGCGCTGACGGATGACGTGATCGAATCCATCGTCGAGTCCGTGCCGGACGACTTGCTCATGGACCCGGTGACCGGCGACGATTCGCCGGACGCTGTGACTGCGCGCGCGCGCTACGTGCACTATCTGCGCGGTCGTCGCGAGGCGTCACCGATTTTCGTCGCCGCCGCCATCGAGGCGCGCGACGCGTTGCGCGCGTCGCCGACGCAGCCGTACGCGGCGCGCCGATGAGTGACGAGAAGACCTGGTACGATTTCGCCGTGCTACGCGCGGTGCCGCATGTGCACCTCGGTGCATTCATGCCCGTGGGCGTGTTGCTGCATGCGCGACAGGCGGGCTATCTCGGCCTGCTCGCCCTGACGAACGAAAGCACGCTGCGCGATCGTGTGCCGAGTGTCGACGTCGGATTGCTGGCCAAATATCTGCGCACCATGGAACGTGTTGCGAGTGGCGATGCGACCGCGGGGCCGATTGCACTCGCACCGACGTCGGAGCGCTTCCACTGGTTGACCGCGCCGCGCTCGGATGTGCTGCAGGCGTCGCCGGTCCATGAAGGGCTCTGTGACGGTGATCCGGAGCGCATGCTGGCCCGCCTGTTTGCTCAATACGTCACTGTGTGAGCTGACGCCTGTCGGCGTCGCTCCCTTCTGTCCCCTGCGAGACTTCACGGCATGACCCTCATATCGTTCGCTGATGTCGGCGTGAGTTTCGGCGCCTCCACGCTGCTCAAGGATGTCTCCTTCACCGTCGCGCGCGGCGAGCGGTGGGGCATCATCGGCCGTAACGGTGCCGGCAAATCCACACTCTTTCAGATCATCACCGGCAAACTGCAACCGTCGAAGGGCTCGACTGCGCGCATGCCGGGATTGAAAGTGTCGTTGCTCGATCAGCACCGTGACTTCGGCGCGGCAACGACGGTGTGGGAAGCAGCCGCTGCCGCGTACGCACCATTGATCGCGATCGAGAAGGAGCTCGGCCATCTCGCCGAGCAGCTGGGTGACGGCGACGATGCCGTGATGGATCGATATGGTCGCTTGCAGGACACGTTCATGCACGAGGGCGGGTACGACTTCCCTGCCCGCGTGGACAAGGTGCTGCAGGGTCTCGGTTTTGATGCCGTGGATGCGCGCACGCGCCTCCTGACTGGGCTGAGCGGCGGAGAGCGTGGCCGCGTCGGACTCGCCGCACAGCTTGCCGCACCGGCGGAACTGCTGCTGCTCGACGAGCCGACGAACCATCTCGATCTCGAAACGACGCAGTGGCTGCAGACCTACCTCGGTGAGCTCGGCGAGACGGTCATCGTGATCAGCCATGACCGCGCGTTCCTCGATGAAACGGTCGACCATGTACTCCACGTAACCGGTGGCACGACGCACGCCTACACCGGCGGCTACTCGGCCTTCGTCAGCCAGCGCGAAGAGCGCATGCTCACATTCCAGCGCCAGCTCGACAAGCAGCAGAAGTTCATCGCGAAGGAAGAGGAGTACATCCGTCGCCATCTGGCGGGGGTGAACAGTTCGCAGGCGAAGGGCCGTCGCTCGAAGCTGAGCCGCCTGCCGCGTCTCTCGCCGCCGCCCGGTGAGTCGGACGCAATGTCGCTGCGACTCGAGATCGGTGATCGTGGTGGCGATCGTGTGCTGCACACCGACAAGCTGCGCG
This sequence comes from Gemmatimonadales bacterium, assembly GCA_038231095.1. Lineage (GTDB taxonomy): Bacteria > Gemmatimonadota > Gemmatimonadetes > Gemmatimonadales > Gemmatimonadaceae > JACMLX01. The sequence goes on from JBBRLZ010000003.1 coordinate 70,987, forward strand.
TGGCCATCGGTGATCGCGTGCTGCTCGAAGATGTCACGCTGACGGCAATGCGTGCTGACGTGATCGCATTGGTCGGGCCGAACGGCGCCGGCAAGTCGACGTTGCTGGCAACGATTCTCGGCGCACGTGAGGCGACCGCGGGTGCCGCGACCGTCGGCGGGTCGGTGGATGCTGCGTGGTATCGTCAGGATCTGGGCCAGTTGCCGCTCGAGCGCACGATCTTCGAGGCGATCCAGGATGTCCGACCGCTGTGGGGACGCGGACAGATTCAGGGGCACCTCGGTGCATTCGGATTCAGCGGCGACAGCGTGATGCGCACGATTCACACGCTGAGCGGCGGCGAACGCGCACGTGTCGCGCTGGCGCTCATCATGCTGCGAAAGGCCAACCTGCTCGTGCTCGACGAGCCGACGAACCATCTCGATGTCGAGAGCATCGAAGCGCTCGAAGACGCGATCGACGAGTACGAGGGCACGGTGATCCTCGTCAGCCACGACCGTGCCTTCCTGCGGGAGCTCGCATCGCGGGTCTGGTCGTTCGACGGTACACGGCTGCGCGACTTCGACGGGCCGTTCGTGGAATGGGAAGTCGCCGAGAAGGAGCGTCGCGCGCGTGTCGCATCAGAGAGCGCCGCCGTGGCACAGGGTCGCAAGGCGCAGGAGAAGGCCGCCGCGCAGAAGTCCAAGGGTGGCGACGACAAGAGCGCCGCGGCGAAGAAAGTCGCGAAGAAGGCCGCGGACGATGCTGAGAAGGAAGTGCTTCGACTCGAGGAGCGCGTGAAGCAGGTGCAGCGGAAGCTGGAGGATGGCGACCTGTACGACGGTTCGGCCGAGAACGCGCGTGAAGCGGGCCGACTCGAGAAGGAGCTCGGTGCAGCGCAGCGCCTGTTGGACGACGCCATGACGTCGTGGGCAGAGCGAACGTCGGCGCTCGAGACGCGCTGACGTTCGCCGTTCCGCTCAGCGTCGCAACACGACTCGGCCGCTGAACAGGGAGTCGAGTGTCGCGGCGAGCGCAGGGCCGCGCAGTCCGGTGTCCACGCGGAGCACAATTCCATCACGGTCGAGCAGGACGGCTCGCGGGAAGCTGTCGAGGTGGAAGCTGCGCGTCGCTTCGGCTTCAATCGGCGCGGTGGCGTAGACATGCTGCCACGGCATCGGGAAATGGTCACGACGATACGCCGCGACCTTTCCCGGGGATGTGTCGAACGCGATGCTGACGATCTCGAAACCCTGCGCGTGAAACCTGGCGTACGCCTCGTGCAGAAATGGCATCTCACGACGACACGGTGCGCACCAGGTGCCCCAGAGGTCGATCAGCACGACGGATCCTGCGAGTGACAGCGGAGAAATGATCGCCGTACTGTCGTCCATCGCGGGCCAGCCGAAGGTCGGCGCGAGTCGTCCGACGAGCGACTCCGCCGCACTCGGCCGATGTGCCGGCCACACGTGTTGGGCGCACGCCGGTTCGACGATCGCTGTCGCGATGATCAGCGCGGCGACTGCCTGGCGCACGACACGATTCACGCCAACGGACCGATGACACGCTCCACGGCCGTCTGAAGCGCATCGCTCAGCATCAGCGTGCGCACGGCTTCGAGATCCGGCGTCAGCATCCGATCGCTCACGAGCGGCGGAACGACGGTGCGCACGGCATCGCGTGCCGCGCCGACACCGGGGCCGGGCACCAGCGGCCGATGAAAGTCCAGCGCCTGAGCCGCGTTGAGCAGTTCGATCGCAAGCACCCACGTCGCATTCTCGAGGATCATCGCGCACTGCCGGGCGCTGGTCGTGCCCATGCTCACATGATCTTCCTGATTCGCACTCGTCGGAATGCTGTCCACGCTCGCCGGGTGAGCCAGCACCTTATTCTCGCTCACCAGACTGGCGGCTGTGTACTGGCTGATCATCAACCCGGAGTTGAGTCCGCCCTGACTCGACAGAAACGCCGGGAGCCCGCTGACAGCCGGATCGAGCATGTGCTCCACCCGACGTTCACTGATGTTGGCCAACTCCGCAATCGCGATCTTCGCGTAGTCCATCACCAGCGCGACCGGCTGCCCGTGGAAGTTGCCGGCCGAGATCACGTCGTCGGTGTCGGCGAAGATGAGCGGGTTGTCCGTGACGGCATTGCACTCGCGCGTCACGACCTCGGCGACGTGCGTGAGCGCGTCGCGGCTCGCGCCATGCACCTGTGGCATGCAACGCAGGCTGTATGCATCCTGCAGCTTATCGCAATTCAGATGCGACGCGTGAATCGGGCTGTCGTGCGCCAAGCGCCGAAGATTCGACGCCACCGTCCCCGCGCCCGGATGTGCGCGCACCTGCGTGACGCGCGCATCGAACGCGGTCGCCGTTCCCCTCAGCGCCTCGAGCGACATCGCGCCGGCAATGTCCGCCAGCCGCGCCAGACGATGCGCATCGTGCACGAGCAGTGCGCCAATGGCCGTCATCGCCTGTGTGCCGTTGATCAGTGCGAGCCCTTCCTTCGCTTCGAGCACGACGGGCGCGAGGCCGACGCGCGCCAGCGCGTCACGCCCGGCCAGCACCTCACCCGCAACCTCCGCCTTCCCCTCACCGATCAGCGGCAACGCCATGTGCGCCAGCGGCGCCAGATCGCCACTCGCTCCAACCGATCCCTGCGACGGAATGACCGGATGCACGCCGCGGTTCAGACACGCGAGCAACAACTCGATCACCGTGATGCGGATGCCACTGTACCCGAACGACAACGACTGCGCGCGCAACAGGAGCATCGCGCGCGTCACTTCGGTGGACAACGGCACGCCGACGCCCATCGCGTGCGAGACGAGCAGGTTGCGCTGCAGTTGCCGCACATCGGCCGTCGCGATCCGGACGCTAGCCAGCCGACCGAACCCAGTCGTGATGCCGTACACCGTCCGATCTGCGGCAACCAGCGAATCGACGTAGGCTCGGCTGCGAAGAATCCGATCACGCGCCTCGGTCGCCAGGTGCACCGGCGCACCGTGACGCGCTACGCGGACGACGTCGTCGATCGTGAGCAGAGCGCCAATCAGAACCGGTTCGGAAGTTGTCATGAGGCGAGCTCGAGTCCGGCAATGAAGACGCGACCGACTACGTCGTCGCCAAGCGTGTACGGGAGATCGCGCCAATCCGCGCTCCGCAACATCAGAAAATCTGCACACATGTCAGGCGCCAGTCGTCCGACGTGACGGAGCCCGAGTGCCGCCGCCGCGTTCGCGGTGGCCGACGTCAGTGCCTCGGCCGGCGTGAGATGATTCAGGCGCACGGCGAGCGCCATCGCGAGACTCATCGAGAAGAGCGGCGACGAACCGGGATTGCAATCGGTGCCCACCGCAACGATCGCGCCCGCATCGATCAACTGGCGGCCCGGCGCAGCCGGCAGGCCAAGGTGCAGCGTGACGCCCGGCAGCACCGTCGCGACGGTCGTACTCGCCGCGAGCGCCTCGATCTGCGCGTGCCCACTCCCCTCGAGGTGATCGACACTCAATGCACCGTGACTGATCGCGAGTTCTGTTCCACCGATCACCGTGAACTGATCCGCGTGCGCCTTGCAGCCGAGTCCCACCATGCGTGCGGCACGCATCAGTACATCGGCTTCGTCCACCGTGAACGCCTCGCGCTCGATGAAGATGTCGATGGCGCTCGCATCACCGTCACGTGCCAGCGCAGGAATCCAGACGTTCGCGGCCTCGTGCAGGTACGCCGCGCGCTCGGCAGGCTCGCGCGGCGGCACGTGGAACAGCATCGTGGCGGCGAGTTGCGCCGGTACATGCGACGACAGCGCGCGGATGGCATGCAGCTGCCGGAGCTCCGTCGCCAGGGTAAAGCCGTAGCCACTCTTGATCTCGATCGTCGTAGCGCCAGCGCGCATCATGCGCTCGATCCGCCGCTGTGCCTGTGCGATCAGGTCGCCCTGCTCGGTCGCAGCGGTGCACGCGATGGTGTGTCGAATGCCACCGTTGGCGGCGAGAATCGTCTCGTATGCCACGCCATTCGCGCGTGCCTCGAAATCCTCGAGGCGATCGCCGCCCCATACGATGTGCGTGTGCGGATCGACAAGTCCGGGCACGACAGCGCAGCCGCCCGCATCGATCTCCTCCGCCGCCGAGCCGCGCCATGCGCGCCGCGGACCAACGGCGACCACGCGACCGGCGCTGATCGCGATCACTGCGTCCGGGGTGATGTCGAGGTCGCGCATCGCGCGGCCACGGACGGCACCGGTGCCAGCCGGCGTCACGAGTTGGGCAATGTTCGTGACCAACCGATCCACGTTCACCGTAACACCGCGCCACACGTGGCGGATCGAGGCATCATGCGTGACCCAGTGACGGCATGTCGACACCGCGCTCCTGCACGACGCGCAGCGCCGTCTCGTAACCCGCGTCAGCGTGGCGGATCACGCCCATCGCGGGATCGTTCGTCAGACAACGACGCAACCGCTCATCGGCCTCGGCACTGCCGTCGGCGACTGCCACCAGTCCGGAATGCTGACTGTATCCCATCCCGACACCACCGCCGTGGTGGAAACTCATCCATGCCGCTCCGCTCGCGATGCCGGTGGCGAAGTTGAGCAGCGGCCAGTCGCTCACGGCGTCGCTGCCATCCTTCATCGCTTCGGTTTCGCGATACGGACTTGCCACTGATCCTGCATCGAGATGATCGCGACCGATGACGATCGGCGCCGACAGGCGGCCATCGCGCACCATCTCGTTGAACAGGCGTCCGGCCTTGTCGCGCTGCCGATAACCGAGCCAGCAGATGCGCGCGGGCAATCCCTGGAATGCGATACGATCGCCGGCCCAGCCAAGCCACTGCTGCAATCGAGCGTCGTCAGGGAAGAGCGACTTCATCGCGGCATCAGTGGCGGCGATGTCCTTCGGATCACCGCTCAACGCGACCCACCGGAACGGGCCACGGCCTTCGCAAAAGCTCTCGCGAATGAACGCGGGGACGAATCCCGGATAGCTGAACGCATCCTTGTACCCGGCCAGCTGCGCCTGCGTGCGCAAGTTGTTGCCGTAGTCGAATGCGATGGCGCCGCGGCGCTGCATCGTGACGATCGCATCGACATGCGCGACCATCGCGTCGCGCACGCGCGCGAGATACGCATCCGGCTGGGTGCGACGCAGCGTGTCCACGTCTTCGTCGGCACGCGTGATCGGCAGATAGCCGATCAACGGATCATGCGACGACGTCTGGTCGGTCACGAGATCGGGCGTGAAGTCGAGTGCCACCATTGCCGGGAGCATCTCGGCCGCGTTGCCCACCACTCCGATCGAGAGCGCGCGGCGTTCCCGCTTCGCGACCGTTGCCTGCCGGATCGCGTCATCGAGCGACGATGCCATGGTATCGAGGTAGCGAGTTTCGAGCCGGCGCTGAATGCGCGTCGCATCCATCTCGATGCAGATACTCACACCACCAGCCAACGACACTGCGAGTGGTTGCGCGCCACCCATACCGCCGAGCCCGGCCGTGACGGTGATGGTACCGGCGAGCGTCCCGTTGAAATACTGATCGGCGGCACCGGCGAACGTTTCGTACGTGCCTTGCAGGATGCCCTGCGTGCCGATGTAGATCCAGCTGCCTGCCGTCATCTGGCCGTACATCATCAGGCCGAGCTTGTCGAGCCGATCGAATTCTTCCCACGTCGCCCACCGCGGCACGAGATTCGAATTGGCGATCAACACGCGCGGTGCCATCGGATGCGTCTCGAGTACCGCGACCGGCTTTCCGGACTGGACGAGCAGCGTCTCATCATTCTCGAGGCGATCGAGTGTCGCGACGATCGTGTCGAACGACTGCCAGTCACGTGCGGCCTTGCCGCGTCCGCCGTACACGACGAGGTCATCCGGTCGTTCCGCGACCTCGGGATCGAGGTTGTTCATGAGCATGCGTTTCGCGGCTTCCTGAATCCATCCCTTCGCCGTCTTGTGATTTCCGCGCGCCGCTCGAATGATGCGTGACATGGCCCTGAGGAAAAGATCCATCGCGATTGAAGCGGACACGCCTGCTGCTCAGACTGATATATCATTCGGGCACAGTCGTCGCCAGCGCCAAGCCAAATCGAAACTTCCACTGGCTGCCAACGATTGTGCAGGGCGTGGGCGTAGTAGATGCGTGGGTATTATCAACACATTCGCGCGCAGCGCTGCGTAGCGCGCACACCTTTTCCCTGCCTCACCTCGGCGCCGATGCAACTCGCTGACTCAGCGTATACGATCCTGCGGAACATGATCCTCACCGGTGAATTGCCACCAGAGAGCGCGATCACGGAAAACTCCATCGTCGACCGTCTCGCGATCGGTAAGACTCCTGTCCGCGAAGCGATGCGTCGCCTCGTACTCGAAGGACTGCTCGAAGTCACGCCGCGCCTCGGCTACACGGTCGCTGGGATAACGCGGTCGGACATCGACAATCTGTTTCAACTGCGCGAGATCAACGAAGTCGCAGCTGCACTGCTCGCGATGGATCGGCTGACCGAAGCGCAGTTGGACCGACTCACCGAGCTCAGCGCGGTGGGGTACGTTCCCGACGACCGCGAATCTCTGATCGAGTACATCGCGGTGAACGCGGAATTCCACCGGATCATCGCAGGCGCCAGCGGAAACGAGCGTCTCGCGGCGTTGATCGAGCGCCTGATGCAGGAGAGCCGCCGTTTCATTCAGATTGCGATCCTGAGCGAGGAGCACGGTCAGTTGGTCGTCGATCAGCACATGGCGATCGTCGATGCGCTGCGTGTGAGGGATCGCGACGCGCTCGCTGAGGCGGTGCGCGCGCACGTCCTCGACGGCCACACCGTCACACTCGACAGCCTGATCGCCGATCGCATCAGCCGCTGACGGGCCCGGATCGGAGCGCATTGAATCACCGCTGCCGCGGGGGTTATTCTTCCCGGCGGCAGTGGTGTTTGGGCGCTGCACGGTCGTCGCGACCGACGTGGTCGCCGACGGAGTCAACTTCTCATCCCGCGTGCGCTCATGAAGTGGGACGACAACGGTCCGAGTCAGGACCTCGAAGATCGCCGCGGGGAATCGTCTGGTGGCGGCAGTGGTGGATTCCGCCTCGGAGGCGGCCGTCTGGGAATCGGCGGATTTCTTGTGTTGCTCGTGCTGAGCGTTGTCTTCAAGACGGACCTCACGGGCGCGCTGGGTGGCGGTGGTGGCGGCGATCCGCAGCCGGCACCCGCCGCCGGCCGCTCGACACCGCCAGCGCAGACATCCGCGGAGGAGGAGAAGCTCGTCAACTACATCTCGTTCGTGCTCGACGACGCACAGGACAACTGGGCGAAGGTGTTTGCCGACGGTAATGCGCGATACACGCGCGCCCGCCTCGTGCTGTTCCGCAATCAGGTGGAGACCGGATGCGGCGCCGCGCAGTCGGCGACCGGTCCGTTCTATTGCCCGGCTGATCAGAAGGTCTACATCGATCTCGGATTCTACGACGAATTGCGTCGTCGCTTCGGCGCACCGGGCGATTTCGCACAGGCCTATGTGCTCGCCCACGAGATCGGCCACCACATTCAGAATCTCCTGGGCACCGAGCGCAAAATGCGCCAGCTGCAGCAGTCGAACCCTGGTGCCCGCAATGAGCTCAGTGTGCGCCTCGAGCTGCAGGCGGATTGCTATGCCGGCATCTGGGGCAAGCACGCACAGGCTGAAGGTCGGCTCGACGACGGCGATGTCGATGAAGCGTTGCGCGCGGCGTCGGCCGTAGGCGACGACCGCATTTCGGAGATGACTCGCAGCGCCATCCGACCCGAGTCGTTCACGCACGGCAGCGCCGCACAGCGCACGGCGTGGTTCCGCAAAGGCTTCGACAGCGGACGCCTTGACGCGTGCGACACCTTTGGCGGCAACTGATCGTGTCGCGGTAGTCTGACGCGCACGTTCGCCCGACCGCTCCGTGTGTGTGCGTCACACAGTGCACAGCGCCACGCGAACACGCTTCAGCTGCCCTATCGCATGACAGAACCCCCGCCGGCAATCCATCAGCCGGCGGGGGTTCTCACATTTATCACATTCGTCGTGCTGATGACTCGTTCTGCGGCGGCGTCATCGGGCACCGCCGCACCGATTCATCACTTCGACGTGCGGCGGCGGCGGCTGACCACCACGAGGCCAATCAGGCCCGTGCCCATGAGCGCATACGTCGAGGGCTCTGGGACGACGCCCGGCTGCGGCGGGGGCGGCTGGACGACGCCGTTGCGCACATTCCAGACGTAGCGTCCGAGCACGTTGTTGCTGTTCAGCGAGTTCCTGATCAGCGAGTTAGCTCCGCCATCGAGGAATGCGCCGCAGACGTTCGAGCCCGGGAGCTCGACGGTCGTTGCGCCGCCATTCGCCCAGCCCACACGCGCCGGGGTCCGCGGCTCAGGAGCCGCCGGGCAGAGACCGTTGACACCATCACTTGCCTCACCGGTGTCCCACTGGATCTTCGAATAGTTGAACTCGAAGTCAAAATTGCCCGCGCCAGTGTCGGAGCGGTCGATCATCACCAGCTGAAACGTGTTCTTGAGATCATCGCGGCTGTCGTAGTAGCCGACATCGAACCAGTTGACCGCAAAAGCGTTGCGCCCTCCGATCACGCCGGTGCCGTAGGCGGTGATGCCGCTGGTCTCACCGCGGGTGTCCACGTCCGCCCAGAACGGCGCGAGGATGGCCAGTCCGCCACCAGCGATCGGGTCAGGTGTGTACGTGTCCAGCGCCTCCGTGAACGTGACGTTGCCGTTGTTGTTCACGAACAGGTTGTTCTGCGTCAAACCGAACAGATTGAACGTGAACCCGGTGTTCACGCGTCCAGTCGATCCATCGTCATTCCGTGGAAGCGTACTCAGCGTGAATCCAGCTGTGTTTCTGATCGCCTGCGCGGGCAACGCAGACGCCATGAGTGCGCCAAGGAACACAGCGCGGGTGGCTTTTGAGAGAATCGGCATCGGAACTCTGGCGGGAGTGAGAGCAATGGTGACTGAGCGCAGCCTCGGGCGCAGCAGTACGTACTCGCCAGCAGAGCAGGAAGCGTGACATGTTGGAGCTGCGCAATGCCACCGACGGACGCACAGGGCGACTCACGACGCAAGTGACAGCGCGACAAGCACTTGCGTCGACCAATCGATCTCGACATCAGCGCATCGGAGCATCAGGCTCAAGTATGCACGCGCACCACAGGACGGTGCGCGCACGACACAAAGGATGTCAGGAGCTGAAGCTCTTTGCGATCGCCACGCCTGTGCGGCGCGCGATGCGCAACTGCGAACACACTACTGCAATCGCAGCGGTGTGTATGCAGGCTCAGCCGGCCTGAGGCGACATCACAGCGACCGCAGCCGCATCGTCGAACTCGCCTTCCCAACGCGCCATCACAACCGTCGCCAGACAGTTGCCGACGAGATTCACACTCGTGCGCGCCATGTCCATCACGGCATCCACACCAAGGATGAGTGCGACACCTTCGAGCGGCAGACCGAACTGTGTGAGCGCGCCTGAGAGAATCACGAGCGACGCGCGTGGCACCGCCGCGACCCCCTTCGATGTCAGCATCAACGTCAGCATCATCAGCAACTGCGTCCCGATCGGCATGTCGATGTTCGCGGCCTGCGCCACGAAAATGCTCGCGACCGCCAGGTAGAGCGTGCTGCCATCAAGATTGAAGCTGTAGCCCGTCGGCATCACGAACGCGACGATGCGCTTGGGCACGCCAAGCTTCTCCATCGCCTGCATCGCCGTCGGTAACGCCGCCTCCGAACTCGCGGTCGAGAAGGCGAGAAGCGCCGACGAGCGCACCTGCTTCACGAAGGCCGCCAGCGGCACGCGCGTCGCGAGCGCGACCGGAATGAGCACCAGCAGAATGAAGACCGCCAACGCGCCGTAGAGCGTCAGCACCAGCTTGAGCAGTGTGAGCAATACCGGAAGCCCTGATCTGCCAACCGTCGCCGCGATCGCCCCGGCAATGCCGATCGGCGCGAAGCTCATCACCATGCCGACGAACTTGAACATCACCTGACTCAGCGACTCGCAGAAATCGAGCATCACCTGGCGCGGATGGACCGGCACTTTCGCCAGCGCGATGCCAAACAACACGCTGAAGAAGACGATCTGCAGCACTTCGTTCTTGGCCGCGGCCTCGAAGAAACTCTGCGGCACCGTGTGTTCGAGCACGCCGGACAACGTCGGTGTGGTGGTCGTGAACTCTTTCACGTCGGCCGTCGTCGCCGCGGCCAGCGATACGCCGGCGCCTGGCTTGATCAGGTTGACCGCAATCAGCCCCACGGCCAGCGCCAGCGTCGTCACGAGTTCGAAGTACAGGATCGAACGGAGCGCGAGCCGCCCCACCTTCTTCATGTCGTCGCCGTGCCCCGCGATGCCGATGACGAGCGTGCTGAAGAGCAGCGGCACGATGACCGACTTGATCATCCGCAGGAAAATCGTCGACAGCAACTTCAGGCTCTGCCCGAACTCCGGGAACTGCCACCCGATCAGGGTGCCCACGATCATCGCGACGATGATCCACTGCGTGATCGACAGCTTCTTCAGGAACGACATGCGGTCTTGGTCGGAGGAGTCAGTGGCCGGGGCCTTCGAGTTCGGGCACCGCGTCGATCGCGCGACCGGTGCGAAGAACGGAATGCTTGTATCCGTAGAGGAAATAGAGCGCGAGACCGATCACACACCAGATACCGAACGCCACCCACGCACTCGATGGCAACCCGCGCATCACGTACAGGCACGCCAGCGCACCGCCGCCGGCAACAGGCCACACGAATGGCACACGGAACGGCCGGTGACGATCAGGATCCGTCTTGCGGAGCGTCAACACGCCGATGCACACGAGCATGAACGCCGCCAGTGTGCCGATGTTGGTCAGATCATACGTCGCCGCATCATCGGCGATCAGCGCGGCGCTTGCCACACACACACCCGTGATGATCGTCGTGACGTGCGGCGTCTTGTACTTCGGATGGATCTTCGCCGCGAACTTCGGCAGCAATCCGTCGCGCGCCATCGCGTAGAAGATGCGCGGCTGGCCATACTGGAATACGAGCAGCACGGCCGCCATCGACACCACTGCGCCCGCCGACACGATCCAGCTCACCGTCGTCAGGCCAGCCAGCGTCAGCGCCTTTGCCAGCGGATCAGCGCCCAGCAGTTGATCGTACCGCACCATGCCCGTCGCCACGGCGCCGACGATCACATAGATCAGCGTGCAGACGCCAAGCCCGATCAGGATGCCACGTGGCAACGTCCGCTGCGGGTTGATCGTCTCCTCGCCTGCGGTACTCACGGCATCGAATCCGATGTAGGCAAAAAACACGATCGCGGCACCCTGATGAATGCCGCGCCAGCCGTTCGGCGCGAACGGATGGTAGTTCGCGGGGTCGATGTGCATGCCGCCAACGACCACGAACAGTGTCAGTACGAGCAGCTTGATGCCGACCATCACCGCATTCGCACGCGCGCTCTCTTTCACGCCGATGCACAGCAGCCAGGTGATGGCAGCCACGATCAGGAAGGCCGGCACATTGATCAGAACCGGAATCCCTGCGATACGCGGTGCGTCGACGATCAACTGCTGCACCGCCGGTACCGTGCTCTTCATCGCCTGGAAATACCCATGCGTCAGCCAGCCGGGCATGTGTATCCCGAAGCCGCTCAATAACGAGTCGAAGTAGCCGCTCCACGCGATCGCGACGGCCACGTTTCCGACGGCGTATTCGAGGATCAGGTCCCAGCCGATGATCCACGCCACGAACTCACCGAGCGTCGCGTAGGTGTACGCGTAGGCGCTGCCGGCAGCCGGAATCATGGCCGCCAATTCTGCGTAGCACAGCCCGCACAATCCGCACACGACGCCGAGCAGCATGAAGCTGACCACCAACGCGGGTCCGGCGCCGTACCGCACAATCGTGCCGTCTTTCAACGTCTCGCCGGCTGCCGCAGTCCCGAGTGATGCGAAAATGCCGGCGCCGATCACAGCCCCGATCGACAACAGCACGAGGTCAGTGACACCGAGGGTTCGCTCCATTCCCGAGCCTTCGTGCGAACTCGAGATCGGCTTCCGCTGGAAGAGTGACATACGCTCGCGAGAGGATGAGACAACCGGTGCGTCGGGGCGACGCACCGGTGACGTACTCACTCGGTCAGATGAACAGCGGTGCCATCACCAGCGTGATCGTGCTGAGCAGTTTGATCAGCACGTGCAGCGACGGACCGGCCGTGTCCTTGAACGGATCGCCCACCGTGTCACCAACGACGGCCGCCTTGTGCGTGTCGCTCTTCTTGCCGCCGTAGGCACCGGTCTCGATGTACTTCTTGGCGTTGTCCCACGCACCGCCGGCGTTGTTGAGGAAGCCGGCCATCAGAATGCCAACGACGGTCGAAATCATCAGGAAGCCAGCCACGGCTTCGGCGCCAAGCCGCTCGCCCGGTGCGCCGAGCGCCTTGAACAGCACGCCGACGATGATCGGGAAGCTCACGACGAGCGCGCCGGGAAGCACCATCGCGCGCAGTGCACCCTTCGTCACGATGTCCACGCAAGCGGCGTAGTCCGGCTTGTCGGTGCCGAGCATGATGCCCGGCTTTTCGCGGAACTGCCGACGCACTTCCTCGATCACAGACTGCGCGGCCGTCGATACGGCTTTCATCGCCAGCGACGAGAACCAGAACACGAGCATCCCACCGAGCAGCGCCGCGACGAACACCTGCGGCTTCGACAGATCGACGCTCAACGGCGAGCCCGTCATGTTCTTGACTTCATCGAGATACGCCGAGAACAGCAGGAAGGCTGCGAGGGCGGCAGACCCGATTGCGTACCCCTTCGTCAGCGCCTTGGTCGTATTGCCGACCGCATCGAGCCGATCGGTCTTGTCGCGGATCGAGGCCGGCTGCTGCGACATCTCGACGATGCCACCAGCGTTGTCCGTGATCGGACCGAAGACGTCCATCGCGAGGATGTAGCCGGCCGTGCCGAGCATACCCATCGTAGCGACTGCAGTGCCGAACAGACCACCAACCGCCACGCCATTCTCCATCAACCCGCTGCCGCGCCCGATCATGAAGCTCGCCAGCAGCGCGATCCCGATCGTGATCACTGGCAGCACCGTCGACTCCATGCCGACGGCGAGACCCATGATGATGTTCGTCGCCGGGCCGGTCTGGCTCGCATCCGCGATCGACAACACCGGGCGATAGCGATACTCGGTGTAATACTGTGTGATGAACACGAACGCGATCGACGTCACGATGCCGATCAGACCGCAGTAGAAGAAGCTCATCCACGCATTCGGTGCCTCAGGCGTCTGCAGCAGCCACTTGGAGGCAAAGAAGAACATCACGGCGACGAGCGCCGCGGTGATGTAGTAGCCGCGGTTCAGCGCCGCCATCGGATCCGCATCTTCCTTCGTGCTCACCGTCATCACGCCGACGATCGAGCACAGCAGGCCGAGTGCGCCGATCACGAGCGGAAACAGAATGCCGTTGATACCGAAGAACTTGAACAGCGCGACACCAAGGATCATCGCGCCGATGTTTTCCGCCGCCGTGCTTTCGAACAGGTCGGCACCGCGGCCGGCGCAGTCGCCGACGTTGTCGCCGACGAGGTCCGCGATCACCGCCGGGTTGCGTGGATCGTCTTCAGGGATGCCCGCTTCGACCTTGCCCACCAGGTCGGCGCCGACATCGGCGGCCTTCGTGTAGATGCCACCACCAAGCTGCGCGAACAGCGCGACGAAGCTCGCACCGAAGCCATAGCCGACGATCAGGAACGGGATCTTCGGTGCCCACGTGTCGGCCGACATCCCAGCCGGTGCCAGCAGCGTGATGATCGCGAACAGGCCACCCACGCCAAGCAGCGACATCGACACCGTGAACAAGCCCGACACCGCGCCACCGCGCAGCGCGGTCTGCAGTGCATCGTTCAACGATTGCATCGCCGCACTGGCGACGCGGATGTTGGTGCGGATCGACACCCACATGCCCATGTAGCCGGCGATGCCGGAGCTCAATGCGCCGAGAAAGAACGAGAGCGTCACAAAGAGCGCGAGCACTTTCGGATCGGACACGGGATCCGAAGGCGTCGTCTGACGCAACAGACCGTAGCCAACGAACAGCAACGCGGCCACGACGACCGCGAGGACGGAGATCGTCTTGTTCTGGCGCGAGAGATACGCCTCGGCCCCTTCCTGGATCGCGTCGGAGATCGCCCGCATGGCGTCGGTTCCGGTACCGCGCGCGAGCACCCAGCGCGCAAGGAATCCGGCGAACACCAGGGCAATCACGCTGCCGCCGATGATGATGCCTAGCAGAGATGACTGCGAAGCGTTCATGACAAAGTCTGTGTGAAAGGAATGAAAAGAATCAGGCGGTGGCCGGCTGACCGCGACGGGTCAGCAGGTACACCGGAAGACCGAGGAGCACGAGCACCAGTCCGGACACGGCTTGCGCACGCGTCTTGTCCGCAACGAGCAGGATCACGGCCACACTGCTGCAGGCCGCGATGTACAGGCCGGGCAGGAATGGATACGCAAAGGCCTTGTACGGGCGCTCCGCCTGAGGCCGCGAGCGGCGCAGCAGAAACAGTCCGACCGTCGTCAGCGAATAGAACGCGAGCTCGGCGAACACCACGTAGTCGAGCAGCTGCCCGTAGGTGCCACTGAGACAGAGCAGCGACGTCCATGCACCCTGCATCAGCATTGCACGGGCGGGCACACCGTTCGCATTCAGCGTCCCGGCACTGCGGAAGAACGTGCCATCCTTCGCCATCGCGTAGAACACGCGTGAGCCGGCGAGGATCAATCCGTTGTTGCATCCGAACGTCGAGACGAGAATGAGGCACGCCATCACCGTGCCGGCACTCGCGCCGAAGATCATCTCGGCCGCCGCCACACCGACACGATCCTGCGTTGCATGCGAGATGCCTCGCGCGAGTACCGTCAATCCGTCAGCGGTGCCACCGATCGGCAGCACCGTCAGGTACGCCACGTTACACAGGATGTAGAGCAGCGTGACCATGCCGGTGCCGATCAGCAGCGCACGCGGAAGATTGCGCTTCGGATCCTTGACTTCGCTGGCAGCAAACGTCACGCCGAGCCACGCGGTGCTCGAGAAGAGCGAGCCGACCAGCGCCGTGCCGAAGGCGAGCACGAAGCCGCCGTTGAATGGCACGCTGCCGAAAAAGTTTCCGCCGGAGAAATTCGCCGTCAGCGCGTCGTGATTGCGACCGATGAGGATGCCCAGCACCACGATCATCGCGAGGCCAAGCAGCTTGGCGGCCGTGAGCAGCGTCTGGAGCGTCTTGCCGCCCTCCACGCCGCGCAGGTTGATCCACGTCAGGACCCAGACGCTGAGCAACGCGATCAGTCGCTGCGGTGACAGGCCGAGTTGTATCGCGTTGCCAGGCGCCTTGCAGCCGAGCCACGCCAGACACATGTCGGCATGCGGAAACCAGCTGAAGCGCTCCGGCGTGATGGATGGCCAGAGTACGCCAAGAAAGCGGCCGAAGGCGACGGCAACGGCGGCGATCGTTCCCGTCTGAATCACGACGAACAGCGTCCACCCAAAAAGAAAGCCCATCACTGGGCCCATCGATTCCTTGAGAAAGACGTACTGTCCGCCGGCTCGCGGAAACATCGCGGCGAGTTCCGCCAGCGACAGCGCGCCCGCGAGTGTGATCGCTCCGGTGATCAGCCACGCCATCAACAGCCAGAACGGCGAGGTGACGGCGCGTGCGATATCGGCAGACACGATGAAGATGCCGGAGCCGATCATCGAGCCGGCGACGAGCATCGCAGCGTCGGTCAGCGTGAGTGCGGCAATGAATCCGGGGGCTGCAGACGTGACGCCGACTGGGTCACCTGTACTCGAGACGACCGCGCTGGTGTCGCGGGGCTGCGGCATGCGGGCTGGGCAGGAGGTAACCGATCAAAGACACCCGTGGCGGCACGGGTGTCATAGTGCGGCAAGCTATGCACGGGATCGGCTCTGAACCAGTTGTCACGGCTGCAAACAGCGCAATGCGCACTGTCAGCGCTCGCGACCGTCGGAAGACTGAAATGCAAAGGGCGGACCCGCGGGCCCGCCCTACAATGAAATTTCGTACCGAAACTTCGAGCTGACTGGCTGCCCGTTCGGGCGCACCGCCGGTCTGAACTTTTGCTCGCGAAGGTCGCTGAGGAATCGCTCATCGTAGCCGCTGTCACCGGAACGAGGAGAAAATTCTGCCGCCACTACTTTGCCCGATTCGTCTACATCGAGTTCGATCGTTATTGTCTTTCCCTTAAGACGACGCGGAACGGGGTTTGGCGGCACGATCATCGCACGTGGCTGCGCTGGAAAAATCGTTGCATTGCCACCGCCAGTGCCCGAACCGATGCTCGATCCTGTGCCTGTCCCTACCCCGCTGCCATTGCCGCCACCGGTGCCTGGGCCGTTGCCGGGGCCATTGTCAGTACCAGCACCCGCGCCGGCGCCCGCACCCGGTGCCGGCGCGGCCGGTACCGCGACGGGCGGTGCATTCGTTGCCGTGGGTGCTGCAGCCGGCGTCGGTTCGACTTTGGGCGTCTCGACAGGCTTCTTCACTTCGGGCGGCACCGGCGTGATCGGCGGCAGGACACTCGGCGTGGCCTTGGCGGACGGCGGCGGCATGTTGCGATACAGCTGGATGCGTTCCGGAACTACCGGCGCGCCACCACGCCCGCCACCGCCACCGCCCGCGGCGCCAGCACCACCGGCACCGTCCGTCAGCGCATCAGTGATTTCGCGATGGAAGAACGCCGGCAGCAGCAGCAGGATCACGATCATCACATGCGACAGGACCGCGATGATCGCGCCGCGCCGACGATTCTCCTTGAGCGCGCCTTCCGGCACCCCGATGAGTGGACGCAGCCTTGGCCGCACACTCGGGTGGCTCGGCGTGACGTCTGCGGATTCAGGGAGTGAGCTATCGTGCATCGGCGGGGGGCATGGGAGTCCAGCGTCCGTATTCTACGCCTGACTGGTGCGGAAAGGTTCGTCCTCTGCAACGAGAGTGGGCGACCAGGCAGCTGCCCCGGTCGCCCACTCTCGTTGCATCTCGTACGTCGAGCGTTCTACGGTGCCATCGCGGGCATGTGACCAAGCACCTTCACGCCAGCGCCACGGGCCACGTCCATCGCGAAGATCACATCCTGATACGTGGCGAGTGAATCGCCCTTGATGAAGATCAACTTGTCCGGACGCGGATCGTAGATCTCCTTGAGGCGCTTGCCGAGATTCGTCCGCGCCTGCTCCTCGGTATTGATCTTGAACTTGCCGCCCTGCATCACGGTCAGCACGATGTTCTGCGGCGGCGGGCCCGGGGGGGTCGGCTGCGGCGTTGGATCGGGGAGCTGCACGTCAAGCGTTTTGCGGGCCATCGGCACGATGACCATGAAGATGATCAGCAGCACGAGCAGCACATCGATCATCGGCGTGACGTTGATGTCATTCGTCAGGCCGCCTTCTCCACCTTCTGCGCTCATCGCCATTAGGGCTTCTTGCCTCCGCTCAGGTCGAGTGGGTTGCCACCGGACTTCGGCGAATCGCCGGCGACCGTGGATTCGGTGTTCGGCGTCTGGTCGGTAATCAGACCGGACACACGCACACCACCCTTGGCAATGATGTCCAGCGCTTTCTGCACCTTGAAGTACGGCAGTCCGGCATCCGCCTTCACGTACATGATCTTGTCGATTGTGCGCGCATCGTAGATCTGCTTCACCAGCTGCTCAAGATCCGGATTGTTGATCGGCTTCTTGTTCAGGTAATACTGTCCTTCTGCGTCAATACCCAGCACCTGATCGGCATTTTCATCTTCGGGATGCGCCTTGATGTTCTGGCCCTTGGGCGGAGTCGCCTTGAAGCCAGCAGCAATCTGCGGCACCACGATCATGAAGATGATCAGGAGCACGAGCATGACGTCGATCATCGGGGTGACGTTCGGTTCGGCCTTGACCGAACCGCCGCCGCCTGCGGACATCCCCATGGTTGACGCTCCCCGTTATCGGTGGGTCAGGCTCAGGTGAGCGGCTTCTGGCCGCCAGCCGTCGTGTTGAACTCGCGCGTGAAGCGGGAGCGGCCGAACTCGCCCGACACACCCTTGATGAGATAGTCGATCATCTCCTTCGAGGTGTACGTCATTTCTGCGGTGAGGTTGTCGATCTTGGTCTGGAAGTAGTTGTACGCCCACACTGCCGGGATGGCCACGATCAGACCGAAGGCCGTGGTGATGAGGGCCTCGGCGACACCGGCCGAGATCGAGGCGATACCGCCCGACCCGGAAGCAGCCATGCCCGTGAAGGCGTTCACGATACCCATCGTCGTGCCGAGCAATCCGACGAACGGCGCGGTTGCACCAACCGTTGCCAGCACGGCGTTACCGCGCTTCAGGCCGACGATCGTCATCAGCATTTCGCGCTCGACTGCGCGCTCTGCCGTGTTGATGTCCGACACCGTCACCGAGCCGTCCTGGATCAGCGGGCGGATTTCGCCGAGCGCACCACCGAGCACGCGAGCGACATGCGACTTCTTGTACGTCTCAGCCAGCTTGATCGCTTCGCCGAGGTTGTCCTCTTCGAGGAACTGCGAGAATTCCGGCGCGAACTTGAGCGTCTCGGCCTTGGCGGCGCGCAGGGCCCACCACTTCGAGACCATCACCGTCAACGACCACATCGACATGAAGAACAGGGTAAAGACGATACCCTTGGCGAAGCTGCCCATCGAGTTGAAGAGCTCGATCAGGGACATGTTCATGGCAGACTCTCGAGCAAAAGAGGATGGAAAATGACCGGGTCGACCCGGTGGCTACTTGTTGAGCGCGAATGCGAACGGCTGCTGCACGAGCATGCGAACCTTGCGGCCGCCGATTTCTGCCGGCAGGAACCGCATGCGCGGCAATGCCGCCTTCACTGCCTGACCAAACGCGTCATGCGACGCGCGCAGCACCTTGAACGATCCGAGCTCGGCACGGCCCGTGGTGTCCACAATGAACTGCACCAGCGCCTCACCTTCCACGCCGGACGACTTGAGCATTTCCGGGTACGCCGGTGAACCGCTGCCGGGGATCGCTGCGGCAGCCTTTTCGACCTGGAAGTCGAAATACGGCTGATCGCTGATGACCGGTCCGGTGCCACCTTCCACACCCTTGGCCACGCCGCCCTGCACACCCTTGCCGCTGAAATCCGCCTCATCAGTCGCCTTGCGGCTCAGATCGACATCCGGAATGACATCCGGGATCGTGATGGGGGGAGTCAGCACCTGAAAACCCTTTGGCGGAGCGACTTGTGCCACCTGCTGCACCTGCTTCGGCTGCTCCTTCGGCTTTTCTGGTTCCGGCTCCTTCTTGTTCTCCGTGAGGACGACTTTCTCCTCCTTCGGCTTTTCCAGTGCGTCCGCAGTCTTCTTCGTCAACACGACTGCGGCTGCGATGAGCGCCGTGTGCAGCACGATCGAAATGATCGTGCCACCCGACCTCTTCTGCTTCGCGGCCTTCGTTTCGATCAATTGGTCGAACATCCACCCTCTCCATTACACGGATGATGGTCGAACGGGACTCCGCAACATCATCGGAGTGCCGCGTGGGCGGGACTGCTGCTGCATTACGATTTGCTTAAGCGTCTGTGATGCACGAACTCACGTTCACTGCAACACGGCAACCTGTGCCTCTTGCGTCATGCAGCCGCCACCGATACGCCGCGCGCGATTTGCTACGCGACGCGCGGCGGCGATGTCTCGGGCCGCGACACATCACGTCGCACGGCGCCCGGCAAGGTGAGTGTGAAGGTGCTGCCGCGACCGAGGCGACTCTGCGCGGTCAGCGTGCCGCCGTGCGCCTGCGCGATGTATTGACTGATCGCGAGACCAAGGCCCGTGCCACCACGTCCGCTCTTGCGCGACCGCGCACGATCCGCACGCCAGAATCGCTCGAAGATGAACGGCAGATCCGCCGCCGCGATGCCCATGCCGGTGTCCTTCACCGTCAGCACCGCTGCACCCTGCTCCGTCGAGAGCGACAACTCCACCGTGCCGCCCACCGTCGTGTACTTGATCGCATTCTCGACGAGGTTCAGCAGCAGTTGCCGCAACCGCGGCGCGTCACCCTCCACCGTCAACGGCTCGCATTCCGAGACGACGACCTCGATGCCATTCGGTTCGCCAAGGATCGTCGCGGTCTCCGCGATGTCCCGCAGCATCGAGTCGAGCAGGACGACGTCGCGCACGAGATCGAAGCGCCCTTCATCCGCGCGTGCGAGCGAGAGCAGGCTGTTCACGAGGTCCGCCATCCGCGTGACTTCGTTGAGTGCCTGTTCGAGACACTCCATCTGCTCGTTCGATCCACGCCGCGCCATCATCGCCCGCTCGATGCTCGCGCGCAGCACCGTGAGCGGCGTCTTGAGCTCGTGACTCGCATCCGCCGTGAAGCGCCGCAAGCCGCCGAAGCTGTTCTCCAGCCGCCCGATCATCGCGTTCAGCGTACTGGTGAGTCGCGCCAGCTCATCGCCCTGCGCATCGGCGCCGCCGAGGCGCCGATGGAGCGACCGGCCGTCCGTGATCGCTTCCAGTTCGCTGATGATCGTCGTGATCGGTCGTACCGCCACGCCGCCGATGATATACGCCCAGACGCCACCGATCAGCAGCGCCACGGGCAGCAGGACCAACAACGATCGCCGCAGCGCGATCTGGCTCTCGCGCCAGGTGTCTTCGGTGGGGCGCGCCGAACTGCCAGCCACGATGCGTGCGATCGACGACCGGGACGTCTTCTCGTCGCGCGCCGACAGAAAGAGCTTGTCCACGCCAAGGGTCAGCAGCGTCGCGCGCGTCTCGTCGGCCTCGATGTCGAGCGCACGAGAAAAGAGGACATTCCGATCGGAGTCCGGCAGCGCGCGCGCCTTTTCGGACACGTAGAGCGACCGACCGGTCCGATCGATCACCAGCAAGTAGTCGGGAATCACCTCCATCGCACTCGCGAGCTCGGAGGTCAGCGTTTCACCGACGAGCGAATCGCGCACGACCGTGACCGGGCCCCGTGTTTCGGCCTGCATGATGATCCGGATGGCGAGCTCCGCCTGCGACTGCACGTACCGTTGCAATTCCCGGTAGTCGACCGAATCGCGCTGCCGCAGCCAGATACCGATCGCGAACGCCGACAGCGCCGACAGCATCGCGAGGAGAAAGAGCAGCGTGACACGCGCACGGATCGAACGAATCACCGCCTCACTCCTTGATCACGTAACCGACGCCGCGCACCGTACCAATCAGTTTCTGCTCATGCGTCGCATCCACCTTCTTGCGCAAGTGCGTGATCACGACGTCGACGATGTTCGTCCCCGGATCGAAGTGATACCCCCACGCGTACTCCGTGATCAACGTCCGGCTCATCACCCGCCCGGGATGCCGCATGAGATACTCCAGCACCTTGAACTCCTTCGGTGTCAACTCGATACGCACATCACCTCGCGTGACTTCTCGCGTGTCGAGGTCCACCACGAGGTCAGCAATCTCGAGGCGTGGTGACGCGAGCTGGCGTGGTCGGCGCGAGAGGGCTTCGATACGCGCGAGCAATTCCTCGAACGCGAACGGCTTGGTGACGTAGTCGTCGGCGCCGGCGCGAAGCGTCTGCACCTTGGCATCCACCGCGTCCTGCGCCGTGAGCACGAGCACCGGTCGCTGAAAGCCTCGCGAGCGCAGCGTGCGCAGCACCGAGAGCCCGTCCTTCCCCGGCAGACGCATGTCGAGGATGACGAGATCGTACGCGTCACCGCCGCTGGCCGCACGCTCGCCGGATTCGCCGTCGGCCTCGAGATCGACTGTCCACTGCTGCTCTTCCAGTCCGCGCTTGACGAACTGACCGACGATCGGGTCGTCCTCGATCACGAGAATGCGCATCAGCAGGTGCCGTCGGACATGGGATCGTGAGCCATGAGTGAATAGTGCGTAGCGGGCGCAGCGGCGGCGAGGCCCGCAATCGATTCGTCATGCCGGCGCAACGACGGCGTCACGCGCGGCCAGACCAGGCGCGCCGGGAGGCGCACCTCGATCTCCGCCGGCCCGGCCAACGCGAGCGTGACCGTTCGCGCACTGCCGTGCGCCGCCGCCAGCCAGCGCGACAGCTCGCGCGCCTGCGCGATCCGGCGCGACCGCAGCACGACCGGCGTTCGCGCGTCAATCGTCGCGCGCAGCAGCGTGGTCAGCACGGCAGTCACGACGGCGTCATCAACGGACATGCGGACAGTCTATCCCGACGGGGCCGCACCACTCGGCGCGCAATCACGCTCGGCGTTGCGAAATCGCGCACCGACCAGCACCGTCGCAGGAGATCACGTCGCAGCGATCGCTGCCAGGATTTCAGCAGTCGTCCGGCTCTTGCCCGGGTTCTCTTCGACATGGGCCCAGCGCACGACGCCGTCGGTATCGATGAGGAAGTAGGCGCGGTTCGAGAAGTACAGCTCCTCGAGCAGCGTGCCATACGCCTGGCTCGCCACGCGCTTGAAATCGCTGAGCATCTCGGCGGAGATTTGGTGCTTGGCTTTGAACTCCTTCAGCGTCGGCACGCTATCAACGCTGATCGGCAGCACGGTCACGCCGGCCTGCTCGAAGGCAGCATAATCCTCAGTGAAGGCGCACATCTCGGCGGTGCAGACGCTCGTGAACGCGAGCGGGAAGAACGCCAGCAACACACGTGACGTCCCCTTGAACTGCGATAGGGTGACGGGCGATCCGCTGGTGGAATTAAGCGTAAAATCCGGGGCGGCAGTGCCGACGGCCGGGACAGGCATGGGAAACTCCGACAGAGCTGGAACGTGATGACCGCGCAGGAGATCGCCCGTCGCGGCCAGTGGACTGCGCCAAAGATGCTGATCCGTGGCGGAAACGGGAGCCGACGCCACTGCACCACCACCGCCGGCAGGGGTACACTGCGACGTCATGACCAGCCCCGCTCCGATCATCCCGAAAGCGCCAGCCGCCGCACTTACCGTCGGCAGCAACGAGGCCGTCGGCTTCGTGCTGCGCCTCGGCCGGGCTCTCCACAACGCCGGCTTCACTGCCCACCGCCTCGAAGCGACGCTCTCGGACGTCTCTCGCAAGCTCGGCCTGGAGGCGCAGTTCTTCTCGACGCCGACCTCGATCATGGCGGCGTTCGGACCGCCCGACGCGCAGCGCACGCACCTGATCCGCGCCGAACCCGGCTCGACCAATCTCAGCCACCTGTCCGGGCTCGATCGCATTGCCCGCGACGTGATGTACGGCACGCTCGGCCCCGTGGACGGCTCCAGGCGCATCGATGCCCTGCTCAGTGAACCGCCGCGTTGGAACACAACGCAGGTGCTGCTCGCCTTCGTGCTGGTGTCGGTCGCCGTCGCCAGCTTCCTCCACGTCGGAGCTGGCGATCTGATCGGTGCGGCGCTCCTCGGCCTGCTCAGCGGCGTGATCATCACGCGCAGCCGCAATCACAGTGAGTGGCTCGACATCGAGGAGCCGCTCAGCGCGTTCGCGGTTGCCACGATTGCGCAGCTGTTCGCTGCGGTGACCGACAGCGGCGCCGGCTACGCGATGACCGTTGCGGGATTGGTCGTGCTGCTGCCCGGCATGGCCTTCACGACCGGCCTGATCGAACTTTCGACACGCCACCTCGCGAGCGGCACGGCGCGACTGAGCGGCGCGTTGGTCACGTTCCTCGGCCTCGGTTTCGGCGTCGCGCTGGGAACCAAGCTCGGCACGTATCTCGGCGACTGGCTCGTGCTGCACCACGTCGCGCTGCACATCGCGAACACCGCACTGCCATGGTGGGTCGAAGGGCTCGGTGTTCTGATCGCACCGCTCTGCTTCACCGTCCTGTTGCAGGCCGATGCGAAGGAAGCGCCGTGGATCGTACTTGCCGGCTCGGTCGCGTATCTCACGTCGCGCTTTGCAGGACGCGCGCTCGGTGAAGAACTGGGCGCGTTTCTCGGTGCACTGATGGTCAGTGCCGGGAGCACGTTCATCGCGCGCCGTCGCGATACGACCCCGATCGTGACGATCGTGCCGGGGCTCCTGATCCTCGTACCGGGCAGCATCGGGCTGCGCAGCGTGACGAGCTTTTCCCAACAGAAGGTCGTGACGGGCGTCGAGACAGCGTTCAAGGTTGCGCTGATCGGCGTGTCACTCGCAGCCGGCGTGCTGGCGGGTCGTGCACTGACGGGCGCCTTGCGTCGCAAACGCAAAGGCCCACATGCCGATGAGATGACGCAGACGGCCGAGTGGACCGTGTCGCGGGACTGGCGTTAGCGCGACCGCTGGTGCGTCACGTCGGCGAGCGTTGCACCGCGGTCCTTCGGACACGCCAGCCGCAACGCGTCGAGTGCGCCGGCGAATCCCGCGACGGCAAACGTGTGCGTTACGCGGCCGCGGCGCAGTGTTGGTACCGTCACATGCAACTCTCGCGAGCGCAGGATGCCGCGTTGAATCAGATCCCGCAGTTCGTTCGGCGGAATGAAGGCGCCCGCATTCGATTTCGTCGCCTGCCAGCGCGAGTCACGCGCCCGGAGCGAGTCGGCGTCGACGCGCACGCGCACGTCGCCGACCAGATCCGAGTCGAGGGCATCGCGCGTCGTCAGAAACGCGTCGAGTTGCAACGCCGAGCAGCGGATGACCAATGCAATCGCATCTTCGTCGAACGCCGTGCTGTCGGCGCGTTCGCGCAGAACCGCCGTCACCGCCGCTGGGCGTCCAACGGACGCTGCTGATGAAGAGACCGTCCACTGTGCCTTCGCTGCGGCGGGCAGACAGCCCGCGGCGAGAAGCATGGACAGCGCGCGAACGGAACGCATGGCGAGGCCGGCTGACGTGAGCGAATCAAACGATCCCGACGATGCATGGCAGCGACCCTTCCGTCTCCCCCGCCGTGGAGCGCAGCACCGGATACGACAACGACCCCGGACAGGGGTCGTTGCGAAAACGCATGGAGGTCCGGGGACTCGAACCCCGCACCTATTGCTTGCAAAGCAATTGCTCTACCAGATGAGCTAGACCCCCAGTGTCGTGCACCTTCGAACGACAACAGTAAGCGAACCGGGGCGTCCGATCAAGCCACATGGGCGGCCCCCGCAAACGACGACGACCCCTCGTCGGGGTCGTCGCAGCATGCTGCCATCGGGACTGACTCAATCCCGATGGCGTGATATGAACTACTCGTGCGCCGGCAGCGGCTCCATCGTGCGGACGTCCACCGGGATCTGCATTTCGTCACGATACTTCGACGTCATCCAGGTGATACGCAGACGCGGGAAGGCTTCGAAGAACTGCGTGTAGCAGGTGATCCACAAACCGAAGTAGAGCGCAGCCATGCCGAGTTCCTGCCAGCCGAACGGCACGCCATCGGTCGGCACGCCGTAGAGCGACGGATAGACCTCGATGTAGCGCTGCAGATACGTGCCCGTGAGCGAGATGATCGCGAACAGGATGTTCGTCGGGACGAACATCTTCGCTGCCTTCGAAATCAGGCCAGGGAACGGCGCGATGAAGACAAGCATGAGAACGGAGAACGCAACTGGCAGCCACGGATTGATCAGTCGCAGACGGAAGAAGTGCGTCTCTTCGCCGATGTTGCCGTACCAGATGATCAGGAGCTGCGCAAAGGTGGTGTAGCCCCAGAAGGCCGTCCAAGCGAACCGCAGCTTGCCGATGTCGTGGATCTGCTGATCGCCGAGGATCTCGTAAATGGTGGCGTTGTTGAAGTGCTTCCGCCACATGAAGAAGATCAGGCTGAAGCTCATCAGGAATCCGAGGATGCCGGTCATGAAGCTCCACCAGCCCCACAGCGTCGAGAAGAAGTACACGTCGAGCGCCATGGACAGATCGTAGTGCAGCAGCATCCAACCGAATCCGAAGATGATCGCCATGGCAACGGCGATCTTGCCCTGCATCGAATGCTGATTGTGCAGTTCGCGGCGCTCGTCACCCCACCCGGCGCGCATACGTGCGCGGAGACCGGCGCCCCACTTTGCGCCCCACTCGGGGAGCATCGCGACGTCGATACGCAGCGAGTTGTACACGAACCACAACTGCAGCGCGTACAACACCGTCAGGATGCCGATCTCGCGCAGCGCGAAGAACGTGTGATTGCCGAGCCAGAATACCTTCTCGGAATTCGGCAGTCCCGCCGGATCAGCGACCCACGGGAAGATGTGCTGCCCGCCGATCGTGACGCTGAGTACCATGAACAACCATGAGAACGGCAGGAAGGCGGCGTAGCCTTCCATCATGCGTGCAACCGATCGAGACCAGCGAGCCGTCACGATGCGGAAGATCGCGACGAACATCACGGCGCCGGAACTGATCGCACTGAAGTACAACCAGTGATAGTGGAAGGCGCGCCAGATGCGATCTGGCGACATCGCGAGACCGGCGGCGAACGCGAACACACCGACGACCGTCGCCACCAATGCCGACGTCTTGATCCATCCTGCCACCGGTTTCTGCGACGCGGCGAGCAGATCCGCCTTTGGCGGATAGGTGGGATTGTGAATGCTCACTTGTGCGTCCCCTTCTCAACGGGCCTGGTCGGCGCTGCCGTTTCACCGGCAGCGACTGGAACCACAGCAGCCTTCGCGCTCGGACGCCACATCGGCGCCGGCCGGGTCGGTGCAGTCTTCGTGTAGGTCGGAATCGTCCAGCCGGTCTGCCCGGGATAGCCGAACGGGCCGGTGGCAACAGTGCGACCAAGTCTGCCCTGCAACCCGCGGACGTAATTCACCACGTCCCAGCGGTCCGGCTCCTCGATGCGGTTGTAGCTCGGCATCGATCCGCGACCGTTGCGCAGCATGCCGTAGATGTAGCCATCGGCACGCGCCTTGGTCATGTCCGTCATCAGGTTGATTCCGGGCACGCCGTACTTGGTCGTAGGGCCATTGCCGAGTCCCGCATCGCCGTGACAGACGGCGCAGTTCTGCTGGAAGTAGCGATGTCCGTTGTTGATCGACGAATCCAGCTCGGCGGCGGACAGCTTGGCCGGATCTTTCGGATTGGGCAACACGCTGAACGAATCAATCACGCTTGGCAGCGCTGCATAACTGAACGTGTAGCCGGGAGTCGTGAGCCCGGTGACCGGCACCGAATTCACCGGCTGACCGCGCGGTGCAATCGTATCGGCAACAGATTCCCACGGCTTGATGCCGGGCTGCTCTTTGAAGTCGGTGAACCACGAACAGGCACTGAACGCCAGCGGCATCAGTGCGATCGCAGCCACGCGAAGCGACTTAACGCTCACCGCGAACCTCCACAGCCCCATGGGCCTTCAGCGTGCTTTCGAGCTCGGCGAACTTGTCGGGCGTCGTCTCGATCCAGATGCCGTAGTCACCATGCGTGAAGCGCGGATCGAACCCGAAGTCCGTGACGAGCCGCGGGATACCGGCGTTGATGAACATGCCGGCCACGGTGCTCAGACAGCCGACCATGACGAACATTTCGAAACCCATGATCGTGTACGGAATCCAACTCGCGATGGCCTTGCCGCCAACCTGCAGCGACCAGTACTGCGAGCACCAGATGGAGATCCAGTAACCGAACGTGACACCACACGTCGCACCGATGAGCGTGAAGACACGCACCACGCTCGTCGGTGCATCGATGGCATCGTCGATCTCATGCTGGATGGTCGGCGAATAGACCGTGACCTTCGGCACCTTCTTGGCCTTCAGGTCCTTGATCGCGGCGCAGACTGCATCGAGCTGCGGGAAAACTGCCAGGACGCCCTGCATCAGTGATGCCCTCCATGATCGTTCAACATCTTCGGTGGCACGATTTCCTTCACTTCAGCGATCGCGATCACAGGCATCTGCTTGATGAAGAGCAGGAACCACATGAAGAACCAGCCGAACGAGCCGACGAGGAAACACATATCGATCCAGCTGGGCGAGTAGTTCGTCCACTGCCACGGCTCGAACTCATGGCTGAGCGACGGCACCACGATCACGAAGCGCTCATACCACATGCCGATGTTGATGATGATCGACAGGATCCAGAGCCAGGTCGGGTTGCGCCGCAGCTTCTGCGAGAACAGCGACAGCGGAAAGATCATGTTGCAGAGCAGCAGGATCCAGCCGGCCCACCACCACTGACCGAACACGCGATTCCAGAAGTACTCCTGCTCCGCCGCGTTTCCGCCGTACCAGGCGATGAAGAACTCGGAGAGATAGCCCGAGCCCACCATGATCGACGTGAACAGCACGACCTTGGCCGTGGCGTCGAGATGATTGAGCGTCACGTAGTGCTCGAGATTCCACCACTTCCGGATCGGGATCAGGATGGTCCAGACCATCGCGAAACCCGAGAAGATGGCGCCGCCAACGAAGTACGGCGGGAAAATCGTCGTGTGCCAGCCCGGTGTCAGCGCCATCGCGAAGTCGAACGACACGACCGAGTGCACCGACAGCACCAGTGGCGTGCTGAACGCCGCGAGGAACATGTACATCTTCGCGAAGTGGCGCCATTCACGATCGGTGTTCTTCCAGCCCAGCGAAAGCATCGCGAAGATGCGCTTGCGGATCGGGTTCGTTTCCTTGTCGCGCATGACCGCGAAGTCAGGAATCAAGCCGAGATAGAGGAACGTCGTCGAGATCGTGAGGTAGGTCGAGATCGCGAACACGTCCCACAACAACGGGCTCTTGAACTGCGGAAAGAGCAGACGCCAGTTCGGGTACGGAATCAACCAGAAGAACTTCCAGGGCCGCCCGATATGAATGATCGGGAAGAGACCTGCCGTCATCACCGCGAACACCGTCATCGCCTCGGACGCGCGATAAATAGTGGTGCGGAATCCGGCACGGAAGAGATACAGAATGGCCGAGATCAGCGTACCGGCGTGACCGATACCGACCCAGAACACGAACGTGATGATGTAGACGCCCCACATCACCGGCGGCACATAGCCGGCGTTACCAAGGCCCCAGTAGATCTGGAACGTCCACGCCGACGCACCGACGAGCATCGCGCAGATCGCGATACCAAGTCCGATGAACCACTTCGGACTCGGCTTCAGTGTCGCCAGAATCTCGTTGTCGACCTGCTCAAAGGAACTGACGGCGGGAACCTGAATTCCCGCTGACGGAATGTTCGGGCGCTTGATCTTGCCCACAATCGGCTTCGCAGTCGTCGCCATTCGGGTCAGGCCTCGACCGTGTGATTGATCTTCTTCAGATAGACCACTGCCGTGTAGGTGTTGAGCACCTCAAAGACATGGTACGCTCGCTCGTCCTCCACCTGCTTCGCCACTGTCCATGCCGGATCAGCCGCGTCTCCGAACGTGATGGCCTTGGACGGACAGGCCTGCGCACACGCCGTGGTGAACTCGTCGGCCTGCAGCGGACGATGCTCGAGATCCGCCCGCGTCTCGGCTTCGCGAATGCGCTGCACGCAGAACGTGCACTTCTCCATGACACCCTTGCCGCGAACCGTGACGTCCGGGTTCAGCTGCATGTGCATCGGCTCCGGGAACGCATACTGACGACGACCCGGCTCACCGTAGCCGAACCAGTTGTAGTAGCGAACCTTGTATGGGCAGTTGTTGCTGCAGTACCGCGTGCCCACACAGCGGTTGTAGACCTGCACGTTGAGGCCGTCCGGCGAGTGATACGTCGCGTACACCGGGCAGACCGGCTCGCACGGTGCGTTGCCGCAGTGCTGACACATCATCGGCACGAAGCGCGTGTCGAAGCCTGGATCGAACACCGTCTCGGAATCGGCGGCACCTTCGAAGTATCGCTCGAGGCGGATCCACGCCATCTCGCGACCCTTGAGGATGTTCGCACCCGGCCGCGTGTCCCACACGGTCGGCGAGAGCGCGCGTCCCTGCCAGCTGGCACCAACCGTCGGAATGTTGTTCTCGCTGTAGCACGCCGTAACGCAGGCCGAGCAGCCCGTACAGCGGCTGAGGTCCACCGTCATCGCCCAGCGACGCTTCGCCATGCCGCTCCAATGCTTCTCGGAGTACATGCCCTTCGCCTTCGAATCCTGGTCACCGAGATCACCCTGCGCATCGTTCGCGACAGGGCTCTTCAGGCCCGGCAGGAACTCGTGCGGCGCACCGCCGACGAACTCGTGTTCATTACCGCCCCATTCCCGGTTGCCGGTTTCATGCTCGGCACCTGCCGCAGCGTGTTCAGCCGACGGGCCATGCTCGGCGGCGGCACCTTCGTGCTTCCCTTCCTTGTTCTCGCGACCCGCAACGAGCGCCGCCAGCGTGGTGGCCTGACCGATGCCGCGCGAATGCTGACGTGCCGACCCTTCGGTGGTGATCAGATCGGTGTTCTCACCCGTCTTCGTCACCTTCGCCTTCATGCTCGAATACGCGACGCCGCCGGAGACCGCATCGATGTCGCCGGAAACGAGATCAACTGCGTTGATGCCGACGCCCTCCGCGTAGCGTCCGTACCCGCTGTAGAACGGCACCTTCCGATCGCCATCGGGATCGTACTTCCTGCCGGCCTGACTCTTGTGACCCTGGCCGAGCGAAATGGCGATCGTGTCCGGGCGAATGCCGAGATAGTTGTAGACCGGCAGCGTGACCTTACCTGCGGCCGTCTCGATCGTGACGAGATCACCGCGCTCGAGACCGAGCTTCTTGCACGCCATCGGATGCATTTCGACCCACGACTGCCACGCGATCTTCGAGACGGGATCCGGCAGTTCCATCAGCCACGGCTTGTTCGCGCCACGACCGGTGCCGAGGGTCGGCGACGGGTTGATGACGACGAAGAAGTCGCCCGCGCCAGCAAATCCCGCGACCGGCTTGCGCGTCAGATCGCCCGCAGTCCGCTCGGCGGCGCGCAGGGAGGAACCCGCAGCGACACCCTTCGCGAGCGCGAGCGTGTGCGCCGGCTGACCGCCCGGAAAACGCGCGACGAGGAAGCTGCGATAGTCCTTCATCGCGTACTTCGACGCCAGCGCCGCATCCTTCCTGGCGACGTCCATCAGCACGTCGGCGGTCGCGCGGCTGTTGAAGACCGGCTCCATCGACGGCTGCTGCAGATACAAGGTGTTCGGTGTCGGCTCGGCGTCGCCCCAGCTCTCGAGGCTGTGGTGATCGGGGAGAATGAGGTCGGCAAGTTCAGTCGTCTCATCCGGCACGCTGGTGAACGACACCTTGAAGCCGACCTTCGCGAGCCCTTCCGCGAACTTGACCGACTTCGGCAGCGTGTGCACCGGATTCGCGCCGCGCACGAAGAGCAGCGGCACTGCGCCGGCGTTCATGCGATCGGCGACGTTGTAAACAGCGGCCGTGACATCGAGACGCTCGTAGATACCGAGCGGCTGCGCCGGCTTGATCGTGATGCCGACGTTGCCCAGCGCCTTGTTGTATTCGGCGACTTCGACGGCAACCTGTGTCGAGTCAGCGCCGTTGCCGCCAGCGAGCAGCAGCGACCGCTTGGCTGACGAGATTTCCTTCTTCAGCTCTTCCAGCGTTGCAACGGAAACGTCGGCTGCCTTGGATGCCTCGTCGGCCGACTTGTTGCCACGGAGGAACTGAATGATCGCGAGTTCAGAGCCCGGCCTGCAGGCGATCCATGAATCGGCATTCAGACCGGTGAGCGAGCGACGACCACCGATGTAGATCGCGCGCGGTGCGCCTTCGATCTTGGCGCGGGCATCAGCCCACGCGAGCTGCAGCGGAACACTCGGTCCCCAACCATCGAGGAAGTCGGCACCGAAGCTGACGATCAACGATGCGGCATCGAAGTCAAGCGTCGGCCATGCGACACCGTACGCGGCCTTGTTGGCGGCGATCGCGGATGCCGGAGCGTCGGCGTCGTAGCTGATGTGCGCCGGCATACCGTAGTCTTTCAGCCAGCCATCGAGCACGGCCGGGAAGCTGCCGATCTCGTGCTGATTGATGAACACCGCATTCGACGCCTGCCCCTTGCTGCGGGCTTCGCCAAGCTTGGTCGCGAGCGTCTGGAGCGCTTCATCCCACGTGATCGGCGTGAGGTTTCCGTTCTTCCGCGCCATCGGCTGGCGGAATCGATCCGGATTGTAGAGCCCCTGCAATGCGGACTGCCCTGCTGCGCACAGCGCGCCGCGATTGAGTTCCGTATTCGGGTTGCCCTCGACCTTCAGCGCACGCCCATCACGGGTCTCGACCAGAATGCCGCACGACGTGGCGCATTCGCGACAGGTGCTGGCGAAATAGTTCGAGACGCCCGGGACGGTGTTGTCCGGGTTGGTCACATACGGGATCAACTTCTTCACATGATCCGAGCTGCACCCGGTCGCGGCGGTGGCCGCGGTGGTGATGCCGAGGATCTTGAGGAAGTCGCGGCGCTTGACGCCAGTCGCTCCCGACTCAGTGCTCATGCAGTTGTCCTCAATCGTGAAACACGACGAGGCGTGATGCGCGATGCATCACGCCGGAAGTCCGACGACTAGTAGTGGCAGGTGCTGCAGTCGTAGCGAGCCTTGCGCTCGATATGACAGTTGACGCACCAACCCATGTTCAGCGAGGAGTACTGGAAGACCTGCGTCATCTTCTGGATTTCGCCATGGCAGGTCTGACAGGTCACGCCGCCGTTCGCGTGCCGCGAGTGCGGAAAGTGCACGTACTCCGGCACCTTGTGCATCCGCTGCCACGGAACCGGCTGCCCCTTTGCATAGTAGGCGGCGAGCTTCTTGATCTCCGGCTTGCCGGTGGCGACGAGCGTATGGCAGCCCATGCACGTGGCCACACTCGGAAGCCCCGGATCCTGTGCCTTGCCGGCGGAGTAATGACAGTACGTACAGTTCATGCCGAGCTTCTGCACGTGTTGCGGATGCGGAAACTTCACCGGCTGCTCCGGCGAGTAGTCCTGCGGCGAACTGGCACCGGAATACGCCCACGGGCCGTGTTTCGGGTCGAGCTTGAGGCCCGAATCGCCGGTGATTTTCGGGAGCGCCATCGCTTCGGTGTTGTTCCGCACACCGTCGAGATTCTTGCCGCTCAACCCGGAAAATTGCGTGTAGGCGAGCTTGCTGCCCGCGGCAGGCGCCTGCGCGGCATCAGCCTCGCGGGCCGTGGCACCACTATAGGCAGACAGGCCCGCCGCGATTGCGGCGACAAGGAAAAATCCTGGAATGGCTGCCCACTTTTTCCGCTGCGTCATTCGGTGAGACCCGTTGAAGTCCGACACCCTGCAGAACGCCTGAGCTTGTGAATTTTTTCACAAAGTCATGGCACATACGAAACCAAAGAAAGCGCCACTAGGAAACCCACGCAAGTCGTTGTGGCATCGCACACAACGCGCATGACCCCGGTCCTAACGCAACTGCATTTGCCCCATCGAGATCACATCCGTCGGTCCGGTTTCGTCCGGACCCACTCGACCTCAGCGTCCAGCGCTCCCGCGAGCAGACGCAAGTATATCCGGAGCACTTGCGGTCGTGACTCCCGGCAAGAACGCGGTCTGGAGGGAAAACGTTGCCAGTGGCGCCTGAATCAGGCGGAGCGGCCAGAATCCGCCGAAGACGAACCGGTCGGCACCTATGGCCGCCAGCAGATGGGCGAAGTGATCTTCGGGCGGCCCCCACACCCATGCCCAGTCCCAGAACAGCCGCCCCTGCTCCTCCGGTGTGAGCGACCAGTGCGTCTCCTCGATCAAATCGCGACCCGCCCCGCTCACGATCACATGCACACGCGGATCGCCGCGCACGACGCTGCGGACATGCGCCGCCGTCAGATCACCCGCCGAGTCGAGAGGGTGGCGCTGACGCAGATCTTCGAAGCGAACCGTGAGCTGCACGACGAGGCCGCGCTCGCCGCACGCGCGTGCAGCCGAACCGAGCAGTGGCTCAGCGGCGCGAACGCCCAGTTGCATCGGATACAGTCGAATGGAGGGTGCACCGTGCGCGACCGCCTCATCCAGCGCACGCTCCCAGCCGGGCCAATCAGGCCGAATTGTCGGTGAGGGCAGCAACACACCGGCGTACGGGTCGACCTGCGCGTACAGCCACGCATTCGATGGCCGCGGATCGCGATGCCACGCGGCCGGCAGCGCCCCGACCCAGGCAGCACTGATCCGCTCGCGCTCGAGCACGCGGACCAATACGCTGGCGTCCGGGTGCGGAATTTCGCGGAACGGATAGGCGCCGATCCATGCGCTGACATCGACTGGAAATCGCGGAGTCGTCATGCGAACGGAAAGCTGTTGGCTGGAAAGATCCGCACGGCGTTGCGCCAGCAGATGTCGTCGAGATCGTCCTGCGACAGTCCGATCACCTCGAGCGCCTGCAATTTCGCGAGGCCGGTGCAGAGCGTGAGATCGGCGGCCCACAACAGACGCTGCGGGCCGAGCGCGCTGAGCCACGCGTCGAGCATGCCGCGATCCACGCCACTGCCACTCAGATCCGGATAGACATTCGGCAGTTCGCGCACCACGTCGATCGAATGCGCCCAGTCCCCGCCACCACCGATGTGCGCAAGGATGAAGTTCGTGCGAGGATGCCGAGCCGCCAGTCGTGCGAGTTCACACGCATCACTCGCTTCCTGCATGGCCCAGTCGCGCTGGCGATGCTGCCAGATGTGATGCAGGACGGGCAGGCCACGCGCCGCCGCGTCCGTCGCGATGGCGTCAATGAGCGGATCATCGGCGCGGCGGCCGGCACTCAGCTTCACGCCGATCGCTCCTCGCGCCACGCCACGTGCAATTTCCTGCAGCGCGTGCCCGGTGTGATTGGGATTCACGTGCACGTACGACCGCACTCGCGCCGGTTCGGCCTCGGCAATGGCGTACATCGCATCATTGCCGGCAACGACATCGGCGGGCGATGCAAAATACGTCGGCGAGTTGCGGCCCCACGTACCGAGGATCGATGCGACGTGACACTCGATGCCGATCACATCACCGGCCGCGAGGCGGGCGTGATTGTAGCGCGCGAAATCGTCGCGACTGGCCGCCCAGTGGAAATGCGCGTGCGGGTCGATGAGATGCGTTGGTGGCATGCGTCAGTGCGTGAGCGCCCAGTGGAATGCATCGCCGACCGCGGCGATGTCCGCGGGCTGCATAGCGCAGGTCGGAAACTGATACGGGCCGCGCTTGGCGAGAACGCCAGCCTCGCGCAGCAACGCCAGCTTGTGATCCATCGTCTCGTCGTCGGGCCAGCGTAAAACGAACATCGTATCGTGGCCGGTCGCCTGGAGATGTGAACCCGCTGCGTGCGCCGCAGACGCAATCGCGTCGCGCAGCGCACGGCCGGTGCGCGCGAGCTGCGCACAGACGTCGCGTGCGTCATGCCGATCGAGCACCGCATGCGCCGCCGCGATAGCGCTCAGCTCCGTTGCGAGCGTGCTGGAAATCCACGTGCGCTCCGCCGCCGACATCACGCTCGCCTTGCCCACCACGGCGGCGAGCGGGTAGCCATTCGCCAGCGCCTTACCGATCACCGCGAGGTCAGGCGTGACGCCGAGTGTCGTCTGCGCGCCACCACGATCGACCCGGAAGCCGGTCTTCACCTCGTCGAAGATCAGCACGGCGCCAACCTTGTCGCAGTGCGCACGCAATTCGTGCAGCCACTCGACGTCGGCCAGGACTTCGACGAGCGGCTCGACGATCACGGCGGCCAGTGTATCACCGGTCTCGGCGAGTGCGGTGCGCCAGGCCTCGATGTCGTTGAACGGCAGATGCGTGTAGTCCGCGTATGCGCTGGCCGGCACGCCGAGCGCCGGTGTCCACCAGTCGAGCCACCCGAAGTAGCCGCTGCCGAGCACACGGTCGCGTCCCGTGTGCGCCCGCGCGATTCTCACGGCGGCGGCACACGCTTCCGCGCCACTCTTCAGGAAGCGCGTCTGCTCGGCACACGGAAGGAACCCGCGAAGTCGTTCCGCGAGCGTGACTTCGTCGGTGTACGGCAGGCCGCCGACTGGTCCGCGTTGCACGGCGCGCACGACAGCGTCGGTGACTGCAGGATCAGCGTAGCCAAGCGACACCGCGCCGAGCGCGCCGGTGAGATCGATCAACCAGACATCGTCGGTGGTACGCACGCGACAGCCGAGCGCCTCGGTGATGTGTGTCGGGCCCGGCATGCCAGGGCCAAACATCGCATCGGGACGCTTGCTGCCGGTCGATGCGCCGCCGGGAATCACCGCCGCAGCGCGTGCGCGCCAGTCGATGCTCATGCTGCGTCGTCAGCGATCGGCGTTCCTGTGGCGCCGGGCGGAATACCAGGTACTGCGGAGTCAGGTGGCTCATACATCTCGCCGTTCAGCGCTGCCTTGAACGACTTCCGTGTTTCGCGCTCGAGGGTGCGTTCGACTTCGATCGCCATCGACTTCACGAGGTCCATCTCCCGAGTTGCCGGCTCGGCGCGCGCGACGAGTGATCGCACCGCGCGCATGACGTGCTCCGGATTGCGCGTCTTGAAGAAATCGAGGAGGTCGAGTGCACGATGGATGCGCTGAATCGTCAGTTCACGATTGTCGATCGTGGACGCCGGACCTTCCTTGTGCCGCTGCGGAGGCAGGCGGGTGCTGTCGCCGGCCGCGAGATGAAGCTCGTACGCACCAACCAGAATCGCCTGCGCGAGATTGAGCGACATGTGCTCGGTGGTCGGGATGCAGACCACGGCCGTGCTCTGATCGAGCGCTTCGTTGGGCAGGCCATGGTCTTCGCGACCGAACAACATTGCGACCGGGCCGTCGGCGGCGCGCTCGAGCGCCACATCAGCCATCTCACGCGGTGTGATCACCGGCCACCTCGCGGCGCGGTGCTTCCCGGCGAAGGCATAGACGGCGACGCAATCCGAGATCGCCTCGTGCAATTCATCGACGTGCCGGACGCGGCCTGCGAGGTCACGGGTGTTGTGCGCGATCCGCTCGATCTTCTCCGGGTCATAGCGAAAAGGGCGGACGAGCACGAGGTCGTCGAGGCCCATGTTCTTCATCACCCGCACGGTCCCGCCGATGTTGACGGGGTCCTGGGGTTCGTGCAGGACGACACGGATGTTGCGGAGCAGACTCACGGTGCAGCGGGGTCGAAGACGACGTGGACGGCGCGATCGGGCGACTGGCGCGCTCCCCGAAGATATGCGGATTCCCAGTGGGCACCGCTGAAGACGAGTTGACCGCGGCGGCGCTCGCGGGTTGGTGGGCAGTCGTTGACGATGACGTCGAAGACAAATGGCCGCGTCGGATCGGGCCAGGGCACGGTGAATGCCATCAGAAATCCGGTTTTTTCAGTTGTACCGATGGCCGTGACGCCGTCCAGCGCGCCTTCGGCCGCCGTCAATCGGACCCGGTCGCCGTCGAGAACGGCGATCACGCTGTTCCACGCACCCGTGACCGCAGAGCGCCAGTGGAGTTGCACGCCGTCGCTGTTCACGTCGGCGAGTTCATTGTCGAGGGGATTGACGTCGATTGCTGGTGTGAAGTGCGGTCGGCGGTTGAGCGTGACGCTGGCATGCACACGCAACGCCTGACCGTCCGAGAGCAATTGCACAATTGCGGTGGGGCAGCCGGCCTCCTTCCACGTCTCCTCGGTGGTGCGATAATCATCGAGTCCAAGCTCGCGCATGAACGAGTCGTCCGCCGGGAGATGCACGATGTCCGGCTCGCGCGGCGGTGGCGAGTCGCTCGGTGGCGCCGCCGGTGCCCGAACTCCTCGGAGCTGGACCGACTCACGCGCACCGGTCTCAGACGTCTGCTCGATCTGCCAGCCCGATACAGAGCGACGGTGACTCGAGCGTGCTCCGCCGACGCCATCGATGTGCATTCCGTCAGCGGATTGTGTGATGGCGCGCACCACGCCGGGCGCAGCGAGAACACGGGTGCTGCGTCCAGCGATGCCGCGTTGCCGTACCGCTACGAGCCCGTGCGGTGATCCCGCCGGTGGACCGATCGTTGACGCTGACCAGACGATCGCAGCGCCATCGCTGATGACGTTGCACTCGAAGCGGTGAGGCGCGTCCGCGTTGGCTCGACGCGCCGGCGACGGCAGCGCGCCGAGCGAAAGGCGCAACGCATCACCGGCAGCCAGCGCGCGGCATCGCGGGTCACCGAGCCACTCATCCTGCGCGGTGTCCGGCGCGAACGACGGCCACGAGGCGGCTTCGCGACCCGCGATCGACGCCTGCATCGGGAGATCGACCGTGACCTCGGTGTCGGACGTCCACGATAGTTCATCGAGCACGTGGTCGAGCATGACGACGACAGTGCGCACGAAACGTACTCCGCTCACGGGATCGACAAATGCTGCGGAAACCCAGCCCTCGTCAGCGCGCTCATCGTGCGCAAGCAGCACACCAGGCAGCGCGCCCTGATCCTGCCCATTCACCATCGGCGCATTGTGCGCCATCGAGCTGCGATACCACATCAGCGTCGGCGTGGTGTAGCTGCCGGTCCCGACATCGTCGAGCCAACGCGCCATGTCGGTGGCAATGACGAGGTTCAACCGATCGGGATGCCCATGTCCATCGCCGGGATCACCGTAGTCGAGACCGACCCACAATTTCCCGCCATCACGACGAAACACGGCCAGCCCCTGCCCTTCGAGCAATTCCGAATGCGGCACGCTGTCCTGCAATGCAGGCAGCTCCGGGCGCGCGAGCAGCAAGGCGCGCCAGCTGCAATCGGCGCGGGTGAGGCGCACGCCGGGCATGTTGCGTTCAGCATCTGCGGATGACGCCCAGCGGAAGGTGTCGCCCGCTTCGGGCCACTCAGCGTACAACGACGCCAGCGCGGCACGCATCTGCGGTGTGTCAGCACGTGCGAAGCCGCACTCGGCCCAGTCAGCCGTCCGGTACTGCCGCAGTGCGATGCCGTACTGACTGTCACGCCGCGCGGGGAACGTCCCATCGGGCAACATCGTGCGGAACGGCGCAGCAAACCCGAGCTCGAACCGCTGCACGAGCTCGTGTGGCAGCTCGACGCCCGCGTTTTCGGCGAGCGTCACGGCGCTGAGCAATCCGCGATGCGCGAAGAGATGATAGTTCTCCCCTTCGTACCAGCTGCCATCGGTGTGAAGACCGGAGCGCAGCAGATAGATCAACGAGTCCACGGCGTCGTCACGCATTCCACGATCGTCGAGGATCGCAGACGCGGCGAGCAGTGCGGCAGCATGCCAGACCTGTCGGTTGCTGCGGCCTTCGTTGAACGACGCAATCAATGCAGCACTCGGTTCAATCAGTCGCTCGACGATCACGGTGCGCGCGGACGTCTCCGCGTTGTCGGCGGCATCGCGCAGGTCGAGCGCAGTCGCCAGATGCAGCAGCCAGATCGACTCGAGATAGGTGCTGAAGAACGGGCGTGCGGGGCCGAGTGCGTTGTCGCGGTTCGGCCAGCGCAGGTAGCGATCCGCGTAGGTATCGAGAATGTCATCCGCGCGCGTAGCGGCGGCGGTATCGTCAAGCAGGTAAGCCAACACAGCCGCGCGCGTGCACTGCTCGGCAGTCCAGAGATGGCCGTTCATGAGCCACCATTCGTGATGCACCTGATCGTGATACGCGGTGCCGCACACAGGACAGATGTGCGCGAACGGCGAACGGGGATCGAAGGTGAGCAGTACCGTGCAGGTGATGCAACGGCCCGCGTTCCGACTGAGGCGTGACTTGCCATCGGGCACGGGGACATCAAGCGCCGCATGCAACTCACGCTGCAGCGAGCCGGCGAGGCCGCCGAGGGCACTCGGATCGCGGAGCAGCGCCTTGCGTTGCGCGAGCGCGTCGCGGTGGAGGAAGAGCGCCATCAGCGGACCGGCTGCGCGAGCGTCCAGCGTGGCGCAGAGAACAGCTCGCCGCGCAAATCGATCGTCACGTGCTGCAGTCGGTTCGTCACGCCCTGCACGCCACGCGAGTGAAAGACCGGGGTCGCCGGCATGCTGTCATCGAGAATCGTGAGCACATCGCGCCACGCGTTCGCACGGGTCGCACCATCACTCGTCGTGCGCAGCCGCGCGAACGCGCCCCCGAGATTCGCCGGGCGATTGGCGCCGAGGTCCACGGCGCTGCCGGCCGAGGATGGGTCGAAGAGTGCGGCGAGCTGGCTGCGCGCCGGATCGCCGGCGACGCCGGTGTAGATCGCGCAGTGGTCGGTGGCCTTGCTGCGCGCGCTGGTGAGCAGTGCGCCCATGTCGCGCGTGGCGATCCGGAGGTCGATGCCACGCGCGCGCAGGTCGGACTGGAGCAGTTGCTCGACGGGATTGTCGCCGGTCCCGACGGTGAGCATGTCGATGACGAGCGGTTCGCCGTTGCGTGAGCGCAGGGCGGCGCCGGTGCGGATCCAGCCTGCTGCATCGAGCAGCGAGTCGGCCCGTGCATGCTGTGCGGCGGTCGTGTCGTGTGCGAGGTCCGCGCTCCAGGAGGCACTCGGCACGCCGAAGCCGCCGATGCCCGCCTGCACCAGTCGCAGCCGATCGACCGAGAGACTGATGGCGCGACGAACGCGCACGTCGCGCATCGCATCGCACGACGGATTGAAGACGAGCCAGTTGGTGAAGAACGTCGGATAGTCGATCACGTGGAGTGTCGGATCTCGGCGCACGAGTGCCGCGGTCGCCGGGTTCACGCCGGCGATGTCGAGCGCACCGCTGACGAGACCTGCGACCTTCGTCGTGGCTTCATCGATCACGGCGACGACGAGTGTCTTCGTGGCGCCAACGCCGCCCATGCGCGCGGGAAAGGCCGGCACACGCTCGAAGATCCAGCGCCGTCCGGCCTCGCGCGAGACGACACGATACGGGCCAGAGCCGACGGGTGCGTACGTGAATGCGTTCGCGCGCAATGCGCGCGGCGTCACATCGTGCAGCACGTGCTCAGGCACGAGCACCAGTTCGGCGAAGACGAGCGGGACATCCGTCTGCGGGCGGGTGAAGCGCAGCACGAGCGAATCGCGGCCGAGTGTTGCGACGGAATCGATCGAGGCGAGATCGCTGCGTCGCGGGTAGCCGGTGGCCTTGTCGCGCGCGAGCGCCAGGGTAAACCGTGCATCGGCCGCGGTGACCGGTGCGCCGTCGTGCCAGCGCAGTGTGGTATCGAGAACGAAGGTGAGCGTGGTGCGGTCGGCGTTCCACGTCCACGACGTCGCAGCCCACGGTTCGGGAGCCAGAGACGGCGAGAGGCGCACCAGCGGTGTGAAGACCAGATAGCGCTGCACCTGCCGCGAGAGACCGTGCACCGTGGTCAGCGGCTGCATCCCTTCGAGATCGGTGCCGGACGCGATCACGATCGTCTCCGGCGATCGCGGCGCACCGGCGCAGGCCACGATTGCGAGCATGGAGAGCATCAGCAGCACGAGATAGTTGGCGCGGGCGCGCGCACGGGCGATCATTGAAGCGTGGCTCATCTGCTTCGCCGCTCCGGCATCGCGCTCGCTCTGCTCTGGCTGGTCTGCACGCTGACGTTTGCGCTGGTGCACTCTGCTCCGGGTGATGCGGCGCTGTTGCTGCTGCCGCCAGAAGCGGACGCGGCAACGCTGGTGCGGCTGCGCGCGGACCTGGGCCTCGATGCCCCGCTCGCGCAACAGTACGTGCGATGGCTGGGGAATATCGCCCGCGGCGACCTTGGGACCAGTCTCGCGACCGGCCGACCAGTGTTGGAGAGCATTCGCGACGCGCTGCCGGTGTCACTCGGGCTCGGGGTGTCGTCGCTGATTCTGACGGTCCTGATCGGCGTCACCATCGGCAGCGCGCAGGCGCGTCGTGCCGGTTCGACGACCGACACCTGGCTGACGATCGCGTCCACGACGATGTATTCCGCGCCGACGTTCTGGCTGTCGCTGGCGTGTGTCGCGGCGGTGACGGTCGGCGCCGCAGCCTTCGGCATTCCGCCGGCGTGGCGCCTGCCGGCGTTCGCGCTGCGCGATCCGGGTGTGCTCGATGCGGCTGCAGCACCACTCGATGTGCTGAGACATGCGGTGTTGCCAGTGCTCGTGCTGTCGCTGACCGGCGCGGCCGGCGTGGCGCGGTTTGCGCGATCGGCGATCGTCGAAGCGTCGCGCGGCGACTATCGACGCACGGCCGTCGCAAAGGGCGTTACCGCGGGCCGCGCGTGGCGCCGACACGTGGTGCGTGTCGCTCTGCCGTCGATCGCCGCGTTGGTGGCGCTGTCGGTGCCGGGTATCGTAGCGGGATCGGTGTTCGTGGAAGGCGTCTTTGCATGGCCGGGGATGGGCAAGCTGCTCCTCGCTGCAGTGGCGCAGCGGGACCATCCGGTGATTCTCGCCGTGACACTGTTGTATGCGACTGCCGTGATCGTGACGAACCTGCTCACCGATCTGGCGTTGCCACTGCTCGATCCGCGGCGCACGCGCGCATGAGAGTCCACTGGCCGATGCGAATCCGTATCTCGAGCGGTGCGCTGCTGCTGCTGATCATCGGCTGCGTGATCGGCCCGATGCTGCTGGAGCGCGACCCGACCATCATCGGTGACGTGCTCGCACAACGATTCCGCGCGCCGTTGAGCGCCGACGGCGGAGGGTGGCATCTGTTCGGCACCGACGCATTCGGGCGTGATGTGTTCGGGCGACTGCTGCTCGCCGGCCGGCTCTCCTTGCTGGTGGGCGTGGCGGGCGCGCTGCTGAGCGGCGTGCTTGGCGCACTACTCGGCGCACTCGCGGGATGGAGCGCGGGGTGGCTCGATCGCGTGATCACCGCAGCGTCCGACACGCTGCAGGCCATTCCGCGACTGGTGTTGCTGCTCGCGTGCGCGGCGCTCTGGAAGCCCGGGATTCCGACGTTGTTGACCGTGCTCGCACTGACCGGCTGGATGGGCGTCGCCCGGTTGGTTCGCGCGGAAGTCACAGGTCTGGTCGAGCGTGATTTCGTGGCGGCGGCCCGCGTGCTCGGCGCAACACAGCTGCGGATGCTGGCGGGTCATGTGTTTCCGAATGCCATCGCACCCGCGCTGGTGGCCACGACGCTCGGCATCGGCAACGCAATCCTGCTGGAAAGTGGGCTCAGCTTTCTCGGACTCGGGGTACAGCCCCCGTCTCCGAGTTGGGGAAACATGATCGCGGGCGGCCGCGAGCATCTCGTGACGGCGCCGTGGATTGCGTTGGCGCCGGGGCTGGCGGTGGTGGTGACGGTGACGGCCGCGACCCTGATCGGCG
This sequence comes from Gemmatimonadales bacterium, assembly GCA_038231095.1. Lineage (GTDB taxonomy): Bacteria > Gemmatimonadota > Gemmatimonadetes > Gemmatimonadales > Gemmatimonadaceae > JACMLX01. The sequence goes on from JBBRLZ010000003.1 coordinate 114,030, forward strand.
ACTGGTTGCAGGAGCGCGCGTCAGGCCGCACCGGACTGACGTAACCGGTGTCCCGAGTGGTACCGTTCAGGCATGATCGAGAGCGCTTGGAATTTCGTCGTCTCGCTGCTGCCATGGCAGCGGACTTTTGACATTGGTGCTCTGTCATTCACGGTCGCCTACATCGTCGCGCAGGTGTTCTTCTGCATGTCGTTGCGCCGTCTCGCGATGCTGATTCCAAGCTCCTGCCGCATGTGCAACCCGCTTGGTCTGTGGGTGCTGGCGATTCCGGGCTTTGGCGCGCTCGCGAGCTTCGGGGTCCTGCGACAGGTCTGGGATACCGCGGTCACCGCAACGTCCGCGCATCACGTCGCGCCACCGCGCAGTCAGGCCCGCGGATTTGCGATCGCCTACGGCGTGAGCCGACTGCTGATTCTGGTCCCGGGCATGCTGATTCCGGCGCTGCTGCTGCAGTCGGTGTCGGCGACCGGATTTCTGCTGCGGCTGACCGCCGTGGCCCGGTCACTCAGGACGCCGGACGTGGCGGTGGCGTGATCCGGCGTCAGCGCACGAGGATCGTGACAATGGCGTGAGGCGCCGCCTCGAACGAGACACGCGCGCCGGACGTCGCAAGGGCAGCGCCATCGGTTTCGTCGAGCCGCGACACCCGCGCAGCGACGAGCGCGCGCGGAAGCCGCCACGATCCGCGAACGGGTGACGCGCGCTGATTGACGCATCGCAGCACGAGCCACGTTCCGTCATCGCTGCGCTTCACCGCGCTGAACGACAGCCCGTCGCCTTCGAGCGTCACCCCGGCGAAATCGGCCAGCTGAGACGCGACGCCCCGCCACGTGTCGCCAGTCATCGGTTCCAGCACATCATCCGACGTCTGTTCGAGCTGGGCGATCGCGGCGTCACGATTCGCCGGCATAGCGACGAGCGCAAACCGCGCCGCGAAGGACCCACGTGATTGCGCGAGCGGCGTCGCGACGGGCCAGCCAGCGTGACCCGGGCGTTCCGGAAGATCGCGGCGCGACAGTTCACCGACCGCGCGCAGCAACGTGATCGCGAGGAACCCGCCCGGCAGCACCTCGTACTCGGCGAGACCATCGCTGATGATGCCGAATGAATGCGCCACGCCACTGAACCAGAGCCAGCGATGCAGCGGCGCCGAGTTCAGACGCTGTTCGGCGGGCCACGCGTTCGCATCACGCGCGTTGACCCCGCGCTCCACCGCCCCGAAGGCGGCGTCGGCGACGACGCGGTCGGCGAGCACGCCGTCGGGCAGCTTGATCACCCAGCGCAGACGATGATCGCCAGCCTGATTCGCGCCGACGATGGAGATGTCGATGCGATCGGCACCCGCCGTTAGCGATACCGACGCGGTCGCGGAAACGGCAACCATCTCGGTGTCCGCGGCAGCAGTCGGCGCGATCTGCGTCGCCGAGACAGCCGTGTCGTGCGGACGCTGCAAGCGAGCGTTCACGTCCCACGTCGCGCGCAGCGGGCCGAGCTCGGTCGCGACAGGTGCCGACCAGTGCGCGACGATCGGCGCACCGCGCAGCGACGGCGTATATGTATCCCCGGCATCGGTCACGCTCTCGAGCCAGCCGACGGGATCGAGTGTCAGCCCGCTCGCGTGCGTGGCGACGATCGCGTTCGCGCGGTGCTCGACACGCCACTGCGCCCCAGTCAGCGCGGCGTCGTCGCCTTGGACTCGCAGATGCTCAGGCGCGCTGCACACGAGTGACGAAAGTTCGGTCGTTTCAACGGACGTCACACTGTATCCGGGCATCGGCTCGATCCATGCCAGCGCATCGCGGACAGACACGACGGCGTTGTCCGGATAGTGGTGCGGCGATTCGACGCGGTCGAACTCGCGTGCCGACGCCACCGTCTGCAGCTGCGCATCGGCCAGCAGGTCGGTCGGCGTTTGGATCGTCGTGCGCTGCGTGCCGCTGCCCGGCCCGACCGGATCCGCTGTCACTGCATCGATCAGCCGGATCGCGACCACGCCGCCACGCGCGCGCGCTGCCGGATTGCGCAGGACGAGCGTGTTCCGCCAGGCTGCTCTCCGCTCGCGGTCTGCGGGAACGTCATGCCCGAGCAGCGCGTGCAACGCGTCATCGCGAATGCCGTGCGCCTGTGTGCGCGCGTCCGCCCAACGCTCGTCCGCCGTCGTTGCGACCGCATCGACGCTGCACCCGCAGAGCGTATCGTGCGGATGCGTCGCGAGTAACGTCTTCCATGCGGTGCGAAGAACGTGCGTCTCACGATTCATCACGAACCACGCCAGCGCGGACCACGGCTCGGCTTCGCGCACGAGGACACGCTCCACGCGCGCGTTGATGCGCTTCTGCTGTGCGCGCGTACTGAACGTGCCCTGTAGCGCCCACGTCCAGCCGCTCGAGTCGCGCAGTTCGCCGCTCACGGACGGCAGCGTGCGATCAGCCGCCGCACGCACAAGTCGCGATGCAAAGGCCGCCAGCGAATCGCAGACGACCGCCGTCGGTGCTGCCGCGCGCGCAAGCGTCGCAACGGCGTGCGTGCGCTGCCACTGACGCTCGTGATGATCCGCGCCATTCGGCAGCAGCGCGACGTCGAGTGGATTCCTGTCGAAGAGCATCGGCTGAAGCGCTGCCCAGCGCTTGTGTGCCTCCTCAGGCGCGGTCGGCAGCGACGACCCGACTTCGTAGCCATCAGGCGGCAGATGCCAGAGCAACACACTGGCTCCGCTCGGATGCGTCCACCGTACCGCACTGCTCGCGGGATGCGCTGGCCCACCGAACCCGCGCCACACGATTGCCACGTCGAGCCCGAAGCCCGCAGCGAGCACCGGCCCCGCGGCGGAATGCCCGAATGCGTCCGGCGAGTACAGAACACCGGGCGGCGCCCCCCCGGCCTCGCGCACTGTCCGCATGCCTTCCAGGAGGTTCCGCACCAGCGCTTCGCCGCCCGGTATCAGCAGGTCCGCCAGCACGTACCACGGCCCCGCCTCGAGTCGGGACGACTGCAACGCGGCTCGCAGCACGTCGGCACGCTCAGGACGCATCGCCCGATAGTCGTCGAGGACGATGGCCTGACCGTCGAGCAGAAACGGCGACCCATCCGGCGCATCGAGCAACTCGTCGATCAGCGTCACCAATCGCTGGCGCATGCGTCCGAGCGGGTGGTACCACTCGCGGTCCCAATGCGTGTGCGACACGACGACGATGGTGCGCTGCGATTGTGAGTCCATGCCGGGACGAAGAGCGGGAACGAATCAGTGGCCGAGGGTCACGATAGTCGGCGGTGCCGTTGTGCGGACAGGCCGGCGCGGCGATTTTCCAGTCGCGGCAGCTGCCGCCATCTGCTCCTCGCCGCCCTTCCGACGCGCCGAGACGCGGGGTTGCTCCCCCGGGTCAGGCGCGTTCGTCTCTTTGCAGCCGCCATGGATCTCCTTCACGATCTGTTTTCCCGCCTCCGCGACCTGCCCGAACTGGTGCGCTGGGCCGGCACCGTCGGCATGATGGCGATCATCTTCTGCGAGACGGGGTTGCTTGTCGGCCTGTTTCTGCCCGGCGACTCGCTGCTCGTCACCGCGGGCCTGCTTGGCGCCACACGACCGGAGTTCGGCATCCACGTCTGGTCGCTCGGCTTCCTGCTGGTGCTGTCGGCGATCGTCGGCGACACCGTCGGATATCAGATCGGTCGCCTGACGGGATCTGCGCTATTCACGCGTCAGGACGGCCTGATCTTCAAGCGCAAGTATCTGAAGAAGGCGAACGACTTCTACGAGAAGCACGGCGGCAAGACCGTCATGATCGCGCGATTCGTGCCGATCGTGCGCACGTTCGCACCGGTGCTCGCTGGGGTCGGTTCGATGCCGTACACACGCTTCGCCACATTCAGCATCTCGGGAAGCTTTCTCTGGATCTGGAGCATGCTGCTGATCGGCTACGGCCTCGGTCGAACCGTGCCCGGCGTTGCGCAGCACGTCGAGAAGGTGATTCTGGCCGTGATCGTGCTTTCCGTGATGCCTGGCGTGATCAGTTGGTGGCGCGAATCCCGGAAGAGCAAAGCACAGGCGTAGCGACGTTGCCGACGGGGTCGCCAGTGGCACGCGCGGTTGATGCGCGGACTTAACTTCCGACCAGCACGCAGTACCACCCTCTGAACGTCACTACCGGAGAACACATGGCTTTCACGTTGCCGGCGCTTCCGTATGCGCTCGACGCGCTCGAACCGAACATCGACGCTGCCACGATGGGGATCCATCATGGCAAGCATCACCAGGCGTACGTCACGAATCTGAATGCCGCGATCGAGAAGGCGCCGGAACTGGCGCCGCATTCGCTCGACGCCTTGCTCGCCAGCCTGGCCACCGTGCCGGAAGCGATTCGCGGCGCCGTGCGCAACAACGGTGGCGGTCACTGGAACCACTCGCTGTTCTGGGAGATCATGGCACCGAATGCCGGCGGTGAGCCGAGCGGCGATCTCGGCACCCTGCTCACGAAGACGTTCGGCACCTACAGCGCCTTTCGCGATCAGCTGAAGGCCGCGGGCGTCGGTCGTTTCGGCAGCGGCTGGGCATGGCTGCTGAACGACAAGGGCACGCTGAAGATTTCCAGCTCGCCGAATCAGGACAACCCGATCATGGATGGCGGCCGCCCGGCGGACATTCTGCTCGGCGTTGACGTTTGGGAACACGCCTACTACCTCAAGTATCAGAACCGTCGTCCCGACTATCTCGATGCGTGGTTCAACACGATCAACTGGGCGAAGGTCGGCGAGCGCTTCGCAGCGGCGCAGTAAGTCAGCCTCGACGATCACTGCGAACACGTCCCCCGTCGGCTGAGCCGGCGGGGGACGTGTCACATTCGGCGTGCGATACGGCTCAGCGGAACAGCGCCATCCCGACGACGGCGATGATGATCGCGAGGACCGCTGCCTTCTCCTTTTCCATCCTGCCGATGATCAGCGCGCCGATTCCGGTGAGGACGATGCCCCAGATGACGAAGGGATCAGCCAGCGAACCGAGCTTGAGCAGCCAGTTGTTCGTGCCGGCCGGCAGAAAGCGCGACGCGTTGATGCTGAACGAATAGCGATGCGCGACGCTCGCGGTATCCAGGAGGAGCCCCTGCACACCCACCAGGATGCGACCGAGCACCTCCGGAATCGAGGCCAGCACCGCGATGGTCGTGCCCTGCGCGAAGCTGAACTTGCCACCCATGGCATTGCCGATCAACATGATCAGCAAGCCACTGATCCAGCATCCGATCGCGACGAAGATCGGCAACAGATACACCGCAAGGCCGGCAAACTTCTGCGCCATCGCTTTGGCCTGGACGGCCTGGTCGCCGGTGATTCCCCGCTCGCGGAACGTGCGCGTGAGCTCAGCGTCCTGCAGTGCTTCGTTCAGCTGCGCCGACAGAAAGAACACGGCGACAGTGACCGCACAGATCACCAGCAGTGGAACGAGATACGTGCCGTCGCGCCGACGCTCGAACACCTGCGTCGGAGCGTACAGGATATCGAGCACGTCCTCCCACGGCGCCGCGGTCGGCGCTGCACTGATCACCGGCTCCGTGACGATTGGATCGCTCATCGTGCGGCCTCCCCTTCGAGATAGGTGTACCCCTCGAGACCCGCGACATAGTCCGCGATGAAAGTGTTCGCCTCGCCGCGTGTGATGCCGCTCGCGTTCTGCACCTTGCGGCGGAAGGTCGCGAGCAGCGTCGGCGCGTGGAACTGCACGTAGTTCAGCACCTCGGTCACGGTATCGCCGTGCACGATGTCGCTCACGACGTAGCGCCCGTCCTCGGCCAGCTTCACGTGCACCGCATTCGTGTCGCCGAACAGGTTGTGCAGGTCGCCGAGGATTTCCTGATACGCACCAGTGAGGAAGATGCCGAGCACGTAGTCGTCGTCGTCCTTCGGTACGTGCAGCTCGAGGCTCGGCCGGCCATTCCGGTCACCGACGAAGCGATCGATCTTGCCGTCGGAGTCACAGGTGACGTCCTGCAGCGTGCCCATGCGATCGGGGCGCTCATCGAGGCGATGCACGGGCATCACCGGGAAGAGCTGGTCGATCGCCCAGTGATCGGGCAGCGACTGGAAGAGCGAGAAGTTGCAGAAGTAGCGATCCGTGAGGGCGGACTCGACTTCCTCGAGAATGTCCTCGAACTCCTCGATGTCATCGCGCACGAGTCGCTGCAGGCCGTTCATGATGCCGAGATGGAGCTGTTCGGCGATCGCGAGCGACCGCAGGTCGAGCGCGTCGGCGGAGAAGTACTGGCGTGCACGCTCCTTGTCGAAGCTCGCGTCGTGCGCGATCTCACGCACCTTGCGCGGCTTGAGCGTCTCGCCGGAGTGCACGATGACCCAGTCCTCGAGCATCTCGTGCAGCAGGGTGTGATCGTCGTCGGTGAGTGACGGCAGCATCGGCACGGTATTGGTATCGACATCGATGACCTTCACCAGCAGCATCGCGTGATGCGCAGTGAGGGCGCGCCCGCTTTCGCTGATCAGGTTCGGCATCGGCAGGTCGTGCTCGCGACACGCTTCCGCCATCGTGTAGACCACGTCGTTCGCGTATTCCTGCGGCGTGTAGTTGACGCTCGCCTCGGCGGTGGAGCCGGTGCCGTCGTAGTCGACACCGAGGCCGCCGCCCACATCCACGTAGGTCACGTCGACGCCCATCCGGCGCAGTTCCGTGTAGAAGCGCGCGACTTCCTGCAATCCAGCCTTGATGTAGCGGATGTCAGGAATCTGGCTGCCGAGGTGGAAGTGGATCAGTTTCAGGATGTCGAGGCGCCCGAGCGCCTTCAGCTTGTCGATCAGCTTCACCAGCTGCGCGACGTTGAGGCCGAACTTGCTCTTTTCGCCGCCGCTCTGCGCCCAGCGACCGAAACCTGCAGAGGCAAGCTTGATGCGCACGCCGGCCGTCGGCACCACGCCGAGTTCGTCGGCGACTTCGAGCAGGACATCGAGTTCCGACAACTGCTCCAGGACGATGAAGACGCGATGCCCGAGCTTCTGGCTGATGAGTGCCAGACGCATGAATTCGTGGTCCTTGTAGCCGTTGCAGACGATCAGGTGATCGGTCTTGTCCGTGAGCGCGATGACGGCCTGCAGTTCGGGCTTCGATCCGCATTCGAGGCCGACGCCATACGGCTGGCCGAACTCATGAATCTCCTCGACGACATGGCGCTGCTGATTGACCTTGATCGGGAACACCGTGGTGTACTTGCCGGTGTAGCGGTACTCCTTGATCGCTGCCTCGAACTCCTCGCTCAGCTGATGCACGCGTGAGCGCAAGAGATCAGAGAAACGGAGCAGCACCGGCATGGCAACGCCCTGCGCTTCCAGATCCTGAGCCAGCTCGAACAGGTCGACCTCGCGATCCGGATGATCGCGGTCGGGGCGCACGACGACGTGGCCCTTGGCGTTGATGTCGAAGTATCCGCTCCCCCAGCCTTCCACGTTGTAGAGGGCACGAGCGTCATCGATGGTCCACGGCACAGCAGCGGCCGGGGCGGCGGCCAGCGAAAGCGGGAGAGTTGTCATAGGCGGAATTCTATGGCAATCCGGGGGGTGGGGGTATGCTCGCCACAGGTTCGCGTCCCCCGCTACACCGGCAGCGCACGGTAGCGGCGCAGGTAGCGCTCGTCGATACGCGTCTTGAGCCGCTGCGCCCAGCGCGACTCGAGCGTCAAGCCACGCCATCGCAGCAGCGCGGCACCGTCGCCAAGACTGAGCAACGCGAGGAACGAGGCCTGTGGCACGTACTGCGTGAGTTCGCGCTCGCCGAGTGCCAGCGCGCGCACGTTGTTGGCGAGCACCGGCGCCATACGCACCGCGAAGACGCCCGCCTTCGGTGTCTCGATTGCGTCACGAAGGGTGATGCAATCGCCGCCGCCGAGGATCGTCGCTTCGGCGTTCAGTGCCAGTGTCGCAGCGGCGAGCGGATACCCCCGCGCGTCGCACGCCAGGCCACTGCGTGCGAGCCACGGATGCGCGGCCGGCCCCGCCACCCACGCCGTCGCCACCGATGGCAACTCCGCGTGCGCGATGCTGTCCGTGAGCACGGCGTCGGCGCGCACCGCCGTCACGGCGCCGGCGACGAGCGCGATCCCGCGCGACACCAGCGCACGATGCGCGAGGCGGCGCGAGGCGGGCGCGAATCCCGCGAGCGGCAGACCGTCCCGTGCGGTGGCATCGACGATCGTGACGCGCGGCAGGCGCTGCGCGGCGTGGATCCGCGCACGCATCGCGCACGCGATCTCGATCCCTGCGGCACCGCCGCCCACGACCACGGCCGGCACCTCGCTCCCGCGTGGCGCGCTGGCAAGCGCACGATCGAGTGCGGCGACAAGCGCGAGCGCTGCGCTGAACGGCCGCATGGCGAATGCATGCTCGACAACACCAGGAACATTCGTGTGGGCCACGCCGCTGCCGACATCGAGTGAGAGCAGGTCGAACGACAGCGCAGCGCCACTCCGGAGCGTGATCGTATGCGCCGCGGCATCGAGGGCCGTGACGGCATCGTCGAGCACGTGCATCCCTGCGGCGCGTGCGATCGCGGTGACGGGAATCTGCGCCGCGTCCGGCCCGACGGCGCCGGCGACGATCGCCGGCAGCATGCCGCTGTAGTGAAATGCCGGCTGGGGCGTCACCAGCGACACGGTCCACCCATGCATCGGCTGGCGCACCAGGAGGGCGAGCAGGTCCAGTTGCGCGTGCCCGACACCAGCCAGGACGAGGTGTCGTCGCGTCACGAATGTCCGGAACGGCTGGGCCCAGCACGCGATGTAAAAGGCATCGCACAGTCTAGCCGCACGGCGATGCTGCAACAGCCTCGACACACGTGTCACATTTCAGCGGCTCGCGCAGCGGGCCGAAACCCGGGGAACCCCGGATCCGTCTTCTCTGCAACTCTTACGGATGACCAGCTCTCTGCCCGCTCCCCAGTCCGACACCGTGATCCCGGACGCCGTCCGCGCGGCCTTCGACATCGTCCGCCCGCTGGGTCAGGGTGGCATGGGCTCGGTGTGGCTCGCCCGCGACCGCATGCTCGACCGGCTGGTCGCCATCAAGGTGCTGCTGACCAGCGCCGCCAGCGACTCGACCCGCGACCGGTTCCTTCGCGAGGCACGTACCGCCGCCAAGCTCAGTCACCCGCACATCGTGCCGGTGCATCGCGCGGACGAATCGAACGGCCAGGTCTGGTTCAGCATGGGCTTTGTGGAAGGCGAATCGCTCGGCGATCGGATCCGCGAGCGCGGCGCGTTGCCGGTGGTGGACGTGGTGCGCATCATGCGTGAAACGGCGTGGGCGCTGGCGTATGCGCATGCCCGCGGCGTCATCCACCGCGATGTGAAGCCCGACAACATCCTGATCGATCGCGAGAGCAACCGCACCGTCGTCACCGACTTCGGCATTGCGCGCGACCTGCGTTCGGCCGACGCGCGCCTGACCGCCGACGGCAGCGTGCTGGGCACCGTGCACTACATGAGCCCCGAGCAGGCGGCGGACGATGCGCTCGACGCGCGCAGTGATGTGTACTCCCTCGGCGTCGTCGGCTTCCATGCGCTCAGCAATCGCCTGCCGTTCGACGGCACACCGAACGCGATCCTGATCGCGCATGTCACCAAGGCTGCGCCGTCGTTGCGCAGCGTGGCGCCAGAGGTGCCTAGCCCGATTGCGGCCGTGATCGACAAGTGTCTCGCGAAGGAACCTGGTGCACGATGGGAGAACGCCGAAGCGCTGGCCGATGCCCTCGGCAAGGCCCTCGATGAAGTCGTCACGGCGGAGCGCGCATCGGTGTCGTCGCGCGGCGGCGATGTGCTCAACGAGCGCGACGCCGCCGCGATCTGGCAGCGCGCGGCGCAGCTGCAGGCCGAAGCAGCGCATCGCATGGAGCGCAGCGTGGTGCTCTCGGCCACATCCGGCGACAGCACGACCGCCCCGGCGACGGATGCGTACCGGGTCCGTGACGTGGAAGCGGCCGCGGTCGAGGCGGGGATCTCCAGACAGTTCGTCGCGATCGCTCTGGCCGAACGCAACGCGAACGCGCAGTCCGGAGTCGTCAACGTCGCACCGCTCGACGATCGTGCGGAGCGGCGTATCACCACGATGCTGGGCACGACGGATCGCAGCATCAGCGCATCTCGCGTGATCCGGGCGTCGCCCAAGATGACGCTGCAGGTCATCGGTCGCGTCTTCACCGCGCATCCGTTTTTGTTACAGGTCGTGGAGACAGTGAATGGACATCCGCTCGACGGCGGCATCCTGCGTTTTCGGGTGCCGAATCTGATGGAGCAGATGACGACCACGGGGGCGTCATACCGTGGGCGCTCGCTCACATATCAGTGCTACGTGCTCGACTTGTTCCTGTTGAACGTGACGCTGAAGGCGCGCGGGAATGCCGCCAATCCCGAGTGTGAAGTCATCGTCAGCGGCGATCTGCGCGATGGACAGCGCAAGAACCTGCGTGCCTCCTATCTCAGCATCGGCGGCGTTTCCGGCGCGACCGCGGCCGTTGCGCTGCCGATCGCGATGAAGACACTCGGCGCGTTCGCGCTGGCCGGGCCAATCGGCCTTGGCGTGGGTGCCGTCGCGGCAGCGGCGACGATGATCGGGTATCGCGCATCATTCCGCAGCGCTTTGCGGAAAGCGCGCGAAGAACTCGACAAGATGCTGCTCGCGCTCCAGCAGCACCTCGATTCGGAAACGCTGTTCGGCTCCCCGCTCACGCCACCGCCGCCACCGCTCCGCGGCACGAGTGACTCCGACGCGACGTTACTGACGATCATCTCGTAGGCAGCGAGCTGATCTCGGATCGCCGCCGCGCCACGACGTCCAGGTGACCGCCGCGCACATCCCCCGGTACCATCATCAGGGAATGTTGACGACAGCGGGAGGACGATGTGCTGACACGACGCGCGACAACAATGTTTCTGACAAGGGCTGTGCTGCTGGTCGTGACGGCGGCGTGCGGCGCGACTGCGGGTGTCACCGGACCGACGACCGGTGACTTCCGGCTCGTGAGCGCACAAGTCACGTCGCCCGGTGGTGTCGAGTTCATCGAAGTCACCGCAGCACTCACGAATACCGGAAACACGCTGCTCCGCAGCGGCGGTTGTCTGCGGCCCGATCTCGCGATCGACGCGCAAGCCGGTGACAGCTGGACCGCGCTCGATGTGCTGCAGACATCGGAGCTCGCGCTCTGCATTCAGGCGTTCACACTGGCCCCAGGTGGGACCCAGCAGTTCACGACGGCATTCCGGCGCGCGATAGCGGCAGATCTGTTCCCGCGCGGGGTGCCGATCCGCCTCCGCGTGCTGCTGCAACCCACGGGCAGCGGGCCGACACTGCCCCTCACGATCCGGTAGCACACCGGATACTGGTATCTTGGGGGCAGTTCCGCGCGCCGCTTCCGGCGTTCGGCTTCCTCAGCTCCCGCGGCATGCGTCGTCTGGCCGGATACTTCCTGCGTGGTCTCGTGATCATGGCGCCGTTGGCGCTCACGGTCTACGTCTGCTTCTCCGTCGTCACGGCCGTGGACAGATGGATTCCGATGAATGTGCCGGGCGTCGGCTTCGCGCTCACCATCGGCGTGATCACCCTCGTCGGCGCGCTGGGATCGAACGTCCTCACGAACGGCCTTGTCGAGCTGATCGACCGTCTGCTCGAACGGCTGCCGTTCATCCGTCTGCTGTACAGCACGACGAAGGACTTCTTCGAGGCGTTCGTCGGCGACAAGAAGCGGTTCGACACCGCCGTCTTCGTCACGTTGTACCCTGCGTCACAGGCCAAGGCCCTCGGCTTCATGACGCGCAAGGACGTGGAGATGTTCGGTCTCACCGATCATGTCGCCGTCTACCTGCCACACAGCTACGCGTTCACGGGGCAACTCGTGCTGGTGCCATCGGAGCATGTGACGATCGTGCAGGCGAGCAGCGCCGAGCTGATGACGTTCATCGTGTCGGGCGGCGTGACGGACAAATCAGCCGCGACGCCGACCGCGACATCCGTCATCGAGCCGCGAGTCAGCGCCGCCGGCGTCGATCGAGCCAGGTGAAGACGATCGGCCCCAGCGCGGCGGCGCCGGCGGCGACGAACAATGCGCGTCCGCCGAATTCGCCTTCGCTGATCTGCACACCAGTCACGCCGAGCAGGACCACCATCGGGCAGAGCGCCAGCGCGACGAGGCCGCCGCGGCCGATCGGCAGCCGGAACGGACCACGCAGCGTCGGTTCACGCTCACGCAGCCGGATGAGCGCGGCGAATTCGAGGCCGAGTGCAAGCGCGTAGAGCAGGACATCGGCGGAAATCAGGTCGCCGAAGGGCAGCAGTGCGAGCAGCGAATACAGCGTGGACGCGAGGAGAATCGAACGGCGCGGGACCCCGCGATGGTCCGTCGCCGCGAGCCAGCGCGGCAGCAAGCCGTCCTGGGCGACGCTGAGCGGGATGCGTGAGTAGGCGAGCAGCAGTGAGTTGAACATTGCGGTCGCGCTGAGCATCGCGAGGACGATGATGGAGATCGCGAGGAACGGACCGGCGGGCCCGGCGACGGCGCGAGCAATGTCGGGCCAGCTCCCTTCCTGCCAGGTGCGCCAGTCACTCGCCGCCAGCGCAGGCAGCAATGGGACAAAGTACCCAAGCGCGACCAATGGTACCGCGAAGGCCAGCGCGCGTGGATAGGTGCGTCCGGGATCCTCGATCTCGCCGCAGACAGTGCTGGCATTGTCCCAGCCGATCCAGTTCCACAGCGCCAGGCTGAGACCCGCGCCGAGTGACGACCACTTCACCGGCGGCGGCGCGCCGAGTGTGACCCACGGCGCGTGCGTCATGTTTGGCAGCGCGAACAGGGCCACCAGTCCGAAGCAGGCCAGCACCAGCGCCCCGATGACCACCGACACCTGCCCGACCGGGACCGCTCCGCGCAGGTTGAGCAGCGTCGGAATCCAGATCACGAGCAACGTCACGAGCACGATCCAGCCGTGCGCGAGATTGGGGATGAACGCGCCGAGATACTGGACGACGATCGCCGGATAGAGCGACATCTCGACGAGCGAATACAGCCAGGTGCACCAGGCGTTGAGAAAGCCCCACGAGTCGCCGAAGGCGCGCTGCACCCAGCGGTAGTAGCCGCCTTCCACCGGGAGCATGCTGGCGAGTTCGCCGATCAGCAGCGCCTCGGGCACCGCCCAGAGCAGCGGAATGAGCACCAGCGCGGCGATGGCGATGACCGGTCCGACCTGCACGACGAGCGTCTCGAGCGTGAAGGCGCCGCCGGACACGGTGAAGTACAGGACGAAGACGAGGCCGAGCAGCCGCAGTCGTGGTGTGCCGCGTCCGGCGCGATCTTCGCTCACAGTGTGTGCTGACGGCGGCACGCAATCATGTCGCGGAAGATGCGCATACGCCGCGGGCGATGACACCCGCGCGAGAAGCGACTGCGCGCCCGCCCGTCAGCGCGACGCCACCATCGCGTGCTGCGCCTCGATCCAGCTCGTGTGATACGCCGGATCCTCGATCGGCGCGACCTGCTTCGCCACTTTCAGCGGCCTGAAGGAATCCATCATCACCGCCAGTTCCTTCGTTTCCTTCTGCCCGATGCTCGCTTCGGCGCGCCCCGGATGCGGGCCGTGCGGAATGCCATCCGGATGATGCGTGATCGCGCCGAACTCGATGCCTTTCCGGCTCATGAAATCGTCCGACGCGTAGAAGATCACCTCGTCGGAATCGACGTTGCTGTGATTGTACGGCGCCGGAATCGCATTCGGATCAAAGTCGTACGGGCGCGGGCAGAACGAGCAGATGACGAAGCCATCGCCCTGAAAGGTCTGATGCACCGGCGGCGGCTGATGCACCCGGCCCACGATCGGCTCGAAGTCGTGGATGTTGAAAGTCCACGGATAGAAGCAGCCGTCCCAGCCGACGACGTCGAAGGGATGGTGATCGAGGATGTACTCCTGCAGCGCGTCGTACTGCTTGACGAGAATGCGGAAGTCGCCCATCTCATCGTACGTCCTGAGCTCGCGCGGCACGCCGAAATCGCGCTCCGAATACGGTGCGCCTTCGATCATCTGCCCGTATTCGTTCCGATAGCGCTTCGGCGGACGAATGTGGCCCTTGCTCTCATGTACCAGCAGGTTGGTCGGGCCGTGCGCGAGGTCGAGCTTCCAGCGATGCATGATGCCACGGTGGATCACGACGTAGTCGCCTTCGCGATACGGCAGATCGCCGAACTGCGTCTCGAGCACGCCCTGCCCTTTCGCCACGTACACCACCTCATCCGCCTGCGCGTTGCGATAGAAGTGGGCGTCGGTCTCGTCGGGCGCGACGTAATACATCGCGATGTCCGCATTGAACAGCAGCGGCACGCGATCGAGCGTCGGACTGCCGCCGCCCGTCAGCCGCGACGTGAACCACTTGCGATGCTTGAGCGTCTCGTCCGGGTCCGCCTCGAGCGTCATGTCGCGGAAGCGGCGCACGCTCTTGACCGTCGTCGGCGGATGGATGTGATACAGCAGCGCCGACGTGCCCGTGAAGCCCTCGTGGCCCATGAGCTGTTCGGAATAGATGCCGCCGTCAGGGCGACGATGCACGGTGTGTCGCTTCTGCGGCACGCGGCCGAGCGAGTGATAGTACGGCACAGAAACCTCGGGCTTCAGTACAGGAGCGGAACGTGACGGCATGACGCGGAAGCATCACGCCGGTGCAGACCTTACCGAACGGCGAGCGAGAGCGTTCCCAATCCCGGTGCACTCACGCGCACCCAGCTCCCGCCGCTGACCGCTGGCCGATCCGTCGCGACCGAGCTGGCAGGAAAGATGGTGATGAGGTCACCGGGATGCAGCGTATGGCTGCGGAGCGCGGCGCGTGCGACGGCAACGAACTCCGGGCCATCGGGGGCCGCGAGCACCACCTTGTCGTCGGCCACCGGTGCGGCCGACAGCGGCGCCACGCATGTGATCACGAGCGACTCCGGCCGACGCCGCGGGACGGCTGCGAACGGTCCGACCGCGCCCGGCAGCAACAGCTGCTCGCCGCCAGGGCCAACCTGCGGCCAGCCCAGCACGAGGACGCTCCCGACGAGTGCCGCATCGAGCGCGTCGTCATCGACCGGAGTGCGGGCGTCGAGGGTGGTGCCGACGATTGCGGCCATGCCAACCTGCGCCAACCGCGCGTCGTCCCGACTCAGATGCCCGCCGGGACCGTGCAGTGTCGTCGGATCGGCGAACTGCGGGACGCCGCCCGGCGACGCCTGCACCACGCTGCGCGCCAGCGGAATCGGTGCCACCAGATGCACGGCGCTGACGGCGAATGCGTTGCGCGCGGCACCATGCATGATCGCGCCAGCCGCGCGCCGCAACATGTCCAGCTGCGCGATCGCCTCGAGCGCATCGGTGATCCCGAAGCCCGCCAGGTCGACGACCTGTTGCGCGTCGGGCGAGAGCAGCCCGACATGCACCGCATCGCGCTCGTGCGGCACGAACGACACCAGGCGCAGCGCGCTCAGCGCCGGCGCAGTTCCCGTCGCGGGGCTGATCATGCGGTCCCGCGTGCGTCGAACGACAACGGATCGGGACTCAGAGATTGCCGCGCAACGCCTGCTCGCGCTCAATGGCTTCGAACAGGGCCTTGAAGTTGCCCTTACCGAAACTGCGGGCTCCCTTGCGCTGAATGATCTCGTAGAACACGGTCGGGCGATCCTGCACCGGCTTCGAGAAGATCTGCAGCAGGTACCCTTCGTCATCGCGATCGACGAGGATGCCAAGGTCCTTCAGCGGTGCGAGATCCTCGTCGATGTGGCCGACGCGATCGAGCAGCGTGTCGTAGTACGTCGTCGGCACGCGCAGGAATTCCAGGCCGCGATTCTTGAGCTCCGTGACGGTGCCGATGATATCGTCGGTGGCCAGTGCGAGATGCTGCACGCCGGCGCCACGATAGAAGTCGAGGTACTCGTCGATCTGGCTTTTCTTCTTGCCAGCGGCCGGCTCGTTGATCGGGAACTTGATACGATCGTTCCCCGAGGCCACGACCTTGGACATCAGCGACGTGTACTCAGTGCTGATGTCGGTGTCGTCGAAGCTGATCAGATTCTTGAAGCCCATCACGTCCTCGTAGAACTTCACCCACTGGTTCATGCGGCCCAGTTCGACATTCCCGACGCAGTGGTCGACGTACTGGATGCCGACCGACGTCGTGACGAGATCCGAGGTGCGCGGCTCGAATCCCGGCATGAAGACGCCGGTGTAGTCACCGCGCTCGACCAGCGTGTGGATCGTCTCACCGTAGGTGCAGAAGCTGGCGGTGATCACGCGACCGTGGGCATCCTCGAGCACCTTCGGTTCGCGCCACGGTTTCGCGCCGCGCTCGATCGCGAGCCGGAACATGCCGCGGGCGTCATCCACCCACAGCGCGATGTCCTTCACGCCGTCGCCGTGCAGCTGGACATGCTTCGCGATCCAGTGCTCCGGATCGAACGCGCTCGTGAGCACGAGGCGGATCTTGTTCTGTTGCAGCACATACGAACAGGTCTCGCGCTCACCGGTCTCGGGGCCGCGGTAGGCGACGAGTTGGTAGCCGAAGGTCGTCCGATAGAAGTGCGCGGCCTGCTTGGCATTCCCGACGAGGAATTCGACGTAATCGGTGCCGTTGAGCGGGAACGCGTCGAGGGTCGCCGCGGTGTCGGGGCGTGTTTGTGTGGCCATCAGTGTCCTGCCTCCAGGAAGCTGCGCAGGTCGCCTTCGCCAATGGCGGGCTCGCCCGGCGCAACATTGTTCAGTTTTCCATCCTTCATCCACTGCTCGAGGCGACGCACTTCGTCGAAGAGCTGCTCGAAGTCATCAATGACGAACAGCAACGGCTGGTATCGGTGGATCTCGAACGACTGGTTGATCACCCACTCGAGTTGCATCGGCACGCGTTGCACCGACGCGCTCGTGACCGCGTGAGCCATCTCACCGTAGCTGCTCAGCAAGCCGCTGCCGTACACCTTGCACTCATGCCGATCGGGGCCCTTCATCAGGCCGAACTCGATCGTGAACCAGAAGAACCGCGCCATCGCCTGCTGAATCGAGGTCAGCGTGCGGATCTGCTCATCGGGGTCGCTGATGCTCCTGACGATGTCGGCGGCGACGTGCGCGCACTCGCCAAAGCTGACCAGCGTGTTGGCGAATGCCTGATCGGTGTGCATCGGAACGTGGCCACCGATGTCGTGAAAAATGTCAGGCTCCGGCAGATAGTCGAGCACCGCGCCGTCACGAATCGTGATCGTGGTCGGGAACTCGCGGTTGCGCAGGCAATCGAAGAAGCGAAACGCCGGCACGTAACCGCTCACCGGCTTGGCGCGGAAGCCGGTGCGAGGCGACATGAACTGGTTCACGTCCTCGAGCCGCGGCACATGATTCGGGTCCAGGGACAGCGTCTGGAGTCCATCGAGGAACTTCGGATTCGCATGTTGCTGCCACTGCGGTGTCATCCGTTCGTACAGTCGGCGCCAGGTATCGTGGTTCGCGTCGGTGTACTGATCGTACGGCTGCACGATGTACAACTCGCCGCGCGCCTGAGCCTCCTCGATGAATGGCGCCATCGTGGTGGTGAGTCCTGGTGGAGCAGCCGCAGGTGCGGTCATCGGGTGTGTTCGAGGAGGGAAGCTGTCGGGCGCGTCGTGCAGAGAGGTAAGATACGGACTCGACCCCGTACCGTGCGATGGTGTTTGACCCGCGAGACGGCTGAATGACCACGGTGCCGCCCGCTCCTGTACCCCGCCCTGCCATCGTGGTCCGCCACCTCCCGCTGGCCCTCCTTGCCCCCGATTACCGCGCGCATGCCTCAGTCCGAACAGCACCCTGTCCCACCCGTCGCACGAAAAATTCCGACCTTCGCCACCCTGCACGGCGACGCGCGACCGGATGACTACGCCTGGTTCAGGGACCGGGCCGATCCCGCCGTCACCGAATACCTGACCGCCGAAAACGCATACACGGACGCCATGACTGCGTCGAGCGAAGCGTTGCGCGACACGCTGTATACGGAACTGCTTGGCCGCATCAAGGAGACGGACCTCAGTGTGCCGACGTGGGACGCGCCGTACTGGTACTACTCACGCACCGAAGAGGGACAGGCGTATTCGATATTCTGTCGGAAATTCCAGACGCTGAACGCGGCTGAGGAGATCATATTCGACCAGAACATCGAGGCGGCCGGGAAGCTGTTCTTCAGCCTTGGCGCCTTCGAAGTCAGCCCCGATCACTCGTTGCTGGCCGTGCTCGTGGACACGACCGGCTACGAGGATTTCACGCTGCGGGTGCGGGATCTGCGCACCGGCAAGTACCTTCGCGACCGCAAGGAGAAGCTCGGCTTCGGCCTCGCCTGGGCGAACGACAACCGCACGCTTTTTTACATGACGACCGACGACGCCAAGCGCGGCGATGCCGTCTGGCGTCACACGATCGGGACGTCGGTGAAGCTCGACGTGAACGTCTTTCGCGAACCGAACGTGTTGTTCAACGTCGGCGTGCAGCGACTCCGGAGCGGCCGATTCATCGTCATCGGATCGGGCAGCTTCACGCAGGGCGACACGCGCGTGATCGACGCAGATCAGCCGACGCAGGCGCCACGGCTGATCGCCGGGCGCCGCGCCGGTGTCGAATACGACGTCGAGCACGGGAACGGGTGGTTCTGGATCACCACGAACGCCGATGCACCGAACTTTCGCATCGTACGTGTGCGTGACGACGCCGCCGACCTGACGGCGTGGGACGACTGGCTGCCAGCGCGAGCCGGCGTCTTTGTCGAGGGGCTGAGTGTCTTCCAGGGCTTTGCCGTCGTGAGCGAACGACGCGACGGATTGCGCCGTCTCCGTGTCACGAACTTCGAGACCGGCTACACACACGACATCAGTTTCCCCGAAGCGGCCTACGGTGTCTCGCTGGGATCGAATCCGATGTCGGACACGCGCTCGTTGCGCTTCACCTACTCGTCCCTCGTCACGCCGAGCACCGTGATCGACTACGACATGGTGACGCGCAAACGGACGATCATGAAGCAGCAGGAAGTCCTCGGCGGCTATGACGCGTCGCAGTACGGCGTCGAGCGACGCATGGCGACGGCACGCGATGGCGTACAGGTGCCGGTGTCGATCGTGTACCGACTGCCGCTCGTGCGCGACGGGGAGCGTCCACTGCTGCAGTACGCATACGGCAGTTACGGCTCGAACACCGAACCGACGTTCAATTCGAATCGCGTGTCACTGCTCGATCGTGGGGTGGTGTACGCCATCGCCCACATCCGCGGCGGGCAGGAGATGGGTCGCCACTGGTACGACGACGGCAAGATGCTGAAGAAGCTGAACACCTTTCACGACTTCATCGACGTCGGTGAGTTTCTGGTGGCCGAGCGCTACACGTCGAACGACAGGATGCTCGCGTTTGGTGGCAGCGCCGGCGGATTGCTGATGGGCGTGGTGGCGAACATGCGCCCGGACCTGTACAAGGCGATCGTGGCAGCGGTGCCGTTCGTGGATGTGATCAACACCATGTCGGACGCCAGCATCCCACTCACCGCGCAGGAATGGGAGCAGTGGGGCAACCCGATGAAGGCCGATGAGTATGCGTACATGCGGCAGTACTCGCCCTATGAGAACGTCCGTCCGCAGAAGTACCCGGCGATGCTGATCACGAGCGGCGTGAACGACAGCCGCGTGGCGTTCTGGGAGCCAACGAAGTGGGTGGCGAAGCTGCGTCACCTGAAGACGGACGGCAATCCGTTGCTGCTCAGAATGAACATGGGGGCCGGCCACGGCGGCAGCAGCGGGCGCTACGAGCGGCTCAAGGAAGTGGCGTTCGATTATGCGTTCATGTTGTCGCAGGTTGGGCGTTGACGTCCGCTCCTCAGCTCCTCAGCTCCTCAGCGACGCTCCGCGCCCGACGCGAGGTGTTGTTGGCTAATGAGGGGCGGGAGAACACCGAGAACACGGAGTCGCGTCGACGGCGGCGTTTTGCTCAGTTCGCCGATTCCTCAGTCTATTTGTAACTGCCATTCAAAAAGCAAGTCAACGTGGCGCCTAATATGGGCGCGCGAGTGGCGCCACTCGGTGTTCTCGGTGTTCTCCCGCCCCTCACGTCACAGCGCTGCCCAGAATCGAAAGAACGGACACTATTTGCCGGGTGGAGTGAGCTCAGGTCGCTTCGCCAATTCACGAAAGAACTCGAGCGACTCAGGATTCGCCAGCGCATCGGTGTTCAGCACCGGCCGACCGTGAATCACGTCACGGACGGCGAGTTCCGTGATCTTGCCGCTGATCGTGCGCGGCAGATCGGGAACCTGAACGATCACCTTCGGGACATGGTGCGGACTCGCCTCGGTGCGAATCACCTTCCGGATCTGCTGCTTCATCGCCTCATCGAGCGTTTCGTTCTCGGCCATCCTCACAAAGAGGACGATGCGCACATCGGGCGTGCCGTCAGCGACGATGTCCTGACCGATCACCAGGCTTTCGACCACCCCGGGGATCTGATCCACCTGCCGATAAATCTCCGCGGTCCCGATGCGTACGCCGCCGGGATTGAGCGTGGCGTCACTGCGACCAAGGATGATCAGACCGTGATGCGGCGTGCGCTGCGCCCAGTCGCCGTGTCGCCACACGCCTTCGAAGTGTTCGAAATAGGCCCCCCGATACTTCGCACCGTCGGCATCATTCCAGAACGCCACCGGCATACTCGGAAACGGCTTCGTGCAGACCAGTTCACCGGCCATGCCGATCGTCGGATTGCCATCGGGATCCCAGACTTCGACCGCCATGCCAAGGCCGAGGCACTGCAGTTCACCGCGATAGACCGGCACGGTCGGCGCGCCGAGCGCGAAGCAGGAAATGATGTCCGTCCCACCGCTGATGCTGCTCAGGCGAACGCGTGGCGAGATCGCGTCGCGCACCCAGTCATACGAGTGCTCGGCGAGCGGGCTGCCGGTGCTGAAGATCGTTTCGAGGGCGGACAGATCGTGCGTTTGTGACGGCGTCTGTCCGAGTTTCTCGGCCATCGCGAGAAACTTCGCGCTGGTGCCGAAGTGGGTCAGGCGCTCCTCGCCGGCGATGCGCCAGAGAATCCCCGTCTCACCTGGTGGAATCGGCGAACCATCGTACAGCACGACCGTGGCACCGACAGCGAGCGCACTGACCAGCCAGTTCCACATCATCCATCCACACGTCGTGTAGTAGAAGATGCGACTGTCACGCGAGACGTCGCCATGCAGGACATGCTCCTTCAAGTGCTGCAGCAACGTGCCGCCATGTCCGTGCACCATGCATTTCGGCAGGCCCGTCGTGCCGGACGAATACATGATGAACAGCGGATGATCGAACGGCACGCGCGTGACCGGGAAGAGATCATGCGGTTCGTCACGGCCGAGATCACGCCACGCCACAGCGTTGTCCATGCCGCGCAATGACGGCTCCGCCCTCACGTATGGCACGACCACCAGGTGCTCGACGGTCGGCAGCGCAGCGCAGAGCGCGCGCGCGCGCTCGAGCGTCTCGATCACACGACCGCCATAGCGATAGCCGTCCGTCGTGATCAGGACCTTCGGCGCGACCTGACCGAATCGATCGAGTACGCCCTTCTGCCCGAAGTCCTGCGAGCACGACGTCCACACCGCACCGATCGCGGTGGTGGCAATCATCGCAATCACGGTCTCAGCGATGTTCGGCATATAGGCGGCGACCACATCGCCCTTGCGCACGCCGATCGCCTTCAGGCCCTGCGAGATCCGCGAGACCTCCGCGAACAGCTCCGCGTAGGTGTAGCTGCGCGTCCAGCCCCGCTCCGTCCACGCGACGAGCGCCATGCCGCCGTCTCGATGCCTCACAAGGTGCTCGGCGTAGTTCAGGCGCGCGTTCGGGAACCAGGCCGGGCCCGTATCCGTGCCTGGCGGCTCCATGCGGTCGAGGCGCATGCCAGCCGGCGACGAGGGATCGGTGCCGCTGATCGGCGTCGCCGCCACGTCGCAGACGCGCCACACCTCGCGCCAGAACGTCGCGCGCTCGCGGACCGACCAGGTGTGCAGGTGGGAGTAGTCGTCGCCGATGGCCTGCGCCCCGTGGGTAGCGCGCATCAGATGATGAAAGCGGGCCAGCAGCGAGTGGGAGGCGTGCCGCGGGTCGGGCGTCCACGCCACGGTCACGCCGCTCCCCCGGTCGCGACTGCTTCGGCAGACGGCAGGTGCGCCGACACTCTGCTTCGATGCCGCCTCGGGGCCGCTGAACGACGTGTGGCGCTGGTACCGCACTCATCCGTGAACATCTGACGCATCCAGTCTTCCTATGTTGCTGCCACGCAACCATTTAAGCGTTCAATGGTCGAGACCGGCAAAATGTGACGGCCAATGGTAGGGCTCGTCATTACCACGTTGAAAGGCTTCCCTGCGACACCGCGCGACGACGCGCCCTGCGGCAAGGCTCCATGCATCGATCCCGTTCGCTGCTTCTGACCTGTATGTGCGCTGTCGGCGTCAGTCTGCCGTCAGCGCTGCACGGACAGGACGCAGATGCCGCATACTCCGTCAGGGCAATTCACTTTGCCACGCCGTTCATCCCGCCAGCGCTGGCGGCATACAACGCAACGACGGTACGGCTCCCGCTTGGCTACGATCTGGACTTCGAGAGCAGTGTCCGGACGCAAAACTACCTGTCCGAACTGCTCCTCGTGCGCGACTCCGTCGTCCGGCGTTGGACGAATCGCAGCGACGATCCGATCCGGGTGTGGATTCAGCCCGCGCGTGGCATCGACGGTTGGGACGATGCGTTCCCGGGCATGGCCCGCGACGCGCTCGAAGACTGGGCCGACGTCGGACTGCCCTTGCGGTTCGCGATGGTGAGTGACTCGGCCGCAGCCGAGCTGCAGATCCTGTGGACCGCACGCCTGGGCCAGGACGAAAGCGGTCGCACGGTGTGGTGGAGCACGTCGAAGGGGTGGATCACGCGTGCCCGCGTCACGCTCAGCACGCACGCCAGCGACGGCCTGCCGCAGACGCCGCGTGCGCTGCGGGCCGTTGCCCTGCACGAACTCGGGCACGCCCTCGGGTTGGGCCACACCGCTGACGCGCGCAACATCATGGCGCCGTGGGTGGAAGTCGCCGAACTGAGCGACGCCGATCGCAACACGGCCACGCTGCTGTATCAGCTGCCGGTTGGGCGCGTCTCGGCGCAAGGCGCGGATTCGCGTGCGGACGCTGGCGCGATGCAACGGCGCGACAAAGGTGGGCGGCCGGCGAATCCCGAGTAGTTCGCTGCGTTGCTGATGGAGCACGATGCCCGCCATGCGCGGGCATCGTGCATTCATGCACCCTGCGACCACGCGCCACAACTGCGTCACGCGAAACCCTGCCCCTCGCGATTCACCGCGCAATCCGGCAGCGTTCACGCATGTCACTCCTTCGCTCTTCCTGCGCGGCCGCCTTCGCGCTGACGGCACTGCCGATGTCCGCCGTGCCGATCGATGCGCCGACCCGCGGCACACTGCCGGTGATCATCGGGCACCGCGGCGCCAGCGGTGACCGACCCGAAGAAACGCTCGCCGCGTACACGTTGGCCTCGCAACTCGGCGCCGACTACATCGAGCCGGATCTCGTCAGCACGAAGGACGGCGTGCTCGTGGCACGCCACGAAAATGAAATCGGAGGCACCACCGACGTCGCGCAGAAGTTTCCGGACCGGCGTCGACCCGGCTCGATCGACGGCGACACGGTGACCGGTTGGTGGACGGAGGATTTCACAATCACCGAGCTGAAAACGCTGCGCGCACGCGAGCGCATCGCGTCGCGTGGTCATACATACGACGGCCAGTTCGAAGTCGCGACCTTCGACGAAGTGCTCGATCTCGCGGTGCGACTCGGTCGTGAGCGCGGACGGCCGCTGGGAGTGTACCCCGAGACGAAGCACGCGGCGTACTTTCGCAGCATCGGCCTGCCGCTCGAAGAAAAACTGGTGGCGTCGCTGCATCGCGTCGGGTGGAGTCGGAAATCCGCTCCCGTCTTCATTCAGAGTTTCGAGATCAAGAGCCTGATCCGGCTGCGCCCGATGACGACGGCGCGACTGATCCAACTGGTCAACGTGACGAAGGCACCGCCTGACTCTGCGGAGGTGACGTTCGTCGCGATGCAGACACTTGCCGGTCTGCGCAGGCTGCATCGGTACGCCGACGGTATCGGCGTGGCGAAGGAGTTGATCATGGTCGCCGACGCCGACAACCTGCCGGGCAAGGCGACATCGCTCGTCCGCGACGCACATGCCGCCGGGCTGCTCGTGCACATCTGGACCATCCGCAGCGACGCCCCATTCCTGCCGACGATGTGGCACGGCGATCAGGCAGCCGAAGTCCGGTTCTTTGCGAAGGCGGGAATCGACGGCATGTTCACCGACTTTCCCGGCAATGCAGTGAAGGCACTCCGGCCGTAGGTGCGGGCGCACGACCGTGCCGTTCGATACGTTTGCCGGCATGTGGCTCATTCTCATTCCCATGCTGGCTCAGGTCCCGGTGGACCGCGCGATTCTCGAATCGGAACATGCGCGCGACGCCGGGGCAGCAGCACTCGTCGCCGCGACGGCACGGCCTGATGTGCGCGCGCAGCGACTCGCCGCGCGTGCACTCGGTCGACTCGAAAACACGGCAAACGCCACTGCGCTGATACCGTTGCTGGCGTCGCCGGATGCGTCGGTCCGACGAGCCGCGGCTGGTGCACTGGCGCAGATGCGCGCGCCATTTGCGTACGGGCCGCTGCTGCAGTTGGAGCGCGACGCGTCGGTGCGCGCGGTGATCAACGAAGCGATCGGCCGTGCGAAACCGGCTGGCGCCGATGCGGAGCAGCTCCTCGCTGCGGGCCTGTCGAACGCGGCGCCGACAGCGCGCGCGGGTGCGGCACGCGGACTGGAGTCGCTCTTTCGCCTGAATCCTGCGCCGCGGCGGCCGACCCCCGCGACGCTCGCAGCGATGCACACCACGTTCGCGGCGGATCAGGGCGAAGAAATTCGCGAACTGATTCTGCTGACGATGAACGCGGCCGGCGACCGTGACTCGACGACCCTCGAACTCGGGCTCCGGGATCCCAGTCCGCAGGTCCGCAGACTGGCCGTGATCGGTGCACGGCGATGGGTGACAGACACGTCCGCGATGGTCCGCTATCAGGCGTTGCGCGTCTCACGCTCCTGTGAAAAAGCCGCTGCCGCCGTCACCGACGCGAGTGAGCACGTCGCGCTTGCCGGCGTGGACTTACTCGGCACATTGAAGTGTGATGCAGCGCTGGTTGCGCCGCTGGTGACCGCAGGCAGGGATTGGCGCATCCGCGGCGCGGCGCTCGTGTCACTCGCGTCACTCGATGCCGCACAGGCGCACCGTCACCTGGCCGACATGTCGAAGGATCCGGTGTCGCAGTTGCGCGCGCTCGTGGCGACGGTGGCGCGCACGGTGAAGGATTCGGCGGTGCTGGCGGCGCTTGCGAAAGACTCGAATCCCAACGTGGCGGCGACGGCGCTGACGACGGTGGACGACGCGATCCGCGCGTTGCGGAGCGATCACGCCGGCCTCATTCTGGCGGGCGCTGAGCGGCTGAAGAGCGCGCCGGATCTGGCGGCCCGTCTGCCGCAGCTGATGCGTGCGTTCAATCGACTGACAGCTGATGGCAGCATGACGATGCGCGATCCGCGCCTGGCCGTGCTCACACGCATTGGCGAAGTGCCGGACACGAGCTCGGCCCGTCTGCTGGGTGATGCGCTCTCCGACCGCGATCCGGCGATCGCATCGCTTGCGGCGGTGATTCTCACGGCACGGACGGGCAGCACCGTCGCACCACAGACCACGCGGCTGCCGATTCCGCCGATCCCGCCGGCGAGCTACATCCGTGCACTGTCCGGCGCGACGGCTCGGATCACGATGAAGGGATTGGGTGTGATCACGGTCGCTCTGCTTCCCGAGGAAGCGCCGGTGACTGTTGGTGTGTTCGCGCAGTTGGCGGAAGCCGGTGGCTACGACGGGCTGACGTTTCACCGTATCGTGCCGAACTTCGTGATTCAGGGCGGCAGCCCGGGCGCCGATGAATTCGACGGCCGCTCACGCGAGTTCCTGCGCGACGAAGTGGGCCTCGTCCGCAACGCCCGCGGCACGATCGGCATCAGCACCCGCGGCCGCGACACAGGCGATGCACAGATCTACTTCAACCTCGTCGACAATTTCCGCCTCGATCACGACTACACGGTCATGGCGACGATGAAGACCGGCATGGACGTCATGGACCGCGTGCAGGAAGGGGACGTCATCGAGCACATCGAGATCATCCGCGTTACCGTGCCGACAAAACGGAAGTAGCGCGGAACAGTTTTCTATTTGACCCGCTTGCCGGACTGAATCACGACCTTCACGTCGCGCATCACGGTCATGTCGGTGAGCGGGTCGCCGCGGACGAGAATGATGTCGGCGAATCGGCCCGGGGCGATCACGCCGAAATTCGCTTCGCCCTTCAGGAATCGCGCCGGCCACAGCGTCGCGCTCTGGATCGTCTCCATCGGGCTGACACCGAGTTCGACCCACTTCACCATCTCGCGCCACGTGGCGTCGTTGTGGAACATCGACGGGATGCCGGCGTCGGTGCCGATCATCATGCGCACGCCCGTCTGGCGCAGCTGCGCGAACTTGGCCGGCAGCAGCGGCACTCGGCTCGGGAAGAGCGCGTAGTACGGCAGCTGCGGAATGTGTTCCAGCGATGTACGGATTTCCTTCCACATGTCGTCCGGCATGAACTCGTGCCACGCCGGATCGTCAATGCGTTCCGGGAAGATGCTGCCGGTGAAGTACATCGTGTACAGCGGCGAGATCGTCGGCGTCCAGTAGAGCCCTGAATTCCGCTGCCGCAACTGCTGCAGGATGTCGTCCGGATAGCCCGGTGCCGTGCCGAGTCCGGTGTGCTCGAAGTCGTCCACGTTGTACTTGAGGCCCACGCGAATCTCGTCCATCCGATGCGCATGCGCGACGACCATCTTGCCGCGTTTGTGCGTCGTCGTCACCACCGCTTCGACTTCCGCGTCGGTCATCTGATCCTGATCGATCAACTTGATCATGTCCACGCCGGCGTCGAGCAACGTCGTCACCTTCTTCCGTGCGTCATCCGCGCCAGTGACACCCCACCTGAACGCCTCCTCGTATCGCTCATACGCTGCGTGCTGAATGAATGGCCCGGTCACGAACAGCCGCGGACCGGGAATCTCGCCGCTCGCGATCCGCTTCTTCACCGACAGGATATCGTCCAGCCGCGCGCCAAGATCGCGCGCCGTCGTCACGCCGGCCATCAGCAGCTGCTTCGCCGCGATCGGCATCACGACGGTCGCATCCCTGGTGCCGTACAGCTCATCCCAGCGCTTGTAGTCGCCATGGCCGAGGATGTGGAGATGCACGTGCATGTCAATCAGGCCCGGCATCACGGTGTGGCCGTTCGCATTCACGACCGTCGCACCCGTCGGTACCGCGAGCTCTCCCTCGCGCCCGACATTCACGATGCGATCGCCGGCGATGAGAATCACGCCATTCTCGATCACCGGACCACCATATCCATCGATGATCCGGCCGCCGACCACCGCCATCGTCACTTTCGGCGGCGCCTGTGCCACGATCGCGCTCGGCACGCCGAGCAGCGCGCAGAGCGCGGCGATGGTCCGATTTGCAATTGCCATCAGCGCTTCCCCTTCACCGCTGCGCCGGACGCGGTCGCCGCGGGTGCACCACCGAGTGCATTCCAGTTCGCGATCGCGTTGAAGGCGAGCGCCATCGCCCCCTGATTCTGCCAGCGATACCAGGGACGTGTGCCCATCAGGATGACGTGCCCTGCCCCGACCGGCTCATCGATCACGGCGGCCTTTCCTGCCATTTCGCCACCATTCGCGATCAGCCCGGAGATCAACAGCGAATCGGCATTCTGTGCCCACCGCACGATGACCTTCGCACGCGCGCGCTCGTTCTCGGCGGTGACAGTCGGATCAACCGGCTTGCCACCGATCCCCATTGCAGGACCGGCCGGCACGACCGGCGCTGCGCCGCCACCACCGCCGCCGAATCCGGCGGCCTGCACCTGCAGCACCGGCGCCTGCGAGAAGAAGAGTGCGAAGTTGCGACGATCGTATCCGTACAGCATCGGATGCGACGCCATCACGACTTCACCGCGGAACACACCACCGCGAGCACGCAGCGTTGGCGTTTCGACGGCGCTGACCTGCGGATGGAAGCCCATGTCGGCAATGAAGCGCGAGGTGCCGCCTTCGGTGAACAGCAGGCCGCCACGCTCGACGAACTTGCGCAGCGCAAGCAGGCCGTCGAAGCCCATGCCCGGTCGCACGTCATCGGTCTCGTCTTCCATGCCGAGTCCCGGTGTGTCCGCGGACTTCTTCCACGGCACTGGCGGACCGGCCATCGAACGACCATTGAGCAACGTGGCCGAGCCGGCGCCGACATGCGGATACACCACCACGTCGAACTTGTCGAGCAGACCGGCGTTCCTGATCTCCTGTTCGGAGATCGTGGTGAACGGCACACCGAGGCGATCAAAGGCGTACCGCACCCACCCTTCGTCCTGCGTACTGGTCCACGAGTGCATGATCGCGATGCGCGGCAGCGTGATCGCGTGCGACGCGACCGTCACATCACCGGTGGAAATTGCGTTCATGCCGAGGCCAGCCGCCGCGGTGCGAACTGCCGCTGCATCAGCGACGAGGAACGTGCCGGCAGCGTACTTCGTCCCGTTGATCTCAAGGGTTGTGTCGGCCACGCGAACCTTCGCGCCGGCAACTTTCCACGGCAGGATCGACGAGCGCCAGTCACCGAGATGCGGAATCACCAACGTCGAACCCGTGCCGGCCACCGTGCCACTCACGACGGCGTCGCTCGTCATGAGCTTCATCGGACGCGTGAACACCGACGAATCGGCGATCTTGAGCGTCGTCACGTGACGCAACAGATCCATCGTCCAGCCGGTGTCGTCGTACGGCTGTGGATCGGTCGGCTTGAAGCTCTGCAGGCCCAGTACCGTGCGTGGGAACTGCGTGTACGGCTGGTCGAGGCGCACGACCCAGTCGCCGGCTTCGATCTTCAGCGAGTCCTTACCCCCGGCCAGCGAGAACGCCTCGGTTGCTTCGTGCACTTCAGTGCCCTGCGTCCGGAACAGATTCACCATATCGGCCGCTTCTGCCGCGTGACGCTGGCCGTGCGGGATGATGAACGCATACGGCGCCTCTCGCTTGCCGCGCGCGATCGTACGCTCGGCCTTGGTGACGGCGTTTTCGAGGTAACGATCGCGCATCTCAGCCACCTGGCGGAGCGCGATCAGCACACCCGACTGCTGATAGTTGAGGTTCGACCGAATGCACCACTTGATGCCGTTGACCGGCGGCGACGGACGGAACCACTGCACCGAGGTCGCGGCCGGCGGCAGCTGGACGTTGTTGATGCAGTCCGCACCGCTCGACGTGTAGGTCTCGTAGAAGCGTCCGATCGAGTTGTGCAGGTTCGCGATCGAGAGACCGTAGTTCGGCGCCCAGCCATCGTAGAACTGATATGTGAACACTCCCGGCAGACCGCGACGCGTGAGCTCCGTGATTTCGGTATACGAGAGCTGGAACCACTCGTCGATCTGGATCGCGTCGTACTCGGTGTTGTATGGTCCCGTGCCGGTGCTCGTGTAGAGAAATGGCACCGACTCGTGCAGGTCATGCGTGACCGTGGGACGCCAGTCGAGGAAGTTCTTGAGGAACGAGCGCGTCAACTCGAGCGTCAGCGCCATGCCGTCACGATTGTTGTCGTGCGCCACGTACTTGCCCCAATACGGCAGGCCGAGCTGCGCGTTCGTCGGCAGATTGAGCTTGCGATTCTGCTGATAAAAATCGATGAAGTGGTCACGACCATCGACTTCCCAGACAGGGATGATCATGGTGATCACGTTCTCGCGGATCTTCCTGATCTGATCGCCCTCGTCCACAGCGAGACGGTAGAGCATCTCGATCATCGCTTCCGGGCTGCCTGTTTCCGGCGAATGCAGCGAGCCGCTGAGCAGGTAGATCGGCTTGCCCTTCTTCACCAGTTCTGCACGGTCGGCGGCGGAGAGTCCGCGGGGATCGGTGAGTTTGTGCAGGATCGCCTTGTAGTCATCGAGATGCGCGATGGTCGCGGAATCGGCGACGATGCCGGCAACGATCTCGCGGCCTTCTTCGGACTTACCGACCGTGATCACCTTCACGCGCGGTGTGGCGGCGGCGACAGCGCGGTAGTACTTCGCCGCTTCACCGGCGTAGGCCAACCGCCCGATCGTCCCCGGCACATAGCCGAGCACCTTGAGCGGCGTCGGCACCGTCTTCGACGACGGCATGTAGTCCACCATCTCGGTGATGAACTTGTATTGCGGGTGCGTCGGGGTCAGCTCGATGATGCGCGCCGTATAGGCGGAATCGATAGGCTGAGAGCCGCGCTGTGCGCACAGAGGGGCAGCCGAGAGCGCCGCGAGGGCAAGGCCGAGCAGTCGTCGCATGGATGGTGTGAGAGGAGTTGCGGTGACTACGGCGCGTGGTGGGAACTCGCTGAGTCATCGGGCAGAGCGTCACGGTGAGCGAGGTGCGATGGTGCGCGGGTGCTGCTCGGGGTGCGTGTGGTATGATGGTGCGCCCGCTGCGATCCTCAGCGTGGCACGATCGTCAGAACGGCGAGATGGACGGTGCTGATCGGCCCCGGCTGCGTCCACGCCAGCACCACGTCATCACCGCGGCGTGTCATGCGCGGAAATCCGGTCGCGCGGCCGCCGGGGAGCGTGGCGATCGTGAGCGGCGGCTCTGGCGTGCCGTCACGTCGCACGAGTCGCGCGCGAATCGCGGTGGAGTTGGTGCCGGTGCGTTCGATCCATGTGACGAGCGCGTCGCCGTTGCGCAGCTGCTCGACGTCGAGGCGTCCCGATGGCATGCCACCGTCGATTCGGATCGGTGTACCGAACGTCGCACCGGCGTCGGTCGAGAAGGCGAGTTGCACCTTCGCCGTATCGCGTGCCGCGGTGAACCAGACCGCCGCGAGCGTATCGCCAATCGCCGAGACGGCAGGACCGTTCACCGGACAGCCGTTCACCTGCCAGCCGTCGGCGTGGAGCGGCGTCGGTGCGCTCCATGTGCCATTGACCGACCGGATGACACTCATGTCACGGATTTCTGTGTCACTGCGATCGCGGTAGATGACCACCGGGCCACGCGATGTGCTGGCGGCTGCGGTCTGGCAGCAATCGCAGGTGCGCGGGTCGAGAATGCTCGCACCGGTCGCGAGGCCGGCGTCGCGGCTCCAGTGCGCCGCAGCAAGCGACATCGGCGGGCCGTGCCCCTCGGCGGAGCCAGTGGCTGCCGGGGTGCCGTGGAGAAAGACGATGTCGGCCGACGAATCCGCGCGGGGAAGGAGCGTGACGAAGCCGTGCTCCGCGGCGAGGCCGGGCGTGTGCGGACTGCCGACTGGCGTCCATTGCTGCCCTCCGTCACCCGACTGCGCGAGCTTGACGTCATAGGCGTACTTGCCGCCTCCGTTCTTCTGGAGCCAGTGCGCGAGCAGGCGGCCATCGGCGAGCACGACGACGGAGGGGAAGTCGGCCCAGTTCACGAAGAGGTCGGTGGCGCTGACCACCGCGCGAGGCGGCGACCACCGTTCGTTGGAGTCGGCCGTCGCGACCTTGAGCACGACCGTGGTCGAATCGGGTTGGCGCTCGAGCCAGCTCAGCAGCACGGTGCTGCTCGGCCCGGTGCTGACGAATGGTTCGGCCGAGCGCGGACCGGCGGGCGAGGGCAACGCGCGCAACTGCAGGCGCTGCATGGGCTTCGCGGGTTCCCGACCGGCGCAGGCGCCAACGCCGATGAGTCCGGCGAGCGTAACGATTCGTAGAGCGTGAGAATTCGGGCGTCGCATATTCGTCGGTGCAGGATGTGAACGGAACGTGTCCGCAGTCCCGGCCGCGGTCAAATGCGCGCCGAGCTCGACCATGACGCAGGCTCTGGTGCCGGACACGTCGGTGTGTGTTTCTTCATTTTCTCGTGCTTCCGCGTCCCCCAAACCTCGCGCCATGACTGGTCCATCGTCCGACTCGAGTCTTCCCCGTCGCTCCTTCATGGCTCGGCTTGGTGCAGGGCTCGCGGCGTTCACTGGTGCATCGGCGATCGCGAGTGGTACCGCCGCGGCTCTGCCGATCTCGAAAGGCCCGTGGGAGCCGGCGCGTCATGCGCAGGATGACTGGTTTGACCAGCTGCCGGGCAAGCATCGCCTCTTCTTCGATGCCACCTCGCCACTGGGCGCCGGTGACGCGCTGCAATTCTCATCGAATTTTCTGTACGCGAGCAAGATCGGCTATCAACTCGGCGACGATGACAATGCGGTGGTGATCTGTCTGCGCCACTGGGCGACCTGCTTCGCGTTCACCGACGCGATCTGGGCCAAATACGGTTCGGTGTTCACGGAGCGCAGCAAGTTCGTCGATCCGAAGACAAACGCCGCGCCGGTGATCAACGTGTATCTGACGAAGGGCTACGGCATGATGCTGCCGAATCGCGACAACACGTTTCAGGACGCAGTGTCGCACAAGATTCACTTCGCCGTGTGTGACATGGCGACGCGCGCGCTGGC
This sequence comes from Gemmatimonadales bacterium, assembly GCA_038231095.1. Lineage (GTDB taxonomy): Bacteria > Gemmatimonadota > Gemmatimonadetes > Gemmatimonadales > Gemmatimonadaceae > JACMLX01. Next base: position 146,672 of record JBBRLZ010000003.1, read on the forward strand.
GGGTCAGGTCGCGAGCAAGATGGGTGCAAAGGCGGACGAGGTGTATCCGGAGCTGAAGGCTGCGGCGCATCAGAATTCGCACTTCGTGCCGGCGGGCATCGTCGCGGTCAATCGCGCGCAGGAGCGCGGCTACGCCATTCAGCACGCCGGATAGCATGTCGGCGACGCTGATGCCGCTGGACGCGCCGTCGCACGACGCGCCGCCGCAGGAACTGAACAGGTTCCTGCTGATCGCGGTGTTGGCACTGGGCTATCTGGCGACCGCATTGGGTGGCCTGGCGATCAGTCGTCAGGCCGGCAACATCGCGACGCTCTGGCCACCGAACGGCATGCTCGTGGCGGCGTTGTTGCTGATCGGGCCGCGGCGCTGGAGTGAAGTGCTGATTGCCGGGGCGATCGGCAGCCTGAGCGCGAATCTGTTCAACGGCAACACGCTGTTGGCTGCGAGCTCGATCACGGTTGCGAATCTGGTCGAGGCCGTGATCGCCGCATCGATCATCCGCCATCAGACGGGACGCCGCGTGTTGTTCCGGCAGTCAGGCGACGTGGCGGTGCTGATCGTGGCGTCGATCACGGCGGCGCTGGTGGCTGGTGCGCTCAGCGCCACGTCGGCAAAGTTGCTCGCACATGCGCCGTTCACGACGATCTTCATCAAGTGGGTGCTCGGCGATGTGCTCGGCTTGCTGGTGGTGATGCCGATCGCGGTGATCGCGCACGATCTGGTGAAGCATGGCCCCGACCTGATGATGTCGCAGCGCAGCCATGGCGAGGCGACGCTGATTCTCGCTGGCGTGTTCGGCGTGAGCGTGGCGGTGTTCTCGCCGAATGTGCCGCCCGTGCAATTCCTGGTGATGCCGACGGTGTTGCTGGCGAGCTTCCGGCTCGGGCCACTGGGCGCGGCACTCAGCACCGTCATCGTCGCGATCGTCGGCTCGCTTGGCACGGTGCTCGCGGCGAAGGCCGGGTTGAATACTGCCGATGAAGTGACGCTGCGCGTGTTCAACTTCCAGCTCAATCTCGCGGTGCTGTTCCTGACCGCACTGCCGATCGGTGCCGCGATGGCCCAGCGCAGTCAGCTCGAGCGCGATCTGATGGATGAAAAGGAGCGTGCCGACCGGTTTGCGAAGGACATGGCGAGTCTGGCGAACATCGATGATCTGACCGGCCTTGCGACGCGTCGGTTCTTTCTCGATCAGCTGGACAACATGGCGGCCACCGCCCGCCGCATTCAGCAACCGTTGACGCTGGCCATGATCGACATCGATCACTTCAAACCGATCAACGACAACTTCGGCCATGCCGTCGGCGACGCGGTGCTGATGGCGATCGGCGCAGCGTGTCGTACCGCGGTGCGTTCGGACGATGTGATCGGGCGGCTGGGCGGCGAGGAGTTCGCGATGCTGATGCCGCTGACCGATCAGGACACGGCCTATCGCATCGTCGATCGGCTGCGCGAAGCGGTGGCGGCGATTGCGATTCCGACGTCGGACGGGCGCAGCGTCTCGGTCACGATTTCGATCGGGATGGCGATGTTCGAGAACACACAGATCGATCGGTTGCTGCTGGACGCGGATCGGGCGTTGTATCTGGCAAAGGAACGCGGAAGGAATCGGATCGTCTTGTCGGAGCGAGTGGTGGCGGCAACGCTGTTTCAGTAGTGCGGTTGTGATCGATCGCCCATCGATTGCGTGCATGGTGAAGGTGCCGGCGGCGATCCCGAAGGATTGAGCCTCGAGGCCCGAGCGAGATGCCGAAGTGTTGCGGACGCCTGATGACACGTACATCGGCCGCGATTGTCCTCACGGCGATGCTCATTGCAGCGCCCGCCGCGCTTCGATCGCAAGCGCACGCGCACACCGCACGCACGCCCGACCGCCTCGGCAGCGTCCACTTCCAGAATTCGTGCAGCCCGACGGTCGCCGCGCGGTTCGACCGCGCGATCGCCGAGCTTCACTCATTCGAATTCGGCGCATCGATCCGCAGCTTCAATGCGGTGCTCGCCGGTGATTCCACCTGCGCGATCGCGTGGTGGGGGCTGGCGATGAATGACTGGACGAACCCGATGGTCCAGTCGGCGCGGCCAGCCGTGCAATTGGCGAGCGGTCGCACCGCGGTCGTGAATGCAATTCGCCGCAGCGCACAATCCACCGACCGCGAACGCAGCTACATCGACGCGGTGTCCGAGCTGTATGCAGACGTCGAATCACGTGACCAGCGCACTCGTGTCGTCGCGTACGAGCGCGCGATGACGGCACTGGCGGCGCATTTTCCGGCGGATACGGAAGCCAGGATCTTTGCGGCCCTCGCCCTCGTCGCCGACGCGCTGCCGTCGGACAAGACCTACGCCAATCAGTTGCGCGCCGGTGCCGTGCTCGAAGGACTCTTCGCTCAGCTGCCGAACCATCCGGGCCTCGCGCATTACATCATCCACTGTTACGACGTCCCTGCCCTCGCCAATCGCGCGGCGGCTGCGGCGCGACGGTACTCCATGATTGCGCCTGAGGCCGCCCACGCGCTGCACATGCCGTCGCACACCTTCACGCGCGTCGGCAGGTGGAGGGAATCGGTGGCAACCAACCAGCGCTCGTTCGACGCCGCACTGCGCGACGGATCGATCGCGGAAGCGCTACACGCGGCCGACTATGCGGTGTATGCCAATCTGCAGCTGCAGCGGACTTCATCGGCGCTGTCCATTGTGCGACGACTGCCCGAACTCGCGGCACGATTTGATCCTGCGGCCGTGACTGGCGCAGCGCCTGGCTCGGCGGGGATCTTTGCACTCGCCGCAATTCCTGCGCGTTACGCGATGGAGCGACGTATGTGGAGCGAGGTTGCAGCGCTGCAACCGTCGCACCCCGCAACTCCGTACGCGGCAGCGCTGACCTACTTCGCGCGTGCACTCGGCGCTGCGCATCTCCACGACTCCACCACCGCGCGCAGCGCGATCGACACGCTCATGGCGCTGCAGGAGCAACTCGTCGCGCGCCACGAGAACTATCAGGCGGAACAGGTCAACATCGAACGACTCAGCGCGACAGCGTGGCTCGAACTCAGTCGCGGCCACACCTCGATTGCGCTGGACACGATGCGCGTGGCAGCCGATCACGAAGCGGCGACGGAGAAGGACGTGGTGAGCCCCGGGCCGCTGGCGCCCGCGCGCGAGTTGCTCGGCGACATGCTGCGGTCCGTGGGTCGACCGATGGAGGCGCTGAAGGAATATCGGCAGGTGCTGGTGCGTGAGCCGAACCGGTATCGGACGTTGTACGGCGCACGGGCAGCGGCCGTCGCGGCTGGCGAGACCTTGGAGGCACGCAGGTACGCTCGCGCACTCGCGCAGCTCCACTAGACTCGTGGCGGACCTGCGCGGCGGTAGCGCCCGCCGTCTCCCGCAAGGAGATTAGCCAGACCTCTCCCGCATAATTCATCCGCGCCGTCGGAGCTCCCCCCATGCCGTCCGTCGTCCGCCTGCGTCGCCTGTGCGCCGCCACTCTGGCTACACTCGCCGCCGCAGTCGCCGTTCCTGCGCAGGGCACCGCGAAGCCAAAACCAGCGGCCTCACCGACGGTCGCCGCCAAGCCCGACTCCACCTGGCCCGGCGCCACCTTCGACCGCCTTCACTTCCGATCCATCGGCCCAGCCACGATGTCCGGCCGCGTCGATGACATCGCTGTCTCGGAACGCGACCCGCGCATCTTCTACATCGCCGCTGCCACCGGTGGCCTCTGGAAGACCACGAACAACGGTGTCTCGCTCACACCGGTCTTCGACTCGGCGGCGATGGTGTCGATCGGCGCGGTCACGATTCCCGCCGATGATCCGAACTTGGTGTGGGTGGGCACAGGCGAGAACAACAACCGCCAGAGTTCGAGCTGGGGCGACGGCGTGTACAAGTCCACCGACGGCGGCAAAAGCTGGAAGAACATGGGCCTGCGCGACTCGAAGCAGGTCGCGCGCATCGTCATCGATCCGGTGGATCACGACGTGGTCTACGTCGCCGCGCTCGGCGATCTCTGGCACGGCGGCGGCGATCGCGGCATCTACAAGACCACGGACGGCGGCATCAGCTGGACGAAGATGCTGGATGCGGGTCCGGATGCGGGCGGCACGGCGCTGGTGATGGACCCGACCAACAACAAAACGCTGTACGCCGCGACCTATCAGCGTCGTCGCACGAGCTGGGGCATGAACGGTGGCGGACCGGCGAGCGGCATCTGGAAGTCCACCGACGCGGGCCGCACATGGACGCGCCTGTCGAAGGGGCTGCCCGAAGGATCACTGGGTCGCATCGGCCTCGACATCTATCGCAAGAATACGAGCGTCATCTACGCACGCGTCGAGGCGGCGAAGGCCACGGGTGGTGTGTTCCGCAGCGACGACGCGGGACTGACGTGGAAGAAGATGGGCAGCACGAACATGCGCCCGATGTACTTCGGCATCATCCGCGTCGACCCGGAAAACGATCTTCGCATCTACTCGCCGGTCACACCGCTGCAGGTGAGCGATGACGGCGGCAAGACATTCCGTTCGAATGGGGCGAGCACGATTCACGTGGACTTCCACGCGATGTGGATCAATCCGCACGACGCCGACCACATGATGATCGGCGGCGACGGCGGCGTGGGTGTGACGTACGACAAGGGCAAGACGTGGATGTGGCTGCAGCACCTTCCGGTGGGGCAGTTCTACCACGTCGGCTACGACATGCAGGAGCCGTACAACGTCTGCGGCGGATTGCAGGACAACAACTCGTGGTGTGGCCCGAGCGCGACGCGATCGATCTTCGGCATCGGCAACGGCGCGTGGCAGTCCGTCGTCGGCGGCGATGGCTTCGTGGCACTCGTCGATCCGACGAACCACCGCATGATCTTTTCGGAGTCGCAGGACGGCTTCATGTCACGCATCGACCACGTGACGAACGAGTCGAAGAGCATTCGGCCGGAAGCCCCATCGACCGAGAAGCCGTACCGCTGGAACTGGGACACGCCACTGATGATGTCGCACACCGATCCTGCGACGCTGTATGCCGGCGCGAACAAACTGTTCAAGTCCACCGATCGCGGGCACACCTGGACCGTGATCAGCGGCGATCTCACCATGGGCCTCGATCGCGACACGGTCGAGATCATGGGCGTGAAGGGCAAGGATTTCACGATCGCGAAGAACGATGGCGTCGAGGCCTACGGCGCCCTGTTCACGATCGCCGAGTCGTGGAAGAAGGCAGGGCTGATCTGGACCGGGTCGGATGACGGGCAGGTCCACCTGACGCGCGACGGTGGCGCGACGTGGGCGAACGTCACGGCGAAGATTCCCGCGGCTCCGAAGTGGGCGTACGTGTCGAAGGTCGAACCGTCGCGCGCGGATGAAGGCACGGTCTACGTATCGTTCGATGGACATCGCACCGGCGACTACGGCACCTACCTGTACGTCAGCACCGATTACGGCGCAACGTTCCGCTCGATCGCGTCGAACCTGCCGAAGGGCGAAGTGGTGCGCACGATCACGGAAGACCAGCGGAACGCCGAGGTGATCTACATCGGCACCGAGACGGGGCTGTGGGTGAGCCTCGATCGCGGCAAGGCGTGGACGAAGGTACGCGCCAACCTGCCGACGGTTCCGATCTACGAGATCACGCAGCACAGCCGCGATAACGCGATGATCCTCGCGACCCACGGTCGCGCAATCTGGATCCTCGACGACATGACGGCGTTCCAGGGCTGGACGAAGGGGCAGGCGGCGGACGGGTGGGTACTTGCCAGCCCTGCCGCAACGCTTCGACTGCTGACCTCCGATCAGGAGCGCAGCTTCCAGGGCGACATGCTCTTCCTCGGCGAAAACCCGCCGATGGCTGCGACAATCGCGTATCAGACGAAGGTGAAGCCGGACAGCGTACGGATCGAGATCACCGATGCTGCGGGAGCACTCGTGCGCACGGTCAAGGCGGATACGGCGAAGGCAAAGCGCGCGGCGATCGGTCTCAACATCGCGCGCTGGGATCTGCGCATCGAACCGCTGCCGGAGCCGAAGGGTGCTGCGCCAGCCCCCGGTGGAGACAACCCGTTCGGCGGTGGTGGTCGTGAAGGGCCATATGTGCTCCCCGGAAACTATATCGCGAGCGTCTTCGTGAACGGGAAGAAGATCGGCAGTACCGATCTCGTGGTACGCGCCGATCCCGAGTCACAGATCTCGCTGGCAGATCGCAAGGTGAACTTCGACTTGTCGAAGGAGCTGCAGCTGTTGGGTGGCCGCGTGGGCGATGCGGCGACGGCGGTGCGGCAGGTCAACACACAACTCGTTGTCATCCGGAAGGAGCTGGCCGATACGGTGAAGACTCCTGCCCCGCTGCGCGCGATGCTCGACAGCCTTACCAAGGACGTCGCGCCGCTCAAGAAAAAGTTCCTGATCCGCGACGAGGGCGAGGAGATTGAGTTCTCGAGCGAGATGTTCCGCGAAGTGCTGACGTTCAAGGTCGGCGGGCTGGCGGGCGATCTGGGTGGTTTCCTGGCCGGGCCGAGTGCGCAGAACCTGAAGACGATGGACGAGGTGCGGAAGGATGTACCGGCAGCGGTGGCAGCGACGAATGCGCTGGTGATGCGGTTCACGGCGTTCGCGAAGCAGTTGTCGGATGCGGGGATTTATCCGGTGATGCCAAAGCCGGTGAAATAGACAATGCTCACCGCTACGAGATCGCACGTAGCGGCAGCTTGCGCCAATTGCGTCGCACCGTGCGTCTCGTTTTTCCCTTTCCACCGCAACGCATGATCGCGCTCTCCCTCGCCCTGCTCCTGCAAGCCCCTGCGCAGTTCATCGTCGCGAACGAACCAGTCATCGCGTTGACCAATGCTCGTGTTATCGACGGCACCGGCGCACCGGCACGCGATGAGCAGACGCTGATTCTGCGCGACGGCAAGATCGCGATGTATGGGCCATCGGCATCGATAGCGGTACCTGCGGGTGCGGCAACGCGCGACATGACGGGTAAGACGATCATTCCCGGCCTGGTCATGCTGCACGAGCACCTCTTCTACGTCGCCGGCGGCGCAGCCTATCCGACGCATGCCGAGAGCTTCCCGCGATTGTATCTCGCCGGTGGTGTGACAACGATGCGTACCGCCGGCAACATGGGTGGCTATACCGATTTCAACGCAGCGAAGGGAGTTGCCGAGGGACGCGTGCCGGGGCCGGACATCAACGTCACAGCGCCGTACTTCAACGGACCTGGCCTGCCCATCCCCGGTGTGAAGGCTCTGCGTGATTCGGCCGATGCTGCGCGCATGGCGACGTACTGGGCCGATGAAGGCGCGACGAGCTTCAAGGCGTACATGCACATCACGCGCGCGGAGATGGCTGCCATCGTGAAGGTCGCACACGCCCGAGGGATCAAGGTCACGGGGCATCTCTGTTCGGTCACGTACGCCGAGGCGGCGGACATCGGCATCGACAATCTCGAGCACGGGTTCTTTGCGGCAACCGATTTCGCACCGGGAAAGCAGATAGATCAATGCCCGGGCGCGGCTGGTGGCAAGACGGCGCTCGCGTCGCGCGACGTCAGAGATCCGGCGGTCCAGCAGCTGCTCAAGCATCTCATCGCCAAGGGCGTGACGATCACCTCGACGCCCACCGTGATGGAGATCAGCGTGCCCGGTCAGCCGAAGGCGCCAGCCGGTGCGCTGGAGGCGATGCTGCCCCAGGTGCGCGCGCAATACGAGTCCACATGGGAACGCATCGCGCGTGACACGAGCGGCAAAGCGCGTCGCGAGTACACTCGCATGCTGGAGCTCGAGCGTGAATTCGTGCGGCTGGGCGGGAAGCTCGTGGTCGGGACCGATCCCACGGGATATGGCGGCGTGGTGCCGGGTTACGCGAATCAGCGGGCGATTCAGCTCCTCGTTGCCGCGGGCTTCGCGCCAATCGAAGCGATCCGCATTGCGACGCTCAACGGAGCGACGTTCCTCGGCATCGACAAGCGTTCCGGATCGATCGCGGTGGGCAAGGACGCGGACCTCGTCGTCATCGATGGCGATCCGACTACTGACGCGACGGCGATCACGCGCATGCAACTCGTGTTCAAGCGCGGTGTGGGATACGACAGCGCCAAGCTGTTCGCGTCGGTGAAGGGGCTGGTAGGTTGGCGGTGACGCACCGGCGACCGTGACAACAGCGCTATGTGTTGAACAGCTGCTGCAACGAGAGCGTGAAACCAGGAAGCACGTCTTCGCCGGCAAGCACGTCGACCTCTGTGAGATGCGTCGTCGAACCGTCGCCTCGATGAACATCGGCGCAACGACGGATGGGATCGATCACCCAGACCAGCCGCGCACCCGCGGTGAGCCAGTCCGCGATCTTGGCTCCCAGCTCGCCAGCGCGGTCCGACGGTGAACACACTTCGACCACCAGATCGGGTGCCAACTCCGCATAGCCAACCGGATCAGAGGATGGCACGCGCGCGTTGCTGATGAACGCCGCATCCGGCGCGCGCACCGTATCCGGCGCGCGACGGAGAATGAACCCGGTCTCGGCGTCCACGGTATCGCCGAGTGCACGCGGCGACACCCAAGTGCGCAGCGCTGAACCGATTGTCAGCGAGACTTTGCCATGTCGGTACGCCGCCGGCTCGCGCACGTACATGCGACCGCATACCAACTCGGAACGCATGTTCGGTGGGTGCATTTCGAGCAGCTCTTCGGCGGTCATCAGCACATCGTCACGAACCATACGCTCTCCCATGTTTGCCGTGGCAGCGTGCCTGATCGAGATGGCGTGAACCTTCACGATCACATCGCACTGCAGCATTGCTCACCGACGCTCGCGCGTCAATCCGAGCGTTTTCACGCATCGGAGTCGGCGGACTTCAGCCACAATCAAAAACGTGCATCGGGAGCGCACCGTGATGCACGGCCTGCATCGATATTGACCGCCAGCCGAGCTATACTGGACAACGCAGACGATTCTCAGCAGGCCCGAAGGTCACACCCACGGAGTCCGCATGTCCCGTGTCGCTACGATCACCGCATTGTCCCTGCTCTCCGTTCCTGCCGGCGTGAGCGCGCAACGTCCGGTGAGCCTGGCCGGTCGATCGACGGTCTACGCGCCGCACGGAATGGTCGCCACCAGTCAGCCGCTCGCGTCTGCCGCAGGGCTCGAAGTGCTCCGGCATGGCGGCAATGCCATCGATGCGGCCGTTGCAGCCGCCGCGGTGCTGAGTGTGACCGAGCCGCACATGACCGGTATCGGCGGTGACATGTTCGCGATCGTCTGGCTGGCGAAGGAGCATCGCCTCGTGGCACTGAACGCGAGTGGGCGCGCCGGGTCGCTCATGACGCGCGATGCACTCGCGGCACGCGGATTCAAGCAGGGCTCGGAGCAAGGCGTGTTGTCGGTGACCGTGCCCGGCGCGTTGGAGGGCTGGGATACACTCATTCGCACCTACGGCACGCGCTCGCTGTCATCGGTGTTGCAGCCCGCGATCGGCTATGCGCGTGATGGATTTCCGGTCACACCGATCATCGCCGAGCAGTGGGCGGCAGAAGCGGACCTGCTGTCGAAGGACTCCGCGGCAAGCGCGACGTTTCTTCCTGGTGGACGCGCGCCGCGTGCAGGCGAGTGGTTCCGCAACGCGGACTACGCGCGCACGCTGCAGACCATCGCAACCGGCGGCATCGGAACATTCTACGGCGGCGCGATCGGGCAACGCATCGTGTCGCGGCTCAAGGCGCTCAACGGCTTCATCACGATCGACGACCTGAAGAAGAACGCGCCGAGCTGGGTGACCCCGATTTCAGCGACGTTCAAAGGCTATCGCGTGTGGGAGCTGCCGCCGAACAATCAGGGAGTCGCGGCGCTCGAGATGCTCAAGATCCTCGAACCGTATGATCTGAAGGCGATGGGCCACAACTCGGCCACGTACCTGCATCACCTGATCGAGGCAAAGAAGCTTGCGTACGCCGATCTCGAGCGCTTTGTCGGTGATGCCGACCATCTCGACATGCCGGTCGAGCGCATGCTGACCGACGCATTCATCACGGAGCGTCGCAGTCACATCAATGTCACCAGGGCGCAGGAGCGCGTGGACCCGGGACCGCTCCGCACCGCGAGTGAGACGATTTACCTCACCGTGGCGGATGCCGAAGGGAACATGGTGTCGCTGATCAACTCGAATTACGACGCGTTCGGATCGGGGATCGTGGTGCCGGGGCTCGGCTTCGCACTGCACAATCGCGGTGCAGGGTTCACGCTCACGCCCGGCATGCCGAATACGGTCGCGCCGGGCAAGCGTCCTTTCCATACACTCATTCCGGCATTCGTCACGCGCACCGAGAACGCGCGCGAAGTGCCGTACATGAGCTTCGGATTGATGGGTGGGGGCATGCAGGCGCAGGGGCACGCGCAGTTCCTGATCAACCATCTCGTCTTCGGAATGGACGTGCAGTCAGCGATCGATGCGGCGCGATTCCGTCATCTCGACGGGTTACGCGTGGCACTCGAGGCGCCAGTGCCCGACTCGGTGCGCGCCGCGCTGACGGCACTCGGTCACGTTGTGGTCGACGAGCGACGTGTGTCGTTCGGCGGTGCGCAGGCGATCGTGAAACTCGTGAAGGGATACAGCGCCGGCAGCGATCCGCGAAAAGACGGGATGGCTGCCGGCTACTGATCGGCCAGACTACTTGGTGACTGCCAGGCCCATCACGGTAGCTTCCGTGTTGTGGCCGAAGCGAACGCCGTACACGCCATCGAGGCTCTTCAGATGGCCCGCGGCAAGTAGTGCCGAGCGATCGTAGGTGCCGACCACGGTGCCGTTGATCGCGCATTCGACCTTGTCGCCCTTCACCGACACCGCGATTTCCTGCGTGACCGACGCGCCCTTCGCTGCGGCCTTGTGAATGGCAGCGTTCGCCTCACCACCCGCATTCATCTTGAACGGCGCCGGACCCATGCCGCGCACGATGAACGACCCGGTGCCGTACGCCGCGCAGTACAGGTAGCTCTGATTCGCGGTGCCCATGTCATTCCCGGCGATCATGATGCCGTACGGATGCGGGTGATCGTTGAGTCCCATGTAGTTCGCTTCGGTGAACGTGGCCTTCACGGTGTAGTTGCCGGTGGCCTTGTTCGCCGGGTTCCAGTACGTCACCGCCGGACCGGTGGTGACCTTCAGTCCCTTCCCTTCAGGCGCCAGCTTCGCGTCCTTGAGCGTGCGGCCGGCCGTCGTTTCGCGGGCATCGATCATGCCGGTCCAGCCGGCGACCGACACGCCGCCACCGGCGACCTTGTTCGAGGTTTCCTGCATCCCTTGCGCGGCACTGATGCGCGGGACGAGCACGAGGGCTGAGAGCACAGCCGCAGCAACGTATGTACGACGCATGATCGGATTCCGGTGTGGAGAATTGGACAGCGCCACCGACCCGGTCGGGCGGTGGTTGGGGGTAATTCACTGAAAATGCACGAAGGGTCCGTCAGCGCGTAAGCGGCAGCGATTCGCGGGCGGCTCGCCCGGCGTTTTACAAGCCGGTTGGCGCAGGCGGCGCGACGAAGCGCCGTGACTGTTGTTCGTACGCATGTGCCAGCGCGAACACACGTGCGTCCGAGCCCGGCAGGCCGACGAAAGAGAGGTTGCCGGCCGGCATGCCGTCCGCGCCGTATCCCGCCGGCACTGAGACTTCCGGCAGGCCGAGCCAGTTGCCGTATCCAAGGGCGGTGCGCACATCGGGCCACCCGACTGTGGTGACGAACGCGTTGAACGGCATGGTCGGATAGACGAGCGCGTCGAGTTTCTGCGCGGTGAACGTCGCCGCCAGCTGTGCGAGCAGCGGCTCGCGCGATCTGAGGAACGAGCGTGATGCCGCATCGCCTTCGTACGGCTGATCGACGAGCGTCGCCATCTCGTCCCATGCGGCGGGCAGTACGTCGTAGTACGCACGATAGGCGGCGAGGCCACGCTTCACGGCATCACGCGCATCATACGGATGAGAGGCGCTGCCGTGACGCTGAAAGTAACGCAGCAGTGCATTCGCGGTTGCGGCAGGCGCGTTCGCGTTTGGCGGTACGTCGCCACGTTCTTTTGCGGCCGCGGCGAACTGCTCTCGATATGTCTCGCGTGTGACGCGTGGTGCGCACGTCTCGACCACGGCGCCGGCGGCCCTGCAGTCAGCGAGCGCACGATCGAACACCGCGATCGCTTCCGCCGTCATCTGCGCGCGCGGCACATGCGCGTCCACCACGCCGAGTCGCGCACCCTCGAGCGCAGTATCGCGGATCTTCGCCAGCGTTCCACGGCGATAGGGCGCCGTGCTGGCGAAGCCATCGCTGGCGTCGGGTCCGGCGATCGCATCGAGCAGCAACGCGGCGTCGGCAACGGTGCGTGCGAGCGGGCCATGCGTATCGAGCACGGGCCACGTTGGAATGACACCCGTGCGCGGCACAAGTCCGAACGTCGGCTTCATGCCGACGACGCCGGTGAATTGCGCCGGAATGCGATTGGAGCCGCCGTCATCGGTGCCAAGTGCGGCGAATGCGATGCCGCATGCGACGCTGACGGCGGAGCCGGCGCTCGAACCGCCGGGCGAGCGCAGTCCAGTCGGATCGTGCGGATTGCGCACCTGCCCGGTCAGAGTGCTGGCGCCGATGCCCCGATACGCGAAGTCGTCAGCGGCCGTCTTGCCGAGGATCACGGCGCCGGCCGCGCGCAACCGCATGACTTCGACCGAGTCGAGCGACACGGGTTCCGGAAAGAGCTTCGGCCACTCCGCATTCGACGCGGTGGTCGGCACGCCGCGCATGTCGTAGATGGCCTTTGCGAACACCGGGACGCCGTCGAGTGGACCGCGCAGCGCCCCGTGACGGCGCCGCCTATCCGACGCGCGCGCCTCGGCGATGGCGGTCTCGGACAACATGTCGATGGCGTTGCGCTTGACGCCGACAGTGCGCGCACGTGCGAGCGCGCTCGTCGTGACTTCAACGGCGGTGTAGAGACCGCGCGCGCGACCGGCCTGATATGCAGCGATGGTCCCGGTGAGCGGATCGGTCGGCGCATCACGCATCAGCGCGGACCAGTCGATGTGCGGCGCGGTGAAGAGGGCGCTCAGTTGCAGAATCATTTCGCGACGGGACACGGTCATGGCAGCACGAAGACTTCGAGCCGCGTCGCGCGCATCGCGGTGTGATACACCCGCATCTCCGCCGCCTTGAACTCCTCAGGCTTCGCCTCGAGAATGTTCGGCACCCACGTCTGCGGATTGCGATCGATCAGCGGGAACCACGAACTCTGGATCTGCACCATGATCCGATGGCCGCGTAGAAAGCGGTGGTTGACATCAGGCATCTCGAAGCGGATGGAGTCGGGAACGCCGGAACTGAACGGCACCGGCTTCGCGAATGAACGCCGGAACCGTCCGCGAAACGGCTCGCCACGAATCAGCAACTCGGCACCTGGTGCAGCGGAATCGGTGGCCGGTTGCACATCGATCAGCTTGACGATGAAATCTGCGTCGCCGCCGGTCGTGGACACGTGAAGCACTGGCGTGACAGGACCGGCAATCACCACATCCTCCGTCAACACACCACTCACATACGTCAGCACATCAGGCCTGCGCGAGGCATAGCGTTGATCGCCAACCACCCAATCGCTCGGCATACCCTCGGGCTCGATGCGATCGGTGGTCGGTATGGGATGCGCCGGGTCACTGCGATAGCTGTCGAACGCCCGCCCGCCGGATGCATTCGGAGGCGGCGTAAAGCCAAGGCGACCACCCGGAAGCAGGTACAACGACACACGCTTCGCGTTCTCTGGCGGGAAGGCGTCGTATCGCCGCCATGCATTGCTGCCGGTTTCGAAGGCAGTCACGCGTGTGATCGCTGGCGCTTCGCCACCCTTCAGGTGCTGCGCGAAAAATGGATACTCGATCGAATCACGAAAATACGGCCCCGATGGCGCGCCGAATTTGCGCGCACCGACCAGGTTCGCATCCACGCTTCGCGACCAGCCGCCATGCTCCCACGGCCCGACCACGAGTCGCGCATCGGTGGCCGGGGCGCGCTTCTGCAACGCGCGCCAGGTGCGGAATGGCCCCTGCAGATCCTCCGCGTCGAACCAGCCACCAACCACCAGCGTCGCCGCGCGGATACCGCCGACATGCTGCGAGATGTCGCGCGCCGCGTTGTACGCGTCGTACGTGAGATGCGACGCGGCATCGTACCAGAGCCAGCCGGAATCCGGATTGATCAGTCGCCGGGCAGCCGGGCCGATCGGGCCGAGTGCGAGGTAGGAGGCGTAGGCGTCCGGCCCCATGTCGCGCCCACGAAATTCCTCGAGGCCCGGCTGCGCGCTGCGCGCACGGCCCAGGCCCGCGAGGCCGCCGAAATTCGCGGCCAGCATCAGCGCGCCGTTGTGGAAGCTGTCGTCGCCGAGCCAGATGTCAGTGATCGGCGCTTGCGGCGAGCAGGCGACCACCGCGGCGGGGGCATCGATGCAACTCGCGGTGGTGTAGAAGCCAGGCCACGAGATGCCGTAGATGCCGACGCGCCCATTGTTCGGCGTCACGTGCGCGAGCAACCACGTGACCGTATCGGATGCGTCACTGCTCTCGTCGACATCGGCCGGCGCCGTTTTTTTGGGCAGATGCGGCGTCATCATCGTCAGCCGCCCCTCGGACATCCACGTGCCGCGCACATCCTGTACGACAAAGACATAGCCATCCCGGGCAAAGCGCGGATTGCCGCTCGGCCCGAGCACGCGGCGATAGGTCGAATCACCGTACGGACCAGCGCCGAACGGTGTGCGCGTCATCAGGATGGGAAATGCCTGCCCCGCCGTATCGCGCGGAATGTAGATGCTCGTGAACAGTCGGACGCCGTCGCGCATCGGAATTCGCGCTTCGACCTTGCGATAGTGCGCGTGCAGCCAGGCGGCATCGACCGGCTGCGCGGGCAGTGATGCTGCGACGCACACTAGCGCACAGACTGTACGCACGATCCATGGGACGGCTCGGCGGGTCCGCGCGGCGGCGGCGACTGCTGCTCGGAATTGGGCCATGGTCGTAGTTTATCTCGCGTGAGGCCGACGCGCAGCCGTGTCACAGAGCGCCTCCACTTCTCTATTCTGGCGGGTTATTGACCGAACGTGCAGCACCCCCCGCCCTCGGGTTCAAACAATTCGTCGCGCTGATCGCATCGCTGACGGCGCTGAATGCGCTTGCGATCGACTCGATGCTGCCGGCACTGCCGCAGATCGGAGCCGCCTTGCACGTGGCGACGGAGAACGAACGGCAGTGGGTCATCACGGCCTACCTGCTCGGCGTCAGCTCGATGCAGATCGTCTACGGCGTGCTCGCCGACCGGTTCGGCCGAAAGCGCATTCTGCTGATCGGCGTGGGGATCTATGCCTGTTTTGCGATCGCCGCCGCGACAGCCACGTCGATGGCCCAGCTGATCGCGGCACGCGCGCTGATGGGTGCCGGTGCCGCCGCCGTCCAGGTGCTGAGCGTGTCGATCGTGCGCGATCGGTTCTCCGGCGCACAGATGGCGCGCGTGATGTCGCTGACATTCATGGTCTTCCTCACAGCGCCCGTCCTCGCGCCGTCGATCGGCCAGGCGATCATGCTCGCGTCGTCGTGGCGCATGATCTTCGCATTCCTCGCCACATTCAGCCTCGGCCTGCTGGTGTGGGCGGCCATGCGACTTCCGGAGACGCTTCACCCGGAGCATCGCCTGCCGCTCGAGCCGCGACGCGTCGTGCAGGCATTCGGCGCCGTCCTGACCTCGCGCACCACGGTCGGGTACATGCTGGCAGCGGCGTGCGTGCTCGGCGGTCTGTTCGGCTTCATCAACTCGGTGCAGCAGGTCTTCACTGACATCTTTCACGCGCCAACGATCTTCCCGTTCATCTTTGCGTGCGTGGCGATCGGCATGGCGATCTCCTCGCTGCTCAATTCGCGCATCGTCGAGCGGCTCGGCTCGCGCTATGTCTCGCATCGCGCCTTGCTCGGTTACATCGCCTTCGGGACGGTGCACTATGTCGTCGCGCGTACCGGCCACGAGACCATCGTCACGTTCGCCCTGCTGCAGGCGGGCATGCTGTTCTGCTTCGGTCTCGTCGCGTCAAACTTCGCCTCCATCGCGATGGAGCCGCTCGGCCGAGTGGCCGGCACCGGCTCGTCGGTCTACGGCTCGATTGCGACGGCCGGTGGGGCATCGCTCGGATTTCTGATCGGGCAGCAATTCAACGGCACCGCGGTGCCGCTGACGCTCGGCTATGTGCTCTGCGGGCTCGCGGCGCTCGGCATCATCGCGATCACGGAGCGCGGCGCGCTATTCGGTCGTGAGGCGAGCGTCGCTGCGTCGTGAATTCCGCATTACCGCTCCCGCCAGACCAGCGCATGTGCCGGCAACAGCGGCGTCGCGCCAGAGAGCACGTCGGCGCCGGCGGGCAGCGTGAGAGCATACGGCGCCGTGTTGTAGTTCACGGCGACGAACACGCCATCGCGCCATTCGATGAACACACCTGGCGGAAGATCGTCGATCGCCACACCGGCACGACGATACGCCTCCCGTACCAGCGTGCGCTCGAGCACACCGTCGTCCGTCCACACGCCGATCATCATCACGCTGCCACGCCCAAGCGTGCGTATGGTCGCAGCGGCCTTGCCTGCGTAGTAGCGATCGACATAAGTCGCCAACGTCGTGGTGCCTGATCGCGGTGACAGGATGTCGGCCCATCGATGCCATGCAAACGTCTGCCCTACACCTGCAACCTGCGACGTGACACCGCTCGGCAGCATGTCGAAACCATCGACGTCGGCTCCGGTGAGTTCGGCGAGCCGCGAGGCCCACGGCCCTTCGGGAAAATGGCCGAGCGCATCCTTCTGACCGCTGCGCGGCGTGAGAATGAGATGACCGCCCTGCTCCACATACCGGCGCAACCGTAGCACGAGTGTGTCGCTCATGAGCTGATACGCCGGCGCGACGAGAAACGGATACCGGCTGAAGTCCGCGGCCTCCGAGACGAAATCCATCGGCGCGCCAGTGCTCTTCACGATCTGCGTGTACAGACTGCGATGCGCCCACGTCTTCCATTCGGTGGTCTGCGGTTGGATTTCGAGATCCCAGTAGTCGTCATGACTCCACAGAATGCCTGTTCGTCTCGCGGCGAGTGACGCGGGGATTGCCACCGACGGATCGAGCGATTTCGCAACGCCGCGAATAGCGCGCATCGTCTCGACGAACTCACGGCCAGTGCGTGAGAGAGTCACGCCATCGGTACCGACGATCCCTTCGTGATACATCTCGCTGCCGCGCAACGGGTGGCGATAGCGATAGGTGCTCAGCAGCGCACTCCCGGCACCGAAGGCGTGCCACATCCACATACCAACGGCGCCCGGTGTCGGCTGCGGATTCACACCACCCCAGTTCACCTGACCCGGCTGCAGTTCCATCACACCGAAGGTCCCGGTGATCGGCCGGTAGTACGCCGCGGCTTCCATCAACCGCACGGGATCGCCGATGCCGTAACTGTCGCCGCCGAGGATGTTGTTGCCCGCGACCGGGTAGAGCGTGAACGTGAGAAAATCCATCGCCGTGCTGCGGCGCGGATCGGTGGCGGTGGTGATGTTCGTGTAGTTCGTCGTCACCCACTGGCCGTGCGTGCGCTGCCTGATCACCGCCGCCTCCCGGTCCAGAAAGCGCGCCGTCACATCGGCATTGAAGCGTGCCAGATCGAGGAGCGCGTGCGGGCTGAGCTTGTCCTCCGCCGCGAGCACGGCATTCGGCAACCGCACCTCGGCAAAGCGTCGATAGCGCGTGCTCCAGAACGTCCCGCCCCACGCGGCATTCACTGCGTCGATCGTGCCGTACTTCCGGTGCAGCCAGCGCTGAAACGCCGTGCGTGCGCTGGCGCTGAAGTCCGCGAAGGTGGATGGCTCGTTATCCACCTGCCAGCCCCAGACGCGCGGATCATTGCCATAGTGTGCCGCCATGCGCGCGACGAGGCGATCGACGAAGCGTTGGTATTTCGCGTTCGACAATGACACTTCGGCGCGAATGCCATGTTCGTGTCGCTGTCCGCGTTCATCGACACGGTACACCTCAGGGTAGCGATCGCCCATCCAGCTCGGCGGCGCCGCCGACGGCGTACCGAGCACGACGCGCAAACCGGCGTTGTGCGCCAGCGCGATGGCCGAATCGAGCCAGGCGAAGTCGAACTTCCCTTCCTCGGGCTCGAGATACGTCCAGCTGAACTCCGCGAGATGCGTGAAGTCGAAGCCGAGCGTGGCGATACCGGTCATGTCGCGCGCCCACTGCGCCCGTGGCCATTGCTCCGGGTAGTAGAACACGCCGACGCTCATCGCCTCGGGCTGTTTCAGCAACGCCGCGCCTTGGAGCCGGGTCGGCGACGGCGCCGCGACGCGGCTCGTATCGTGTGTCGCGCGCGGTCGCACGCGCTGCGCACCGGCGCCGCTGGCGATCGTGAGAAGCAGCGGCAGCAGCCCGCGAGCGATCACACGGCGTGCCGGTCGTCGCGTGAGGCGCGGCGGTCAGGTACGCGTTGCACGGGCATCTTCGCGAACCTGCGACGCAGCGCTGTCGGCCCACAGGCGCTGCGTGACCCTGAGCAGCACGAAGCCGCTGACGACGAACACGCCGGTCAGCATCCACGCGGTCGGCACGCGTGACGGATCGCCTGACGCATAGAGGAAGTTGCCGATTGCGAACAGCGACGACCAGATCACGAGACACCCGGCAATCCAGCCGGCAAACGCCGCGCCGATGTTGTTCTCGAGCGCGACTTCGGCGTCGTCAACACCCGCCGCGGCCCGGATCGCGGTCCAGCCTGGGCCGGCCGGCTTGACCTTCTGAACAAACGATACGAGGGTCTTCTGATCAGTTTTCGGGCCGACGAAGGCCGTGATGAGCCACATCACCGTGGTGACGCCGACCTGCACGATCGTCGTCGTCGCGAAGCCAACGCCGGGCATCAGCTGCGGCACCGCAACCGCCGTGATCAGCGACGCGGCCATCGCGACGATCTCGCACCACGCCGACACACGCCACCAGAACCAGCGCGCGATGTAGAGCAAGCCGGTGCCGGCGCCAATGGAGAGCAGCAGCTGGAACGCCTGCTGCGCTGAGCTCATCGTCAGGCTGATCAGGGCTGCGAAGACGTACAGCAGCACAGTGCTCAGGCGACCGACGTTCACATAGTGTGATTCACTCGCGTCCTTCCGGATGAATCGGCGGTAAAAGTCGTGCACCAGATACGACGAGCCCCAATTCAGGTGCGTGAGAATCGTCGAGGAGTTGGCGGCGAGCAACCCGCCGATCATCAGTCCGACAAAGCCGACGGGCAGGAACATGAGCATCGCCGGGAAAGCCGAGTCGTGCCCGATCAGCGCGGCATCCGCACCGGGGAACGCCGCCTTGATCGATGCGAGGTCTGGATAGACGATGATCGAGCAGAGCGCGGTGATGATCCACGGCCACGGGCGCAGCACGTAGTGCGCGAGGTTGAAGAACAGCGTCCCGCCCAACGCATCCTTCTCCGACTTGGACGCCAGCATGCGCTGCGCGATATACGATCCGCCACCCGGCTCGGCGCCGGGATACCAGTTCGCCCACCAGCTGATGCCGATCGGCATGATGAAAATCATCAAGGCGAGCTCCGACATGCTGAAATTCGGCAGCATGTTCAGGATCGGCTGACCCGAGCCATCCGCTGCCGACATGATCGGCTGCGGATTGGCGCCGGTGGAGTTCACGACCTGCAACGTGGAGAGTCGCGCGACGAGCAGCTTGAGCCCCAGCCAGCCGCTCGCTTCACCACCGAGACGACGACCGACTTCCACCAGCGAGAACCACGCGGCGGCAAACACGGCCGTCATCTTGATGAAGAACTGAATCATGTCGATCACGAGCACGCCCCAGAGACCGGAGTGTGCGGCGAACGCGACGTTCAGAATGCCGGTGATGATGATCGTCTGCCAGGCCGGCATGCCGAACAGGATGTTCGCGATCTTGCACGCCGCCAGCGTGACGGTGCCCATGATGAAGCAGTTGAAAAACAGGCCGAGGTAGACGGCGCGGAACCCGCGCACCACCGACGCCGATTTGCCGGAGTAGCGCAGCTCGTAGAACTCGAGGTCCGTCATCACGCCCGAGCGACGCCAGAGGCGCGCGAAGAAGAACACCGTCGCGAGCCCCGTCAGCACGAAGGCCCACCACTGCCAGTTCCCGGCAACGCCGTAGCGGCGCACCTGCTCCGTTACCCAATTGGGCGTGTCGGACGAGAAGGTCGTCGCCACCATCGAGAGGCCGGCCAGCCACCATGGCACATTCCGGCCCGAGGCGAAGAACTCCGAGGTGCTGGTGCGCGAGCGCTTGGCCAGAAAGAGCGCGGGCGCAAAGCAGACCACGATCGTCGTGAGAGCGATGACCCAATCGATCCAGGAGATATTCATGCGTGAGCATCGGGGTGGTGATCATGCGTGCGGGACATGGCGGGCATGCACCGACGCACGGACCGTGGTGAGCTACCGGCACGCGGTCGCGGGCGCAAGCGGTCGGGTTCGGCGCGGCAGCGTCGCCGGGTCGCCGGGGCGTCCCCACGCGACGTTCTTCGCCTACTATTGACCCGTCAGCACCCCCATCCACCTCGACGCGAGCACTGAGCTATGCCGGGCAGCGGAACCGTTCGCTGGTTGCTGCCACTGACCGCGGTGTGTGTCACGCTCGCTCATGCGCCGCTCACGCATCCGCCGCTCACGCATGCCCCCGGTCGCACGCCTGCTGCCGGCAGCCTGCGGAATGCACCACCAATGAGCGCAGCGCGAGCCGCACACACGGCAAGCACCCTCGCTGACGGCCGCGTGCTGATAGCCGGTGGATTCACGGGTGAGGAGAGCGCAGCAACGAGCGCAGAGCTCTTCGACCCGCGGTCAGGTCGATTCGCGCCACTGCCACCGATGGTCAGCCCCCGGCACAGTCACACGGCAACCCTTCTTCCGAATGGCAAAGTTCTGCTCGTCGGCGGGTACGCAGCGGGCAACCGCACTGCCTCGTCCGCCGAGATATTCGACCCGATCACCAATCGCTTCGTGCCAACTGGATCGCTGCTGACGGCGCGCGCAGACCACATCGCGATACTGCTGAGCAACGGCACCGTGCTCGTGGCCGGTGGGCTCGGCAGCGGCTGGACGTTTCTCTCGAGCGCAGAAGTGTACGATCCCGCAACGGGACACTTCACGCGCACCGGCGACATGACGGTCGCGCGCGAAAGTCACACCGCGGTCAGGCTGCACGACGGCCGCGTGCTGATCTGCGGCGGACATCGCGGCCGGCACGCCGACGTGACGCTCTACGCGTCGACAGAAATCTATGACCCGAACCGCGGCGTTTTTCGTCGATCCGGTGACATGAGTGTCAGGCGCCACAAGCATGACGCGATTGTGATGCGTGACGGTCGCGTGCTGGTCTCTGGCGGGACGGACGAGCGCGATTTCGACGGCGTCTACGCCTCCACTGAATTCTTCGATCCGCACTCCGAGGCATTTACACCCGGCCCGTTGATGCGGCGGGCGCGCTATAAGCATCAGGGAACGGCAGTGCTGCAACCGAACGGCGTCGTACTGATCGCGGGAGGAGCGCCGCAAGCGGAGACGTACGACCCAGCGACGAATGCTTTCGTCCTCGTCCCTGGCGTGGCAACCATGGCAGGCCAGTTCTCCGCTGTTGCCGTGCTGCCGTCCGGCGGCGCGCTGATCACGGGCGGCTATGGAAATGGAACTGGCCCGCGTGCGTCGGCGTGGGTCTACCAGCCCTGAGTCGATCCGGCACCGCGCAACGGATCGCACTGCGCGTGGGCGTGCCACCCGCCGTTCCGTATTCCGGTGCTCAGGCGTGAGTATCTTGCGTGTCGGCGCGAGCAAACACCGCGCCAGCTCGCGCGACGACACCGCACCGCAGGCTTCAGTCAGCCAAACGTGATTCTCCTGTCTCCACAACCCATGCGCGCCGAATTGCCGGAGCGATTCCCCAGTCCGTTCGACCGGGCTGCGGTGCATCCGCTCGCGCGCCGTGCGGCACTCGAGTTGCTGGCCGAGTTGGATTCGCGCGCGAGTGCGGCGTTCGGCCTGAATGAGCCGGGCGGCGGCAAGATGTTCGGCGTACTTGCCGTCGAGGGGCCTGACGGCAGCATCGGGTACTTGCGCGCCTTTTCAGGGATGCTTGGCGGGCGGTGGAACGTCGATGGCTATGCGCCACCGACGTTTGACACCGACGCGCGCGACGCGGTGTGGATTGACGGCGAAGCCGCGATGTACACCTACGCTGCGGCGCGCGAGACGCTGTTCGATGCGGGAAGTCATGCCGACGTCGCGGCGCTGGACGAGGAACGGTCAGCGCGATCTCGCGAATTGCTGCAGCGGATCCAGTCGTCGTACCACTTCACGAACGCGACTGGCGACGTCAAGGCATTGCGAGACCTGTTCGCACCGGCGCGGCCGCCGGGTGGCGCCGGTGACTGCGCCGCACCGAAACTGTTGGCCGAGGCGTATCGCCGCGCATTGCGACCGATCGCACTGGCGGAGTTCTGGTGCGGTGCGCCGCCTCGAGCCGGTGACAGGCATGCCGGTTCGTTCTATCCCGCGTGCCGTGGCAAGTGCGCACCGATTCTGGCGCACATGCTGGGCGGGTTGCCAGCGGATCCGCCACCGTTGTTCGGCGCCGCACGGTTTCCCGACAGTGAACCGGTCACGCTGTTCGAAGACGCATGGATTGTCCTCGTGAACAAGCCGAGCGGCATGCTGTCGGTGCCGGGCCGGAGCGCACAGCTGCAGGATTGCGTATCGAGCCGTTTGCGCGCGCGGTATCCCGAATCGTCAGGGCAACTCGTCGTGCATCGCCTCGATCTCGATACGTCGGGGTTGCTGCTCGCCGCGAAGGACGGCGACACGTTCGTCGCGCTGCAGCGTCTCTTTTCGCGGCGCGAGATCACGAAACGGTACATCGCGTGGCTGGATGGCGACGTGCGTGGCGACCGCGGCACGATCGACCTCGCACTGCGGCTCGATGTTGACGATCGTCCGCGCCAGATCCACGATCCGGTGCACGGCAAGGCGGCGGTGACGAATTGGGAAGTGCTCGAGCGCGAAAACGGGCGCACGAAAGTCGTGCTTTCTCCGCTCACGGGGCGCAGTCACCAGTTGCGCGTTCACGCCGCGCATCCGCTGGGCCTCGATGCACCGATTGTGGGCGATCGACTGTACGGTCGCGAGGC
>JBBRLZ010000004.1:0-161831 GCA_038231095.1 Gemmatimonadales bacterium
ATGCCTCCAACGCTGCAATGACGAACTGTTTGCGATATCGACTGATCGCCCATGTCCTGTTCGCCACCGTTGCGACAGGCACCGCGCGCGCCCAGACCACATCGACGAATTGCCTCGTCGCTGTCGCCGTCGTCGACAGTAACGGCACGGCATTGCACGACGCGGCGCTCATCGTCGGTGACGAAACCATTCGCACCGACAGCACCGGCCGGGCCCGCGTCGCTGTCGGATCGAACACACCACTCTACGCGCGCATTCGCCGACTCGGCTTTGCTCCGGGCCGCGTCATGCTGTTCCCCGCCTGCGATCTGCCACCGGTCGCCACGCAGGTCACGCTCTCCACCATCTCGACCCGCATCAGCACCGTCACCGTCTCCGCGAAGCGCGTCGCGTACACCGGTCCGCTGGCGGGTTTCTACGAGCGACGTGCGCGCGGCGACGGCGTGTTCTTCACGCACGCGGACTTCATCAGGATCAACGCGCAGCGCCTGAGCGACGTGCTCCGCACCGTCAATGGCATCGGCGAACTGGGCATGCGGCCGAACAGTACCGTCGTGACGACCACGAGTGGCTCGCGCACGACGTCCCGTCGCGTTCCGGAGCGATGCTATCCGTTGCTCGTGATCGACGGCATGGCGCAATCCACCATCGGTGAGATCAGCACCGACCAGTTCGATCCGCGCGGCCTCGCGGGCGTCGAGGTGTATCCCGATGCGTCGCGCACGCCACCGGAGTTCCTGCAGATCGGCAGCGGCAGTCGGTGCGGCACCATCGTGATCTGGTCTCGGCGATCAGATACGTATCTGCCCGAACCACGGGTCGCGCGCGGCGACTTGGTGCCGGACTCGCTGATCTTCGATGCTGGCGACGTGGACCAGCTCGCGCAACTCGACACCGCGCGGAGTATCACGCCCGTCTATCCGCTCGCGCTGCGACGGAAGGCGCTCGATGGCGAGGTGTCGATCGAACTCGTGGTCGCCAGTGACGGGCGCCCGTTTGCGAAGAATGCGCGCGTGTTGTCGGCCACGCATCGTGCGTTCGGTGACGCGGTACTGGATGGATTACAGCTCTTCACGTTCGAGCCGGCGCGCCGCAACGAGCAACCTGTCGCACAGCGCGTGCGCATGACGGTCGCGTTCAAGGCCAGTACGCCGTAGAGGCGCTTGCGGCATGCCGCAGACAGCGACGGCGCCTCATCGCTGAGGCGCCGTCGTCTGTCACACATCGTGCGTGACGTTCTCGGAATTACGGGCGAATCCTCGGCACCGTCTCTGGCGGGTCGCCGTCGACAAACCACACGACGGTCGGCGCGACAGCCGCACCGGTTGCGCGCGATCCCACACCGGCCGGAAATGCGACCGCGGACATCGATGTGCCGGCGATGCGTGACCCACCGATCGGGTTGAGCTGCGTCGTCCCGGCGAGGCCGACCTGCGCCAGCGTGGAGAGTACGACGGCGGGGGCTGCACCGCGCACGGACACACGCGCCGCGACGGAGTCGGCGGCAAGCTTGATGTAGCCCGTCGTCTTGCCGTACACCAGGTTCGAGAACGCCGGGGTCGCAGGCAAGGTGGCGGCGACGGTGCGCGTCGTGAAAACGTCAACGCCACCAACGGCTGGAATTGCGTGAATGCCGCGGATCGCGATGCCGGTACCGAGCGTACCGAGCGTCGGAATCGTGTCCTCGATGACGATGATGCTGTCACCCGTTCCGCCGGTCGTATTCGCGAGACCGACGTGAATCAGTGTGTAGTACACATCCTGCTTGAGCGTGATCGTCTGATCCAGAATCGGGGCGCCGAAGACGACGGTCGGATCCTGGCTGGCCGCGAACGCGCGGAGCTTGCGCGTGCCGACCTTGAAGGGCTGATAGCCCGACGCGGCACGGAAGACGAGACCGAGTTCGATCGGCGCCTCGACGCTGTCCACGAAGCGATAGTCCATCGCGATCGTGTCGGGAATGGCATTGATGACCCGCACGCGCGCACGCGGGCCAAGCGTCGTCACGGTCGGACCAGTGTCCTTGCTGCACGCGACAATCAGTCCGGTCGCCAACAGGGCGACCGCGACGCGCAGCGCGGGGGGAAGACGGTAGGTCATGAGAGAGAATCGGAGAAGAAGGAATTCAAAATGCTTGAGAGAAAAGCGAAACGCTTCACTGACCCTGGACAGGTGGCGTTGGCCCACCGTCGGGCCCGGAGCCGCCGCCAAGCACGCTCCGTGTCACCACGAAGGCGATGCCGGCACCGACTGCACCGAGTACGACCGCGAACGTGCGTCCTCGCGACAGGCGACGCACGCGGATATCCCGCACCGCGCTGCTGCCCACCGTGATCGACTCACCGCTCCACTGGCTCGTCTGACGGTTCACATACGTCACCTCTGCCACGCGCACCGTGTACGAAGAATCCTTGTGCTGATCGAGGATGCCTTCGAATGAGATCACGCCCTGGCCCAGTTGTGGCCCCAGTTCGACGCGCCCGCGATCCGTGACCAGCACTTCCACGCGCGGACTGGCGCTGGACGCTGATTGCATCGGCACGTACTCGTAGCAGCCCGACAGCAATGACGCTGCCATCGCTCCCACGACCGCACGCAGGCTCGTCGACGAGACTGTCACCTAGAAGTTGCCGCCACGGCCAAGGCCGTAGGTATTCGCACCGGCGACCGCGATACCGTTGTACAGGGGCTTGGCACGCGAATCGAGTTCCTGATATGGCACAGGCCACGACAGGCCGGTCCCAGGAGGCAGGTCGCCCCAGCCGCGGCCGTCGAGGTACCACTGGCTGTAGCCGGTCAGCGCCGTCTCCATGCGCTTCTCCCATTTCATCGCTTCGAAGACGGAGCCACACACGGATGTCGTGAAGACGCCCGGCTGTGGGACACGCGGCACGCATGCGGTGCCACCGGGCACGGCATCCGACGACAGGGCCGTCGTTGGAATGGCTGGCAGACCGTTCGCGACACGCGTCACATTGATCAGCGGAATCGCTTCGGGCGTGCGACCGAGCGCGATCAGCGCTTCGGCCTGCAGCAAGCGGATTTCCGTCGCGGCCATCAGGATCCACGTTCCCACACCGGCGTTGTCACGGGTCGGGCGGAAGCGGAAGTGATCGTACTGCGAGTTGGACCATGGATCGGCGTTGTTCCCGGTGTCCTGGCCTGACGGGCGATTGCGGAAGTACACACCGGGCGCCGGCGCGACATCACTCTGGAAGGCCTGTTGGGCCGCGCGTGTTTCGCCGGCGGGGAACCGTTTGTCTGGCGTGCGGATCAGAAAGCCGCCACCGTTGCGCGCCGGGTTTCCGATGATCGGCTGCGAGAGATACGTGCTGTAAACGCCGGTCGTATCCGCCATGCCGACGATCATGAACGGCATCTGGTGCCAGCCAAGGAACGTCATCAGCTGGTTGATCGTGGCGCCCATCGACCAGCCCACCGACGGATCGAGCGCGATCGTGATGTTCGCGGTGATGCCGGCGGCCGCGTCGGCACGGACCGACGCCCAGTCGACCAGCGCGCGTTCCGTCGGCGTGCGTGCCACACTGGCGCGGAACTTCGCCTTGTACGACCGCACCATGCGGATGAACTGCGCGGTGTCCACCGCCGAACCGGTCAGGAAATCACCGGGGAACGGGAAGTTCGGCGACGCGCCACCCGGGCCGCGCACGACCGCGATGGCCGAATCGAGCATCGCCAGCGCTTGCGTGTTCACCGTCTGATACGCAAACAGCGAATCCGCCGGCGTGCGCGAAGGCGTCAGAATGGCGGCGGAATCGTAAATCGCGGCCAGATTGCCCATCGCGTAGCCGAGCACGAAGTAGCCGAAAGCACGTGACCGGCCAGCGGTCGGTGCTGCAGCCGTCGGGATGTTGTCCAGTGCGCGAATCGCGTTCACGTCCTGTCGTGCCAGACGTGTGAACACGGAGAAGTCGGCGTTGTTGCCGGCGGCAGCCGAGTTGGCGCGCGAATTGTCCAGACCAACGCGCGGCACACCGTTCCGCAGACCCATCGCAAAGTTGCCGAGCGAGGAACTGCTCTCGTGCGACATGTTCGCGGCCTGCATCAGGATGTTGTCGCCGTTGTTGTACTGGCCGACGAAGATCGCCTGAAATGACTTGCCGATGATCTGTTCAATGCCCTGAGCCGTCTGCTGCGCCGAGGTGACGTCAACAACGTTCTTGTTGGTCACGCTGAGCGGATCGCCGCAGGCTGCCAGGCTGAGGGCGCCGGTCAGCGCCGCCAGTCGGGAGAGTCTGATCTGCATGTATATGGTCTCGTTTTTGTGAGGCCCGGATCAGGCGCGCCGCCAGTCGGCGTCGCGCCCATTCCGGTCCGGCTCAGAAGCTCGAGCCGAGCGAGAAGGTGAAGGTGCGCAGGTTCGGGAAACCGAATCGATCCACGCCGTTCAGCACGGCGGAGCCCAGCTGGCCACCGGTCAGACCCGTTTCCGGATCGAAACCGCGGTAGCGGGTGACGGTGAGCAGGTTGCGCCCGACCACACCGACGGTCCAGTTGCCCACGCCGCCAACCTTGCCGACCCGGTAGCTGACCGAGACTTCGCGCAGACGACCGTACGTCGCATCTTCGGTCGAGAATTCGTTCGCGCTCAGCAGATCGTAGAAACCGCCAATGCCCGCGCCGTTGATCGGCGGGCCGCCGCGCCACCAGTAGCCGATCGGTCGCACCGTCGTGATGCTCTCGTTCGACTGATCCTGCTGCCGCGTCGCGAAGTCGCCCAGCGACCAATGCAACCCCTGGTTGTAGACCTTCTGACCGACGGTCGCGTCGAACAGGGAGTACACGCTGAAGCGCTTGTAGCTGATCGTGTTGCTGAAGTTCCAGCGGTACTGCGGCAGCGCGCTGCCAAGCTTCTGCGGCGTCAGGTTTCCCGTCACCGAATCGCGCAACTGAATCAGCATGCCGTAGTTCAGGCGCTGGCCCCACGGACCTGCGGCGGCGGCGAGTTGCGCCTGGTAATAGTTGTTCGTGTAGGCGCTGTCCTGCGACTTGCCGCCAGTGTACACGATGTAGCCATCACGATTCGGCTGGAACGTCGAGCTGGAGTTGAATGCGCCGCACTGCTCACGGAAGCCCGTCGGCAGCTGGCCACACTCGCGCACCCAGCGGCGTCCGTAGAAGGTGCCGAGATTCTCACCCGCTGCGAAGCGGAATGAGTTGTCCGCGCCCTGCAGATTCGTCGCAGTGAAGAACTCCGGGACGCCAAGCTGGGTGATCTTCGAGCGCACGCGATCGAAGTTCACGCGCGTGGACCACGACATGTTCGGCCGCGTGATGAGCGGGATGTTGAGCGACACTTCCCACACCTTGTTCTGCAGTTCGCCGGCGTTCTGCCACTGCGAGCTGAAACCCGTCACGGTCGGCTGCGGCACCGGAATGATCTGATTCTCGATCCGCGACTGCGCGTAGGTGAGCGTGAGGCCGTACTTGTTCAGGATTTCTGCATCGATACCGACTTCCGTCTCGGTGTTGACTTCCGGCTTCAGCAACCGGTTGCCGAGCAACGTCGGGTTGATGACGCCGGTGGAGACGGTGAACGTTTCATACTGCGCCGGGAAGCTCGGACGACCGCCGGCTGAGCCCTGTGAGGCGCGCAGCTTGAACTCGTTGATGACGCTCGACGGCCACCACTTTTCCTGACTGAGGCGATACGCACCGGACACGCGTCCGAACGTCGCCCAGCGGTTGCCGGCACCGAACAGCGACGACCCGTCGCGGCGGATCAGGCCGGACAGGATGTACTTGTCGTCGTAGTCGAGGTCCGTGCTGAGGAACATGCCGATGCCACGCACCGACGACGCGCCGGAACCGATCGCCAGATTCTGCACCAGCGCACCGGAGTTCTGCAGGCCGGGGAACGGGATGTTGACGCCGGAGTTAATGAGCGACGTGCTGTCCTGCTGCTCATACAGATAGCGCGCGTTGACCTTTGCGTTCAGCTTGCCGAACGTCTGACGGGCCACAGCGTTGAAGCTGGTGTTGTACGACTGGTTACCGAACCCCTGACGCGAGATCGAGCCGTTGTTCGTCGTCGGAGCAGTGGTCGTCGTGCGGAACCCGCGATCCTGCAGCAGGACCGACGAGCCATTCGACCGGTCGTAGCCGAACTGGCCCTGCACATCAAGCCATGAGAACGGCGTGAACTTCACGTCGAGATTGCCGAGGAAGCGGTCGCGAAAGTTTTCCTGCAGCGAGTTGGTGAAGTTGTAGATCGGGTTGTCGTTCTGGCCGCCATAGTTGAGCGGGTTCGTGCGGATGTACGGACGGTTGAACGCATCCGTCACGAGCAGGCTCGCAAAGGCCGGAACGCGCGTGAGCCGGAAGAACCCGTTGCCGCTTTCCTGATTGGCTCCGTCGAAAGTGGAGCGGCCGTAGTACGTGTTGAGGCCGACGGTCCACTTCCCGGCAAACTGCTGCGTCACATTGAGGCGCACCGTGTTGCGCTTGAGGCCATTCAGGCCGCGGATCGAGCCGGTCTGCCCGGTGTTCGACACACTGCCGAAGAAATTCGCGCCCTGATACTTGCCCGTCACGTCGACATTCGAATTCTGGAACGACCCGTTGGTGACCGCCTGGTCGATGGCGTCGTACGTGACCGGGAACGGATTCACCTGATAGAGACCGGCCAGGTTGCGCTGTGATGGCGCCAGCGCGATACCACCGTCATTGCGGAAGCTCTGCGGGTTGAGCGCAAAGTCACCACCCAATTCATTGACGCGCAGGGCCTCGGCATAGATGTCGATCTTGCGCAGGCACGGCTGTGAGTACGTGCCGGCCGTGGCGACGATCAAGTCGCTGGAGCAGTACAACTGCCCCGTGCCGTCGGTCTGCAGGAAGGTGTTCTGCGCCAACGGGGCCTTGTTGTAGATCGAGCCGCCGCCGACTTCGGTCCGGAAACCAAAACGCACGACATTGTCCGCGGAGCCCTTGCCGCTCTTGGTCGTGATCTGAATCACGCCGTTGCCGGCGCGTGCGCCGTACAGCGAGGCGCCGGCGGCGCCTTTCACGACTTCGATGCTTTCGATGTCGAGGGCATTCAGGTCAGGCAGCGGGCCGTTGAGGATCACGCCGTCCACGATGTACAGCGGATCCTGGCCTCGGCCGCTGGCATTGATCGACGTCGGTCCGCGCAACAGCACGGCAGGCTGTGCACCCGGACGGCCGGAGCTGGAGACGATCGCCGCGCCGGCGACCTTGCCCTGCAACTGCGTCAGCGGGTTCACACCGGACACCGGCATGTCGGCGCTGTCCACGCGTGCGAGCGAGAACGTCACCTTCGTCTGTTCCGTCGCGCCCGCCACACCGGTCACGACCACCTGGCTGAGGCGATTGACGTCGACTGGCAGCACGAAGTTCTGCGTGATGACGCCGGGGCGGAGCACAATGGCCGCCTGCTCCGGCTTCATGCCGATGGAGCGCGCACGCAACACCACCCCCTGACCGCGCACACGTGCGCCGGGAATGGTGATGGTGTAGTTGCCGGCCGCGTTGGTGCCGATCGACACGTTCATTTCTGTGATGAAGACGTTCGCGCCTTCAATGGGACGGCCCTGATCGGTCGTCACCTTGCCCTGAATGGTCGCATTTTGCGCCTGCGCCATCGCCGCCGAACCCGCCAGCAAAGCGATGACTGCAGCCGCCTGAGGCAACCGTGCCAACGACGTACGTGTCATATATCGGGACTCCTGAATCCGGTCGTACGTGGCGATCCGTCGGCTGGTGAAACCGCCGCGTTTCCTGCCCGCGACGACACCCCGGCAGCCGACCCCCGGGGTGGAACAACCCTTCCGCAGCGGCGTACAAAACGCACGACCCCCGCCGTCCCTTTGGTGGACGGCACGAGCGCTCTGATCATTCGACGTCGATCAGGCGGTATAAGGTACGCAAGTCATTTTTCGACTTGCACTTACGTCAAGGATTCAAGAGTCGGGAGGGCGTGCGCGTGAGAGATCGCGCTTCAGCCCGCCTCAGCCGTGCAGTCTACGACTGAACTGAGTCGCCGACAACCCACGACGCAGGACTTTAACGCTCAGCCACCCCGCCCTCTGGCGTGATCGCGTGCAGCGTTACAGATGAGTTTGATTTTTGGCTCGCGATTGCTCAGCGAGCCCGTGCCCCGGAAATAGCGGCGCCCTACCGCGGAATGCTCGGACTAGGCCGCAGGACGGCCGGCGAGCAATTCCGCCAGAACCGCTGCCACGCGACGCAGGGCCGCAGGCTTCCGGAGAATTACGTCCGCGCGTGCGGACTCGACCGGGAAGTCATCATCGCCGGTCAGCATCACGACCAGCGGAGACGCCGCCCCTCGCTGCTTGAGGCGCGAGAGCAGCGTCCACCCGCTCAGTCCCGGCATGTTGGCGTCCAGAACTGCCAGCGCTGGCTGAACGGCCTCGATCATCGCCTCGGCCATCACGCCATCCCGCGCCAGATGCACCTCATAGCCGGCCGCTTCCAGATACGTCTGGAGCACATCTGCCATCTCCGCGTGATCCTCCGCCACGACGATGCGCGGCCGCACTGCCGGAACGCCATCCGGAGTGACTGCGGCGGTTGCGCCCGAGGACGGTGAGTGTTCGGACATGGGAAGCGGCGGGAATGCTGGTGGGAAGAGAAAACGGCCCCGAGGGGAACGGTGGTTTGAAGGCACTTCTCGCACCAACCGTGCCGTCGTGTTCCTCCGCGCAATAAAAGCCTGATGCTGATCCCAGACGAGCGCAGAAGCGACGCCCCATCCGCCGCGCGTTACGCACGCAGATGGGAGCAAACGACAGCGGGCGCAGAGATCATCTCTCTGCGCCCGCTGACCAACCCGCCCGACCCGAAAATTACGGCGCCTTCGTATTCGGGTTGTTGTCGCGCTCACTGCGCGGCAACGGATAACAGACCTGGTTACCCGTCGCCGCGTAGCCCGGCTTGAAGTACGGCTGGCCAGCCGGCGTGATGCCCGGCACGGCCGTCGGATTGCGACGATAGTCTGCGACCCGCTTGCCTTCGAGGAAGAACTCGAAGCCCTTCTGCGTCATGAGCTCCGTCAGCACGCTTGCTGCGTCCGTGGCACCGGCATACGCAGCCTGCGCGTTGGCGGCACGACGGGCATTGATGAACGTCGTCTGCGCAACCGGATCCGCCGA
Source organism: Gemmatimonadales bacterium (assembly GCA_038231095.1). Lineage (GTDB taxonomy): Bacteria > Gemmatimonadota > Gemmatimonadetes > Gemmatimonadales > Gemmatimonadaceae > JACMLX01. The sequence continues at coordinate 9,153 of JBBRLZ010000004.1, forward strand.
AGCCTCGGCGACGATGTAGTCCGCTTCGAGCTTCGAAGCCAGGCGCAGCCCGGCAGCATACCCGTTGAACTTGGTCTGCTGGAAGAAGCCACCCGGTACGGCGTCCTGACCGTTCAGGGTGGTCTGGCCAGGTCCGAGATACGTCACGCGCGGATCAGTGGCGTTACGGAAGAACGGCGCCACGCTGATCGAACTGCGGTCGAACGTGAAATTGTACTGCTGGTTCGACAGGCGACCACGATTCGCCAGGTCGTCCGTGTAGCGCAGGTTGTACACGAAGCCGGCCGGCACCGAGGCTGCATCAGCCGATGCACCCGGCTTGTCACCCTTCTGCAGCTTTGCACGAGCGCGACCGAGCTTGGCCGCATTCGACAGCGCGATGCCTTCCGTGCTGGCGTTCGCGGTACCAACCGCAATCGCCTTGTCGAACATGGCGGACGCCGAGTCGAGCATCTGCGCCGTGGTCAGCTCGGGGCCGGACGACAGCGTACCGGTGCAGAAATCCGACGCCATCTGCAGGATCGCGAAACCGCGGAACGCGGCCGCACGAGCCAGATTGATGTTCGTCGTCGGCGTCGGCAGCGTCAGGTCGAGCACGGTCTTGCCCGACGCGATGGCGACACTGATCGGCCGCCACAGATCGGCATCCAACGAGCCGTTCAGGTCGGAGATCAGACGGAAACCGAATTCATTTCGCGTCGGGAACGTGTCGGACACGTTCACCTCGGCCGTGAACCAGCCACCGTACACCGACATCAGGCCGATCGCGCGCACGTAGTTCTGCTGCGCGGAAAGGGACAGTGTGTTGGCGCCGGACGTCGGATCGACCGTTGCGGCGTCGATCACGTTCGGGTTGGTGACGGCAAGGAACTTATCGGAACAGGCTGCGACGCTGAGCAGCAGCGTGGCGCCTGTCGCGGTGCGCGTAACCGCGCGGCGAATCGTATTCATGCGGTTCATGTCGCGGTCAGAAGGTGAAGTTGAGACGGACAACAGTCTTTCGTGGGTTCGGAAGCGTCAGGAAGTCCTGGCGTGAGAACGCACCAGTCTGTGAGTTGATTTCCGGATCAGCACCGGAGTAGTCGGTCCACAGCTTGAGGTTCTGCACCGCAACCGTCAGCGAGGCTCCCTTCGTGTAACGGCTGACGCGAGCCATCCACTTGTCCGGCACGGTGTACGTGGCCGAGACTTCGCGGACGCGCACGAAATCGCCCTTCTCGAGGTAATCGTCAATCACGTCGCTGACCGTGGCGGCGTTGCCCTTCGTGGTCACGAACGCCGGCTGACCAGCGGTCGGGTTGCCAAAGCGGCGCAGGCGCTGCAGCGGCGTGAGGGCCAGCGTGTCGAGGCGCAGATTCGATCGGACGAGCTGCGTCTCGCGGAAGTACGCGGTGAAGTTCTGCACCAGGAAGTTGCTCTTGGCGTCGATCAGCGCGCTCAGGCGCAGGTTCTTGAACACCGTCACCGTGTTGTTCAGGTTCCATTCGAACGTCGGCAGCAGGTTGCCGACCGGGGTCAGCGTGTCGTTCACCGTCACGACCTTGCTGACCAAGTCGACGCTCTGGATCTGCTTCGTCACGAACACACCGAGCTGCTGGCCGACGATCGTACGGCCGGCACCGCCGAGGTTGAACGGCAGCACCGTATTGGCGCCGTCACCAAGGCTGGTCAACTCGTTGTGCAGCGTGTTGGCGCCGACACGGACGTCCCAGCGGAGGTTCGGCTTGTTGATCGCGCTCAGGTTCAACGAGACTTCGACACCGCTGTTCAGCACTCCACCGATGTTCGCCAGCGGATTCGCGTTGAAGCCGAGTGACGGCGGAATCGGGCGTGCGATGATCAGGTCCTTCGTCTTCTTGTTGAAGTACGTGACTTCAGCCGAGAGACGGTTGTTGAAGAAACCGGCGTCGACACCGACCTCGAACTCCTGACCGCGTTCCGGCTTCAGCGTCGCGTTGCCCGGGTTACCCGGAATGGCGCCGGCGGCTGTCGTGCCGGAGATGTTGTACGCCGCCGAGACGAGCGTCGTGAGTGCGTCACCCGGGTTCGGCGAGCGACCCGTGGTACCGAATGCCGAGCGCACACGGAGCGTGTTCACGAAACGCGAGAGCGGCTGGAAGAAGTTTTCTTCCGACACGGCCCAACTGGCGCCGATCTTCGGCAGCACGAAGGCCGGAGCGGTCGAGCCGAACGACGAGTTCTTGTCGACACGCACACCAAGCTGCAGGAATCGCTTGTTGTCCCAGCCCACCTGCAGCTGGCTCAGGTACCCGACCTGGCGCTGTTCCGTCTGACCACCAGTGCCGGACGTGGTCGCGGCCGAGGTGACGGAGTTGTTCGCGTTGGTCACGAGGCCGAGGCCCGTCACGCCGAGGAACGTGTTGCGGGTCGAGATGACCTGCAGGCCGCCGGAGAGGTTGGCTTCGAAATGCGAGCCCAGTTCCCGCTTCACGTTGCCGAGGTAATCGAACGTGTAGCGCTCGGCACCGTTGCGGTTCACCGCGTTCTGGCCCGTGTTCAATGCACCACCATACCACAGGCTGTCGTTCTTCGGGAAGAACGACTGCAATTCATCCTGCGCGTAGTCCATACCGCCGGTGAAGCGGTTCGTGAACCACGAGAACGGCGTGTAGTTGGCGACCACGGACGTCGTCACGCGGTGCGTCAGCTGCTGACGCTTGATCGCAGCGATCGCGTTGTACTGGCGATTCGCACCGTACCATCCATCGAAGCCGGTGTTGTTGTCCGTGCGCGTCAGCGGAGAGCCGAGCAGGCCGCCACCGAACCACCCGTAGATGTTGTTGTCGTTGTCCGGAAGCGTGGTCGTGGTCTGCACGAGGCCGAGACCGATGTCCAGATTCAGCTTCGAGTTCGCGACGTAATTGACGTTCGTGCGGACGTTGTAGCGATTGAAGGAGTTGTTCGGCAGCGTGCCGTCGGTCAGCTGCTGACCGTACGAGAGGCTGTAGCCGTAGTTCTGACCGCCACCACGCGCACTGTAGTTGATGACCTTGTCCGTGCCCTGACGGAACGCATTCGCGCGCACGAGCGGGTTGTCATTGATCAGCGTGCCGACAGCCTGACCGCGGCACAGCGGGTTGGTGCTCGTCGACGCAACCGTCGCAGTCGTGCACAAGCCGTAATTGCTTGGCGGTGTGTAGCGCAGATCGGCCACACCCGACTCGACGCGCAGATTCTGCACGAACGTGTTGGAACCAGCGCGACCCTTCTTGGTGATGATCTGGATCACACCGGCGGACGCATCGGCACCATACAACGTTGCGGCGGCCGGACCCTTCACGACTTCGATGCTCTCGATTTCTTCCGGGTTGATGTCGTTCAGGCGGTCATACTGCTGGCCGGCCTGGCCCGAGCCCGTGAAGCCTTCGTTGATACGAATGCCGTCAACGAAGATCAGCGGCTGGTTCGACAGGTTGATCGACGAGTTGCCGCGGATGCGGATCTGCGTGGCGGTGCCCGACGTGCCCGACTGGCCCGTCAATGCAACACCCGGCACGCGCGACTGCAACAGGTTCGCCACGCTGGTGATCGGGGCATCCTTGATCACGTCAGCAGCAGACACGGATGCCACGAGTGCGGCCTGTGCCTTGCGCTCCTGGTTACCCGCCGTACCCGTCACGACGACTTCCGACAGGTTCACGACCGACTTCGAGAGGCGGAAGTTCACGGTCGTGGACTGATTTGCGATCACGTTCACGACCTGCGCCGACGACGCAAAGCCGATGCGGAACACGCGCACCTGCACCGAACCCGCCTTCACGTTCACGAGGCGGTAGTCACCGCTCTGGTTCGATGTTGCCTCGAAACCACCGACAATCACGATGCGTGCGTCGAGCACGGGCAGCTTCGTTTCGGCATCCGTCACCTTGCCGGTGATCGTGCCGCCTGCATTCTGTTGTGCAACGAGCGGCACTCCGAGTGCCAGCATCGCCGCGACAAGCGCATACCTTCCAAATCGCATGGTGCCCCCTCAGGTGTGAACGCGTGACGCCACAGGACAGGCCTGCGGCGTGTGCGCGAAGGTGCGGCAGAGTTCCACCGCGACGGAAACTCTACAGCGAGTTCCGTCTGTTACAAGTTCCCCACTGAAATTTCATGCATTCGCAATGCAGGGGACGGAACAAGCCAGCGGAAACATTCCCGGTCGCCGTCCGCAGATGTACGGATCCCAATGCCCAAAAGACAGCGACATCCAGAGGTCCGCCTATTTTAGGACTTCGAGTCCTAGTCGAATTGCATATTCATGCGTTACCGCGCCGTCGCAGCTCAGCGTGATGGTGCCGCCTCCGTCCCCACGCGGACGACCTTGTCCAACACCTCCAGAACGCCGCTCCGCACCCGACCGAAGCTGCGGGTCATCTCCCCGAGTGTCACGAACTTGCCTGACGGCTCGATCGCGCCACGTGAACGACTGCGACACAACGAAACGGCGGAGCACTGTCGAGAGTGCTCCGCCGTTGCCAGCATGATTCTGCCAACCGATCCGGCCTGCTGCACTGCAAAAGCAGCGCGCTTATGGAAGCAGGTCGGTGCAGCCCTTGTAGTTCGGGTTGTTTCGCTCTTCGATCGGCAGCGGGAACGCCACTCCCGTACCGTACGCGCCACCCTTGAGATACGCACCGGTCGGGAAGGTGGCATCCTGCGTACGACCGTATTGACGTACCAACCGTCGCAGATCGCCGAAGCGGTGGCCGGTACCGAAGAACCAGAAGGCGCGCTCACGAAACATCAGATTGATTCTGGCGTCTGCCGTCCCTGGATCGACGAGCGGTGCCAAGCCGGCCACGCCGCCCCCGCTTCGTGCAGCGTTCAGAAAGCCGAGCCACCCAGCAACGTCGCCCGTGCGCAGTGCAGCCTCTGCCTGAATCATGCGCGCTTCGATCCCGGTGGCCAACGGCGCCGATGTGAACCGATCGAAATTCGTCTGCGCCAGAAATGGTGTGAGGTTGTCGAACGACGTCGCGGCACCCTGCGGAGCCGCTTTGACTCGTGGATCGTTCGCCGTGCGGAACGGCAACCCGTTGCGGCCTTCGACATCACCGACGCTGTAACGGCGTGAGCTCACGTTGAGCGTCCAGTTCTGATTCTCGCTCGAATTGGCCGAGTGAAAGATCAGGTACGAGAACGTGACAGGTACCGCCGCGACAGCCGCCGCGGCCTCGGCAAACCGACCGCGGTTGAGCAGGGCGCGTCCCTTGATCACCGAAGCGAGATTCACGAACGAGGCATTGCCGACCGAGCTGACGAGCGCAGAATCAGCGAAGGCCACCGCGCGCCCATAGGCCGAATCCGCCGAGATCGGCACACCGTTCTCCGGCTCTGTTCCGTTGATCGTGCCCAGCGTGAGCCCATTGCAGAAATGCTCGGCGGTCAGGTTCAAGGCGTATGCAGCAAGCGACTGCAACTCACCAACCGTCGTCGCTGGCTGATTGGCAGAGCGCAACGCAGCGATGGCCCGCGCGCCTTCCACGCGGACACGGTTGAGCGCGCGATACTGCCCCGCGAGGAACGAATTGTCCTCCAGCATGACGCGCTGGTCCACCGTGTTGCGCTGCACGAACGTGTCACCGCCACGCCATTCGTCGGACGCAAGCCCACCGAAGAACCACATCCCTTCGCCGCCGGAAGCGATCACTGCCACACGGGCCAGGATGCCGGCACGAACCGCGGCGGCGCCGGTGGCACCCGATGCATCAGAGGGCTGGATGACCTCTGGCGCATCGACGCTCAGAATCGAATCCGTGCTGCACCCGCTCAGCGCCAGCAAGCAGAGCGTGGCGACCGTTGCTCGTCCCGCGTTCGCGCGGGTCAATCGAATGCGCGTCATGGTCAAAGCCCCAGATTGAAGCGAATCGTGTAGTAGGTCGGCGGCGGCTGCGTCTGGAAATCGCTCACGGTGCCGCGCGCACCACCGAAATAGTTGCTCTCTGGATCGATACCAGAGTACGCCGTCCAGAGTCGCAGATTACGCGCTGTGAACACAATCGTCGCCGAGCTGCCGCCCCGCACCTTCTTCATCCAACGATCAGGCAGGGTCCAGGCGGCGGAGATCTCGCGCAATCGCCAGAAGTCCGCTTCTTCCATGTAACCGTCCTGCGTGCGCGCCGGGTTGACGCGTACTGCGACGGCACGCGCCTGCTCGATGAGTGAAGCCGCCGGGTTGGCAACGCCGTCACAGTTCAACCGGTTCTCGCAGCGAATACGCTCGGTGCCATTGAGCAGGAAGTGTCCGCTCTTGCGATCGAGCAGCGCTGACAGCCGCACCTTGCCGTTGAAGAGCTGCACGACATTCTGAATCGACACTTCGTTGATCGGCACCGCCGGACCCACATACGAGAACGTATCGGCCACCGTGACCTCTGAGCCCACCAGAATGCCGTCGTTGTTGGCGTCGTTCACGCCGGTGATGCGGCGCTGCCAGTAACCATCCAGCGGGTATCCCGGCACCTGTCGCGTCGTGGTACCGATAATCGGCGGAATGTCTCCCAGTGACAGCAGCTTGTTGATGTTGTGTGAACCGTTCACCGTCACATCCCATCCCACTGGTCCCTTGTCGATCAGACGCATGTTCACCAGCGCCTCAAAGCCGCGGTTCTGCACCTGTGCGATATTCTCGAGACGCGTGGCCGGCCCGCCGGTCGATGGCGGTAAGGTACGGAACAACAGCCCGTCCCGGCTGCGGCGGTCGTAGCCGGTCAGTTCGACGGAGAGGCGATCCTTGAACAGCGTGGCATCGACGCCGAACTCCAACTCGCGAACGCGCTCCGGACGCAGCGCGGTGTTGCCGAGCGCCGAGAAAATCAGTGCCGGCACATCGACTGCCTGATCGGTGACGGTCGCGGTGCCGAAGTACTGCAGCGCATCGGTGACGCCCGGTTGCGTCGCGGCTTCGCCGCGCGCCGCACGCACGCGCAGCGATGAGACGATGTCACCCTTCGGAAACCAGCTCTCCTCCGAGACAACGTACGACGCCGAGAATTTCGGCAGCACCAGCGCGCCGATGTCCGAGCCGAAGGAGCTGTTCTGATCGCGACGCACGGCTGCGTTGAGGAACAAACGGTCGCGCCAGCTGAACGTCTGATCGGCGTACACACCGAGCGTGCGGCTCTCATTCTGCAGCTGGTTGACGCTCGGGATTGCCCCCTGGCCGACCAGTGTCGCGCCGGGCGGCAGGTTCTCCCCGTTGGCACCGTTGCGCTCGAACCGCCGGCCGACGTACTGCGCACCGACGGCAGTACGCGATTCGAAGCTGTACGGCAGCTTGAACGATGCCGTGCTGCCGAAGTCACCCGTGTAGTTGAAGAACTCGGACCGATTGTTCGTGGCGTAGCCAATCCCGATGTTGAAGACATTCGCAGCCACACCGAGACCACATTCGTTGCGCTTGCAGAGCGAGTAGTCATTGCGGCCGGTGTAGTCCACACCGACCGTCGCCCGGCCGCTGAGCCAGCTCACCGGACGATAGTTCGCCTGCAGACTTCCGACGTACCGCGCCACCTTCTGCTGCGTGATGTTGGCGAACGAATCCTGCGGTCGGAATTGCCGATAGCCGATGCGGAGCGTATCGAAATTCCCCGCCCCTGAAGTCGCATTCGACAAGAGACCGGTCGCGTTGTTATCGGTCTGCGGCAATCGCTGATCGCTCTGGATGTACGACGTCGAGATCGCGACGTCACTCTTGCTGCTCGGCGTGAAATTCAGATTCGCCCGGAAGTTCGCGCGCTGGTACTCGTTCGGGCGCAGCTGGTTCGACTGCAACTCCGTTCCGGTCCGGGCGGTGAACTGCTGTGCACCGAGCGTCGGTACACCCAGCAAGCCAAGCTCATTCTCTATCTCGGTGCTCACGAAATAGCGTGCGACGTCCGTACCACCATTGACACTCACGCCATACTGGCTGCGAGTACCCTTCAACAGCGGCGATGTCCGCGGATCGTTGAACACATTGAAGGCCGTCACAGAATCCTGTGCACAGGTGCCGGCGGCGCGATCGACCAGCAGGCATTGCACCGAGTTCGTGGCCAGTGAGTTCGTGGTGGTGGTGGTACCTGTGCGCCATCCGCGATACGCGGTCGGCCATCGGTTCCGATCTTCGATCGAACCCGATTCGATCCACGAGTTCCACCGCGCCGGGCCCGCCTTGCCGCGCTTGGTCCGAATGACGATCACACCATTGGCAGCATCGGTACCGTACAACGTGCTGGCAGCTGGACCCTTCACGACTTCGATCGACTCGATGTCTTCCGGGTTGATGTCGTTCAACCGGCTCGGATTCGTGCCGCCAATGCCGATCGACGACGAATTGTTGTCCGACGTCATACGAATGCCGTCGATGAAGAAGATCGGGTCGTTGCTCAGTGACACGGAATTCGTGCCTCGGATGCGAATCCGCTGGCTCGATCCCGTCAGATTCCCGCCGAGCACCTGCACTCCGGCCGCCTTCCCCACCAGCAGGTCGCCGATGTTCGTGACGGGATTGACGGCCACCAGTGCCGCCGCGTCGATCGTGGCCACGGTGTTGCCAACTTCGAGCTTGCGCTGATTCCCGGTCGCCGTAGTGATCACCGCATCCAACTGCGTCGGAGCGGCGTTGAGCGCGAAGTCGACGGTGGTAGTCAATCCCGCCGAAACACTGACGGCCTTCTTCAGCGACGGATATCCGATGAACTGTGCACGAACTTCGATCGCACCCGTGGGAGCGTTGATGATCGTGTAGCGCCCTTCAACAGTCGTGCCGACGGCGAGCTCGGTACCGACGATGGTCACACGCACACCCTGCAGCGCGCGACCGTTGGAGAGATCTGTCACGCGCCCGGTGATGCGCGTGGTCGCACGCTGTGCTGCAAGTGGAGCGACGAAGCCGAATAAAACGACCGTCGCAAAAAGTGTCCGACGGACGCGAACGAGGGTGAGTCGCATGACGGGGCGTTGTCGAGGAGAGATCGTTCAGCAGGCGCTCGCAGTGCGCCATCGATGCAGCCCATCCTAAACGTGAGATCGCCGTATCAAAACCCCCTAATGATTCTTTAATATGTGAGGTTGGCCACCCTGATGCGTGAGCAGATCCCAGTGCGCTCGAAAGCCATAGATCGGGACGGAGTACGTACGAAAACAGGTCACCGACGGACTGCCGATGACCTGCATGCCTTTCGACTTACCAAAGCTCACAGCACCTCAGAGCGCCGTTGCCGACTCCGTCACCACGCGGACCACGTTGTCCACCACCTGCAGAAAACCGCCCTGAACCTGAAAGCGGGCGCCTGCGGCGCCATCCAGACGTAGTTCACCGCGACCCAGAACCGTCATCAGCGGTGCATGCCCCGGAAGAATTCCCAACCGGCCATCGTGGCCAGGCGCGACCACACCGGTCGCCTGGCCTTCGAACAGCACTTTCTCTGGTGAGATGACCGAGACCGTCAGCATTACGCCTTCGCCATCGCGTCGGCCTTCGCCATCAGGTCGTCGACACCGCCGCACATGAAGAACGCCTGCTCCGGCAGGTGATCGAACTCACCGGCGCAGAGGCGATCGAAGCTGCTGATCGTCTCCTCGAGCTTCACGAACTTGCCCGGGATACCCGTGAACTGCTCGGCGACGTGGAACGGCTGCGACATGAAGCGCTGAATGCGGCGTGCGCGACCCACGATCTTCTTGTCGTCTTCCGACAGTTCGTCCATGCCGAGGATCGCGATGATGTCCTGCAGTTCCTTGTAGCGCTGCAGAATGCGCTGCACTTCCACCGCGACGCGATAATGCGTCTCGCCGATGTACTGCTTGTCGAGAATGCGGCTGGTGGACGCCAGCGGATCGACGGCGGGATAGATGCCGAGCTCCGAGATCGGACGTGACAACACGACCGTCGCATCGAGATGCGCGAAGGCCGTGGCCGGCGCCGGGTCCGTGATGTCGTCAGCCGGCACGTAGATCGCCTGCACCGACGTGATCGAGCCGTTGCGCGTGGACGTGATGCGCTCCTGCAGATCGCCCATCTCCGACGCCAGCGTCGGCTGGTAGCCCACGGCGCTCGGCATGCGGCCAAGCAGTGCGGACACTTCAGAACCCGCCTGCGTGAAGCGGAAGATATTGTCCACGAACACGAGCACGTCGGCGTTCTCGGTGTCGCGGAAATACTCTGCGACCGTGAGGCCTGAGAGCGCCACGCGGAGACGCGCTCCCGGCGGCTCGTTCATCTGACCGTACACGAGCGCCACCTTGTCCAGAATTCCCGCTTCCTGGAATTCCAGGTAGAGGTCATTCCCTTCACGCGTACGCTCACCGACGCCGCAGAACACCGACTTGCCGCCGTGTGCCTTGGCGACGTTGTTGATCAGCTCCTGAATGACGACCGTCTTGCCCACACCGGCGCCGCCGAACAGACCGATCTTGCCACCCTTCACGAACGGGGCGATGAGGTCGATGACCTTGATACCCGTTTCGAAGATTTCCGTCTTCGGCTCGAGGTTCACGAAGTCGGGGCGCTTGCGGTGAATCGGCCAGCGCGGCGAATCGGCCGGGATGTCGGCGCCGTTGTCGACCGGATCGCCAAGCACGTTCAGGATGCGCCCAAGCGCCGCAGCACCCACCGGCACCATGATCGGATTGCCCGAGTCCACCACCGTCATGCCGCGCACCACCGAGTCGGTGCTGCTCATGGCGACGGTGCGAACCTGATTGCGTCCGATGTGCTGCTGCACTTCGAGCGTCACCTTGATCACCGTGCCATCCGGCAGGGTCTCATCGATGCGCAGCGCGTTGTACAGCTCGGGAAGATGCTCCGCCTCGAATTCGACGTCGAGCACTGGCCCGATGACCTGCACCACCTTGCCGGTCACCGCCGCGGGAGTTGCTGTTGCTGCCATATGTATTTCCGTCTCGGGGTTCTGGTCGTGGTACGAACGGTCAGCCTTGAAGCGCTGCTGCACCGCCGACGATCTCGGCGATTTCCTGCGTGATCTGCGCCTGCCGGGCGCGGTTGTACGTGCGTCGCAGGCTGCTCAACATGTCGGTCGCATTGTCGGTCGCACTCTTCATGGCAGTCCGGCGCGCACCCTGCTCAGCGGCCACCGTTTCCACCAACGCGCGATACACCGAGTTCCTGACGTAGGCCGGCAGCAGCTCGGTGAGAATCGCCTCGGCCGACGGCGACAGCAGGTAGTCACGCTTCAGCGAGCCACCTGACGGCGGCTTCACCGGCAACACCTGTGTCGTCTGCGGCGGTGTCGAGATCGCCGAATTGAACTTGGAGCTCGTCACGAACACCGCGTCGAGATCGCCGCTGATGAATCGCTCCATCAGCGAGTCCACCAGTGACGAGGCATCCGCGGCGGTGGGCTTGTCGCTGATGTCGATGCGCTGCGCCGCCATCGCACGCGTCACATACTTGAAGTAGCCGATTCCCTTCTTGCCAACGACGTGCAATTCCACCTGCAGCCCACGCGCTTCAAGCGCGGCGAGTTGCAGACGCGCCTCTTTCACCAGATTGGCGTTGAAGCCGCCGCACAGCCCGCGGTTCGACGTCAGGATGATGTGCGCCACACGGCGCATCTGTGCCGGCTGACGCAGCAGGGGAAACTGTTCCGCCAATTCGTCGGAATACAGATCGCCGATGACTTCGGCCAACGCCGCAGCATACGGGCGCGCCGCCGCGACACGATCCACGGCGCGCTTCATCTTCGACGTCGCCACCATTTCCATGGTGCGCGTGATCTTCTTCGTGTTCTCGACGGACTTGATCCGTCCCTTGAGCTCGCGACCCTTGGCCATGGTGCGTCAGGCTACCGTGGTCCGGGAATCAGCGGGCAGCGGCAGGCGCCGCCACCTTCTTGTACAACGCAATCGCATCACGCAGCGCCGCTTCGTTCGGCTTCGTGAGCGCCTTTTCCGTCGCGATCGACTGGCCGATCTCGGGGTGACTCGCTGCCATGTATGCATGGAAGCCCGTCTCCCAGTCCTTCACCGTGTTCGGATTGACGTCGTCCATCAGACCGTTCGTCACGGCGAAGATGATCATCACCTGTTCTTCGACGAGCATCGGCGCATACTGCCCCTGCTTCAGCACTTCCACCGTCAGCTTGCCGCGATCGAGTTGGCGCTTGGTGGCCGCGTCGAGGTCCGATGCGAAGCTCGAGAAGGCTTCCAGTTCGCGATACTGCGCGAGGTCGAGACGCAGTCGGCCAGCGACACCCTTCATCGCCTTCGTCTGCGCGGAACCACCCACGCGCGACACCGAGATGCCGACGTTCACGGCCGGACGCACGCCCGAGTAGAACAGGTCGCCTTCGAGGAAGATCTGCCCGTCGGTGATCGAGATCACGTTCGTCGGGATGTAGGCCGAGACGTCGCCGGCCTGCGTTTCGATGATCGGCAACGCCGTGAGCGAACCACCTGGCTTGAAGATCGTCTTGCCGTCCACGATGCCGTCATCGCTGCGCAGCTTGGCGGCGCGCTCAAGCAGACGGCTGTGCAGATAGAACACGTCACCCGGGAACGCTTCACGGCCTGGTGGACGACGCAGGATGAGCGAGATCTGACGGTACGCGGCGGCCTGCTTGGTGAGGTCGTCGTACACGCAGAGCGTCGCCTGCCCTTCGTGATACATGAAGTACTCGGCCATCGAGCAACCCGAGTACGGCGCGAGGAACTGCATCGGCGCCGGATCGGACGCGGTCGCCACGACGACGATCGTGTACTCCATGGCGCCGGCTTGCGTCAGCTTTTCGACGATGCTCGACACCGTCGACGCCTTCTGGCCGATCGCGACGTACACGCAGACGACGCCCTTGCCCTTCTGATTGATAATCGTATCGATCGCGATCGCCGTCTTGCCGGTGCCGCGGTCACCGATGATCAGTTCGCGTTGACCACGACCGATCGGGATCATCGCGTCGATCGCCTTGATGCCCGTCTGCAACGGTTGCTTCACCGGCTCGCGCACGATGATGCCCGGCGCCGGGCTTTCGACCTTGCGCGTGGTGGTGGCAACGATCGGGCCAAGGCCGTCGATCGGATTGCCGAGTGCGTCGACGACGCGGCCGATCAACGCCGGACCAACCGGCACCTCGAGCACGCGGCCGGTACGACGGACTTCATCGCCTTCCTTGAGCTTCAGATAGTCGCCGAGCACCACGGCGCCGATGTTGTCCTCTTCGAGGTTCAGCGCCTGCGCGACGACGATGTCGCCCGTTTCACTGGCGCGAATCTCGAGCATCTCGCCGGCCATCGCCTTCGACAGGCCATAAATGCGGGCGACACCATCCTTCACTTCGAGGACGGTGCCGACCTCGTCAACATCGATCTCGTTGAGATCTGCCGCTTCGATTTCGCGCAGCAGAATGTCCTTGATCTCACCGGGGCGGAGCGTGGTTTCGGCAGCCATTGGGCAGACAGTCAGTAAACGTCGTGGGGTACGATCGGAGGCGTTCTGGTAGAGCTTGTGAAAATTATCACAAAGCCCGGCGAAGACAACCCACCGGGAAATCGGCGATATCAGACGTGCCGGGGAGTCGCAGAATGTAACGGCGTACCGATGTCCGGTTGTGCCCGCGCGTTCATCAGGGCGGCCGCGATCAATCCTTCGGCCGACAGGCCTCCCCAGTCGCGCGGGGTCACCCCGGTGGCTGACCGGGCCGCCCGCGCCAGATGGGAGACGGAGCTGTAGCCAAGCCGGGCCGACGCGATCGCGACGGGCACGCCGGCGGCGAGCTGGGTCTGGACGACGAGGAGCCGTACGAGCTCCAGCAATTGCTTGGCGCCGGGCGATCCGGCGGTCCTCAGCGATCGGGCAAGGTGCTCGCGGCTCATGCCGAGCTGTTTGGCAACCGTCGCCACCGACGTCAGACGTCCCGCATGGGACACGCCGGTGCGCCAGACCGCTTCGGCCAGCGGCCCGACATTGTGCGCCGTCAGCAGCACGTCCGCCCTCACGGTGAAGCGTGTCGTCAGGAGCACCGGCTGGAGCAGCACGCGGATCATCGCGTCATCGACGCCGTCGATCAGGATCGTGCTGACGCCCGCCACATGCAGTCGCGCCAGCAGCGCAGCATCGAGCGCGCGTGTCGCCACCAGGCCAATGGCCGGAATCGGCGCGTGGCGAGTGGCGTGTTCGATGGCGCGCCAGCCTACCGTCGCAGCAGCCCCCGGCAGCAGATCGACGATGATCGCATCCACCAGCAGCGTGTGGAGCGCCGCGTCGATGCCGTCGGCGTCGCGCACGACGTGGATCTGCGTGCGTCCTCGCGGGAAGGCGCGTGCGAGAAGATGGCGCGGGCGTTCGCGCGAGGAGCAGACGAGCAGCACCGTGGCCGGCGCCGATGCACCGCGCATTGGAATCGCATACCCGCGACGCGGGCTGCTCGCGCTCAGAGCCCCTCGACCGCCGTCGGCTCGGCGGTCGCACCGGCCTGCCGATTGCGGATGATCTCGTTCGCACGCTCGAGGACGACGCGCGCGTTCTCGTAGGCGAGCAGCGACCGCGCTTCCTCGAACTTCGCCCAGCGACAGGCCGTGATGCCTTCCTCGCGCTGCGGCAGCGTGTCGGAGCAGTCGGTTTCCATCAGGAAGAAGTGACAGATCTTGTGCACGAGTTTCCCGCGGAAGCGGAAGAACCAGTCGATCGTATCGATTTCGGCGCGTAAAGTGACTGTGGGCAGACCGGTCTCTTCCTGCACTTCGCGGACGGCCGCATCGGGTGCCTGCTCGTCGCACTCGAGGTGCCCTTTCGGGAAGCCCCAGTTGCGATAGCTGTCACGGATCAGGAGATAGACCGGCGTGTCATCCACCACGCGGTAGACCACGCCACCGGCGGAGACTTCCCGTCGCGCATCGATTGGAGTGGTCATTCGGAATCCTCGGTTACGCGGCCGGATCCATTTCGGCACGCCCTTCGATGAACTGGCGCACGACCGGATCCGAGGTGTGCTGAATCTCGTCGACTGTACCGACCTGGCGCACCTTGCCCTCATAGAGCATGGCGATGCGCGTGCCGACGCGATAGGCGCTGCGCATGTCGTGCGTGATCACGATGCCGGTGACACCGAGGCGGTCGCGCATACGCACCATCAGTTCATCGATGACGGCGCTGGTGACCGGATCGAGGCCGGTCGTCGGCTCATCGTACAGGATGTACTTCGGGCGCAGCGCGATGGCGCGCGCGATGCCGACGCGCTTGCGCATGCCGCCGGAGAGTTCGGCCGGCAAGCGCGCCTCGGTGTTCGGCAGATCCACGAGATCGAGTGCTTCGGCGACGCGCGCAGTGATCTCGCTCTCGCTCAGGGTGCCCTGCTTCCGCAGGCCCATGGCGACGTTCTCGCCGACGGTGAGGGAGTCGAACAATGCGGCGAACTGAAAGACGTAGCCGATCTTCGCGCGCAGTGCCGTGAGTTCCTTCCGGCTGAGCGTCGGCACCTCGAGACCATCGACCTTCACGCTCCCCGAATCGGGACGCAGCAGTCCGACCAGGTGCTTGATCGCGACCGACTTGCCGGTGCCTGAGAAACCGATGATGACCATCGTTTCGCCCTCATTGACGGTGAGGGAAAAGCCGGCGAGCACTCGTTTCGATCCGAAAGCCTTGTTGACGTTCGTCAGTTCGATCATCGGGGCGTATGAGGCAGGGTCAGGATACCGGGGGCAGAATACGACAAGGGGCAGCCGCAATCCACCGGCTGCCCCCTGTCTTCTTTCACGAGCGGTGCCGGATCAGGCTGCGAAAGAGCCCAGTGCGCGGCCGACATCACCTTCGCGCAGACGCTTCAGTGCGCGGTCGCGCAGCTGTCGCACGCGTTCGCGCGTGACACCGAGCATCGATCCGATTTCCTCGAGCGTGTGCTCACGCCCACCCTCGAGACCGAAGTACAGACGCAGCACCTTCGCATCGCGCGGGGGCAGCGTATTGAGCGCCTGCTCGATTTCATCGTTGAGGAAGCGATTCATCGCTTCTTCTTCCGTGTCCGGCATTTCGTCGGCCACGAAGCGTTCGATCAGCGAGCGATCGCCTTCCGGATCCATCGGGGCATCGAGGCGAACGTCGCCGGTGTTGAGCGCGGCGAGCGACTGCACGACATCCACGGACAAGCCGGTGAGCTGCGCCAGTTCTTCCGGACTCGGCTCACGCCGCAGCTTCTGGCGCAGGATTTCCGACGCCTTGATGATGCGCGACAGATCGGCGGTGCGGTTGAGCGGCACACGCACCGTTCGGCCCTGACGCGCGAGGGACGACAGGATGGCCTGCCGGATCCACCACACGGCGTACGAGATGAACTTCACGCCCTGATCGGGATCGAACTTGCGGGCAGCAGTGAGCAAACCGACGTTGCCTTCGCCGATCAGATCGATCAGCGGGAGGCCGCGGTTCTGGTATTTCTTGGCAACAGAGATGACGAAGCGGAGGTTACGCTTCACCAGCTCCTGCAATGCATCTGGATCCCCGGCGCGGATCTTTCGCGCCAACTCGATTTCTTCAGTTCCCTTGAGCAGCGGATACGTGCTGACTTCGTAGAGGTACTGATCGAGGATGTCGCGTTCGGGCTCCGTCGGGGCGATCCCCGCAGGCGCAGCTTTGCGGCGCCGGCGCTTCACGTCTGCCATGTATTGAAAAACCTCAGTCGGAACTCGCGAATTGGAAGCGCAGGTCGGGGGCGCGAGCGATCCCGAGCCACGCGAGCGCCACGTCGGCGCCGAGTCGCATCTGTGCTGCGTTACTGCAGTTTCGGTACTTCAGTAACGTCGAGCGCGACCCGAGGGTTCACAGCTGAACCCTTCGCCATCCAGGTGGCATGACGTAATCCGCTCAATCTATGCATTTCGCGGCTTCCCGCCAGTCATCGGGTTGACAGTCGTGGTACTCGCAGCTACCCTTTGCGGTTCCTGATGACTGGCTCGACCGTCGCGGGAGTGGGGCCGTTGGACGTGTGGCAGTCCCGGGGGTGTAGCTCAGTTGGTAGAGCGCTTGAATGGCATTCAAGAGGTCAGGGGTTCGATTCCCCTCACCTCCATTGACGGGATGGTCCGGCTGCGCTTGCTTGGGCGGCTGGTGTGATGCGGGAATAGCTCAGTTGGTAGAGCACAACCTTGCCAAGGTTGGGGTCGCGGGTTCGAGTCCCGTTTCCCGCTCTGTGTACGCATGATGTGCATCGTGTGCTGTGTACGATGGTTTGCGTGAGTTGTCGGGCGGTTAGCTCAGTTGGTTAGAGCGCCACGTTGACATCGTGGAGGTCACAAGTTCGAGTCTTGTACCGCTCATCAGAGCCCCGCCCGTCGCGGGGCTCTGTTGCGTTGTTTCCCACGCAGTGTCCGCACCCGCGCGACCGAACGACCGCAGCCCGTCGCTCGCGATCGCGGTAACTGCAGCACCCGTGTTCTGCGCGCCGGCGCGACGATGCATCGACGTTTGACTGCCGTTTCGGGTTGACGCCCCTGACGAACTCGCCTAGTTTGCTCGTTCTGCCGCAGGATCGCAGCGCGCTCGTAGCTCAATTGGATAGAGCATCTGACTACGGATCAGAAGGTTGGGAGTTCGACTCTCTCCGGGCGCACGTTTTCGTGAAAGGCTTACTGGTTTCGGGGTGTAGCTTAGCCCGGTAGAGCGCCTGCTTCGGGAGCAGGAGGTCGCAGGTTCAAATCCTGTCACCCCGATTGTGTAACTCGTTGCGGTGCAACGCGATAAGGGCTCATGCGTATACGGCATGGGCCTTTCTTGTATACGTTTCTGTATACGTTTTTACGTATTCGGGCGTCGGGCTCTAGTTTGCCGGGAGTATCCATAGGGCCCACCACGAGCCGGAGAGACGAGCGTGGAGCCGTCAGCGCCGACCGCGTCCTCCAGGCTCCGAGAGTGCCCGCTGATCTTCCCTGAGATCGGTCTGCCGGTACCGCTCTTCCCCGCCCACCCGAATTGTCCGCAGCCCCAGCCATCAGACGCGCGAAGGATCTACGCGACCTCAGCGATGGTCAAAAGCGGGTCGACAAATCAGTGATCGGCATACATCGGACGCCCGCGCTCGGGATCGTCGTGGCTGTGCGGCATGACCTTCGCGGGCAGGGCACCGCTTGTGTGACTACGTCGTCTGGGCGACTGAACGCCGCTGCGAATGCCCGGAGATTGCGCACGATCTCGTCCAGTATGGCGCGCGGCGGACGACCGGGTCGCGGTGCTACGACTTCGCGGAGCTAGTGGCGCGGGACACGGCGAGCTTGGACGCCTTCTGGCTGAGGGACGAGGCGCTGGATGCTTCAGCGAACCGGCCGGCACCGCAGGTAATCGCGGCGGAGATCGCCGAGGACATGCGGGCAGCGCTGGCGACGTTTGAGGAGTTGCACGCGGCGCTGGCGCGGTGACCGTCAGCAGCGCGCATGCTCGATCATGGCTGAGCGTGGCGCGATGAACGCGATGCCCAGCATGGACTCCGCCGCCGAACTGCATCGCGGCGGCACGGTGGGCGCGTCGCTCGGTATGATACGCGACGTGCGGGCCTACGACCGGTCACGCATGTCACTGCGCGGCAGCGCGCTCATCGCCGCACTCCCGGATCATCGATAGCGGACGGTCAACATGGTGTCGCAGACATACATGAATACCCGCGGCCATTACATCGCGACCATACGTCTGTGGAACGCCATGGCCGACTCGCTCCTCCAACATCTCGTGCAACTGACGGACCTCCATGTCGGCGGTGCAACCGCCATGACGGCCACGCATTGCGAGCGCGGCATGCGACTGATGGCCATGCATTCAGCGATGACGTCACGACCGAAACCGTAGCCGCGTATGCCGCGATCGGAAACCTCGGTGCGACTGACACGCCGCACACTCTTGAAACGCGTCGCGCTCGGCGTCGGTGCACTTGCGACCAGCATCGCCGCGCTGGCGGTCGCGGATGCTGACCGTGCCGACACGGATCAAGCGCTGTTCACGCGCGCACTCGGCGTGCACGGTCCGCAACTCGTGTTCCTCCCCGGCATCGGGGCGACGACGCGTTATTGGGTGTTCGTCGTCGGTGCACTTGCCGAGCGCGCACGAATGTTGCTCGTCGACCTGCTCGGCTTCGGACGCTCGCAGAAACCTTGGACCACGTATTCAGTCGATCGGCATATCGCCGAGTTGCATCGCGTGCTCGCGCCCATCGGCGCGCGGCAACCGTTCACACTGGTCGCACATTCGCTCGGTGCACGGCTGGCGATCACATACGCCGCGCGGTATCCAGAGGAAGTCGAGCGCCTCATTCTCGTCAGCCTGCCGTTTTTCGGCGGTGAAGAGCAGGCGAAGACGTTCATTCGGAGTCGGCACAGCAGCGGATGGCTCTGGACGCATATGATCCCCTTTGCGCTCACCTGCCTGCTGGGTCGGCGCCTGCTGGGCTGGGCGGCACCGCTACTTGCCCGCGACGTTCCGCGCGAAGTCGCCGAAGACGCAAATCAGATGACGTGGCGGTCGTCGACGTCGACGATGTGGGAGGTGATCTATCGCTACGACCTGACGACGGATGTTCGACGCCTGTCGCCGGCGCTCCCCGTCCTCTGCCTCCATGGGGATCGCGACGAGAGCGCGCCGCTGGATCGGATGCGGACGCTGCAAGCGCTCCATCCGAACTGCGAAATTCGCGTGTATCCCGGCGGCGATCATCAGCTGCCGTTGCGACAGCCGCAGTGGGTGCGCGATCAGATCATGTCTGTAGTTATCACGTGAGCGCCAGTCGAAGCAGCTGCGCCTTGCGCGCCAACGGCTAAAGTACGCAAACCAGATACACGCCGCCCTGAGGAAAACGTTCGCGCAGATCTGTACACATCACCTCGCACAACAACTCTCGGTAGCACGACTCCGTGCGCACTTGAGCTACCGCAGGGTGTACCAGCCAGATCGTGACGCACTGACGTTGCAAATCTGACCGTTGGCATCACTGAACGCCGCTGGCAAGTGAATCGGCGTCGCACGATCGCCATGATCGCTCGGCCGATCCCGACAGGACCACGATACAACAAGCTGTTTGGACGATCTCTCCGCACACACTTACATCGGTTGACGCCGTAGCACTGGTTACCAGGACAGGGCAATCCAATAACCGTGGTATCAGCCGTGACTTTCCGCACCGGTCGCGCCGTACTGATGACTCGCGGCGATCGCCGTAGAGGACAAACGCGCCGATCGGGGGTCGAGGACCCGCACGGCGAGGACGCCGCTGCGGCAGCAAACTCCTTCGGCATCTCGACGCAGCGTGAGAGGTGCGCGGTGACCGAGCCATTTACGGCCTATAAGTCTTTTTGGCCGCGCCCGCCACTCTGGCGGTGCTCGACTCCTTGGTCAGCACCGCCGCAGAGGCCCGCGAGCACGACGGTATCCGACCGAGCCTGCGGCCGCGAGCAGGCGGGAATCCGGGAAGCGTGCTCGAAGCACAGAAGCTTAGCGCAGAATGGTGACACATCCGGCATTCCCAGCTCCCTATTGCCGCAGCGCGACTGAGTCGCACCCTTGTTCACGCTTCAGATACGCTCACTTTCTGTAAAGTGTCTGGTCTCATGCCGCTCGTATACGTCAACACCGTATGCGCGTCGATGCTGAAATAAGACTACACAAAGACGTCGCGAATATCGGACGATCACTGACAACTTCCTGCCGAGTGGCGCGCGCCACCAATGCAATCGCTGCGCGCACCCGGTACGCGCCATGCCATTCGGTCTACGTCTGCCTTCTCGTGCACTAGAATGGTGACCGCTAAAGCCGCGTCAGAGAGAATCTGCGCACACGCGATCGCGGCACATCAGCTCACGAGTCGGTCGATTCGGTCGAGTCGGATGCTGCAGCAGCGCCTGGACGCTGAGCGGTGACCGTCATCAGCCCCCAGAACCTGTCGATTCGGCGCCGCGACAATCGGACGTCTTGAAAGTCGGCGTTCCGCAGCAACCGTACGAGCGTCGCTCCGCGCAGCGTCGCGACATGTGCAGGGTCTACCCAGCGCAGCACACGATCAAGGGCGCGCATGGTCCAGTAGTCGCGACACCAATCGCCAACGATCACCGTCCCACCCGGCACCAGCAGCCGGCGCGCCTCTCGCAGCATGCTGATCGGATCTCGCATATAGTGCATAGCGCTTGTCGACACGACAAGGTCCACGCTCGCACCTCGAAGCGGTACATTTTCACCGGACGCACAGATCAGTGGAACGGTGTGCGGCAACCGCTGGGCTGCCCGCCGCAGCATGGGCAACGTCAGATCCAAGCCGATGGCGGTACGCGTACCGTCGGCAGCCAATGCGCGTCCCAGTAGCACACCGGTACCGCACCCGATGTCGAGTACGCGCAGCGCGGGTGTCGTCGGGAACGCTGCCAACGCGAGCGTCGTGCTGTCTCGCACATAGCGCTCCCAGGCGCGATCGTAGGACGATGCCAGCGCGCTGTACTGACGACGAACCGCGCTGTGGTGTTTCATGATTGGTTGTGCGCGGCGTCAACGCGTGGCGTTCCGCACACGCTCAGCGCTGCGTGGATGAGGCGCGGACATGATGGACGCTGCGCCCGCGAGCGGAGCAACAGAGACCCGCGCGCCAGCGTCGCTGGGCTCAACGCGGCCGGCCGCGTGACTCTGTCAAGAGGCCATTTGGCGGCACGGCTGACATCGCATGCCCAGCGCGACCCACGAAGATCCGCGTCAATACGCAGTTCGCATCATGAGCGCCATCATGGCAATCATGGCGGCACCAACGACAATTATTGTCGGTGTGATCTTTGCACGTCCTTTTGAACCTGTTGTGCCCTGGTCGTGGGCCATCGACACTTCTCGCACGGCGGAAACGGTAACCGGGGAATCCAGCGCGCTGTCACCGATCGCGTCGATCGTCACGGAGATCTCCTGCGAACCCGTGCGGTCCTGACGATGGTTGAACGCGTAGACGCCCGGTTCGTCCAGACGCCGTACTCCCGGCGACTGCGTGCTGGTGTCTAGCGCTCTGACATGGTCCGCTGACTGATCGCTGGCATGTGACGCGGGCGCGTTCCGAATCCGTGTGCGGATGTGCGCGTCGGCAATAGGGCGCATCGATACAGCATTGGAGACGTGGACGAAGTAAATGATGTCTTCTCCAACCGATGCGGTCGGATACTCTACGCTCACGCTGATTTGGCCAACGGTAGTCTCCTTGACCACGCGCTCGGAGCGTGCGCCGCCGTCATGCGTGCCGCCTGAGCCGGCATGCATCATCCCGCCTCCCATCATACCACCACCGAGCATCGCGCAGCCGCTCGCACCAAGCAGCAGAGATGACACCGCGCTCAGTAGGACAATCCGTCGCATCATCAGTCTTTTCTCCAGACACGTTTCAATCAGTGTATCGTTCTCCATCCCGGCCGATCTGGCCAGCCTTCCGTGAACGCCCGCCTCACAGTCGGCATCGACCGAACGCGCACCACAGGGCGACTTCACTCTGGCTGCTGGCGACGCCGCCCTGTCCGAAAGGTCTGACATACGACGCTGCGGTTAGCATCAGCAGCAGCACGTTCCGCTGAGCTCCGCTCAAGGCGTGATGCTGCGGCACTCCGGCACGACACGGTATTCCTCGTTGATAGTCGGGTGAAGTGAGTATTCACCGCACAACGCGCCTGTCTGTGACCGTCTCTTACGCCGTCGTGAACGTGAAGACCATGCCGTAGGTGCCGTCAGACGCCTGCCATCCAGTTCCCATCATTCCCGGTCCCAGCAGACCATTCATCATTCCGCCGGCCGCCGCACCCATCATCCCGCTCGTCACGGACTGTCCACCCATGCTCGATCCACCCGTCATGTTAATCATCGTGCCGTTCGAACCCCGAAGGCTCGGGGACAGGTGCACGACGTATGTCACTTTGTCCTTGAGCGACGAGCTCGGCGTGAACGTCATCGTCTTTCGGTCAGTGGACCACACGGATCTGCCGGCCACTTGCGCACCGGTCACGGTTCCCTCGTGCACGACGACCAGCATCTCCATGCCGGTCATCATCGACATAGTGAACATGAGCGCGATGGATGTCTTCGGATCAACACTGGGGGTCCCTGCCGCCGGAGAAAGGCTGGCGAGCGCCGGCGAAACCGTCGGGCTATCGCCAAGACCAAGCGTGCTCGAGGTACACGCGCCGAGTAGGAGCGCAGTTGACGCGAACGTGACAGTCAGTGAACGGCGAAACATGGAGGGCTCCAGCCGGCGGCAATTCAGGAGGGACACGACACATACCTACACCGTGACACTTACAACATTTACCTGCGATTTCCGCATCGCTATCAGGCAATGCCTGATGCACGCTACGTCTGTCCCCTGCAACAGACGCGGCGACCGACAGCGAGGGTGATGGGTGATGGCGAGCACCCAGATGTATGATGCGCGTACACGAAGTCGCGCCGCCCAGAGTGACGCGGTGAGTTTCGGGGAACATGTGTCCTTCGTCGCCCTGATGCGGTCGAGCAGCGCCGTGACTGGCCGACGCAAGCAGGCGGTACGCCGCGCGACATGCCGTGCTCCATGCAGCTCCCCCACGACCTTGCGCCACAACGGGCGCACGGTGGGCGAATTCGATCCGGCTCCGCGACCCGAAGCGCCGCACGTGCGGCATAAGACGTGCTCACACTGATATCGCGCCGATAAGGCAAGACACTGAACCGATCGCTCTGCCTCACGATGCGAAGATCTTATTTGACGCGCACCGAGGCTGTCTGCTGAGCGGATCCTGCCTCAACGAAACGCGTTGCGCCTCGGACGCGAGTCACCAGCCTCTATCTGGACTTTTGAATGCAAACACTGCGCGCACCTGCAACCACGTTCGGCTGCCTTTTCCTCGTCAGTGCCGCTCTCGGTGCCCAGCTTCCTGACTCTGCCAACGCAAAGCGCAGCGGTATTTATCGGACGCCCGCTGACTTTCTTGCCGGTCGCCTCGAAGTCGGCATCGACTGCGGAACGGAAAGGCATCGGATCAATCGCCACACCGTGTTGGACCGGCCGTATGTCGACGTGACGCATAACGGCAGCGACACGCGACTACTCAAGTCGGACATTTTCGCGTATCGCGAGTGCGACGGACTCCTCGTCCGTTTCGTCGAAGGGCGCGAATATTCCGTGTTGGCGATTGGCAATATCACGCTCTACGTGCGACCGGTCATGGTGTCGGTTGGCAAGGGCGCACGAACGGAGGCCGCGTATTACTTCAGCCGAACGGTCGCTGACAGCATCGCACCGTTGACTCGTGCTGCGCTGAAAGCCGCATTCCCGGAGCAACATGTGTTTCACGATCGTCTTGACGCCCTGACCCGATCCGACGCCGAGTTGGCCGCATACGACACCACGCATCGGACGTATCGTGCCCTGTACATCAGCGAGTCTCTGACCGGTCAGAAGCCGGCAGTGCGGTGATGGATCAGTGCGTGATCACAGTATTGCACCAGCCCGCGATCCCCAGAAATCTGTCACATTCACAGGTCGACCAATGCAGCACGCTTCGACCGTTCGGACCTTCGCCGTTCTCCTCGCACTCTCTGCGTGTTCGTCGACGGATCGGACGACTCGATCAGCCACGGACGAGCTTCCGCAGACGGCCGAGCGCGGCATCCTGAACGCCATGCCGAGCATGGACTCCGCAGGTGAGCTGAACCGTGGTGGGACGGTTGGCGCCTCAGCCGCCATGATGCTTGCCTGGGTGGCTCATGACCGTTCGTTTCGCCAGCTGCGCGGCAGGAAACTGGTAATGGCACTCCCGGAGCATCGACAGCTGACGGCAAACCTCGTCTCGCAGATGCAACTGGATATGCGCGCCGCGCAGATCTCGACCGCACGCCCGTGGGGCGCGCTCGTTGACTCTGTGCTGCACGATCTTGTGCGACTGCCCGATGAGAGCGTCTCCGGCGTGACTGCCATGATGCCAGCGCACCGTGCGCGCGTGGCACGATTGATCTCGATGCACGCGCAGATGCTGACACCGACCCCACAGGCGCGCCCGACGCGATAGCGCTGCGTCGACGGTCAGCAAAGACTTTCACTCAACGTACGCTGCCGCACCGACACCACACGGACACAGCGCCATACTCGTGAGAGTTCCATTGCGACGAGCGACTACCCTGCCCAACCGCCGCTTTCAGAACGTTCAGGGGCCACCCGAACTCGCCCAATGTATATGAGCATCGGTCTTCGCCCTCTGCTGTTTTCAAGGGCGAGCTCGGTGTGGCGCGATCAGCGCTTTTTGGATCGCAGATGCAGAGGGTGGAATGGCACCGCACAGACACTACCAGGATCATCGGCTTCACAACGACGTCGACTGATCGGACACTCTTCTTGCCGGGATACGACATGCCATCGCACACAGAACACGGCGCGCTGCACAACGAGCCATCAGGCACGGCCACGATGTCGGAAGCGCCCTCGACGCCGGACAAGAGTGCCGTGATCGCCGTCTACAACACCCACGTCGAGGCCGAGGAGGCGGTGCGTGCACTCCAGAAGTCCGGCTACGACCTCACGCAACTGTCCATCGTTGGCAAGGATTACCAAACGGAAGAAGCGGTGGTTGGCTTCTATACCGCCGGCGATCGGATAAAAGCGTGGGGTGGCAAGGGGGCCTTTTGGGGTAGTCTCTGGGGAATACTCTTTGGGTCGGCGTTCTTCATCATTCCAGGCATTGGGCCACTGCTCGCGGCTGGTCCGCTGGTGGCCTGGATTATCGGAGCACTCGAGGGAGCGGTCGTCGTTGGCGGCCTGAGTGCCCTTGGTGCAGGCCTGTACAGCATCGGAATTCCGAAGGACAGCATCCTCGAGTATGAGGAACAGATCAAGATGGCGAAGTTCGTCGTCATTGCGCACGGAGCGACCGCGGATGTGGACAAGGCCGAAGGAACGCTCGCCGCGGGCAACAACGCCGGAATCAAAAAGCATTCCTGCTGTGCATAATGGCCGCTGACGCTCACGCAGTCAGCAGGGCATTCGTGCGGCGACGGCGCGACATCGCAAACAACGCAAAGCTTTTGAACCGACGAGGAGCGGCCTCGTCGGACTCGTCGATACTGCGACTCAAGAAATAAGATGCTTGCGTACGGAGCTTGCCCGGAACCCATGCCCAGATGTTGGCGATTGGTTTCCACCGCGGCGAACACATCGGCGAGTATGTCCTCAGGCAAGTCAACCAAATTCTTTCGCATCGAGCGGAGCGAAGCCGCGTTCATCTCCGGCGAGACGGCGGAACAACGCGTGCGCGAGAGGGACGCGATCGCTATGCGCGCCTGTAGGACGCACAGCGTCACCCCACACACGTGGGCGACCAGGCACCTCCAAGACTGGTTGTCGGCGTCGGGCCAATGATCGGGACGGCCGGGCGGGCGTTCGTGGGTGGGACGCGTCGATTGCATGGATGCTCGTCGGAATCTGTCGAACAGCAGCAAACACCCGACTCAGGCTTTCGAGTCATTTCCTTACTACGTATTCGCACGGGCTCTCAGCAGATAGGCCGACGCAACTTCGGGACGGCCAGGCGGACGCGGCGGCGCAGGACGCTTCGATGCTTCGACGCCTCAATGCCTCGTCGAGGCAGATTGACACTTTATAGGCATACCGAGTGCCCGCGACGGAGCATCACGATGCACTGTGCTGAACAACGGATCGCGACCTCTGTTCTCATCGTCGGGTCGGGAGGATCAGGGCTGCGAACAGCGATCGAGCTCGCCGAGCATGGCGTCGACGTGCTCGTTGTGAGCAAGCGACCAAAGGCGGACGCGCACACCGCCCTCGCGGCAGGCGGTATCAATGCCGCACTCGCGACCATCGACCCCGAAGATTCGTGGCAGCAGCACGCGGCCGACACGCTGCGAGAGAGCTACCTCTTGGCCAATCCGCTCACGGTGCAGATCGTCACCGCCGGCGCAGCCCGTGGCATCGCAGATCTTGAGCGCTATGGCATGCAGTTCGCGCGTGAGGTCGACGGGCGGATCTCGCAGCGTTTCTTCGGCGCGCACACGTTCCGCCGCACGGCGTTCGCTGGCGACTACACGGGATTGGAGATCCAGCGCGCGCTTCTCCACCGCGCCGCGCAGCTCAACATCCCGGTCCTCGATACCGCGTACGTCACGAAGCTCCTCGTCCGCGACAACGCGGTCTTCGGGGCCTACGGCTTCGACGTGATCGACGGCACCCGCCATATCGTTCACGCCGATGCGGTCGTCCTCGCGACCGGCGGGCACACCCGGATCTGGCGCCACACCTCGTCGCGGCGCGACGAGAACACCGGCGACTCCTTCCGCCTCGCGGTGGAAGCCGGTGGCCGTATCCGTGACCCCGACCTGGTGCAGTTTCATCCGTCAGGCTTGGTCGAGCCCGAAAGCGCGGCAGGCACTCTAGTCTCCGAGGCCGCTCGCGGCGAAGGCGGCATTCTCCGCAACGGACTCGGCGAGCGGTTCATGGTGCGCTACGACCCGGCACGGCTGGAGCTGTCGACCCGCGATCGCGTGGCGCTGGCCAGCGACACCGAAATCAAGGCCGGGCGCGGCACCGTGCACGGCGGTGTCTGGCTCGATGTCTCTCACCTGTCGCGAGAGACCATCATGGAGCGGCTGCCGCGGGTCTACCAGACGCTGATGGACCTGCAGCTGCTAGACATTACCACGACGCCGATCGAGGTCGCACCGACCGCGCACTATTCGATGGGAGGCGTCTGGGTGCGCCCCGAGGACCATGGCACGGACGTGGACGGGCTGTTCGCCGTGGGCGAGGCGTCGAGCGGACTGCACGGAGCCAATCGCCTCGGCGGCAACTCGCTCATTGAATTGCTCGTCTTCGGACGCATCGTTGGCGAGGCGGCAGCGGCGTACTCGGCAGGCCTTACCGCGCAGCGACGGTCAGCGAGCGCGCTGACTGATGCACGCGCCGAGGTCGACGACATGCTCGCCGCCGACGGCCCCGAGAACGTCCGCTGGTTGCAGCGCGCAATCCGCGACGTCATGACCGAGCGCGCCGGCGTCGTACGCAGTGGTGACGGCCTGCTCGCGGGACTGGCGGAGTTGAGCGCGATCGAAGCGCGAATCCGGAACGTGGGCGTGCATCCCGACCTTGCGGGTTTCCAAGACCTCGCTCACGCCTTTGACCTGAAAGCGTCAGCACTCGCGGCGCGTGCAACGCTCGAGGCCGCGCTCGAACGCCGGGAGACTCGCGGTTGCCACAACCGCTCCGACTATCCGGAGACCGATCCGTCGCTTCAGGTGAACCTCGTCTGGTCCCGTCCGGGCCGCATCGATCGAGAGACGATCCCCCCCATCCCGGACGAGATCGCCGCGCTCATGCGCGATGTCTCCACTACTGGCAAGCTGGTCGAATAACTCAGTTCAGCTCAATCCAAAAGACTGGAGCCAGAATCATGGAAGAGCGCTAGCAAATTCATTTGGTGAGCCGCGCGGCGGGCGCGCCAACGGCCGAAAGCTTCGAAATAGTGCATGCCGCCACGCGGAACGCTCGCACAGTGCTGGTGCGAACGCTCTACAGGTTCGTCGATCCGCACCTGCGGGTCCGCATACGCGATCGAACAGCCATTGCTCCGCCATCCAAATTGAACGAAACGATGGTCGGCTTCAACCTCGGCCACATTGAACGCATGCGGCAGAGCTCCAACACAGGTCGTCCATGCCGTGCGTGCTGGCCCGTGACCCCCGCCAGGCACGCGGATACCGCTGCCGCTGCACCCGTTCGATTGCCTGCGTGAGAACGGAGGGACCGCCGGTCTTGTCCATCGGACACGCTCATCTCGTTCCCTTTGACGTCACGACGATCTGTGTAGTCAGCTCCGATCACGCGTGCCGTCGAGGCGGCGCTCGGCATCGTTGCCGGAGGCGTTCGCGTCAGAGGGAATGCTCCCTGGCTATCAGATCATCGATCCAGTATCCCTGGCGATCGTAATGCTGATGCAACGAGGTCTCATAATCCCGAGTGAGCAGAGCGCCCTCCGTATATGCCGGTGACTGCTTGATGGCTTCGCGAGAAAGATTGACGAATACTTTCGACTCGCCCCAGCTGACGCGGTCAATCCATCGCGGTGCAATCAGGACGCTCTTCCCCGGCCACCAGTTCCTTGTATCGATGACCAGATACCGAATTGCCCACGTCTCGTCATCGATGATGAAATCCTCGACGTGACCAATCTCGCCGTCTGCCGCTTGAATGGAATGTCCACTCACATCGTGAGTGCTGCGCAAATGGGAATCCCACGTTTTCTCGTCCTGGGCTGGTGCTCTCCACGTCTCACGGTCATGTGCAATGTAGGGATTCGCGCCCCACATGTAGGCGCCGCCCCAGTATATCGGCCATGAGTAATAGCCGTAGTAGTTGTCCTCGAATTGTCGCGAGACGGGCCTGTCGCTGTCCAAGGATGGACTGTCCTCAATCTGTTTCTTGGTCAAATTGACCGTGATGTACTGCTCTTCGCGCTTCACAGCGGCCAGAGCATACGGCGAAATCAGTACCTGCCGTCCCGAAACCCAGCTTCCCGTGTCGGCGACCAGATAGCGAATCGTCCAGTAGTGGTCGTCAAAGTAAAATTCCTTGACCTTGCCGATTTCTCCGTCACTGCTGTGCAGTTTGTAATTTTTTAGCGTTCCGGCTGTATATAGCATCTTGGCCCCGTGACAAAGTGAATGTGACATCCGTTTCCCGGCGGGAAAGCCGAGCGTGCTGTATGAAGACCGAAGATAGATCGTCGAGCTGAGGCGAGCCTGAGTGCTGACTGAGCCATGCCGATTCCGCAGATGCGGTATGGTTGCGCGGCAGTGCTGACCGCGTCGCCGGCAAACTCGAGTCCATGTGGCAAGCCTAGCGGCAGAGCGTCATGCCGCGTGCACGCTGCCAGCCAACGGCTCGACTCCGCGCACGCCTTCCCGCCGCCTCACCACAGCGGTGGCAGACCGCAACGCACGCCCGGCACGCTTTCGCGCACAACGCGTCCCGTAGAGAACGACGTTGTCAGCGTTACCACGACGGCGAGGGCGTTTGGCCGTGGGCGGCCAGCGACGCTGGATGAACAAGTGGAGATGCATACGCATATCCGGCACGAGCTCGTGACGAACCCCAGCGATGACGGCCGAGTTGGGCGCGTCTTCTCTGCCGGATCCGTCAGCGCAGTCCGCGCAATCAGGCGTATCTCGTCAGCCCAGATGCCTGACAGGCGGTGAGAGACCGACACGGATGATCAACACAATCATCAGTGTCACGCCAACGATATAACTCCACACGATGGCCTTTCGCATAGCCGAGTGCAGGTTCGCCTGCCTGTCGACATACGGGATAAGCACCAGCCCGACCAGAATTGTGATCGGTACAACGACCAATGCACCGATGCCGAACCAGTCTTCCAAGGCGTACAGCCCGAGGAATATCCATGGCGGCTTCGTCATCTCGACGCCGGCGTACGGGCCAGGATACAACTCTGCAGGAAATTGCGCAGCCAAGAGCGCCACAATGCCATACACGACCGCGCTGTACCCCACGATGCGCCGTACATGGTCGAAGAACGTGGTCGTCTTTTTCGCGCTGGCGCCAGGCAGCGGCGACAGACCATTCAATTTTATGAGCGCCAGATGCGGAACGACAAACAGGATCAGGAGAAGTGGCAGTACCAGCACGTGCGTCGTGAACATCCGCATCACAGCGGTCGTGCCCCGAAGAAACGAAGCAACGCCCTCGCCGAAGGGGACGAGCGCAATTGATTCCAGTGCGTGTTGATACGCCTCATAGCCTTCCTGGTCCCACTTGAGCACCGTACCGGAAAACAAGAACCCTACGCTGATGAACAACAGGCCGACACCATACAACCAATTGAGCCTGCGTCTCCCACGGTACGATCCCGTGAACACCACGCGCGTCAGATGCAGAACGACCATGAATATGACAGCTTCAGCCGTCCACCGATGGAACGAACGGAGCCACATGCCCAGTGGTGCGGAACTCAGATTCAGCACGCTTGTCCGTGCTGCATCCACCGACGGAGTGTAGAAGAGCGCGAGCACAATGCCGGTAATTGCGAGAAGCATGAGCCCGAACATCGTCACGCCACCCACGGTGTAACCGAAGCGCAATGAATGCGCTGGAACATCATAGTTCAGGTCTTCCAACGTCCATGATTTTTCCGATGAATCTCGGTTCATGAGCCTCCGCTCGCCTTTCTGGGCAGATACACAACGCCGAGACCGATCAGCACAACCGCGAGTGCCAGCGCCTTGATCACAATGAAGGTCGTCGAGCTCTTGACGCCCGCGCGAATAGTGTCGAAGTCACGTTCCGCGACTGTGTCCCGAGCCGCTTGCGTATGCGTCGCATGCCCGGATTCATGATGCGTTGTGTCCATTGCCGTTTCCTGCATCATTGCACTGCTCACCTTTTCCGGTTTCTCATGCGTGTCGTGGCCCTGACCGTAGGCGTTCGTTGACAGTGCAAGCACCGACGCCATCGCGAAGACGTGTCCGTATTTCATTTCGCTCCTCCTTGCCTATTTGACGCTCGAGACACCAGCGTGCACCCCTCCACCGCGTGCAGCGGAGGAGGGGTGAAGTGCTCTCGCGTCAAGGTCGACACCATCGTCATCACGGCATCGCCCCTGTCGTGGCCGCCGCGATCAACGCCTGCCAGTCGGTGTGCACGAAGCCGGCATCCGGCTTATCGACGCGCTGGTACGTGTGGGCTCCGAAAAAATCGCGCTGTGCCTGAGTCAGGTTCTGCGGCAGCACAGCCGTGCGATAACTGTCGAAATACGACAGCGACGCAAACGCGGCTGGCATTGGAATGCCGTGCGCGGTCGCCATTTCCACAGTTCGTCGCCAGCCGACCTCCGCGTCATGCACTCGAGCCGACATCTGGGCATCGACCAGCAGGTTCGTCAGATCCGGTGAGTGCTCGAACGCGAGCATGATGGTGTCGAGCAGTCGCGCCCTGATGATGCAGCCCCCCTTCCAGATCCGTGCGATCTCCCGGAGATCGATCCCCCACTGATGCTCTGCGGAGGCGATGCGGACCAGGGCCATGCCCTGCGCATATGAGCAGATGGTTGCGGCAGCAAGCGCGTCACGAACGCGCATCGAGAGGTCGCATGAGTCGCCGCCCCAGCGGTGCTTCGTCACACTCGAGAGCAGTGCGCTGGCGGTGACCCGTTCAGCCTTCAAGCTCGACAGCGCGCGCGCATCGATGGCCGCGGCGATGGTAGGGATGGGCACACCCAAATCGAGCGCGACCTGCGCGGTCCACTTGCCCGTGCCTTTCTGTCCCGCCTGATCGAGGATCATCTCGACCAGCGGATTCCCGGTTTCGGGATCGACAACGGCGAGAATCTGCGCCGTGATTTCGATCAGGTACGATTCCATCGGCCCCTGATTCCACTCCGCGAAACGGTCCGCCGTTTCCTCTGTACTGAGGCCCAGCGCCAGGCGGAGGAAGTCGTAGGTCTCGGCGATGAGCTGCATGTTGCCATACTCGATGCCGTTGTGAACCATCTTCACGAAATGACCGGCGCCGTCCGGACCCACGTACGTCACGCACGGTCCGGAATCGGTCTTCGCGGCGATGGCTTCGAGGATCGGCCGCAAGTGGTCGTACGCGGCGCGGGCGCCGCCCGGCATCAGGGAGGGACCGTGCCGCGCGCCCTCTTCGCCGCCGGAGACGCCCATGCCAACGAAGTGCACGCCGCGCTCGCGCAGAGACGCCTCGCGGCGCTGTGTGTCGGCAAAGAAAGAGTTGCCGCCGTCGATGACGACGTCGTCGGGCGACAGGAGTGGCGCCAGTTCCTCCAGCATCGCGTCGACCGGCGCGCCGGCCTTGACCATCAGCAGAATGCGACGAGGTCGGCTGAGCGCGGCCATGAACTCCTGCAACGTCCTGGTGCCGATCCACTGCCTGTTCGGTTCCGCGCGCTGGATCGCGCTCCGGACTTTCTCCTCGGTGCGGTTCCAGAGCGCCACGCTGTAGCCGTGGTCCGTCACGTTCAGTGCGAGGTTCTCGCCCATCACGCCGAGGCCAATCACGCCCAAGTCCGCACCTGCCGTATTATCCATCGTCGACCTCATGGCGTTCTCCTGGTTGGTTAGACTGTCGCAAGCGGCGTCGCGGTCGGGAACGCAGCGACGCTGGTAGCGCCTCGGGCCCGCTCGAAAACGTCCGCCCACTGGCGGTAGCGGCGCGCAACCTCCGCCACCGCGTCCTCACGCGAGATCTGTCCGTCGCGCAGGGCGACCAACGGTTCCCAGAACGTGGTTCGTCCCACGGCGAAGCCGATGAATCCCGGAACAGCCGCTGCCGTCGCGAGCCAGGCGCGGACGTGTGCCTCGCTGTCCCCTCGGCCCAGAACGATGCAGCCCACGTTGTCTCGGCCGTCGCGTCGCGCCGTCTCGACGATGCGCACGTCGTCTTCCGATCGATCGAGCCCCTCGATCTTCCACACGTCCGGCTCGACCCCGGCGTCCTGCAGCTCGCGGATCGCTCGGACCATGAGCGTTGGCCGGAGTGTCAGGTCGTACGCGTGGGTGTCGCCACCGAGGCCTTGCAGCTCGGTGGCCGTCGCAGGCACCAACAGCTCGAACATGTACTTCGACGGGCTGTGCTCGAGGTACTCGGACAGACGCCTGAGTCGGACGGCCTGACGCCGATTCATTGCCGCGTCTCCGTCAGGATTGTAGCGCACCAAGACTTTGGCAAACGATGGCGCGAACGCCTCGATGTAGCGCGCGTACGCGTCACCGAACTCGAAGTCGAACTCCTGCTGCCCGCTCTTCTCCACGGACACACAGGTGATGTACCCGTTGCGACGCGCGTCACGCAGGATGGCGGCACCGAACTGCTCGTCCACGAGGATTCCGGCGTGTGCCTTTGGAACCCCGCCTGCGACGGCCGCCACGACGCCGTCGTAGATGACGCGCTTCGCGGCGACGATCCGCTCGGTCTGCTCGGTGCTGAGAGTCCCGTTCCACCCGAACATGCCGCTCTTGAACGATGCGCGATGGTCGAAGGGAAGAATGTAGAGCGGCGCCGCGTAGCCCGGCGTGAGCGTCGGCATATTGTGCGCGCTGCGCGCACGAACACGGACGCTGCCCCGAGTGCTCGAACTGACATCCGTCAACGGCTCGTCACCGCCCGACAGCCTCGAACGCTCGACAAGCTGCTTCCAGTGACCCCACCTCGGAATGAACATCGCGACCTGCCGCTGATAGACACGGTAGGCTTTCCCGAATGCTGTGACCATCCGCCGCTCCTCAACGTGGGCGAGCAGCACATAGGCGATGACGATCAGCGGGAACAGCCCAACCGAGAAGACCGTCGGCCAGTGCACGACCCCCTCGCCGAAGAGCGCGATGAAAAGCCCCGTATACTGTGGATGTCTCACGACGCCATACAGCCCGTCAGTTGCCAACCGCTTATCCCTGTGCGCGCGGTAGAGTTCTCGCCAGCCCTGGATGAACAACCCAGCACCCAGGAACGCCAGTCCGTAGCCGAGCACCATCGAAATCATCATGCCGCTCTCACCGACGCCGAGCAGCGTAGACCAGAGATTCGCGTTGAGATGTTTGCGGTCCAGCCCGAAAAACCGAACGAGCAAATAGATCGTGAGCGGGAATCCGTACATTTCGGCGTACAACGCGATGATGAACGCCTGAACGAGTCCCGCGCTGGCCCACTCACGCCACGTCCTTGGCGCCAGATAGCGGTAGAGCACCCAAGACACAAGCACGATCATGATCAGCGCCAAGGGCCAGATGCCCGAGTGGGCAATGAGGTCATTCACGGTCGCACCGCTTCCGCATCGTCTCAGCGATCAACAAGGCAAGTGTGACACAGTGTACGAGCGAGATCACTTCTTCCCCCACTCGAACTCCGGTTGCAAGAGCACGCGGGATGCAAAGTCCCGCCTGTCGCTCAACGGAAATTGATAGGCGATGCCAAAACTGATGCCCTCGCGGACGCGGACCTTGAGTCCGGCCAGCAGACCGATCGCAGCCCGTGTACCAGTCCCGCCTTGCCCGAGCAGTTCGACAACTGGGAAGACTCCCTTTGCTACGCGGCCAACCAGCGCTGCGCTTCCTTCGACCGCATTTTCGCTGGGGTTGTAGTGGAAGACCTGATTGAACGACATTCTCGGGTTCGCGAGTGTCGTCGTGAACCCGATCAGTGACTCGACCCGGCTGCCTGCTCCGGAGTGGGTAGGGAACTCGAACTCGATGATCGGAGCGAAACCGCTCATCCCGTCCTCACTCATGATCGCCGCGAACTGGAGCATGACCTCGGTGCGCAAATTCGTTCGGAATGCGTCGTTGCGGATGTGAAGGCCGATGGTCTTGGTCAGGCCGGTCTCGAGATGGAAGCCGAAGTCGCCTTCGGAGTTGCCCTCGGCGCGTGTGGTGAGCCCAGTGACTCTGAGGGCAAACACACCAACGCCCTCCGGAACACCCATATGTGTCAGGAATGGGTGGGGCACTTCCGTTTCCGTCTCTGCCTTCGCCGGCATCTTGCTTTGCGCCTCAGACCGCGCGATTGGCATTCCGACACCGACACCGAGCACGGTGACGATGGCGGAGACATGTGTAAAGCTTTTCGCACGCACGAATGTGAACAGCTGACGTACTCGCATCATTTGTCTCGAGAAGTGTTGTGCACGGAATCCATCCGTGCGTATGTGATCGGCTTTTCGCGCCGTGCTGCAACGCTGCGTCGCCGCATGCCAACGCTCTCGCTGCTGTCCGACCCAAGGCGCCGAAAGAAGACGATGCTGACCCACGCGATCACGAGTTGAAGCGCGGGCAACACGCTGTCCAGATCGACGCCTTCGTCGAAGCTCCCGTCAGGGAAAAGCCAGGGATGGCTGGCGGCGTTCGCGACGTGAAGATTGATCGCCAGAAAGGCGCCGCCGAGTGTCGCGACCGCGGTGAAGAACAGCACGGCGCGGCGCATCGTGTGTGGCACTGTGTCCCACGCGAACAACGCGATGAGGGGTCCGACAATGAGAACCACACCAGCCAGGAACTCCGCTATTTCGATTGCCACACCGAAGTACGTCGCGTTGGGAATGATGGCGGACGTGAGAAAGCTGCCATACCATGCCGGCGTCTTTGGAAGCTTCTCCAGCAGCGTCGCGGCGAGGCCCGCCGGAAAATCACCGCGAACGAGTTTTACCAGCCCGGATATCAACCACTCGTACCCGACAATCATTTCGACAACGAGCAGGCCGATCATCGAGATCGATGGTGCGGCACGTTGATCGAGGATGCGGTGTGTCATTGTGGTGTCCTCGGCGACACGTGACGCGCACCGGCAGCCGGCGCACGGTGTGGACATGCCGATCCGCTCAGGCGCGAGCAGGTTGTCGGTGTCATCGGATGAACCGGTCCCAGGTTCCGTATTTCTCACCGACCGTGCCACGCGCGAAACTCAGCAGGACTACGGCAGCGCCAGCGCCCAGATCGATCCATCGCGAGCTGCCCGTCGCACCTTGGAGCAGCCACGGTGCCGCGATGACGAACGCGCCGAAGAGGACATTCGCGAAGCGCAAGGCACGACCGACATCTGCGAGCGCCATCACGGCAAAGGTGACGATGAGCGCGCCAAGCAGATGATCCGCGTGTGCGGCCGAACCTTGCGTGCCAAGCAGTGATGGCGTGAACATCAACCACACGCCGATACCGACGCTGAGCGCGAGTGACCATGGCACGGTAACTCCCCACAGCATCGCCATCGGCCGCACGACATCAGGCCGCACGGAGTCGACGACGGGGAGGTCACGCAGGGTTCCACCAAGCCAGAATGTGCGCCAGAACGGCTGGCCCTCACGTACGGCCTGCACGAGAAACTGACCCATCGCGACCACCTCGTCGAGCGTGAGCGCAATCATGATCACCATCGCGGCCGCCGCGATCAGGCACGGTGTGCACCAGCTGCCGACGGCGAGGGGCTGCAGGATGATCAGCCCGATGCTGACGACGCCGAGTGGTACGACGAGAATGCCGAAGAACGTGACCATCCACGGCATCGTGCGCCACCGTCGCTTGTCACCCATGAAGCCCATCAGGAATTCGATGGCGTACGCAATGCCGCCAAAGCCCGCATCCGAGATCGGAAACTGCTTCGAGACATCGGATGTCAGCACGCGCTCGGTACCGAGCCCGAAGAACGGATCAATGAGCGACGTAATCTGACCCAGCTGGAACGCCGCCATCTGCCGCGACATAAAGAATCCCACGAGCGCAAGCGCGATGATCGGCGCTCGTTGTGTCCAGCTGGACGGATTGTACGACCATCCTGGTGGCACATCCGGGCCATCCACGTCCATCTGCATTCCCGGCGCCATCGGCATGCCCGGCGCAAGCACTGCGAAGGCTACCACCAGCGCACCCAGCAGCGTGTCGTTCGCGTATCCCGCCGCTGTCGGTGCCCAGAACACCAGCGGCGCAAACAGCAGCCAGACGCCGACCAGTGCGTTCGCCCACGGTGCCCACAGCCTGAGCATGGGGCGCTTTGACAGTGACAGGATCGACAACGCGATGACGAACGTGCCACTGACGATGTCGCTCACGACCAAGCCACGGCTGCCGTAGGCCAGCGCAAATGCGCCCGAGATGAGCCAGAGCCCAAGCACCATGTTGGCGAAGTGCGGCCACACGGTCGACTCGTCGTGGGTCATGGCGGCAGCGTCCGGGCCGGCAGCGTGCACCATCCCAGGCATCGCGGCCATGTCGGGCATTGCGTCCATATCGGACTT
Organism: Gemmatimonadales bacterium; assembly: GCA_038231095.1. GTDB lineage: Bacteria > Gemmatimonadota > Gemmatimonadetes > Gemmatimonadales > Gemmatimonadaceae > JACMLX01. The sequence continues at coordinate 46,875 of JBBRLZ010000004.1, forward strand.
TGATGCCATGGTGGGCGTGTCCGCTGCTCCGGCGGCTTTCGCGATCGCGGGCGCGTCGAACATCCTTCCTGCGTCCGTCATCTCCGGGATGTCAGATGTCACGGGGCACTCCTGACGGGCACACGTACGTTCGGCGCAGCCAGCTTCTTCACACGGGACGACGGCTCCAGCTTGTTCTCCTTGTACCACAACAGCGGGTCCGCCGTGAGCGCGGCAACCATCAGCGGCATAGTGGCGCGCAGCGTGCGCGTGGGCTGCCAGTCGAGGGTCGCACGGAGCCGCGTCAGATCGAGTGCGTAGTGATCTCCGGCCCGGTCAATCATCCACGGCTTGATGAATTGCGCTGATCCAGGGATCAGGTTCATTGCCCAGGCGCCGGGCTTCGCCACAAGGCGCGGCACGATGATCGTCTCGAACGACTTGCCGTGGATCAGGCGCGCGAATGTGTGCTGCAACTCATCATAGCTGAGCGGATCAGGTTCCCCCACCAACAGCGTCAACTCGGCGGGTAGCGTGGTTCGTCTATTCACCACGCGCTCGAGTGCATCGACGAGGTCATCGAGGTGCATGAAAGACTGCCCGTGTGCCGTCGACGCGGAATAGAAGCGATTGGTGAATTGACGCTCGTAGATGCGCTGGATCTGGTGGGCAAGCGGAATGGAATGGCACCCGTCGTCGTAGATGCCGGAAATCCGGAGTACCACTGCGGGAATCTCACCGCGACCAGCATGTATGATGGCTTCGGTCTTGACCTTCGACTCGGGATACGCCCACGTGGCATGGATTGGCCAGTCTTCCGTCATGAATTGGCCCGGTTCACCGGGCGCATGCACGAGCATCGTGCTTGAGAACACGAACTGCTCCACGGTGAATCCCATGTCATGCAGGCCGCGCAACAGCCGGCCAGTGCCCTGGACGGTGATCTGCTCATACAGCGGACTGGGCGCGCCGAAAAAGTCGTAATACGCGGCCAGATGTATGACGGACAGGATTGTGGTGCCATGATGTTCACGGAGTACCCGCAGACCCTCGCGAACACTGTCGACGGAGGTGATGTCCACCGGCAAATACACGCAGCCGGGCTGTGGTGGAGTCGGTGCCTTGCGATCGAACCCCACGACCTGCGGGTATTTCCCCGCAAAGCGACGCATGACGGCCGATCCGATCGAGCCGTTTGAGCCGGTGACGAGGACGATACCGCCATCCGCTGCCGTCATCATGCCGTCACTGACGCTGTTGACGTGCTCATGCCAGGCTCCCTGATCCGCTGAACGCGATCATCGCGCGTGTACTATTGCAAGGATTCACGGACAGCCTCGAGACCCGTGTGCGAATGCGGAAACCAGTATGCTTCCGTGTCCTGCGTGCCGTCGCCGATCACCATGGACTTGATGTTCGCGAAGAGACGCAGTCCGACTTTGCCGTGATACCGATTGATTCCGGACTGCTTGATCCCACCGAACGGCAGCGCCGCGATCACGTAGTTGACGACCGCCTCGTTGATGTCGACCGTCCCGGCGTCGAGCCGGTTTGCAATGGCTTCTGCCCGCACCGGATCGCCGCAGAACACATAGGCGTCCAGCCCCTCCTCAGACCGATTCGCTTCCGCAATCGCTTCGTCATCGGAATCCACGATCTGGATGGGCAAAATCGGACCGAACACCTCTTCATTCATCACGCGCATCGTCGCCGTGACATTCGTGAGGACGGTCGGTGGCCAGAACAGTCCGGCTGACTCCGGCGGCATGGCACCGCCGGCCGCCAACACTGCCCCGTGATCGATCGCATCCTGCAACTGGGCTGTGAGCGCCTCGACACCACGCGCATTGGCGAGCGGGCCGACGTCGACTGCATGATCGGTATACGGTCCGACGCGCAGTGCGGCGACCTTCTGAACAACCTTCGCGGTGAAGACGTCAGCCACCGATCGGTGCACGTACACTCGCTTGACGGCGGCACAGACCTGTCCATTGTTCATGAATCGTCCCCATACGATTCCATTGGCAGCGCGCTCGAGGTTCGCATCGTCGGTGACGATCGCGGCATCGCTGCCTCCGAGCTCGAGCAGCGCAGGGCGCAAGAGCGGCGCCAGCGCGGCCTCGAGCTCACGACCGACCTTGGTGGAACCGGTGAAGCTTACGAAATCGACGCCCGGCGCCGTCGCAACCACCGAGCCCAACGCACCCGGCCCGTGCACGACTTGTACGAGGTCCGGATGCCCGGTGAATGCTTCATCGAAGAGTTCAGCGAGGAGCACCCCGACCATCGGTACGGCGGATGTCGGCTTCAGAATCACCGCGTTGCCGGCCACGAGGGCCGGAATGAGCGGACCCATGGCGATGCCAAACGGGAAGTTCCACGGCGCGATCAGACAGACGACGCCGCGTGGGACATACCGAATGAGGGCCCGCTTTCCTGTACCGAACTTCGCCGGCACATCCACCGGCTCATCGGCGAGCCAATGCGCGCCATGCTCGAGATATTCGCTGAATTCATCGAGCACGAGCCCGACATCACCGATCAGTGCGTCGACGAGCGGCTTGCCCATGCCGCGAGAAACGGTTTCGGCAATATCGTCCGCGCGCCGCACAATCACGCTGCGCAAGGTTTCAAGGACGCGTGCACGTTCGGCGAATGGAAGACTGGCCCAGCGGCGCTGCGCTGCTCTCGCGCGTGCGACGATCGCCGGAATGTCGGTGTCAGCCGTTACGGGAACCGTGCCAATCTCTTTCCCGGTGGCAGGGTTCACGGCCTGCAATGCGGTAGCCCGCCCTTCCGTCGTACGCGGCTCGTGCGCGAGTATGGTCGTCACTGGAGTTCATCCGTGAGAGTAGTGGAGCAGCATCCGCAGAATGGCATCGCGCTGCAGGGTGTAGGTCGTTCCCAGCCGTAACGCGGAGTCATCGGGACACGCGTGGAGCATCATTCACCCACCGCCGCGTCAGCGCGTTGTAAATCGGCACGAAGACGAGGCCGGCAAACACGCCATAGAGAAAACTCTCGATCAGGCCGAGCAGAAATCCCCAGACCGTCAGCCATCGAAACGCAGGCAGTATCGCCTCGAGCGCGGCGCTCATGTGCAGGCTTGGCGGAACGACCAAGCCGTAGACCACACACACGACGAAGCTGACTGCGGTAAAAAGGCCCAATGACCAGCACATCACTTTGAGATTCAACACGGCGCCGTACTCCTGTGGAATTGTGTCGCGCAGCAGTCAGATCGACTCGTGCGTGGCGGTGTCAATGCTGATGACCGCTGGTCCGCGGCGGTGACGTTTCACGTGTCTCGTCGCGTGACTCAGAGCCGATTGCCCGTGGTGAATCATTCGCTGGATTCACATCGTTCCGCGCCTGCGCACCATGTCCACCGTGACCAGCATGTCCGCCATGGCCACCATGGCCAACCAGATGCAGACCGATGAAGACAATGCCGATCACAATCCAGAGCCAATTGGTGACAACCCATTCCATCGTAATCTCCTGCAGAAGTGTGCGGTCGTGCCAGACGGATGCGCCGCAGAGGCGGCCGACGTACACCATGGCACCCACGATCGCAATGCGTTTTGTATCGCGTGACGCTTCGATACAGCGCATGCTATCGCACGCACCTGAACCGCTGCTGAACGTCGGCTGAACGCCGCTGCACCGCATGAGTCGCCTCAATTGGGGCGAGCTCGTTTCACGAGATCTTCAGCGCGGATTCAGGGGATGGCGGCAGATTCTGCGGAGCGGCCTTGAAACACTGCCGGTGGGGCTCTGTGACTTGCCTCCAACCGACACATCGCGATCGTCATCCTGGCCTGCAGCCACACATCGGAGCTACGCGTGTTCGACACCCGGCAATCCATCATCGTCCCGCTCGACGGGTCCGCACTGGCCACAGCAGCCATTCCTTTCGGCGTCGCGATCGCGCAGCGACACGACGCAGACCTCGAGCTCCTGCACGTGCATCCCATCGGTGTGATGGCGCAGAACGCGCCGATGACCGACGCTCGATGGGAGGATGATCGAACAGTGGATATGAGTGAGGCGGTTCGGGTGGTGGGCGAGCGTCTCGTGCACGAGACGGGGCTGCGCGTCAGCGTCACGGTGTTGCGGGGTGAGCCTGCCGCCATGCTGATGCAGCACGCGACCGATCGCGGCGCCGCGCTCATCGCCATGACGACGCACGGTCGCAGTGGCTTCAGTCACGCGTGGTTTGGCAGCGTGACCGAGACGGTTGCGCATGCTTCCACCGTTCCGGTGCTCGTGGTGCGCACCGGTGAGCATGCGGTCGCCGACATGGCCGAACCACTGTTTCGACATGTCTTGCTCCCAATCAAGCATCAGTCGAACGGCGGTGCGGCGCTCGCACACGCACTCGCACTTGGCACGCCGGGCGTGACGCGGTACACACTGCTCACGGTCGTGTCATCCTATCGCGTCCCACTACCCTCGCCTATCGGCAGCGTCATGGTCGAGGAACTTGATCCCGTCGCTCGGCGTCGCGACGACGCTCACACGCTACTCGAGCAGATCGCCGTTACGGCACGGGAACAAGGGGAGGACATCGCCATTCGTGTGGTGACCGCCGATCAGATCGCGCCCGCGATTCTGGCCGAGATGGAGTCACAGGCTGATTTGATCGTGTTGCCGACGCGCATACGCACCATGATGTCGCGTGCTGCAGTTGGCAGCGTGGCGGACAAGGTGCTTCGTGGCTCCAACGTACCGGTGCTGACCTTTCAGCGCGTCATGATGGAGTGACGACCGTGAGGGCTGCATGCAACCATCGCGGGTACGCAAGGCGGTAACTCAGAGCACCGGCGGCGCGCTGCGGCGCGAACACGGCACGATTCGGCGCAGACGGCGCAACTGCGCCAGCGTGCGGGGACCGCGTGATCACAAGATGCGTTCTCGAGAGGTCTCGTTCAGCGCATGCAATAAGCAGCCGGTCCACACCGATCCGCAGTGACAGACGCTGCAGATCATTCGCGAGGAGAACGCGGAGGGTCGTCGTTCATACGCGTTCAATTTGTGAAAGATCTGCACCAGCGGAGGCGTCATATATCCGAGGTCCTCCCTCAGTGCATCATCGTCGCGGGTCCCTGGCTCAACTCAGCCCTTTCGGGGGACTGGGCCTCGCACTGACATCCGAATCGCACACCTCACTGGCCATCCCTGTGGCTTTTCGCGACGCCAGAGTCTCCTGCTCTGCGGCGATCTCGACTCCGTCGTGTTTGATCTCGAGCCGCAGACGGCCGAAGAGGCTCATGTACACGTTCGCGATCCAAACGAGCGAAAACCCGGCGATTGCATAGCCGCGCCAGTCGTCGAAGAAGAGTCGGTAGCGCGTGACGACCAGCACGGCCACGGTCACGTAGTGGCTGAAGCAGTATTCGCACGTGAACACGTAAAAGAACTTCTGCTTCAGCATGCTCTGTGCTGACGTGCGCCTCGCTGCACACCATTCGCGCGGCTCACGGAAGATCTCCTCGTGTGTGACAGTCCACGCGATTGACGCCACCGGGATCGCGAGGACGAACAGCGCGACCAAGCTGAACGTGGGTACCGTATCATGCCCCATCATCGACTGCGCCATCCACATCCTCGGCATAAGAGACTCCCGCGCGTTGGCGGCCGGAGTGGCTCGCGCGCCTCCCGATCCAACTCGACTCGCCCCACCGTATCAGGCGGGCGTGCATAGTCCACCGCGACGAGCACCAACTGATCGAGCACGGCGTGGTCCAGATGGCTCACGCCGTCGATAGCCGGAACGCACGTGTCCTCCCGACGGGCACCAGATCACGCAGTGTTTCACGGGCGAGTTTGCTGCTACTCGTTGTATCGCCGCGCGGGCCGCATCGCGCGTCGCCCTGGAACCAAGTCGAGCCGCGATCATTCCACGCGCGCGCGTAGGGTTCTGTCCCGAGACCGGCGTCGATCCGCTTTGGAGTTGCCCCACCTCGACAGCTCCACGGCTCATGTTCCCGACGCTCGGATGGCGACGTCCGAGACAGCGACGAACCAGCTCGTCGCCGCCTGCCGGAGAGAGAGGGTGTACGCAAAGACCACGATACAGGCTCGTGTGTTCAGGTGCATCTCAGGGCGCAATCCGGACGCGCGTTTCCACCCGACCGTCTGGATAGCCAACCAGCACCCGCTCGGCCGTTCCCAAAAACAGGCCCGTATCGACGACACCAGCGATCTCGAGCACCGCTGCCTCGAGCGCACGCGCGGAACGCGGATCACCGAGCGGCTCTGCAAGTGCACAGTCGAGCGTCTCGTTGCCGTTCTCCGTCAGCAGCGCGCGCGCGCCGCCGTTCATACTCCGCACTGTGGCAACCAGACCGAGTGCTCTCAGCTTGCGCGTAACCGCGCCGCTGGCCAGCGGAATCACTTCAACCGGAATGCGTCCGCGTGCGCCGAGCACCCCGACCAGCTTCTCCGGGCCTACGACGATGATCTGTCGCCTGGCGACTGACGCGACAATGCGCTCCTGCACCAGCGCGCCACCCCATCCCTTCACGAGATCGAGGTTGGGAGAGACTTCGTCGGCGCCGTCGACGATCAGGTCAAGCTCCACGACGTTGCCGAGATCGATGAGTGAAATGCCAACGGCGCGGGCGAGCATTGACGATGCTCGCGACGTCGCAACGGCGGTGACGACCAAACCATGCTGAACGCGCGTACCAAGTAACGCAATGAAGGCCGAAGCAGCACGGCCCGATCCGAGCCCAACACACGCCCCGTTTTCCACGAGATCGAGCGCGGCCAAAGCAGCTGCACGGACGCCGGGATCGTCTGGGCTGCCTTCGCCAAACTCAGGCGTTTTCACCGCGCGTCCTCGAGGAGCGTGGTGCGCATGTCGTCGGCAGACGGCGTCGCGATCAGACTGTTCCTCGTGTTGGCCGGACTTTGAACTTTCTGGACGCGGGCGAACACACGGTACTCTCGCTCGGCTGCGTGTCGAACACGTAATGCACGCGCAACACCGCGAAGCTGCGCTGAACGTTTGCTGAGTAGACGACGTATCTGCATGAGCCGCGCGGTTTCGTCTCGGTGGCCGATCCACAATTATGTCGCTGGGATTTAGTCGCGGCGCAGTAAGGCGTCATACTCGGTGAGATGACGTCAGCTGCACATGCCAGCGAATCGTCTCGACAACAGCTCGCCCGCGCACGAGAGCACAGCGACGTTGGCCTTCCTTGACCCCGGCATCGGATCGTGGTCAGCGTGCGTTCAAGGCAGCACGTTACCATGTATATTCTGGGCGCGAGCCTGTGGGTATCGCGCGATAACCGTCGCGTGCGGTCGGACACCGGATGCTCGGTTTCACCCAGAGTTCGGCGAACGAGGTCGTGATCGCCCTGCACACGAGCACCGACACGCCCACGGACCATTGGATGCTGATCCTGCTCTGATTGTCGCGCGCCGGCATTGCGGGCTCGGCGGGCGGACCGCTGACTACGACCGCGCTTCGCGATTAGAACGGAGCCCGCTCGCGCCGTCGCACGACTGCGCGAGCCACGGCACGCCTCACGCCGCTTGATCCGCCATCACCACGATCACGTGTTCCGCCACCATTCATCACGTTAGGCTCAGGCATTCCCCTCACGCCGCATGCGGCAGCATCTCGGCGCATCGGCGACACGCCGCTGCACAGCGCAGATCCGCCGCGTCCTTCATCTCAAGGCAGGCCGCTTCGCACGCGCGACACGCTTCCGCGCAGAGGGCGCAACTGCGCCCGGCGTACGGGGAGCGCGTGATCATGAGATGGGCGCTCGACAGGCACAGCTCAGCGCAGTCGAGCAGGAGCCGGACGTGTTGTTGCGTGACGTGAGCGCCACCCACGTCCAGGCAGTGAGCGACCGTTTGCAAACAGGTCGCATGACATGCAAGACAGCCGGTAATGCATTCCTGCATCTCGTCATCCGTCATGGTATGATGATGGGCGGCGGCGGCGGCGTTCGTTGGCATTGTGTGCGTCTCGGAATGGTCCATGGTGCGCCTCGAAGAATGGGTTGGATTACTCGACGAACGAACTCGCCCGGACGCCTGTCCGGTCGACGGTGTGATCGAAGGGAAAGCGCTGCACCAGACGGCTCATGCGCAGCGCCAGCGCAACACCGACACACACCAGCAAGGTGAGCCCACCCCAGATCAGCGCCGTGTGCGCGAGTGCTGCGGTGGCAGCCTGACGATCGTTGGCGTGCACAGGCAGCGCAGACACCCACACATAGGCGCCGGTGCGGTAAAGCAGCGCAACTGTCACGCCACAATGCAGTGCAACGAGCACCGTGAGCGCCACCACTGCGACGCGGACCCCGACCGTGGGTCGGCGGAACACCGGGATCCGGATCCTACGCGCCGAACGTGCCACCGTGATGGCCCGCGGCACCGTCACACCTCGCCCGCCGCTCAGTGCAGACTGAGCAGCGGGCTTTCGCGGCGTCATGCACACTCCGTCATGGGTGCGTAAATGTCCGCGCGCGTTGCCGGCAGCGTGCAGCCACCCGACTCGTCAGGACGTGCGAGCAGCACCTGGGCGAGGCCGATCTGCGCTGTCGCGAAGGCATGTGCGCACGCCGCCATGTACAGCCGCCAGACGCGGAACGACGCATCACCGACGGCAGCGCGCGCCGCGCGCTCGTGGAGCTCAAGCCGCGACACCCAGTGCCGGAGCGTGGTGGCGTAGTGCTCACGCAGGCTCTCCACATCACGGGTCTCGAATCCAGCGCCCTCGGCTTCGCCCAAGGCGACCGCGAGGGGCACCAGCTCGCCGTCTGGAAAGACAGAGTGCTCCATGAAGTAGCCACTGCCCCAGAGCCGTCGGGAGGCCGCCCCACGACGCGTCGGGCCTCGCGCGTCATCGAGGCTGACGATACCATGATTGAGAAACAGTCCACCCGGGCGCGTCAGGCGCAGAGCGGCAGCAAAATATTCTGCCAACTGTGCGCGACCCACGTGCTCGAACATGCCGACACTGGCAACCTTGTCGAAGACGAAACCGGCGGACAGGTCCCGATAATCCATCACCTCCACACGACACCGGTCGCTGAGACCATCGTGCGCGATCCGCACGCGTGCCGCAGCGGCCTGCGCCTCGCTGAGCGTGATCCCAATGGCATCAACACCGAAGTGGGCTGCGGCATAGCGGATCAGGCCACCCGATCCACAGCCGATGTCGAGCAATCGCTCGCCTGGCTGCAGGCGGAGCTTGCGGCAGATGTGTTCAAGCTTGGCGGATTGCGCCGCTTCGAGGCTCTCGTCACCGATACGGAAATACGCGCATGAGTATACCAGAAACTCCGTATCGAGCCAGAGTGCGTAAAAGTCGTTGCCGACGTCATAGTGCTGGCGAATCGCGGCGGCGTCACGCGCTCGCGTGTGGCAGTCTCCGAACGCAGTGACACGTCGGCGCGTGGTTGAGACGTCTGTCGTCAACGCGTCTGATGAACGCACGTCGCCTCGCGGCAGTCGCAGCAACAAAACCGCCAATCGACAGAGCCGGCCCGGATCGCGGAGCCGTTCCGACAGTAGAACCGCAAGTCCCGACGCCGCCTCGAGACTGCCTTCGACGTCAAAGTCACCACGCACGTAGGCGTTGGTGAGGGCCCGCTCGGTTGGCGGCAGGAACATGCGCCGCAGCGCTGCCGGACCTGCGAGCACCACGGTGAATCGTGCGGCGCATCCCTCCACGGCAGGATCGCTCGCAATGTCCCAATAACGCAGCGCGAACGTCCGCGTCTCCAGCGGGCCGAAGAGTTCAGCGACAATGCGTCGTGCGATGGTGATCAACGGCGCCGCTGTGACGCTCGGCAGACTCCCGAAAGCATCAAGGTCGCCTCCGCCGATGTGATCGAAGCATATCGCTTCATCCGAACAGATCGACGCCGTGTTGAGCGCTTGGTCAGTCATCATGTTACCGGTTCGCGCGTCGCGCGCAGTTGAGTGTCGCCACTACCATGAGGCTCGCCACCAGACAGCGACTTCAACGCCACCGCGGCGAGCGGAATCATTGGATTTACGTGAAGTAAAAACGGACACACTGAGCGTGACATGAACAAGGACTGAGTCATTGCGTGGCTCGGTGCATGGCGCAGCACGTGCTGCCAGGAGATTCACGGGCATTCACACAGCGGCGGCAAGACACACGGCCGCGCTTGCTCGAGGCGCCGCAGTCAATCAGTGGCGGCGTGCTCCATTCTCAAACCGGCAGTGCGATGTGAGACCCGCGTTAATTGCGTGTGCCGTTGCGCCAGATATTTCGGATGCAGAGCACCACCGCACGCTCGGGTGCGGACGCGCGCTGGAGGCGCACACCACAACATTGCGTCCGGGCAATGTTTGTAGCGCTCTGCGATGAACAACGTGTGGTCAAGGCGATCGCGCAACGTCCTGCGAGGCGGAGTCACTCGTACGCTGCCCGTCGTTCGTCGGCGCCTGCCGGCTTCGGATGATTGCGACTGAACACTTCGCGCGTCCCGCCACTGCCTGTGAGACTGAGCCGAGCATGAACCGTTCGAGCCGTCCGTGGCCGTGTGAGCCGACGAAGATCCAATCCGCGCCGAACGTGTCGGCCTCCTCGAGGATAGAGTCCGGTGGCGAGCCGGAGAGTACGGCCGCCGTAACGGTGCGCGACGGAGCATGTATGTCGTCACGCAGTGTCTCGGCAGCCTTGTCGACCGCCACGCGCGCGATTGCGCGCAGTCGTCTCTCCATCACGTCGTACACGCCCAAGTCGATCGTTTCCCACGTGTACGTCACGCCGGAATGGACCACTGAAACGACTCGCACTTCACTCCCCGCCGGCAATTGCTGGCTCGCCACTGCCTGAACCGCCGGGTGGAACTGATCGGGACCATCGATTGCGACAAGCACTTTCATATCGTTTCCGGCGTAGAAGGTTGGTGCAAGCGCTTCCGATCATTCCCGGTACATCACTCGGCAGCATTCACGAGCGCCGGCGATTGCAGGCCATGTATCGTGGCAGACGCCTCGTGTTCCGGCGACGCGCGAGCAGGACCGCAGCCCGAGCCGCCGTCGGTGATCACGACCGAATCGCGGCCCGAAGAACGCGGATGCTTGCGCGGCGCCGCGCTTCGCGTCATTCGTCATCAGGAAGCGCGGAACGTTGGCGGGCAATTGGGGACCATGAATGCCCGCCGCGCTCGACGAGCGCGTTCGCACTGTCGGGTCCATCGCTCCCAGCCGCGTAATTCGGAAAGCGCCGTGCCGGTTGCGACGCCCACGCTTCCTTGATCGGCGTAATGATCCGCCATTCGGCATCCACCTCGTCGCGTCGCGTGAACCGCGTTGGGTCACCGTGCATCACATCCAACAGCAGCGTCGCGTACGCACTCGGCACTCTCCCTTCGAAACTCTCCGCATAGGAAAACTCCGCCTCGACGGCAATCGCCCGCAACGCGTCGCCAGGCCGTTTCGCTGCAAACCCGATACTGATCCCCTCATCCGGCTGTATGCGCAGCGCAATCTGATTGGGCTCGAGATCCTTCTCAGGTGCGCGCGCAAAAAGCGCCTGCGGTGTGCGCTTGAAATGCACCACCACCTCGGTCTGCTGACTCGCCAGACATTTGCCCGTGCGCACGTAGAACGGTACGCCCTCCCATCGCCAGTTGTCGATGCGGAAGTCGATGGCGACATACGTCTCCGTGTCGGAGTTTGGCTGCACACCAGGTTCCGCGCGATACGGGACGACCGGCTGTCCGCCAACCGTTCCTGCACCGTACTGTCCTCTCACTGTCCGCTGCGTCACTTCGTAGGCAGTCATGGGACGCATCGCGCGCAACAGTTGCACCTTCTGATCGCGCAGGGCATCCGCATCGAGTCCCACCGGTGGCTCCATGGCCGTCAGGGTCAGGAGCTGCAACAGGTGATTCGTCACCATATCGCGCAGTGCGCCCGTCTCCTCGTAGAACGCCGCGCGTGACCCGACACCAAGCGTCTCGGCGGCCGTGATCTCCACGTAGTCGATGTAGTTCCTGTTCCAGACTGGCTCGAGCATCGTGTTGCCGAAACGAAAGACCAGAATATTCTGAACAGTCTCCTTCCCCAGATAGTGGTCGATGCGGAAGATCGCGTCCTCGGCGAATACGTCGTTCACTACGCGATTGAGCTCCCTTCCCGATTGGAGGTCGTGCCCAAACGGCTTCTCGATCACGATGCGCGTCCAGCCCCGATCATTCTTTGACAGATTCGCCGCGCCAAGCCACTCGATGATCGACCGCGCGAGTGACGACGGTGTCGCGACATAGAACAAGCAGTTCGAATTGCCGACCTCGTTCCGCCGTGACTGGAGCTCGGCGACGAGGCGCGAATAGAGCCCGGCCTCGCTGGGGTCGCCGGGGATGTATGACAGTCGCTGCTCGAACGTGCGCCACTGTGGGTCGTTCATGTCAACCGGCGCCTTCGCGTCGGCGAAGGCCGCACGCACCCGCTCACGGAACCGTTCGTCGGTCAGCGGCGTCCGCCCGGTGCCGATGATGTCGCAAGATCTGTTCATGCCGCCAGCGCCGTGAAGCTCGTACAGTGCCGGCAGCAGCTTGCGGCGTGTGAGATCGCCGGTTGCACCGAAGATGATGATGGTGCACGGATCGGCCTCGCGCATCGTCGGTCGGACCAGGTTCTCCGATGGCGACGCGTGAACGATGGCGGTCACTGCGTGCAGGCCATCGCTGCGATAGAGATGAGCGTCGGCCGGTAGGAGTCAACAAGGCCAACGCCCAGCCCATCGATGCGCTGGTACGGGTGTACCACGAGAGAGCCACGCCGAGCCTCCGTGAGATTCTGGAGGAGCACCGTAGCGCGACTACAATCGTCAGACGAAAGTGATGCAGGCATTGCGGGAATGGGCACTTCATGACGCAACGGCACCTCGACCCGACGACGCCACCCATGCTGCGCCTGCGTCACATCCGGCTGAAGCGGTGCGTCGAGCAGGTGGTTCGTCGGCTCGAGGGCGCGCCAATCGAAAACGAAACGGTTTTCACTCGAAATACGATGCGTTGTCTGTTGCACGTGCCCTCTGGACGCTCGGGGGGAGATACTGATGACGGTGTGACAGCCTTTTGGGTCGAGTCCAACACAATGCCGCGAGCGCAGGGTAGTCGGTCAAACTGAGTTGTGCCTGAGTTCCGGCTGAAGCGTTTGCCTCTTCGAAGAATTCACTCCGTGAGACTCCTTCACGCAGCCCTCAGTCCATCCTCAGCCCGCCGACGCAGCCTTCGTTTCGTGGTGTCTGTGGATCGCAGATATCCGTTTCACTCTGGCACGTGAGGACAGATGATCCGCTCCAATCCCGCGTTCCGTGCAACGGCGTTCCGCTCACCAAACGCCGTGAATCAGACGAGTCTGTCCGATCGCATGTCTATCCAGGGAACCGTCGCGAAATCGTTCGTGCTGCTCTTGCTGACCATGCTCTCGGCGACGTGGGTGTGGTCGGCACTGCCGTCTCGACCTGCGATGAGTTCACCCGCCATGCTCGTCGGGTCGCTCGGCGGATTCGTCGTCGCCATGGTCACAGTGTTTCGTCCGCCAAGCGCGCCGTTCACCGCGCCACTGTACGCCGTGCTTGAAGGAATCGCTCTCGGGGCGATCTCCGCGTCGCTCCAGTCGGTGCCGGCGATGCGTGGTTTGCCGGTCGAGGCGGTCGGGCTCACTTTCGCGGTCGCGCTCGGCATGCTGCTGGCGTACCAGCTGGGGATCATTCGCGCGACGCCGACCTTCCGACGCGTCGTCATTTCCGCGACGATGGGCATCGCAGTCTTCTATTTCCTGACACTGGCGCTTGGATTCTTCGGTGTCAGGGTACCCTTGCTGGGAGACGCGACTCCACTTGGTATCGGGCTGAGTCTTGCGATCACTGCAGTCGCTGCACTCAACCTGATTCTCGACTTTGATGTGATCGAGCAGAGCGCTCGCGACGGCGCGCCCAAGTATATGGAGTGGTATGGTGGGTTTGCGCTCTTGGTGACTCTCGTGTGGCTGTATCTCGAGATACTGCGCCTCGTCTCGCAACTTCGGCAGAGGAAGTGAATGCTGCGAACGACTGACGCATGGGGCATCCGAGCACAGGGTGTTATCCGACACTGGTTGGCTTTGGACAAGCGCCCCCTGAAAGCTGCCGTCGCATCGCGCACCGGATGGTTTGAGTTATCAGCGTGAACTCCTGACCAACGATGCGGTGAGCAATTCTCGACGGACACCTGCGGAAGGAAATATTCGCCCGTGGTGGCGCCGTCAGGCGCACTCCACACGCGAGCGCATGGTGCGCGGGGTTGCGGAGATCGGGCCTGGACTCATCACCGGCGCAGCTGACGACGATCCGTCTGGCATTTCGACGTACTCAACGGCGGGCGCGCAGTTCGGCTACAGCATGCTGTGGACGACGTTGTTCAGTGTCCCGCTCATGGCCTCGGTGCAGATCATGTGCGCGCGCATCGGTTTGGTGTCTGGCCGCGGGCTCGCCAGCGTGCTGCGACGCCACTACCCGATCTGGGTCGTCTGGAGCGCCTGCCTCCTGCTGCTCGTAGCGAATACGGTCAACATCGCCGCCGACCTGGGTGGCATGGCCGACGCACTCATGCTCCTGACCGGTGTGCGTTCGATCTGGTTCCACTGTTTCTTCGCTGTCGCGATCATCGTGCTGCTCGTGTTCTCGTCGTACCGCGCGATGGCGCGCGCGTTCAAGTGGCTCACGCTCGTACTGTTGGCGTACGTCGGCGCGGCGGTACTTGCGCACCCTCGCTGGTACGACGTGTTGCGCGCGACCGTCGTTCCATCCATCACGTTTGATCGTGCGCACCTCATGATCGTCGTCGCCATTCTCGGCACGACGATCTCGCCTTACCTCTTTTTCTGGCAGGCGGCGCAGGAAGTCGAAGACCGGAAGCCGAGCGCGACGCGGGTTCCATCGCGACCGACAGCGCTGCCGTCCGCATTGGCGGTAGCGCGGCGTGACACCATTCTGGGCATGTTCTTCTCGAACGCGATCGCGTTCTTCATCATGCTCACCACTGGCGCCACGCTTTTCGCGGCTGGCGGTCGAGACATTCTGTCGGCGCAGGATGCCGCAGCGGCGTTGCGCCCGCTCGCGGGACGGGGAGCCGCGCTTCTCTTTACCCTCGGCCTCGTGGGCACGGGCATGCTCGGCGTACCGGTGCTCGCTGGCTCCACCGCGTACGCAATCGCCGAGGCTGGTGGCTGGGTCGGCGGAATGGATGAGCGCCCGCGCCAAGCCACGAAGTTCTACGGCATCATCGCCGCGGGGATGCTGCTTGGCATGGCGCTCCAGCACGTCGGAGTGGGCGGATTCCGGCTGCTCTTCTGGGCGGCTGTGGTCAACGGCATGCTCGCGCCGCCGCTCATCGTGCTGATTCTTCTCGTGTGCAACAACCGCAGCGTGATGGGCGAACACGTGAATGGGCGCTGGCTCAACGGGCTGGGGTTCGTGACGGCGATCGTCATGAGCGCTGCCGCAGTTGCGGTGCTCGCGGCATGGTAAAAGGATGAATGGCGTCAGCGGAGGGGTGGTCGGCCCGCAAGCCCATCACCCACGAGAATACGATGCGTCGGACCTGAAGTCGTCCCCTGCGTGATGAGGCGCCGAATTTGTGCGAGGATGTCGCCACGAGCCCGCGTATCGGCGAACACCGCATTGGGCAGCACGGCGGGCAACGGTCATGTTTGTGTTCACGATTCCAGATGTCCTGAATGATGTCGATGCATCCGTCACGCAATGAGATGCTACACACTGAGGTGCTCGGCCAAGGCGGTCCGACGGTGGTCTTTCTGCCCGGAGTCGGCGGCACGACGCGCTATTGGGCGTCGCGCGTCGCGACGCTGGCCAACGACCATCGGCTGCTCCTCATCGACATGCTCGGATTTGGGCGGTCGCATAAGCCGTGGACGACATACAGCATCGAGCGGCACGTCACAGAATTGCACCACGTGCTGGCGCACATCGGGCCGGTGACGATCGTTGGTCATTCGTTCGGTGCTATCGCCGCGGTGGCATATGCCGCGCGCCATCCATCGCACGTACACGCCCTCGTGCTTGTGAGCCTGCCGAACTTCGGCGGCGAGGCACAGGCAATCACGTACTATCGCAATCGTGCCACGGCCGATCGCTGGGTGCTGACCAACATCGTGCTCGCCTCGCTGGCGTGCATCGTGACGCGGCGGCTCATGCGCCGACTGCTCCCGCGCCTCGCTCCCGGTATGCCGCGCGAGGTGCTGGATGACTACGTGCTGCACACGTGGAGATCGAACGTCAACGATGTGGGAGTGTGTCTACCGATACGACCTCGCTGACGATGCCGCTGCCCTCGCGCCGGGGTTGCCCGTGCTGCTGCTGCACGGCGAACATGACGCAACGGCGCCGCTGGAGGGCGTTGAAGGCCTCAGGACGGCCCATCCCGACTGGTCACTGCGCGTGCTGCCAGGCGGCGACCATCATCCACTTCTCCGTGATCCTGAGTGGACACTGCGGGAAGTGAGCGCCTTTCTCGCGACGACCGATGCGTCAAGGCTATAGTCGCACGTTCATGCCGCCGGTACGGGGCAGCCCGTCTCTGGCGGAAGGCTTGGGTCACGGGTGCGAGCCCGCATTTCTCAGCCAGCCACTGGCCTGTCTGCGATTCGCTCGACTGGCGGAAATCCGCCCAGATGGCGAAAGCGCAGATGCAAATTGATCAGCACACTCAGGATTGCGGCAAAAAAGCACCACACTGATATTAATGCGTGAGCATAGAAGACATATGTTGCAATGAACGACAGCACCGTCAGCACGCCAAACAGCTTGACGAAGCTGTGACTGGAGAAGAATCCGGTAAAACACGTTGCCGCGACATAGAGTGCGATCACTGGCTTGACGTAGAAATGCGGTGACTGGTAGGCGATGTGCTGGCCTACGATTTCGGCCACGACGGTACGCGTGATGATCATGTACAGCAGATACAGACCCACGGCGATACCAGCCGCCTGAAACCATAGCATCGCGCTACGCCGCCACGGCGCCGTTTCGAGTACCCGAAAGGCAAACGGAATGTAGATCGGCCAAAGCACGTGTGAAAACACGGAATATGCATATGTTGTCACCTGCCTGAGTTGCGGCGCGTCGGCTGAGAATGTCAGCCAGACTATACCTTCGATGAGTTGCTGCACACCAAAGAGAAGCGGGATCATCGCGAACGGCACCTCGGATGGTCGCTCCGTTTTCGTCAGCGTGACGACGCCGATGGCAGTGAGGACAGACCCTGCGGTGAAGCTGGCAGTGGCGGAGAAGCACATGTGTTCAGCTCAGTGGTGGTGACAGCGCGCAGGACACAGTGCCGCAGCGGTGGAGCCGCTGGTGATCGGCGCAGACGGAGGACCACGCCGTCCTGCACTCGACATGACAGTGTCAGGCAGAGCGCCGATCACGCTGTCGTCGATGCCTGCTCCCGAAGCGCATAGCCGGCACCACGCAGCGTGTGGATGAGTCGGGATTCGCTCATCGCCTCGAGCTTCTGACGCAGTTGCTTCACGTACACTTCGAGCACATTGGACTCCCCTTCCATGTCATGGCCCCAGACGCGGTCCATGAGCATCGACTTACTCAGCACGCGGCGCGGATGCAACATGAATTGACGGAGCAAATCGAACTCAGTCGTCGTGAGTGCGATCTCACGGCTCGACCGGCGTGCCGTTCGTTCGCCAGTATCCAGCACGAGGTCCGCGAAATGAAACGACTCGGGACGGTCTGCAGTCCGACGTCTCAAGAGTGCTTTTATACGCGCGGCCAGCACGGCGAATGTGAATGGTTTCGTCACGTAGTCATCCGCGCCGCACTCCAACGCCTGCACCTGCGTTTCCGGCTCATCGCGCGCAGTGAGAATCAGCAACGGCAAATCGGCGTCGGCGCCACGAAGACGCTCCAGCACCTTGAAGCCATCCGCGCCAGGAAGCATCACATCAAGAATCACGAGATCCGGCGTGCGATCCAGCGCGATGGCGAGGCCGGCAGCGCTGCTGTTGGCCGCATCCACCGTGTATCCCTCGTATGTCAAACCGCGCCGCAGCGTATTTGTCAGCGCGACATCTTCGTCAATGACCAGTATGCGTTGCATGGATGCTTCCTGTAAGCGAGACTGGCCGTCGAGTGAAGAGTGTGCAGCCCTCTTGAGGCGTAGCACTTACCACGCGACGGCGGACCGTGAATGCTCGCATGATACATCGCGCAATTGGCGGCGTGTGTGCGCTGACGCACCGTGTTGATGCATCGTGGCAGGTTGCCCGTCATCTCGCTCCGTCGCAAGCGAACGGAGCGCCAGCGCCATCAGCCGACGATGACACCATCGCGCGCCAACTCAGCCGCCGTGGCCGCTATTGCCAGCGTGCCTGGTGGACTCTCGTACCACCCCGCCGCCGACTCCGCAGTCAGGTGCTCTCGCACCTTCAGTACCGTCAGAATGCCGCCCATGTCGATGTAGCCGTGCTGCCCATCCGTCCCGAGCATCGGAATGGAATTGCGCGGCACCGCCATGCCCATCTCGCCCATGTCTCCCATGCCGGTGGTGCCCATACTCATGTAGTCGGGAAGCGCACTCTGCACGGCAGCGTCGAGCGGCGCCGCCTTCACGCCGATCATGTTCACGCCACCATTGTGCCCCATCTGATTCATCGTGTGATGTGACATGTGACAGTGAATCGCCCAGTCTCCAGGATTGTCGGCGACAAACTCCATCGTCCGCGTGGTACCGGTCGGTACAAGCACCGAGACTTCCGGCCACTGCCCCGCCGGATGAATCGGGCCGCCGTCGGTCGCGACGAGTCGCCATGCATGGCCATGAATGTGAATCGGGTGATGACTCATCGCGCTCAAATTAGCAAGTCGGATGCGCACGTAGTCGTTCTTTTCGACGACCATCGGTTCAGTCGCAGGGAACGACTTTCCGTTCCACGTAAACACATTGAACTCGAGCATCTCGACCGGATCCGGGCGACGTGCACCAGGCAACACCTTCCATTCGCTGCTCATCAGCACAAAATCGCGGTCCGCACGTCGCAGGCCCGCGCGCTCCGGCGCGCGCGGATGAATAATGAACATCCCCATCATGCCGAGCGACATCTGCACCATCTCATCACGATGCGAGTGATACATGTACGTACCATGCTGGCGTAGTGTGTACTCGTATTTGAACGTCTCGCCCGCAGGGATCGGCGCCTGACTGAGGCCTGCCACACCGTCCATACCGGACGGCACGATCACGCCGTGCCAGTGCACGCTGGTGGCCTCCGGCAATTTGTTGGTGACGTAAATCCGCACGCGGTCGCCTTCGAGCGCCTCGATCACTGGACCCGGGGTCCGCCCGTTGTAGCCCCAGCAGAGCACCTTCAGACCAGGCGCGAACTCGTGCTCGAATTCTTCGGCGATGAGGTGAAACACTTTCACACCGTCGACGATGCGGAATGGCAACGTCGAACCATTGGGCACTACGACCGGGCGATAGTCGCGGCCTGGCGCACCTGGAGCCAGCGTGCCGGCGTTCAGCACCTCGGCCGACACTGTCGTCGCCGAGAGCTGTAGCGGTGATGACGCCGTGCCGATGCCGGCGCTTGCAGCATGCGACGCGGCGGCAGCGGGAGAACCGAGCAATGCGAGGGCGCCGACCACGGCGGCGCTCTGCGTGACCAATTCACGTCGCGACATCCGCGCATCGCTGAATGCGTCGGATCCAGTCGGTTGTTGTGGCGCTTCGTTCACCGGCGCAACGTGCACGGCGCGGGGATCTGGCTTCGCTGTACTCATGGGCGTGGTACTCTGGTTGATGCGGAATCGGTGGCCGGAGTCCGGCCGCGCGTCTTGCTACCGGCGGGTGCAGCGGGCGCGGCACGTGGTGCAGCGCTCGGGGACCGAGCCCCAGCGCTGACTGCCGGAGGTTTTGCTGGTGCTGGCATTGGCATCCCGGACATACCAGGCATCCCTGCCATCCCGCCGGCAGGCGGTGTGCGCGGCCGCGTTGCGGGCGCTACAGGCTTTGGCGTTGCGAGAGGCGCCCGAGGAGAGGCTGGGCGAGAGGGCGACGCGCCGGATCCGGGCTTTGGCCGCATGCCAGGCATGTCGGACATGCCGCTCGCCGGCATCGCGTGCTTCATGGGCATCGCGTGCTCCATGGGCGTCGTGGAGTCGTGGTCTGCCTTCACGCCGCCGTTCGCCGAATCGTGCGGCATGCGGGTACCGTTGACACTCATCGTGTCTGTGCCGAGGATATCGCGGTCAACCGGTGTCTCGACGGCTGGCGCGGTTGGCAAGACGGTACCGACGACGCGTTCGAGCTCCACGCGCGCCATCCAGTAATCTCTCAGTGCCGAGACGTACCCGACGCCCGCGTCAATCTGCGCTTGCTTCGCCAGCAGCAATGTGAAGACGCTGATCGCCATCGCGTTGCTCTGCAACAGCGTCTCCTGCAACGCGCGGTTTCTCAATGGGACGATGCGGGTGCGATACAGGTCCGCGCGGGCACGCATCGCAGCCGTCCGCGCCGCGGCGCCGCGGACCTCGGAACGGATACTGCTCGCGAGTGCCGCGTGGCGCGCGTACGCCTGGCGCAGGCGCGCGCGACCAGCCGCCGACGTCGCCTGACCTCGGTCGAAGAGCGGAATTGGTAGAGACACACTCGGTCCCTGCTGCAGATTCTTGCCGAAATCAGTCGTGCCGTTCCAGCCGACCGACCCGTCCATCAGCAAACGAAACCGATTCGTCAGACCGAGCGAACGACCCGCAACCTCAATGGCAGCGAACGTGCCACTCAGATCGAGGCGGTTGAGAACGGCGAGCGAGACAAGCGAGTCAGACGGCATTTCGGCACCCGGTAACGCCGGAAGTCGTGCGGACACCCGCAGCGTGTTCCCGGCGACTGTCACTCCCATCTCCCGAACCAGCCTCTCCCGTGCGCCGACCGCGTCAGCGTCTGCTGCGATGGCATCGGCGCGCGCCTGCTCAGCCAGCGCCAGCTCGGTCGCCAGATCGACGTCGAGCAGGTTTCCGGCAGCACGGATTGCCAGCGCCGCGCTGGCGGAGGCGCCGACGGATCGTACGATCGTGCGTCGCAGATCGGCAGTCTGTTCCGCCGCGACGAGCGTATAGAAAGATGCGCGCACGTCGGTCGTGCGCTGGTAGACCGCGTCGGCCACGCGCACTTTTGCCACCTCAAATGCGGCGCCGGCGAGACGTTTGCGCATGGGACGCTGCAGGAGATCGACGAACGTCTGCGCCAGTCCGAATTCGCCGGGACCAGTGCTGGTGATCCGCGAGAGCGACAGTATCGGATTCTGGATCAGCCCCGCCTGCACCACGTCAGCCCGTGCGATGCCAAGCTCTTCGTACGTTGCCTGCAGGTCGCGGCTGGCCAGCAGACCCACGCGCACCGCCTGTTCTGCGCCCAACTCAGTGGCGAGCAGTGCCTGAACGGTGTCTGCTGCAGCGACATCTGCGGCGGAGTCGCTACTCCAAAAGACGCCCGCACCGGTGCGGGCGCGGATCAATCGATCCACATCACTGAAGCCGTCGCGCGGATGCGCGCGCGCACAGCCGCTGAGAACGACGACCGCGAGAATGGATGTCGTGACAAGTGTCCTCGAAACGCGACCCGCGCTCCTCAGAACACAAACGAGCACCGGCGCTGCATACGCGATCGAACGACTCACGGCATGGCCGGATCAGCCGGTCGGCGAGGACGCGCACTCGTCTGCGTATGACGGACCACCCACTGCCCCGCGGTGTCGCCAGCGCGCATCGGCATCTTCTGCATCAGAATCGCGGTGCCGCGACCGACGACATCGACGGCACGTCCGTTGACGTCGGCTTGCAGGGCATACCGGAATTCCGCCCAGGCCATGTCGCCGGAGACGTGCACTGCGATATCGCTCGGACGGTAGCGGAAGTTCTTCATCTCCTTCATCTCAGGCACCAGATGGTGATCGCGATAGTCGGACCAGCCGCGATTGATACCGGCGCCCTCGATGATGGTCAGACTGTCACCGGCATACAGCGTATCCATTGCGGCGAGGTCATTGCGCTCAGACGCCGCAAACAGGGCGCGAATGGTGGCCTCGACAGCGCGGGCCGACGCGGGTGACGCCGCGCCCGGCATCGTGTGCATCATGCCTTGCGCACTCGCTTGCGTCAGCGGCGCGACAATGAGCAACGCAGCCGCGATACGCTGTGTGAGCGCCCGAACAGCGATGCCGCGAGTGACCGACGAGGCACGGTTGGTCCACATGGTAATTCTCCGGTATGAATGAGGCAGCAACGATGGAGCGTGAGGCTCATGGATCGATCGCTGCGAACCAGCCACTGCTTACTTCCCGCCACTAACAGTGAACACGTACGATCCGCCCATCGGGTGGCCGTCATGCCCGGCGACGCGATACTTGACGGTGTATGAACCGGGCTTGAGGGCACTCGTGATGGGCACCACGACGATCTCCTGCGCGCTGGAGTCATGCACGACGCGTCCGGTCGCCACCGTGTCACGACCGCCGGCGAGCACGGTGATGCGCGTGAAGGGCAATTCGATGGCTTCGCTGAACGTCAGGCGCAGCTCGCGCGGCGACTCGGCAATCGTTGCGCCAGCGGACGGTGCGGATGAGCGCAGGATCGCGTGGAAGAGCGCGTGCGCCGGCGTCGCGACGAGTGCGACCAGCAGCAACAGACCGACATACCGGCGAGGGGACATCGTGCGCGCTACGATTCGTGAGGCGAAAGACATGACTGATCCCGAAAAGGGTACGGTTGAAAATGGACTACAACGTCAACAACGGGGCGGACGACGGAACGCCGCCTGATGAACACATCACTGCTTCTGTGACACATTTCGAGCGGTTGCTACATCTGCATGTCCGCTCCGGCAGGCGTCGCCACGAGGACCGCCGTGATGATCAGCACGATCACGCCGATGAGAACCTCCATCGCCGCGACGCGACGGATGCGCTGCGCCGCCCTGTCGGAGCCGAGTTGTGGCTTGACTCGCAGCCAGTTGTACGCGCCAGTCCCCGCCACCAGCGACAGGACTCCGAGCTTCACGAGCAACACGCGGCCATAGGTCGTCATCCACAGCGCGTCGACCGATCCAACGTGCAACCACGCGGCGAACACGCCGGTCGTCGCTACGACGCCGGCGAACACCAGTGCGGTCGGCGAGAACGCATTGATGAGATCCGCGACGGCCGCTCCACGCGCGTTGTCCGGCAACGCCCACGCCGCCGGAATACCCGCCAGCACCACGACCGAGAGGCTGCCCAACCACCCGCCCGCGCCCAGCACATGCAGCCCGTCGGCGACCATCGCGAGCGCACTGAATCGCGGCGCAGACGCGGCGTGACTGGCGAGGCCAGGCGTGAACGCCAGCGCCACCGCCCCCAGCGCTGCGATCGTCCAGCCCCACGACGGCGCAAGCGGGCGCACTGTCGCATCCGAATTCGATGGTATCACGAGTGATTGTCGCGTTGCCATCAGAAATCCGACGCCGGTCACGATCACTGCGATGATCTGCGCGATCCAGCCAGTGCCCCATGATGTCTCCCGCATCATGCTCCAGACGTCGGTGCGGCTGAGGTGTGCGCCCATCCCGTTCATCGCGTAGAACTGCGCGAAGAGCCGCAGGACGGCGGATATCGCAACCACCACAATGCCCCAACACCCGAGTCGCGCGGCTCGCGAACGTGCACCGCGCACGAGCGCGGAATCGGATGGATGAAACCGCATCACGGAACCGACGACCAACGTGCTGAATGCGGCGCACCCGATCACGATCAGCAAACCCACGTACTGCAGCCACCGCACCGCAGCATACAGCGGAGACTCCGAACCAAAGGCGCCGTCGTCTGCTGACTCGGGCATCAATGCAGGATCATGATGCGCACCGACGGAGTCGATCTGTTGAGTCGAAGAGTCGGCTCGTGTCGGCAGCGTACCGACCGATGGCGCGAGCGGGACTGCGGCCGCTGCGCTCACCGAGAAGGCGATGGTGCCTTTCACAGGGTGTCCGTCAGACCCGCCTGCCTTCCACTCGACGACATACCGCCCAGCCTGCATCGTCCCGCGAATGCCGCACACCAGAGTCGAGGCCGCGTCAGCTGCCAGCATCGGCGAGGTCAGCATGACAGACCGACCGTCCGCCGCCCGCAGCATGACGGACGTGAAGCCCAACTCTGGCGCCTCGCTGAACGTGAGACGTATCTCGCGAGGCGCTACATCCAACACCATACCAGCCGACGGTGCCGATCGAAGCAGCCGCGTGTGGGCATGCGCCTGAACCGGCCACGCTGCGATCAGCAGCACTGCACCGAGCAGACGCACGCAAGCAGCGGAGAGTCGTCTCGGCCGCTCGCCGTCAACGGCGTCGCGCGATGATGGTATCCGACCAGGCCGAGCAGGAGATACGTGACATTGCACAGTAGGTGATACCATTTTACGAAGAGTAAATCACCTCAGACGCTCCCACAAGTCGTAGGTGGCCCTGTGCAGAGCGCAGATCACTGCGGCGGCATTGAGCGCATCGGCTTCATCGCCCCAGCGGTGGGGTCCATGCGGTGCATCGGCGCGTGCTTCACTGGCGGCACGGTGCGCGGACCCGCCCGACGCCGTCGCGGAGCAGGCAGCGCCGCCACGCTGTCGGCGCGAAGCATGCCCTGTATCATGACGCGTTGCGGCTCGGGTGCCGTCGCCAGACTGGCGAGCATCATGTTCCGCATTACCGGATCGTGCATGAGCCGACGCCGAATGATCGGGTCCTGCAGCATGTGCATGTGCAATGCCAGCATGCCACTCGTGTCCGCGGCGGACGTCATTCCAGGCATGCCGGACATGCCGCTCATACCTGCCATCGCGCCGTTCATTGGCGTCATGGACATGCTTGCCGTGGCGGGTGGTGCCGCATGTCCCATGGCGGAGTGGTCGGCGGACGCCGGCATGCCAGCCATCGCTCCCATGCCCATCGCTTCATGCGCACCCGTTCCCGACCCGTAGGCAAAGCCTGTCATCGCGCCGGTTGCATCATCGTGCTGCATCACGGCGCCGCGCGTGAGACTCGGTACAGGACGCGCGCCGAGCGTGACGAGCGCCGGCCCACCCATATTCTCGATCCCCATGTGAAACGCCATGTTGCGCCACGCAGGAACCGTCATGATGTACGAGGTGTCGTCGCGAAAGCGCTGCGCCGCAAGCAGGATCTCGGCTCGCTTGCGGTCGCGCGGCACGGCGGGGTTCGCAAGAATGTCGCTGATGACATCGTGCATCGAGTGCAGGTTGTCGAAAATGATCGCCGCTTCCGGGTACCGCTCCGAGAACTTCGGCGCGACGGCGGCCGTCATCGGCATCTGATACGGTAGCGACGTCGGCGGATCCTCGAGCATCTGCCAGAACCGTGCGACCGTGGCGCGCACGCCGGCCTGGCGCTGCTCCGACGTCTTCCCGACGATCAGCGGCTCATACAAACCCACCTGCAGCCAGTGATAGCCCCAGATCAACCCGTTGAACTTCGGATAGTTCTTGCGGAACGCGAGGGAGTACGGCTGCTCCTGCATGAGTTTCATACTCTTCGGTTTCGCGCTGTACGCGAGATCGGGCCGTGTCCGATAATACGCAAGCAAGCGTGCCACCTCGCGGTCCTTTGCGCCCTGATCGAGACGCTCATCGCTCAGGACATCGTACACCTGACGATGCAGGAGATGCGCCCAGTCGAACATCAGCTTCGCTTCCGGCGCCAGTTTCGCATACTGAATTTCAATCGCCGCCTCGGCCAGTGGAACGCGCGGCGGGCGAACGAGAATATGCTTCGTCAACTTGTCGTACTCTGACTCCTCGAGCCCTGACACCGGTGCGCCAGGTTGCGTCCAGAGCCGCTCGTAGAGAATCGCGTGGCCGTAGTCAAAGGCATTGAACAGGCGGTCCGCTGCCTGGTACGTATCGCGGAAGACCCAGTTGTGCGGCGCCTGCAGATAGAAGGTCTCGTAGCCTGTTGACCACTGCGCGCCCGCGCTCAGGGGTGCGAAAGCCGTTGCGATCAGTGCGCCGATCACAACACGTGTGCGGCACGCCTGAGCGCGACGGCCAGACGGACGAGCATCGTGACGTACTGCGGATGAGTTGAGCATGTTCAGCGCCTCCATGGCAGGCCCAGTGCATACGCACCGCCGACGGTGATCGACCAGGCTTGTTCGGGCCCGGTGAGGCGCCGCCCGATGCCGCCGTCAAATGCCCAGCGTGGCGAAACCTGATATCGGGTGCCAACCGTCGAATTCCACGTGACGGTGCCAGCATTTGCGAGCCCACCCTGCGCGTACACTTCGGCAGTGATGAGCGTCGAGCGTAGCGGAAAGGTGTGATCAACGGCCACTCCGCCCAGCCATCGTGAAATCTCGAGCACCTGTCCGCCGACGAGGCCCGTGTTCGTGTTCACGGTCGTTGCGCTGACCGTCGGCGCGGCACCGAACGTGTACTGGCCGTTGACATGGATTCGTCCCCACCCGAGCGATTTCGTGGCGATACCGGTCACCGACGGATAGGTCGTCTTCGATGCGAGATTGCCGACGGGCAGCAGGACATCGGCGACAATCGCCAGCGCTGGCAATCGCGTCTCGACGTTCAGGTTGTGCAGGACGGACACATCGATGCCGGCCAGTCCGCTGCGACGACCTGGGAGCCCATAGTCGAGCCACGCCAACGGGAAGCCGACTTCCAGTTGTGTTCGCGGAAGCACGCCATATTCGACCGCCGGCTCGATGCCCCACCGATACTGTCCCCGTTTTCCACGCTCGAGACGCAGCGGTGTGGCCTGCAGCTCGAGTCCGCGCCGCTCGATCGCGTACGCATCTTCGATCCGGATCGGGCGTCCGGCATCGGTATTGTAGAAGTCGGTCTGGGCCGTGAGCGCGTGTGCGCCGAGTGACATACAGAGCATACCCAGCGCCGCGCGTTTGATAAGGACAGTCATGAAGTGGTCGTCTCGAGGGTGGTCGCTTTTACGCCGAGTAATAGAAACGAAGACTGGCAAAAGTTCCCGGCTGTGCACGGCACGCATGCTTGCGCGACGTGGGGCCTCAATATTCCAGCCCTGATCGGAACGGTCGTCGCCAACTTGATGGCCGTATCGCGACGCATGCACGCGATCCGGCGAGGTCAGGTGGTATCGATCCGTACCACGCGTCTGCGCACGGGCTCGGCGCTCAGTGCGATAGCGCACAGACAAAAAGCGTGTTACGCGCCTCTCTTCAGCGTTCGGCGTGCCGACGGCACGTGATGCTTTCCTACTTACTGAGAATCGTGACATGCAGACTCTTGTCTTTGATGTTGCCGGAATGACGTGCGGCGGTTGCACCAGTGGTGTGCAGCGCGCATTGAGCACGGTCGATGGGATCTCGAATGTGCACGTGTCGCTGCATCCAGGCTCGGCGACCATGGATGCCGACACCACCAAAGTGACGCGTGAGCAGATTGAGGCGGTGATAGGCCGAGCGGGCTATCGTGCCACAGCGCACGTCGCCGTGCCGGCGTGATTGCACGCGCACTCCGTCGGCCGGAACCGAAGCGCGGCACGGCCGTTCAGCGTCGCGGGAAGGTGAAGGGTGCGTCATCCGTTGCCCCGGTCGACCCGTCGGCCGGGGCGTCCAAGGACGAGTACACGTCGCAGCTGCATCATCTACAGATAGAACTGGTGAAACTGCAACGCCACTTCATCGGTTGCGGCGACCAGATTCTGGTTGTGCTCGAAGGCCGAGATGCCGCCGGTAAAGACGGCAGCATCAAGCGCATCGTGGAGCACCTGAGCCCGCGTGAGACACGTGTCGTGGCGCTCGGCAAGCCGTCCGACCGGGAGCGGAAAGGTTGGTACTTTCAGCGCTACGTGTCGCACCTGCCCGTCGCCGAAGAGTTCGTGCTGTTCAATCGCAGCTGGTACAACCGAGCCGGTGTCGAGCGTGTCATGGGATTCTGCTCCAAGAAAGAGCACGAAGAGTTCATGCAGTCGGTACCGAAGTTCGAGGAGATGCTCGTGAATTCAGGCATCACCGTCCTGAAGTATTATCTCGACATCGACAAGGACGAACAGCGTGATCGTCTTGCCGCGCGCGCGCGCGACCCTCTCAAGCAGTGGAAATCCAGCTCGGTTGATGCCGTTGCGATCAAGCATTGGAACGACTACTCGGCAGCGCGGGATGAAATGCTGTTGCGAACGCACACGGCGCTGTCGCCATGGCACATCGTCCGGACGAACGACAAGCGGGCAGCGCGGCTCAACCTGATCCGTGACATCCTGTCGCGTCTCGATTACAAGGGCAAGAAGCACAAGCTCGTGCAGCCCGAGTCCGACGTCGCGTTCACCTTCACACCCGATTGCATCGCGTCACATCGATTGGCGCGTTGACTCCTGCACCGCGAGACTCTCCATGAAAACCAGTACGCTGCAGGTCCACGACATGCTATCGGTATTGAGCGTTGATGACGTCGAAAAGCGCATCGGTGACGTACCGGGCGTTGAGAGCGTGACGGTGGATTTTGCTGCCGGTCGCGCGACAGTGCGCTATGACGAAACGCGGCTATCAAACGCCGACATCAAGTCGGCCGTCCGTCAACGCGCGTTCGATAGAACGGAAACTGGGGCGGCAACAACTCCTGACGACATGCATGCGCACTCGGCGAAGCCTGCTGCCCAAGCGCCGACTCTCCCGCCTGCAGCGCCTGCATCAGTCGCACCCGGCGCTACGTCTGGCGGCGTGAATGCAGCGGCGGCGGCAACCACCGACGCGTCGTCTGAAGCGTCCACGCAAGCGTCCACGCCTGATACGTCCGCCGCGCCATCACAGGAGGACGCGGCGCCGACGGCGGAAGCGAAATGATGCAGCGGTAGCGCGATGCCTCCATCTGCCAGCACGCGGCGCACTGCACCGTGCAGGCTTAACGATGTTCATACCCTCGACGCGGTCAGCGCATGAACTGATCATGTCCGACCGCCCCAATCGACCATGCCGCTGAGCGCGGGCACACGATGAAAACGAGTGTCATAGAAGTCCATGCCGCGCTCTCCGTTCTGAGCGTCGAGGAAATCGAACATCGGTTTCGGGCGGTCCCCGGTGTGTACAGCGCGACGGTGAACTTTGCTGCAGGCAACGTCACGGTGCGGTACGACGAGAGCCGGCTCGAAGTGGCGGATATCAAATCAGCGGTGCACCAGCGCGGGTTGGACACCATCACGCTCACCGATGAGCCACACGGCGATGGAACTGCGGTTGAACACGCGGCACCCGCCCCAACATCAGCATCCGCGTCAGCGCCGTCAGCCCCAATCGCTGCTGCCGACGCGATGCCTACCGGAATGCCTCCAGCCGGCGCGAAGACGGACGCTGCAGCAAACACCGCGTCACCGCACGACGCGGCCGCGGCTCCACCTACAGCTCCACCTGCGGTTGACCAGGCGCCTGCGGCATCCACTGGTGCGAAGTCCGGCAATGAACATGCGGGGCACACATCGCCCGGGAAGCACGACTCTCCCATGCCATCCGACATGGCAAAGGAAATGGGGCACGGTGGCGATATGGACCTGCCGGCGATGGTCCGTGACATGCGCAATCGCTTCTGGGTCTGCCTCATCTTCACTATTCCCATCTTCATCTATTCACCGATGGGGAACCTTTTCAGAGCACCCGCACCGCCCTTCGGATTGCCGCTAAACCAATGGCTCTTCGGTCTCGCAAGCGCTGCCGTCCTGTATCCGAGCTGGCCATTCTTCATCGCGGCCTTTCGCGCCTTGCAGGCGCGCAAGCTCAACATGGCCGTGCTGATCGTGCTGAGCGTGGGTACGGGATATCTCTTCAGCGTCGGCGCGACCTTCCTCTTCACGAGCAAGCAGTTCTTCGAGGCGGTGTCCGTTCTGCTGGTGTTCATCCTTCTGGGGCACTGGCTCGAAATGCGCGCACGCGCCGGTGCGTCGTCCGCCATCAAGGCCTTGATGAATCTCACGCCGGCGAAGGCATCAGTCCTCCGCGGCGGTACCGAAGTCGAGGTCGCGACCGCCGATGTCGTGGTCGGAGATATTGTCGTGATCCGACCGGGCAACAAGATTCCCGTGGACGGCACGATCGAAAGTGGCGATTCGCTGGTGGACGAATCAATGCTCACCGGCGAATCGATGCCGATTCAGAAGGGACCCGGTGCGAAGGTCGCCGGTGCCACGATCAACACGAATGGCAGCTTCCGCTACAAGGCCACCAAGGTTGGATCGGATACGGCCCTGGCGCAGATCGTGAAACTGGTGCAGGAAGCGCAGAATTCGAAGGCGCCGGCGCAACTGCTTGCCGACAAAGCGGCACAGTGGCTGGTGCTGGCCGCCATTGGCGTCGGGCTCACCACGTTCGGCGTCTGGTTCTGGTGGATCGGTCAGCCCCTGCTGGTTGCCGTCACACTGATGATCACCGTCTTCGTGATCGCCTGTCCCGATGCCCTCGGCCTTGCGACGCCGATGGCCGTGATGGTCGGAACGAGTCTGGGCGCGATGAACGGCATTCTTTTCAAGAACGCCGCCGCACTCGAAGACGCAACCAAGCTCGATGTCATCATCTTCGACAAGACTGGCACGCTCACTGTCGGGAAGCCTGAAGTGGTTGAGATGGTCACGGCCGACGGCGTCACAGAGGATGCAGTCTTGCTCGCTGCCGCTGCCGTCGAACAGGGATCCGCCCATCCGCTCGCCCAGGCCGTGCTGCGACGAGCCTCAAAGCTGAAGGTCGTCGCACCGACGGGTTTCAAGAACATCGACGGCATGGGTGCACAGGCGCAAACCGCCGACGGCACGGTGTTTCTCGGCAATCGGAAATTGATGGACGCGCAAAAACTTGCGCTTGGGCCACTCGAGGCAGCGGCAGCCCGGTTGCAAGGCGAAGGCCGCACTGTCGTGCATGTGGCGCAGAATGGCACGGTGCTCGGTCTGATTGCCATCGCGGACGCGGTACGGCC
Organism: Gemmatimonadales bacterium; assembly: GCA_038231095.1. GTDB lineage: Bacteria > Gemmatimonadota > Gemmatimonadetes > Gemmatimonadales > Gemmatimonadaceae > JACMLX01. Next base: position 77,866 of record JBBRLZ010000004.1, read on the forward strand.
GACGGCCAAGGCAGCGGTGGCGAAATTGCGCGAGCGCGGGATCGAGGTCGTCATGCTGACCGGCGACAACGCTGGCACGGCAAAGCGAATCGCGACCGATCTTGGCATCACCACCGTGCTGGCCGACGTGTTGCCGGGCCAGAAGGCCGCCAAGGTGAAGGAGCTGCAGGCCACGGGGAAGAAAGTCGGCATGGTTGGCGATGGCGTGAATGACGCGCCTGCCCTCACGCAGGCCGATGTGGGCTTCGCAATCGGTGCCGGCACCGATGTGGCCATGGACAGTGCCGACGTGGTACTGATGAAAAGCGACCCGTACGACGTCGTCGGTGCAATCGAGCTGTCGCGAGCGACGTTGCGCAAGATGCATCAGAATCTCTGGTGGGCCGTTGGCTACAACGTGATCGCGTTCCCCTTGGCGGCTGGGGTGTTGTACCCGTTCGTGCTGAGCCCGGAGATCGCAGCGATTTCCATGTCCGGCAGTTCGGCAGTCGTCGCGATCAATGCGTTGCTGCTGAAGCGCACGAAGCTTGCCGGCATCACGCGCGAGCGACCGAAGGCAGCGACGCAGACGTCAAAGCCGAAGAATGGCGATCGATCGGAACGCGGCGGCGTGGCACCGGTCGCCAATCAGGCGTGATCCGTGGCGACACAACCGAATTCCGCGTGGCAGAATCTGCGGCGTCTCGTGAAAATCGGATGGGTCATGCAACAGGAGTATCGCACGCTGCGCCGCTTTTCCCGGGCGGCCACTGACGAGTCCGCGCCCAGACGCTTTGCAGCGCGGTTGGCTGCGCTTGGCCCCGTCTTCGTCAAACTCGGTCAGATCATGAGCACGCGCCCTGACGTGCTGCCGCCTGCATACGTGCGCGCACTCGCGACGCTTCAGGAGCACGGTCATTCGGTACCGATCGCGCAGGTTCGTGAGATTGTCGAGCGCGAACTCGGTAAACCGATCCACGACAGTTTTGCCACGTTTGATGACGCGCCGGTCGCCTCTGCGTCGTTGTCACAGGTGCATCGCGCGATGCTGCCCGATGGTACAGCCGTCGCTGTCAAGGTGCAGCGGCCGGAGATGGAGCGCCTGCTTCACCGCGATCTGGACGCGATGCAATTCGGCCTGCATTGGCTGGCCCGCCTGTTTCCCGCACGGATAACGCGCGCCAATCTGCTCAGTTTCTTTAACGAGTTCAGGCGATACACCATGCAGGAACTCGATTTTTCGCACGAGGCCGACGTGATTGAGCGATTCCGCGTCAATTTCGACGGGCGCACGGATGTGAGGTTCCCCCGGGTGCACCGGGATCTGACCGGTCCGCGACTGCTGACTTTGGATTGGATCGACGGCATGCGACTCAGCGAGGCCGAATCGACCCTCGCGACGCCAGAGAAGCAGCGTCTGGTCACGCTGCTCGTCGACGTGCTGCTTCAGATGTTCGTGTCCGATGGGCTATTCCACGCGGATCTGCACCCGGGAAACATATTGTTTCATCCAGACGGCACATTCTCTTTGCTGGATTTCGGGATGTACGGCGAACTCACCGCGAAACAACGAGACCATTTTGTTCTCTACTGGTTCGCTGTCGTTCAGCGTCAGACCCGCCGAGCCTTTCACCACTTCAAAGCGCAGACCCGGCAGCTACCCGGTGCCAGGGAAGACGCGTTCTACGACCGTTTCGCACTGTTGGCGGAGAAGTTTTATCAGTCACGGCTGCGCGAGATGAGTTTCACACGGGTGTACCTCGAGATGATGAGCGCGGGGTACGAGCACGGCTTTGTGTTCCCAAGTGAACTCGTCTTGCACGCAAAGGCGCTGACAACGGCCGAGTCACTGATCTTTGAACTCGCGCCCGACGCGCGTTTCGAGTCGCTGTCGCGGCCGTTCATTGCCCGCGAATACGCCTCTCGGACATCGTCGCTGCTCCTCGTCAAGCGACGCATATCGCAACTCGCGCCAGAATTGCTACTCCTCGGCGAGTTTCTGCCTCCCAGCGCCGTCGACGAGGCCTGGGATTGGGACGGAACGGTTGAGCTGTTCGACGAATTGCGGAAACAGTTCGGAGCGGTCGTGCAACGCTCGCTTGAACACAGTGCGTTGTGGCAGACGTTGCTCGAACGCCACGCCACAGTCGTCCTCGGCAGCACCGCACTTGGCGTGCCGACGCCCGACTTTCTGATGCAGGTTTGGAATCGGTATTACGAACTGGAACCGTCCGTTCCAATAGAACCCAACCTCGGCGCCGTGTTCACGACCCATCTGGCGGCAGCAACGCTCGCCATGCATCAAGTGTTGCGGCGACACGGAGTGTCCGCCGCGCAGTCTCACCGATTGATTTACGATATCGGCTGGCGGCTTTACGTCGAGATGGGTGAGCCGCCGTTGCTGCTGGCAAGCGCATTCACGCGCGATCCGTACAAACGGCTGAAGCTGGCCACCGATATTTTTCGCATTGTGCCATTCGGCGCACCAGCCTACGAGTGGCACGATGTGCCCGGCGATGGCACGACGGTCGCCTTCGATTGCACGAAATGCCCTGTGGCCGACTTTTTCCTACGACACGCGGCATCAGAATTGTGCGTCGACACATGGTGTCGCCTTGATTTTCCACTGGCAGAGAAGTGGGGCGCCGACTTGTCACGCACTGGTACTATTGCCTCGGGCGCCGCGAAATGTGACTTTGCGTGGAAGCCTCGAGTCTCGGCGACGATGCCGGCATCGGAAGTCACACGGTGACACGGCCGCCGCTTGCACAACGCGATCTTCGGCCGCTGCAGCTGTTTTTTCTGGCCGCCGCCGTCTTCGTCGTGGCGGCTGGCTATGGCTCGCTGCTGCCGTTGTTGCCAGCGTGGCTCGCGCGAATCATGCCCGGAGCGACAGCGGCCGAATTGTCGCGGCAGGTCGGTTTTCTGAGTGCGGCGTACACCGCCGGTGTGCTCGTGGGCGCACCGATCTGGGGCGTGACCTCCGACCGCCTCGGCCAACCTCGCATTCTGGTCGTCGGGCTCCTCGGCTATGTCACCAGCCTGCTGCTGCTGCTGCCAACATCGATGAGCGGTTTGTGGGTGTTGTACGGCTTGCGCGCATCGACCGGATTTTTTGTCGCAGCGGTTGTACCCGTCGTGCCAGCTCTCGTCGCGGCATACACGCCAGCCGATCGACGGGCGCGTCGCTTTGCGTGGCTCGGTGCCGCATCGCTGCTCGGCTTCCTGTTCGGTCCGGCGCTGAACGCGGCGGCGACCTCGATCGCGACCGGGCTCTCGCAGACCGCCGTGATTGATGTTGTGGCGACCCGGGTGGTCGTGGTACTCGCTGCGATGCTCGGGGCAGCGATGATGCTCGGTCTGGCGCTGACGCTGCCTCGCGAGGCAGAGCAGCCCGCCGCCACCGGTGTTGCGACGCCTCTCGGCGACCACACGGGCCTGATGCGGCTCTGGCTCCTGAGTCTGATCGTTAATTTCGTCGTGTCGGGTTTTGAACTCGGCATCGTGCTGCAGGGTCGACAGCATCTCGGATCGACGACGCAGGACATCTCGTTGATGTTCGCCGTCTGCAGCGGCGTGATGTTGTTGGTCAACGCAATCCTGTTCTTCACGAATCTGCTCGACACGGCGCCGGCGCGTCTGGTCATCGGCGTTGGGTCACTGCTCGGTACTGGCGGACTGGCGCTGCTTGGGTGGCACGAATCAAGTGCATGGATGATCGTCGGCATCAGTCTGACGTCCGCTGGCACGGGCCTCGTGCTCCCCGTGATTTCGTTTTTGGCGGCAGGACTGGGCCGCCGGTCGCTTGGAACGGCAATGGGCAGTTTGGCGGCTGCCGCGGGGCTGGGACAGACGCTCGGAGCCTCGTTTGCGGGATGGCTCTTCGGTTCGCTGGCGCAGACGGGGTTTGCATGGCTGGCACTTCCGCTGGTGGCAACGCTGATACTGCTGCTTTTCCGGCGGTCTCCATCGGGAACACCAGTCGTGCTCGCGAGCGGTCGCGTCGCATGACGCGCCGCGCTCCCACGCACCACGCCGTGCGCGAAGTACGCCTGACTGCACCTGCATTCTCCGCAGCTGCGCGACGATCGTACGCGGCTGGCATGCTCGCTCTTGGTGGAGCGTTGCTGATGTTACTCGGGCTGTATTTCGTTTTCCTTCGCCCCGCACTGCTCCCTGAAGACGCGCGTTTCATCGGTCGGTCGATAGCGCAGCTGCAGTCAGAGGTCCCACGACTTCTGATCTGGACGCGTCGCGTCTTTCTGGTGCTGGGTGGATTCATGTTTGCGAGCGGCGTGTTGACGTGCTACGTCGCCGTCACGTCGTTTCGCGCCCGGGCGCGCGGAAGTGCGCGTGTCGTGGCGCTCAGCGGGCTGACGTCCATCGGAGCGATGGCGGCGGTGAACGTCGTCATCGACTCCGACTTCAAGTGGCTGCTGTTGGCATTTGCCGTGCCATGGGTGTTCGCGCTGGTGCTCAATCGGACTGACACGGAGGTGACACCATGATTCACGGGTATAGCACACCGCTTTATATCCTTCCGTTCGATCACCGCGCGTCGTTCAGGACCGGCATGTTTGGCTGGACGGGCGTGCTGAATCCGGAGCAGCGTGCGCGCGTTGCCGCCGCCAAGCGCGTCATCTACGACGGTTTCGTCGCCGCGGTCGACGGCGGCGTTCCGCGCGACGCCGCCGGAATTCTTGTGGACGAGGAATTTGGAGCCGAGATTTTGCGCGATGCAACGCTCGGCGGTTCGATCACCTGCGTGCCCGCAGAGAAGAGCGGGCAGGACGAATTCGACTTCGAGTTCGGCACGGACTACGCGCGCCATATCGAAGCGTTCGCGCCGTCGTTCTGCAAAGTCCTGGTGCGCTACAACCCCGGCGGTGATGCCGCGTCGAATCGCCGGCAGGCAACACGATTGCGGCAGCTGTCGGAGTATCTGGCCAGGAGCCCGTCGCAGTACATGTTCGAACTGCTGGTCCCGGCCACTCCGGCACAACTGCTGGACGTCCGCGCGGACTCGGCTGCGTACGACGCTGATCTGCGCCCAGCGCTGATGGTTGGCGCCATGCGCGAATTGCAGGACGCGGGCGTCGAGCCGGACGTCTGGAAGGTGGAGGGGCTTGATCGTCGCCGGGACTGCGAGCGTATCGTGGCGACGGCACAGCGCGATGGACGTGGTCACGTTGGCTGCATCGTGCTCGGCCGCGGTGAAAGCGAGGCGCATGTGCGCGCGTGGCTCGCCACGGCTGCGACGGTGCCCGGCTACATCGGCTTCGCCGTTGGACGCACCACCTTCTGGGATGCATTGATCGCGTGGCGTGATGCACAGATCACGCGAGAGATGGCATCTGCTGAAATCGCACGTCGGTTTCAGGAGTGGATGCACGTGTTTCAAGCGGCACGGGCCTCGGTGACCGGTTCAACGATCGCACCGACGCCCGCGACCCTGCCGCCGATCATACCGTGACCGAGACCATCGGTGAGGTGCCGGGCGGTACCTCGTCTGGCTGCGGTGTTGGATCATCTCCTTTTCCGGGTTCAGACATGAGTGCATCGCTGCCAGCACGCGCGCATTTCGAGACGCACGTCGAGATGCACGCCGCGCCAGATGCGGTCTTTGCCTATCTCGACGACCATCGCCGCATGGCTGCCCATATGATGGAGGGCTCGTGGGCGATGGCAGGGTCTCGCATGACTGTCAGCCTGGATGAGAAAAACGGTCGGTCAATCGGCTCACGAATTTCACTCGACGGTCGTTTTCTGGGAGTTCCGCTCCACGTCGATGAAACGGTCACGGTCTATGCGGAGCCCGTGAGCAAGGCGTGGCACACCGTCGGAGTACCGCATCTGCTCGTGGTGGGGGCCTACGAAATGGGCTTTTCCATACGTCCACTACAACACGGATCGGAGCTGACCGTCTTCATCGACTACGCGCTGCCCGACGGCGCCGTGTCACGTCTGCTTGGCCACCTCTTCGGCGGCAAGTATGCGCGGTGGTGTACGAACACCATGGCGGGCGACGCGCGGACCCACTTCGACCGGCTTTACGGCAATGTGTAAGTCGCCACCGGCAATCGCGCTCGGGTGCAGATGGCACGTCGACGCGACACAGGACGTCGTGATCTGATGCACGCGCCGCCGCATTTTGATGCAGCGTTCAGCGAGGCGAGGCTCGACGCGATGCAACACCACGCGTTCGAATATTTCGTGCAGCATACCAACGACGCGAACGGGCTGGTCGCCGACACATCGCGGCCCGGCTCGGCCGCCAGCATCGCCGCAGTGGGGTTCGCGCTGGCGTGCTACCCGGTCGGTGTCGAGCGGGGCTGGATGACACGGGCCGTTGCGATTCAGCGTACGTTGGCGTGCCTTCGCTTCTTCTGGGCCAGCCCGCAAAGCATGGCACCGGACGCCACCGGGTACCAAGGCTTTTACTATCACTTTCTCGACATGCACACGGGTCGCCGCGCTGGCGATTGCGAAGTGTCGACGGTCGACAGCGGCTTTCTGATTGCTGGCATGCTCTCAGCGGCGGCGTACTTCACGCACGACACGGCGGTCGAGCAGGAAATACGGACGCTGGCTGATGCGCTCTACCGTCGCGTCGAATGGGCGTGGGCGTGCAACGGTGAGGCGACGCTGACGCACGGGTGGAGACCTGAAAACGGCTTTCTCCCATACCGATGGCAAGGGTATGACGAAGCGGTTCTGCTGTACGTGCTCGGCTTGGGTTCGCCGACCAATCCGCTGTCCGATGCGAGCTATATCGCGTGGACCTCGACGTACAAATGGACGAATATCTACGGCTACGAGTTCGTGTATGGCGGGCCGCTCTTCATCCATCAATACTCACACATCTGGATCGATTTTCGCGGGATTCAGGATGCCTTCGCGCGAGAGAAAGGCATCGACTACTGCGAGAACAGCCGTCGGGCGACATACGTGCAGCAAGAGTACGCCGTGCGCAACCCACTCGGTTTTGACGGATACGGTCGCTCGTTCTGGGGGCTGACGGCAAGCGATGGTCCCGGCGTGACGGCGCGCCGGATCAACGGCATTGATCGCGTCTTCCTTGACTATGTCGCGCGAGGCGCGCCCTACGGCCCTGACGACGGAACGGTCGCACCATGGGCGGTGGTCGCGTCGCTGCCCTTTGCACCGGAGATCGTGCTGCCGACGGTGCGGAATTTCCAGGACGCATACCCTCAGGCATCCGGAGACTACTGCTTCCGCTGCAGTTTCAACCTGACGATGCCGAACGACACGCACCCCGGCTCGGGCTGGATTTCACCCTATCACTTCGGCATCAACCTTGGACCCGTCGTGCTGATGTGTGAAAACTACCGTACCGACTTTCTCTGGCGACTGACGCGCAGCTGCCCATACATCGTGCGCGGACTGACGCGAGCGGGATTCAGCAAGGGGTGGCTGTGACATTCCCTGACAAACGGTATCAGCTTCCACCCACGAGGCGAAGGTGAAGCACCACTACGCCTGGCTGATCTGGTCGAGTGCATTCCTCATCCCGTGGGCTGTGCTGTTCGGCACGAACCCGGCGCTGCGTGCGGTGATGTGGCGCGTCAGTCTCGCAACCATGCTTTTCGGCTTCACGGAGCCGATCTTCGTTCCGACGTACTGGAACCCGCCGAGTCTGTTCGAGTTCGCGCAGCGCACCGGATTTGACATCGAGAGTCTGATCTTTTCGTTCGCAATCGGCGGGATCGGGACCGTTTTGTACAACGGCCTGTTGCATCGCACGTTTGTATCGGCGCCGCCGGCGGAGCGCAACACCCCGTGGCACAAGCTGCATCTCGGTGCGCTGCTGTTGCCGATCGTCGTTTTCGTGCCGCTGTACCTGCTGCCGTGGAACCCCATCTACGCTGTCCTCACCAGCCTCGCAGTCGGTGCGATCGGATCGGACATCTGTCGGCCTGAACTACTGCGCAAATCGTTCGTCGGCGGATTGCTCTTCCTCGGGCTGTACGCCGTGTTCATGCTGGGTCTGAAATGGTTGGCACCCGGATACATCGTCGAAGTCTGGAACCTGCGGGCGTTGCGGGGCGGACTGCTGTACGGCATACCGGTCGAGGAGTTGTGGTTTGGCCTGACCTTCGGGCTGTACTGGTCTGCCGTGTACGAGCATTTCAGTTGGAGTGTGAGCGTCAGCGCGCGGACGGCGCGCCGAGCGTGACGCAGACTGTATGAACGTTTCCATCGTGCGCCAGAGGCACAGCGTCAACCCCAACGAGTTTTGTGCCGTCGAGAACGATGGACATCACGCCGCGACCCGTACCTGAGGCATTGTCGACTGTGATGTCATAGGTCGTGACCGCGTGGAGTGGTGCTCTCCGTTGGTACGTGAGCTGGAACGCTGGCCAGTCCGGCGGGATGCAGGGGTCTATCCGCAGACGATCGCCACGCAGCTGAAAGCCGAGTATCGCTTCCAGACCGGCGCGATACAGCCACGCTGCGGTGCCAGTGTACCACGTCCAGCCGCCACGACCGACGTGCGGTGCCACCGAATACACGTCGCCGCATGCGACATACGGTTCCACTCGATAGAGCGCAGCGGATGCTTCGGTGTCACTGTGACGGATCGGATTCAGCAGATCGAACATCGCCGCCACACGGTGGCCGTTGCCGAGTCCCGCCCACGCGAAGATCAGCCAGGTGGCGCCGTGCGTGTATTGACCGCCGTTCTCGCGGATCCCCGGTGGATAGCCTTTGATGTACCCAGGGTCGGCGGCACTCCGGTCGAACGGCGGCGTGAAGAGTCGCGCGAGCTTGTGCTCGTGATCGACGAGCAGCCGATCAACTGAAACCATCGCCTCTTCGGCACGCCCGCGGTTCGCCGACGCAGCCATCACGCTCCACGACTGCGCGATGCTGTCGATCTGACACTCCTCGCTCTCACGCGACCCCAACGGGGTACCGTCGTCGTAGTAGCCACGCCGATACCATTCGCCGTCCCACGCCTCGTCCAATGCGCCTTGAAGCGCGTCGGCGTACTGACGCCAGCGGTAGGCACGTTCACGATCGCCGCGCTCTTCAGCAAGTGGCAAAAATGCGTTGATCGTGGACAACAACATCCAGCCCAGCCAGACGCTTTCTCCACGACCCTCGGCACCGACGTTGTTCAGACCGTCGTTCCAGTCACCGGTGCCGATCAACGGCAGCCCGTGTGCGCCCCGCGTGAGACCGGCGTCGAGTCCGAGCGCGCAGTGTTCATAGGCGCTCGCGGTTCGTTCCGAAACGGTTGGACGGAACATGGCGCTGGTCGCGTCAGCGGCGACGGCCGGACCAGCGAGGAACGCAACATCTTCGTCCAAGACATTCGCATCGCCGCTTACCGTTACGTAGTGCGCCACGACATAGGCGAGCCAGACGCGATCATCGGCGATTCGTGTCCGAATGCCCTCACCGCTCGGCGGCAACCACCAATGCTGCACATCGCCTTCAGCAAACTGGCGTCCGGCAGCACGCAGCAGGTGTGCGCGGGCAATGTCAGGACGGCTCACGCAGAGCGCCATGACATCCTGTAGCTGGTCGCGGAAACCGTAGGCACCGCTTGCCTGGTAATAGGCGGTTCGACCCCAGACCCGACAGCTGAGTGTCTGGTACGGCAACCACTCGTTGACCATGATATCCATCGCACGGTTCGGCGTGCGTATCTGTACCGTATCGAGCAGTTGCCGCCATTGGCTCTCCACCTCGGCGAGCACGGTGTCAAACGCGGTCGCACGATACGCCGCGATCAGCGTGCGTGCCTCGTCTTCGGATGCGGCGTCACCAAGCATGAAGACGACATCGAATTGTGTGTCTGGCGGTAGTTCGATCTGTGCTTGCAGCGCTCCACACGGATCGAGACCCGCGCCGACACGACCAGACAACGGTCCTGCATTCCGCAAAACGGCGGGTGCACCGACGGCACCGAGCGGGCCGAGAAATTCGAGCCGATCTCCAGTCATCGACTGTTGCCGTCCGCCAAGGTCGATGAACGCTACCCGTCCTCCAAAATCACGACGCCATGCGTTGCGGGCGAACATCGCACCGGTCTGCTCATCACGCGTCGTGATCACAGATGGGGCGGGCGTGCTGCCGTTGGCACCAAGCGCCCACTCGACGTAGCCGGTGACCGACAGTCGACGCGTCATCGTCGAACGGTTGCACAGGCGCAAGCGGGACAGTTTTACCGAGTCGCTCGACGGAACACACATCGTCAATTCCAGATCGATGCCGTGCGCGTTGCTCGTGAAGTGACTGTAGCCCTTGCCGTGTCTGGCGTCGTAGCGCGCATCAGGGACGCGAATGGGAAGCGCGGTGGCGCTCCAGAGCGCAGCACTGTCTTCGTCGCGAACATACAGCACCTCGTGCGGGCTGTCGCTGACGGGATCGTTCGGCCACGGCGTGATTGGATTCTGCTGACTGTTGATGGACCAGGTGTACCCGCCCCCCTCAGCGGACACGAGAAAGCCGAACGCCGGATTCGCAATCACGTTGACCCACGGCGCGGGCGTTCCGCGCTCGTCATGCAGGTCGATACTGTATGTACGTCCCGAGTCGCTGAAGCCACCGTGACCATTCGAGAATTCGAGCGGCTCGGCGGTCGCACTCGGGTCCTGCACCGCAAGAGTCGCAACAGGGATGCGGGTCCCAACATTCACGACACGCGGTTCTGGCACGGCCCCGATAAGTGCGGCGGGTTCAGCGTCGCCAGCGTCGACACACACCCGCGCCGCGGCCAGAAGGCCGTCGCGCAATTCGTTGCTGATCGCGGCCGCGCGCAGGACAAATGCGTCGGTCTTGAGTGTCGCGGTGCCGTCCGCGAGCCACGTCTGCTGCGCGGCTATCCGCGCTGTGAGCGAGTCGTGCAGGGTGTCGCCACGTGTGTCCGCTGCTGTATTGAGGAGCACTACGTCGACGGCCATACCGCTGCTGCGCCAATAACGCTGCGCGAGCAGGACAGAGTCCACGTGATGCAAAGCCACGGGTTGCCCGATGCGCAGCAGCATGATCGGTCGATCACCGGAGATGCCTGCTGGCCAGAGCGTCTGCGGGCCACCGCTGCCGCGGGTCAGCAGTTCGGCTGAGGGGCGTTGCCGCGGATTGCTATACAGGACCGCGCTCAACCAAGGCGAGAATTGTTCGGTGTGCATACTCGTGACGTGCAACCGTTCGCGCACAGCGTCGGCATGGCGCGCGGCGCCGACGAATAGCTCCTCAGCTGCGCCAGGGTGACCGAGTTGCGCAGTCAATGCGAGCGCGCCGGCACGCGAATCAGCCAACTGCGTCCAGAGCAGAATGGTGGTGCTGGCGCCGGAGGCAACAGTGATGTGCTGCCGAAAGCTGAAAATTGGATCCAGCACCGTCCCAATCGTATTTGACAGCTCGGAGCCTGGCTCCATCGCCAGCGCCGTGCCCAGCGTCCGGCAACGGCCGACGAAGCGCGCTCGGTCGGTCTCGTGTTCGATTGCCCGCAACTCAGACTGTCCTTCGATCTGCATCGCATGGGCCGCCCAGATTTCAGCGTCGCCCTTCGCACCCTTTCGCCGCGTCGCGAGCAGCACCCGGTGTTGCGCCTCCCACTCGGTGTGTACGAAGAGCTTGGAGAATGCGGGGTGCGCGCTATCGGACCCGCTCGATCCGAGGATCAGTTCAGCGTACGACGTGACCGACAGAGTCCGTGCTGTGTCGCCAACATTTGTCACCGTGAGTTGCCGTAACTCGATGTCCGCATCGGCTGCAACGGCGACGCGCAGGGTGCTCTCGATGAACCCTTCGCGCCGCGTGAACACTGCGCAGCCGTCGTCGAGCGACGTCGCCACAGAGTCGCCGACGCCACCGAATGGTTGCGGCGTCGCTGACCAGACCGTACCACCGACCTCGTCACGCAGCAGCAGAAAACTGCCCCAATGGTCACGCGTCGGATCTTCGCGCCACCGTGTCACCAACAGATCGCGCCAGCGGCTGTAGCCGCCACCGTTTTCACTCAGCATGACCGCGTAGGTGCCGTTCGACAGCACGCACACACGCGGGCCAGTCATGATACCGCGTTCCAGCTCTGCCACGCGATCTGCTCCTCCTCCTGCGCCGCCATGACCCGCACGACCGCAGCGACGTCCCGGATACCGAGCGCGGTCAGGCCGTCGCTGATCGTTCCGCGAACGATCGCGTCGTGTTCACCGATGCCGCCGGTGAACACCAGCAGATCCAGTCCGCCGAGCACCACCATCATCGCCGCGATCTGCTTGCGCACCGAAGAGCAGAACATCGCGATCGCAAGACGTGAATCCGCGCTCGTCCGCGACTCCGACCCGGCGTCGGCGTGCAGTATTCGCACGTCGCCGCTGACGCCGGAGATCCCGAGCATGCCGGAGCGCGCATCGATCAGCGCCTCCAGTTGCGGCGCAGTGTAGCCGTGCTCGCGCACGACGTACGCGAGCACGCCAGGGTCAAGGTCCCCGCAGCGCGTGCTCATGATCACGCCGCCCGTCGGCGTGAGGCCCATACTCGTGTCCACTGACATGCCATTTTCGACGGCCGTGACGCTGGCGCCGTGTCCGAGATGTGCGATGATCAGCCGCTTTGGTATGCCATCGCCAAGTCGCCGGACGATCGACTCACACGAGATGCCATGGAATCCGTATCGCTCGACGCCGAGCGCGTGGAGCTCGCGCGGCAGCGGCAGGGTGCGCGCGATATCGGGCATACCGGCGTGGAACGCGGTGTCGAGACACGCGACCTGCGGGGTGTCCGGAAATGTCAACTGCGCAGCATCCAGTAGCGCCAGCGCCTCCGGTACGTGCAACGGCGCGAAGGCTTTTGCGGTCTCAAGCTGCTGCCGCACGGCCACGTTGATGCGCGCATGTCGCCGCAGCGTTGGCCCACCGTGCACGATACGATGTCCGACCACGTCAGGCTTCGGCAGGGTCTTCGCGGCCAACGCCGCGGCGATACGCGCAATCGCCGCCGGGGCGTTTCCGGTTGTCTCTTCGGACCCGGACAGCAGTTCCTCGCTGCCGGTCGCGCTGACGTTGTACAACCCAAATTTCAGCGATGACGATCCTGCATTCAGCGCCAGCACCGTCTTCGCGTCACCCGGCATGCCACGCCGTCCATTGCCACTCACGCACTTCTGGCATGTCTTCGCCATTTTCACTGACGTACGCCTTATGCCGCGCGATCGTTGCCTCGTACCGCGTCGTTGCCTCGCCCACGAGATGCTGCAGCCGTGGAATACGGCGAATGGCATCCAGTGCCAGCTGATAGCGATCGATGTTGTTCAGCACGAGGATGTCGAATGGCGTGGTCGTCGTGCCCTCTTCCTTGTAGCCTCGCACATGCAGGTTGTGGTGATTGTGGCGACGGTACGTCAAGCGGTGGATCAGTCCTGGGTAACCGTGGTAGGCAAAGAGGATCGGCGTGTCACGCGTGAACATCGCGTCGAAGGTATCATCGTCGAGGCCGTGCGGATGCTCGCTCTGTGGCTGCAGCGCCATCAGGTCCACCACGTTGACGACTCGGATCCGGATGTCCGGCACGTACTCGCGCAGCAACGTGACGGCCGCCAGCGTCTCAAGTGTCGGCACGTCACCAGCACACGCCATCACGATGTCTGGCGTGCCGTCGGTGTGAATGTCCTCGTTGCCGGCCCATGACCAGACGCCCGCACCAATACGGCAATGCGCAATCGCCGACTCCATGTCCAGCCACTGCCAGGCTGGCTGCTTCCCGGCGACGATCACGTTCACGTAGTTCCGGCTGCGCAGACAGTGATCGGCAATGGAGAGCAGACAATTCGCGTCGGGTGCGAGATAGATGCGCACGACGTCCGACTTCTTGTTCGCGACGTGGTCGATGAAACCGGGATCCTGATGTGAGAACCCGTTGTGGTCCTGACGCCAGACATGCGACGTGAGAAGGTAGTTCAGCGACGCGATGGGTACGCGCCACGGAATTCCGCGCGTGACCTTGAGCCACTTGGCGTGCTGATTGAACATCGAATCGATGATGTGGACGAACGCCTCATAGCACGAGAACAGCCCGTGTCGCCCCGTCAGCAGGTAGCCCTCGAGCCAGCCTTCACAGAGGTGCTCGCTGAGGATCTCCATCACCCGACCGTCGGCCGACAGATTCACATCCACCGGTTTGACATCGGCCATCCACGCCTTGCCCGTGACGTCCACAACGGCATCGAGTCGATTCGACGCCGTTTCGTCCGGCCCGAACAGACGGAAGTTCCGACTCGCGAGATTCAGGCGCATCACCGACGCCAGAAACGCACCGAGCACGCGCGTTGACTCCGCCTCGGCGCCACCCGGCGTCGCCACGGGAACGGCGAACTCCTGCAACGACGGCATCGCCAACGGCTGCAGCAACGCACCTCCGTTGGCATGCGGATTGGCACCCATGCGACGCGCGCCAATGGGCGCGAGGGCGGTGATGTCGCGACGGACCACTCCGTCTGCATCGAACAGTTCATGCGGCTGGTAGCTTCGCATCCACTCTTCGAGCTGACGGACATGCTCAGGATTGCGGAACTCGGTGATCGGCACCTGATGGGCGCGCCACGTGCCTTCGACCGGCAGGCCGTCGACGACCTTCGGACCTGTCCATCCCTTCGGCGTCTGCAAGACGATCATCGGCCAGCGCGGGCGCGGCGGCGGGTTCCGCGAGCCCGCGGCACGCGCCTGGCCTTGAATCGTGTGGATTTTCGCGAGCACCAGCTCGATGGTCGTTGCAAGCTGCTCATGCATGACGAGCGGATCATCGCCGACCACAAAATGCGGGTCGTGGCCGAAGCCGCGCAGCAGATCCGTCAGCTCATCACGCCCGATGCGCGCCAGCACGGTCGGGTTGGCAATCTTGAAGCCATTCAGATGTAGAATGGGCAGCACTGCGCCATCGTGGGCAGGATTGAGAAACTTGTTCGAGTGCCAGCTGGTGGCCAGTGCACCCGTCTCGGCTTCGCCGTCGCCCACGACGCAGGCCACGATGAGGTTGGGATTGTCGAATGCTGCGCCGTACGCATGCGCGAGCGAGTAGCCGAGCTCACCGCCCTCATTGATGGAGCCGGGCGTCTCCGGCGCGACGTGACTCGGGATGCCATAGGGCCACGAGAATTGTCGGAAGAGACGACGCAGGCCTTCACGGTCGCGCGTGATCAGCGGATACGTCTCGGTGTATGTCCCCTCGAGATACGTGCTTGCCACGAGCCCCGGACCGCCATGACCCGGACCGATGACGTTGATCATGTCGAGATCGTGTTCTTTGATCAGACGGTTCAGATGCACGTACAAAAAGTTTAGACCCGGTGTCGTGCCCCAATGCCCAAGCAGGCGCGGCTTGATGTGGTCCAGCGTCAGCGGCTCGTCGAGCAGCGGATTCGCCCGAAGGTAGATCTGGCCGACGGAGAGATAGTTCGCGGCGCGCCACCAGGCGTGCATGGCGTCCAGCTGGTGCGGAGAGAGCGTCGGCATCGAGTGGCTGTTCCGTGATGGTGATGGTGATGGTGATGGTTGAGCGCTGAGGATGCTGTGTCGTCACGGACCCGCAAGGGCGCCGTCCACGATGCGCTGCGCGTCGTTGAGAATGGACTGCAAATGTTCCGTACTGCGAAAACTCTCAGCGTAGATCCGATACATCGCTTCGGTCCCTGATGGTCGGACGGCAAACCAACCACCTGTCGCCACGACTTTGATGCCACCAATCGGCTCACTGTTTCCCAGGGCCGTATCGATCACTGCGGAAATGGCATCACCAGCGAGTTCCTTCTGCACGATGTGCGTCGTCGTCAGCTGGGCCAGTTTCGCCTTCAAGTCCGGCGTGATCGTCGCCTCGACGCGATCGCCGAATACCTCACCGAGCTCCCCAGACAACGCCCGGTACCGGTCACCTGGGTCGCCGCGCTGGCGAGCGGTCATCTCCGCTGACAGCAACGCGGCGGCGATACCGTCCTTGTCGGTGGTCCAGACGCGACCGTCACGACGCAGAAAGGTTGCGCCTGCACTCTCCTCGCCGCCGAATCCGAGGCTGCCGTCGCCCAGACCATCCGAGAACCATTTGAAACCAACCGGGACTTCAAACAGCACACGGCCGAGCCGCTTCGCCACGCGATCAATCATGGCACTGCTGACGACCGTCTTTCCCACCGCCGCGGACGAGCTCCACTGCGGACGATTCCGGAACAGCTCGTCGATCGCCACACTCAGGAAATGATTTGATGGCATCAGCCCCGCGCTGCGGGTGACGATCCCGTGACGATCATGATCGGTATCACAGGCAAACGCGATGTCATACCTGTCGCGCAACCCGATCAGTCGCTGCATCGCGTATGAAGACGATGGATCCATGCGAATTTTGCCATCCCAGTCGACCGTCATGAACGCAAACTGCGGATCAACTGCGTCATTCACCACGCACAGATCGAGCCCATAGCGCTCGGCGATGCGCGGCCAATAGTGCACGCCCGCCCCACCCAGCGGATCAACGCCGATACGAACCGCCGCGCTGCGGATCAATTCAACATCGATCACGTTGCAGAGATCGTCGACGTAGTGGCTCAGGTAGTCGTGTACGCGCGTCGTTGGGGCGCGAAGC
Source organism: Gemmatimonadales bacterium (assembly GCA_038231095.1). Classification (GTDB taxonomy): domain Bacteria; phylum Gemmatimonadota; class Gemmatimonadetes; order Gemmatimonadales; family Gemmatimonadaceae; genus JACMLX01. The sequence continues at coordinate 94,450 of JBBRLZ010000004.1, forward strand.
GCGCGGGCCAGTGGCAGTCGTCGCACTACTCTGACGCCACCATCGAGAATTGCATTCGCGCGGTCCGCGATCCAGCTGGTGACGGTGGACCGGGCCGGACCTCCTGACGGCGGGTTGTACTTGAAGCCGCCAAAGTCCGGTGGGTTGTGCGAGGGCGTGATGACGATTCCGTCGGCCAGCCCTCGGTGTCTGGCGCGATTGTAGCCGAGGATCGCGTGGGAGATCACAGGAGTCGGCGTGAATTCACCCGCTGCAGCGATACGCGTCTCCACGCCATTGGCGCTCAACACTTCGAGTGCGGTGTCGAAGGCTGGCTTGGACAACGCATGCGAGTCGAATCCAATGAATAACGGACCACCGATTCCATTACGTCGGCGGTAGTCGCAGATCGCCTGTGTGATCGCGAGAATATGCCCTTCGTTAAAACTCCGTTCGAACGAGATACCACGATGGCCGGAGGTGCCGAAGGTGACGCGCTGAGCCGGCACAGTCGGATCCGGTTTCAGGTCGACATACGCTGCCAGCAGTCGAGCGATGTCAATCAGGATACCAGCGGGCGCTGGTTTGCCGGCCAGATCGCTGATTTCACGTCGCATCGATACGCAAAGTTGAATGGATTCACCGTACAGGTATCCACAACGCTACCAGCCGATGCGGATATGGACCGTACGCTGACACACACAGCACGCCACAACAGAGCAACGCGCCATCGCCCGTTGATGCCGGTGCAAACACAACCGTCCGATGATTTCGTGAGACGGCAACACGCACCAATCGCGAGAGACGCTGCAAAACACGACTCGGCGTCAAGCTCTACAGTCGTATGTACGTAAGCGTACCGACAATACGAAGTGTGAGACGTACTGTTCGGGATGTGACGAGGGTTTTGCGCTGCAGATACCGCATGCGCTGGCAGGAGGTGCGGTTTCAAACGTGACTCGACTCGCGCAACACGTTGCCCGCACTGGGTGCGCTGCCGTGAACGCTCGCGACGCCGCACAATCGCATTCACTCGATTTTACCGAGACTTGAGGATTATGAAGAATCTTGGATTGCTGGACCGTACTCTACGCGTCGTACTCGGCGGAGCCCTCGCCATCTGGGCACTGCTGCGACTGCTCGGTGGTGGGACGCCGGCGTGGGTGATTCTCGACGTCGCACTGATCGCGCTTGGCATGGATTTCGTTGTGACGGGCGTACGCGGCTATTGCCCCCTGTACAAGCAACTCGGCTGGAGCTCGGCCGGCGCAGATACTCATCCTCAGCGTCACTGAGACGGGAAAAGCAATGGACCACGGGACACACGACGGCAAAAAGCCGGGTCGCAGCGGATGGCTCTGGATGGCCGCATGCTGCATACCAATGATCGTCATCGCGGTGATTCTTGTGTTCGGCCTCGTGTGAGCCACGCACTTATCGCGCACCGATACGGCGTGCGATGGTCGATCTGAATTCCGCAGAGACGAGAGATGCAGGCAAGGTTTCCCACAACCACGGTGCAATATGACAAAGATGATGCAGGCCGCCTTTGTGACCGAGTTCGGCAAGCCGCTGACAATCGGCGAGCTGCGCGTACCCGAGCCGTCCGACATGCAGGTGCTGATCCGGATCGAGGCATGCGGCGTCTGCCACACGGATGTGCATGCTGTCGATGGCGACTGGCCAGGCCGACCGACGCTGCCCTTCACACCCGGGCATGAGGGAATTGGTCGCGTCGTCGCAATCGGCAAAGGGGTCAAACCGATCCTCGGCACGGGCGTGCGGCAATTGCGGGAGGGCGATATGGTTGGCGTCCCCTGGCTGTTCGAGGCGTGCGGCTTTTGCGAATATTGCCTGACCAGCCGCGAGAATATGTGCCCATCTGCTCGCTATGGCGGGTACAGCGCGAATGGCAGCTTCGCTGAGTATTGTGTGGCGCCGGCCGCGTACGTCGCACGCATTCCGGATGGACTCGACGCCGTGTCAGCAGGACCGATCATTTGCGCTGGCGTCACCACGTACCGCGGCATCAAGGGTGCGGACTGCAAACCCGGCGACTGGTTTGTCGTCAGTGGAGTGGGCGGCCTCGGCCATCTCGCGATTCAGTACGCCGTTGCGATGGGTCTGCGCGTCGCGGCAGTTGATGTGGCTGATGACAAGCTGGCTCTTGCGACAGCGCTTGGCGCCACGCTGTCCTTCAATGCGCGCGCTGTCGATCCGGTGGTGGCAGTGCAAGAGACGATCGGTGGGGCACACGGCGTCCTGATCACCGCCGTGTCGAAGGCCGCTTTCGCGCAAGGCACAGGAATGCTTCGCCGCGGAGGAACGTGTGTGCTCAACGGCTTGCCGCCGGGTGACTTTCCACTCTCGATCTTTGACGTTGCATTCCGATGTCTGACGGTGCGCGGGTCGCTGGTGGGCACGCGAGCGGACATGAGCGAGGCACTCGCGTTGGCGGCCGCAGGCAAAGTCACAGCGCAGATCGAGCGGGCCTCACTGGGCGACATCAACAACGTTCTCGAGCGCTTGAGGACAGGCAAAGTGTCCGGTCGCGTTGTGCTCGAGATCGCAAAGCCCCTGCCTGCAAACTGAGCGCGCGCTTACGCGACTGAGGGCCTGCAGGCAATGCGCAACGATCCGGTCGAGACATTCGACGCCGCTCAGTTCACACGGCTGGCACCGACAGCGTATCCGCGGCTGGCACACATCGCGAGCGCGCTGACACGATTCGGCTTCGGCCGCTACGTCCGACGCATGCGCCTTCACCGCGCGGCGGGAGCGGTGGAAAACGCGACGCAGAGCTCAAGGGATGCCGCGAATTTGCGCGCAATGCTGGAATCCCTTGGGCCGACCTTCGTGAAATTCGGACAGCTGCTGAGCCTCCGCCGCGATATTTTGCCCGACGCCTACATCGACGAACTCACCAAACTTCAGGATCAGGTACCACCCGATGCGCTGAGCGATGCCAGAGGCATTGTCGTGGAGGACCTCGAAGCACCGGTCAACACAGTGTACGCGTCGTTCGACGATGTTCCGCTCGCTGCCGCGTCGATGGCGCAAGTGTATTGCGCCAGGCTGCATGACGGCACCGAGGTTGTCGTGAAAGTGCGACGGGCCGGAATCGAGGACACCGTCCACACCGACTTGAACATCCTCTTCTTCCTCGCTCGACAACTCGAGCGTCACGTAAAGGAAAGCCTTCGGTTTTCCCCGCTGGCACTGGCAACGGAGTTTGCTGAAACGCTCATCGGCGAACTTGATTTCCGACGGGAGGGGCGCAACGCCGACCGATTCCGTCAGAACTTCAGCGGCGATACCTCAGTCTCTGTGCCTCGGATCTTCTGGGCGCTCACGACCGCTCGCATTCTCACGATGGAACGCAGTCGTGGACACCGTGCGCAGGCTGCACACTCGGTCGTCAACGAGGGAGGACGCGCGCTCGCAGACACACTGCTCCAGACGTTTCTCACCCAGGTCTTCGAGCATGGTTTTTTCCACGGTGATCCGCACCCCGGCAATGTCTTTCTGCTCGATGATGGACGACTCTGCTTTCATGATTTCGGAATCGTGGGCAGGCTCCAGGGCGATGATCAGGAGAATCTCGCACAATTGATGCTGGGGGTCGCGGTGAATGATCACCAGTGGGTGACCGATGCTTACTTCGCGATGGGCGTGGCCGGTCCCGATGTTGACCGGAACGCGTTTGCCCAGGACGTGGATGACGCACTCGCGGCGTTTTACAGCAGCGTCGGGCACGGGCCCGCCTTTACGGAGATCCTGCGGCAATTCATTCATCTGTCGCAACGCTATCGAATTCACCTGCCGCGCGTGTTTCTCATGGTGGCCAAGGCCTTCATGGAAATCGAATCGCAGGCGCTGCAACTCAATCCGGACTTCAACATCGTGACGGCGCTTCAGAGCTTCGCTCCGCGGCTGGTGAAACGCCTGGTTGTGCCGGATTTCTCCGCGGCATCCGTCTCGCGCAGCAGCTACCGGACCGTACGCGCGGCGCGCACGGCGGTCGAGGCACTGCCCGACATTGCGCGTCAGCTCATCGAATCGCTGAGGGACGGCAAGCTCAGTATTTCACTGCGCCATGAGCAATTGACGGGCATGGAGGAGCGGATCGAACGGGCCAGCAACCGCATCAGCTTCAGCCTGATCATTGCGAGCATCGTGATCGCATCAGCGCTGGTCATGGCATTCCATACTGGTCCACACTTCTGGGGCCTGCCAGTGCTCGGCGTTGCCGGCTTTGTGATTGCCGGAATCCTCGGTCTTCGATGGTCGGTCTCCGTGATGCGATCGGGCAGGCTGTAGCAGCACGACGCGAGCCCGCGGGCGCACGACTGTAGTTGTCCCCATCCGACGACTTCGTCATTGCAGCATTCTGACCTGCGTACGCTGTCGCACAGACGAATCCAGACGACGCGCATATCACTGCGTTGCGTAGTCCCGCCGACGCATTCCTCAACTCTGGTGCAGCGAACATACGCGACGCATTACCGATCGCTTTCGCTGCGCCAATCGTACGGCGTGGCCCGTGACGCTCTTCACATCTGCAGACATATGACATGAATAGCATTTCATTTCACGCTCTTCGCGTGCGTACACAGTGAGCACTCCAATCAAGGCGTATCTCATCGGCGGCGGCATCGGCTCCATGGCCGCCGCTGCGTTCATGATTCGGGATGGCGACGTGCCGGGCGAGAACATCACAATATTCGAGGCGTCGTCGCTGCTCGGAGGCAGCCTCGACGGTACGGGTGACGCCGAGCGGGGTTACTCCCTTCGCGGCGGCCGCATGCTGACGACGGACAACTACGAGTGCACGTGGGATCTGTTCAGGAGCATCCCATCCGCGACCGACGCGGACAAATCCGTGTATGACGAAACGGTCGCGTTCAATGCAAAGTACAAAGCGCACTCGAGCGCCCGGCTGGTTGACAAGCGGAGGGCGCGAGTCCCGGTGAACTCAATGGGCTTCTCCATGCAGGACCGCATGGAGCTGTTGAAACTGACTAACGCCAGCGAAGAGGATCTCGGTGCCGACCGGATTACGGACTGGCTGTCGCCTACGTTCTTCGAGACGGAATTCTGGTATATGTGGGTCACGACATTTGCCTTTCAGCCGTGGCACAGTGCCGTTGAGTTAAAGCGGTACCTGCATCGATTCATGATGGAGTTCGCGCGAATCGAAACGCTCGCCGGCGTCAAGCGCACGGTATACAATCAGTATGATTCGCTGGTCGTTCCGCTCCAGCGCTGGCTGGCTGAGAAAGGCGTGCATCTCGTGCCGGACTGTCGCGTCACGGACATCGATCACACGATCGAGCACGGGCAATTCGTCGTCACCGCGATTCACGCGCAACGCGCAGGACAGCAACACACGACAGCCGTGAACGCTGGTGATCTCGTCTTCTTCCAGAACGGGTCGATGACTGATGCATCGAGTCTCGGTTCGATGACCGAGGCGCCCCGCCAATTGACCAAGGAAGACAGCGGCGGCTGGGTGCTGTGGGAAAAGCTGGCGCGCGGGCGCACGGACTTCGGCAACCCCTCCGCTTTCAACAACTGTATTGCCCAGTCCTGCTGGGAGTCGTTCACCGTCACCCTGAGCAACCCCGCATTCTTCGATCAGATGCAGCAGTTCAGCGGGAACGAAGCGGGCACCGGCGGCCTCGTGACCTTCAAGGATTCGAACTGGCTGATGTCCATCGTACTCGCACATCAGCCACACTTCGCCAACCAGCCCGGCAACGTACAGGTATTCTGGGGCTACGCACTCTTCCCCGATCGGGTCGGTGATTTCGTGCCCAAAGCGATGGCCGATTGCACCGGTGCTGAGATCCTGCGAGAGCTCTGTGGACACCTGCGCTTTGACCTGGCGTCGATGGAGACAGCAAACTGCATACCGTGCAGGATGCCGTACATCACCAGCATGTTCATGCCGCGACATCTGGCGGACCGCCCGGTCCCGGTCCCACCGCGCTCAAAGAATCTCGCCTTCCTCAGCCAATTCGTCGAAATCGCGAACGACGTTGTTTTCACCGTGGAGTATTCCGTGCGAGCTGCGCAGATGGCCGTCTATCAACTGTTGGAGATCACGCGTGCCATTCCGCCGATCACGCCACACGACAAGACGCTGCGTACTCAGTTCGACGCGCTCCTCAAATCGTTCCGATGACACGCCAGGACGGTGCCGTCGCCGACGTGGCGTACTGTCGTCGCGGCCCGAACGCATCTGGTGGTCTTACGTCATGCCGCGTCGCCTGCATTCACGCTGGCCAGGCGCATGCGCAGGGGTGATACTGCGGCCAGCGCATCAGACGTCGTCTTCCTGCTCGACGTCGACAACACGCTGCTCGACAATGACAGGATCATCGAGGATCTTCGCGCGCATCTCCGGCACGAATTCGATCCCGAATGCGAAGCACGCTACTGGGAGATTTTCGAGGCATTGCGCCGCGAGCTCGGCTATGCGGACTATCTCGGCGCACTGCAGCGTTATCGAAGAGCGATGGAGCACAGCGCAACGCACCTGCATCAGCTGCTGCAGATGTCAGCTTTTCTCATCGACTATCCCTTTGCGGATCGACTGTATTCAGGTGCATTGCACGTTGTCGAACATCTTTCCCACATTGGTCCAACGGTCATTTTGTCCGATGGCGATGTTGTGTTCCAGCCAAGAAAAGTGCGACGGTCAGGCCTCTGGGACGCGGTTCAGGGCCGCGTGCTCATCTACGAGCACAAAGAGTTGATGCTTGCCGCCGTCGAGCAACTGTTTCCAGCGCGGCACTATGTGATGGTGGACGATAAAGTCCGCCTGCTGTCGGTGATGAAGTCGATGCTCCGTGGCCGTCTGACCACTGTGTTCCCTCGCCAGGGACACTACGCATTTGATATGACGGAAATGAGCGCCTACCCGACCCCCGATATGACCATCGAAGCAATTGGCGACATCGGCGCCATAGAGACACGACGCTGGCATTCGCCCTGACTGATGGACAATTATCGGTGAGTACAGCCATGTGCTTGCGCCGCACGACAGAGGAAAGATCCTCCGCGGTGCGGCGCAGCCATCACCGAGACAACTACTTCGTGCCGCCTTTCGGCGTCACTGGCGGCTTCATCGGCTTGCTCATGTCGTGACCCGCATGCGGGTCGGGCTCCATTGGCTTTGTCGGTGCGCCCTTCATCGGCATCTGCATCGGCTTTGTCGGCTCCTTTGGCGTATGTCCGGTATGGTCTGCCATGATCGTGATCTCCGAGTTGTTGCGTGAGCACGATGCGTCGAGTGTCGACGCATCGCGGTGAGTCGTGCGATGAAGTGCTCACTCTGTGCTGCTGTCTGGCCAGAATGCGTTCAAGCCCGCCGACAGACTGGCTACCACGACCGCACTCGAGTCAGATGTCCGTCTTACGCCTGTTTCGTCGAACGGGTTCGTACGCACCGAACATCACGCCGATGAACGCAATCCAGAACAACCACCAGAACATATGCATGCCCCAGAAATGATATCCGCTGTACATGTAGAACATCTCCCTCTCCTACTTCAGAAAATGAACCTTCTTTCTACGTTCGACTTGCTCCGGTACGAGGACCAAACGGGCACGCAGCATTGCGCTCTGCGCCAACTCCAGTTGCGCCAGTCAACGCCACAAATGGCCTCTCAGTCTGCCACGATAGTCGAGATCGCCAAACTGGACAGTAGCCTCGCCTTCGTTGAAAGTTTCTCACTACCCCTTTCTCATTGCTTTATTATAGATAAAATGTGTGCATCCCCCATGAACGTGTCTGTGCGCTATCGCACAGCCGATCATTTCCCCCAGGTTTGCCAGTTGGCGTACCGAACCCAACGACACTCTCGCGATGATCACGCGTTCGTCACGCATGATGGACCCACGCTTGAACCGGCTGCTTGCCGCGATTCCGAATCCGGAGTTGGCGCGCTGGACGCCGTTTCTCGAACCCGTTGAATTGCCGCTGGGTAGAGTTTTGTATGAATCCGGTGTACGCCTGTCATACGTGTACTTCCCCACCACTGCTATCGTGTCGTTGCTCTATGTGATGAATGATGGCGCCTCCGCCGAGATCGCGGTGGTTGGTCACGAAGGCATCGTCGGCATCTCACTGTTCATGGGCGGCGAATCCACCATCAATCGTGCTGTGGTTCAGAGCGCCGGACGCGGATTCCGATTGCGCGCCAGCGTGCTCATGCAGGAATTCAACCGAAGTGGACCTGTGCTGCATCTCCTGCTGCGCTATACGCAGGCGTTGATCACGCAGATGGCGCAGACTGCTGTCTGCAATCGCCACCACACGCTTGATCAGCAGCTCTGCCGTTGGCTCCTGCTGAGCCTCGATCGGCTCGACGGCAACAGTCTCGTGATGACGCAGCAACTGATCGCGAACATGCTCGGGGTCCGTCGCGAAGGTGTGACGGATGCCGCCGGCGCACTGCAGAAGGCCGAGCTCATTCGGTATCAGCGCGGGAATATTACCGTGATCAATCGCGACGGACTCGAACGAAGGACTTGTGAGTGTTATCGCGTCGTGAAGCAGGAGTATGACCGACTGCTGCCAGCAACGCTCGCGACATAGTCAGAGGGACACCCGTTAGCGGGCGTGGTTCCAGGCAGGAGTCACGTGCGCAGAATGTGGGGCGCTGGTGCGCCCGGATCCGTGACTGGTACATTCACGGTGCCGCGCGAAGCGAATGCGTGGACCTCTCGCTCCTTCCACAGCGAGTAGATCGCGGGAATGACAAGCAACGTGAGCACGGTGCTCGAGACCATTCCACCAATCATAGGCGCCGCGATCCGCTTCATGACACTCTCGCCAGCACCGCTCCCCCACATGATCGGCAATAGCCCGGCCATGATTGCGGTCACAGTCATCATCTTCGGTCGGACACGCTCTACAGCGCCCTCCATGACCGCGCTGTATAAGTCGGTCAGCGTTGGTACCGCACCGTTCGCACGCTGCGCCGCCCAGGCATGATCGAGATAAATGAGCATCACAACGCCGGTTTCGGTCGCCACGCCTGAGAGCGCGATGAAGCCGATCGCCACCGCCACTGACCAGTTGTAGCCGAGCGCCCAGATGAACCAGATGCCCCCAACGAGCGCGAAAGGCAGGGACAGCATGACGATCACGGTCTCGCTCACATTCTTGAAATTGAAGTAGAGCAGCAGAAAAATGATCGCAAGCGTCGCTGGAATGACCAGACGCATGCGCTCCTTCGCTCGCTGCATATACTCGTACTGCCCGCTCCAGCTCAGCGTGTATCCAGGCGGCAGCGTCACTTCGCGATTCACGCGCGCCTGCGCCTCAGCGACATAGCTGCCGATGTCACGGCCGCTGACATCGACGTAGACCCACGCCGTCGGCTGTGCCCCCTCCGTGCGCACAACCATCGGTCCGTCCACCTCGCGGATTGTGGCCACCTGACCCAGCGGAACCTGCGCGCCGACGCCCGCGCCTCGCAGCGCGGATGGCATTCCACCATTCATGCCACCGCCCGATGTCGCATTCGCGGCATCGGTGTTGACCGGAATCAGGACCGCCGCCAGACGTGCCGGACTGTCTCGCAATTCTTGCGGATAGCGAATCCGTACACCGTACCGTTCGCGGCCCTCGACCGTCTGCGTGATCGTCATACCACCGATCGCCGTCGCGATGACGGCCTGTACATCACCGATATTCAGGCCGTATCGCGCGGCCGCGACACGATCGATGTCGATGTCGACGTAGTATCCTGACGCGGCCCGTTCGGCGAATGCGCTTCGCGTTCCGGGCACCCGCTGCACCACCTGTTCGACTCTTTGGCCGATGCGTTGCAGCTCCGTCAAATCCGGCCCGAAGACCTTGATTCCGACCGGCGTTCGGATGCCCGTCGCCAGCATGTCGATACGCGCCTTGATCGGCATGGTCCACGCGTTGGTCGTTCCGGGCAGTTTTACTGCAGAGTCCATCGCAGCGACAAGGTGATCGTACGTCATCCCCGCGCGCCACTGATCGCGCGGCTTGAGTGTGATCGTCGTCTCGAACATGTCGAGCCCCGCAGGATCAGTCGCCGTTGTGGCGCGGCCGGCTTTTCCCCACACGTGGTCGACTTCCGGAAATCCTTTCAGGACGATGTCCTGCGCTCGCAGAATTTCACGTGCTCTGGCGACGCTCACACCGGGTAGCGTCGTCGGCATGAACAGGATCGTGCCCTCCTCGAGTGGCGGCATGAACTCGCTTCCGATCCGGCTCCACGGAATCCACGTCAGCACCACCACGACGACCGATGCCGCGATGACGGGCCACCGGTTCCGGAGCACGGCAGTGATGAATGGCCGATACAGGCGAATCAGGACGCGGTTGACCGGGTTTGAGCGTTCGCGAAACACTCGTCCGCGAATGAACACGCTCATCGCCACCGGGACCAGCGTCAGTGACAACACACTCGCTGCGGCCATCGAGAACGTCTTCGTGAACGCGAGTGGCTTGAACAGCCGACCCTCCTGCCCTTCCAGCGTAAACACCGGAATAAACGAGACCGTGATGATCAATAGCGAAAAGAACAGCGCCGGACCCACCTCCTGCGCCGATGTCAGCACGACCTGGAACCGTTCGGCGGTCGTGAGCACGGACGTCCGCAGCGTGGCACTCGCATTTGGTGATCCAGCGGCGCGCTCTTTGGCGTCAATCGCGCGCTCGAGATGCTTATGCATGTTCTCGATCATCACGATCGCACCGTCGATCATGGCGCCGATGGCGATCGCGATGCCACCGAGCGACATCATGTCGGCCCCGACGCCAATGAAGCGCATCGCGATAAACGCCATCAGAATACCGATCGGCAACGTGATGATCGCGACCAGCGCGGACTGCACGTGCAGCAGGAAGACCACGCACACGATTGCCACAATGATGCTCTCCTCGAGCAGCTTGCCGCGCAGATTCTCGATCGCCCGGTCGATCAGATCGCTCCGGTCGTATACGGGCGTGACCACCACGCCCGGTGGTAGCCCTTTCTTCACGATTTCGAGTTTCGCCTTCACCCGACGAATCGTCGCCAGTGCGTTTTCGCCGAACCGCATCACCACGATTCCACCGACGGCGTCCCCTCGGCCATCGAGTTCCGCCACGCCACGCCGTACTCCCGGTCCGATCGCGACCCGGCCCAGCTCAGCTATTCGTATCGGAATACCGCTCGCACTGGCCCCCACGACAACGTTCTCGATGTCCGTGATCGACTTCAGATAGCCGAGTCCTCTGACCATATATTCGCGTTCCGAGAGCTCCATCACCATGGCACCGACGTCGGCATTCGCGTTCTCGAGGGCACTCATGACGCGCGTGACCGGAATGCCGAAGGCCAGAAGCTTCGCCGGGTCGAGATCCACCTGATACTGCTTCTCGAATCCACCGATCGTGGCTACTTCCGAGACACCCGGCACAGCGGTCAGCGCGTAGCGGAGATACCAATCCTGCAGCGACCTGAGCTCGGCCAGTGTCAGCTTACCGGTGGTATCCTCGAGTGCGTACTGATAGATCCAGCCGAGGCCCGTCGCGTCCGGGCCCAACGTCGGCGTCACCGAGGCTGGCAGTTTTCCTTTGATACCGTTCATGTATTCGAGCACGCGGCTGCGTGCCCAGTACAGATCGGTCTTGTCGTCAAAGATGATGTATACGAACGAGACGCCGAAGAACGAGTATCCGCGGACCGTGCGCGCACCTGGCACCTTCAGCATTTCCGCCGCAATCGGATACGTGACCTGATCTTCTACAATTCGCGGCGCCTGTTCACTGTAGTCGGCCTGAATAATGACCTGCACGTCGCTCAGGTCAGGCAACGCTTCGAGCGGCGTTCGCTGTACGGCGAAAATACCCGCAAACACAACGCCGACAGTGAACAGGAGGACGATCAACTTGTTCGCGGTCGACCAGGCGATGACACGCTTCAGCATGAATGCATTATGGTTATTTCGGGGCGACCTTGGCGGTCGGCTCCTTCGCGTTGACCGGTGTGCCCATCTGCATACCTGGCATCGCGCCGAGACCCGCGACGGCCGAGCTCAGATTTGATTCAGCGTCAACGAGGAACGTCGCCGATGCCACGACAACCTCTCCTGGCGTAATGCCTGCGACGATCTGAGTGCGCGTCTCGGTCGAGATACCAAGCGTCACAATCCGCGGTTCGAGTGTTCCGTTGACGTCGCGCACGAAGACCAACGATCGTCCACCGGTCGCCAGAATTGCGCTGCGCGGCACAGTCACCACGCGTGCCGATGACGAACCGGTGATATGCATGGTGGCGTACATCCCTGGCTTGAGCCGCAGGCCAGGATTGCTGAGCACCACCCGTATGCGCGCGGTCCGTGTGGCGGTGTTCAGCGTCGGATAGATGTAGCTGATGCGCCCGGAGCGATGTTCGCCGGCGAACGCTTCGAAATCGAGCGTGACTGCCGCATCAGGCAGTACGCGCGACAGATCCCGTTCAAAGACCTCACCTTCCAGCCAGACGTTTCGCAGATCGGCAATCTTGAACAGTGCCTCGCCTGCCATCGTGCGCTGACCGCCGAGCACATTTTTTTCAACCACCACGCCGCTGACCGGCGAACGCAACACCAACGTTTTCTGTATGACACCAGTGCGTTCGAGTGCGGCGATCTGCCCTTCGCCAATATCCCAGTATTGCAGGCGACGCCGAGCCGACTCACGAAGCTGATCGGCACCTCGTCGTACGTCGTCACTACCGTCGGCCACGTCACGACTGAGTTGAATGGCCAGTAGCAGTTCCTGTTGCGCCGATACAAGCGCGGGCGAGTAAATCGCCAACAACGGTTCGCCCTCCGCGACCACTTGCCCAGTCTGGTTCACCATCAGCCGATCGATCCATCCGTCGATTTTGGGCGCGATGATTTTGACCCGTGTCTCATCGAACGTGACCTGTGCGATGGTCCGGACGGGCACCGACAGGACTTCTGTTGCTGCGGTCGCGAACGTGATACCGATGCGGCGGCTGTCCTCGGCAGTCAGCCGCACGGGCTGCGCGACGGGTGGTACTTTTGCCACGGTCGGTGCGAGCGGTGTCTTTGCCTGGCGTGTGACCAGCCACGCGACAAGGACGGCCGCGGCAACGACAGCAACGGACGCGATAAGCACGAGGCGACGCCCGACGCGAGTGCCAAACGTTCCGTCGTGTTCAAATGGACTGCGTGACTCGCGCTCTGCCGACACATTTCCAGGCAACGTCTCGGCTCCACTACCGACCGCGCCGCGACGCTCCGGCGCGTTGCTGTCCGTGCTCACGGGCCACCTCCATCGCGGCGTGCCGTACTGTTCGCGTCGAACAGCGCACGCCCGACCAGCATTTCCAGCTCGGCCACAGCCTTCCCCAGTTCCGCATCGAGGATGAGCAACTCCTGTCGATACCGATTGACGGTCATCTGATTATCCAGCAGTGTCATGAAATTCACGTCACCAACCCGATACGCGGCGAGTGACGACGTGACTGCGGCCTGCGCCTGCGGCAGGACGGCAGAGCGGTAGAGTGTTCGGAGATCGCGCGCTCTGGTGAAATCGGCGTACACTTCGATCACGCGTCCACGTGTGTCTGCACGCATCGCCGCGAGATCGGACTGTGCCATCAGCTGCATAGCACGCCCTTCCTCGCGCATCTGCAGCTGCCGCCGCCGCGCGTGGATCGGCAAGGTGGCACCGAACATCAGACTCCCCATCTGGTCGACGCTCCGTACCGTGCCACGCTGCCAGGCATACTGCACACCAATCTGAAGGTCTGGCCAGATTTCCTTGGCCGCGAGGCGTGCTCCGGCGTCCGCTGCACGCAAATCGTTTTCACCAGCCCGGATCATCGGTCGGTGTAGTTCCGCGAGCGCGACGAGCGAATCGAGTGGCGGCAGGCTATCAGGAAGGGCCGGCAGGATCGGACGCGCAAGCGGCGCGGCATTCAGTGCACGGTTGAGCGCCGCGAGCAGCCGAGCCGCCATCGCCGTACGCATGGATTCCATCCGTACGATGTCTGCAGTCATGCGCGCGATTTCAACCTGAGCGCGCAACACGTCGGACTGTCGTCCTTCGCCCACGGCGTACATCGTCTGCGCCGTCAGCGCAACATCCTGCAGCAATCGCTTGGTCGTACGCGCGATACCGACCGCACGATCCGCCTGATAAAAATCGTAGAACGCCATCGCCACCCGGTTGCGCTGCTCCCAGCGTACATCATCAACACGTTCCAGCGCAGCTGCCGCCTTGGCACTCGCCGCAGCACCCGCCAGAGCAAGTTTTCCAGCCGTCGGAATCATCTGCATGAGCTGCAGCTGTGTCATGCCGATCACTTCCATCGGCGTCAACGTGGGCAGCGAGCGATTCATGAAGCCGAGCTGAAGTTGCGGATCGGGGAGTACCGAGGCGCCTGCAACGCGAGCACGCGCGGCCCGGGCTGTGGCCGCAGCGGCATCGATTCGCGGGCTCGAGACGCGCAGTTGTTCATAGAGTTGCCCAAGTCGCACACCTGCTGACGAGTCTGCGCCGATCTGCGCCGACGCCGTGCTTGCGCAAGCAAGAGCCCCGATCGTCGGTGCCAGCATCGATCGAGCGCGTTGCCTCAGTGTTCGCAGCAGCTGAACCCGGCCGCAGATCCGAGTTGCGACCGTTTGGCGGCGGCACGTGCCGTCCATCGGCTACGCCTGCGGCAACGTGCGAATGTAGGCAACCACGGCGTTGATCTCCTCCGAGGTCAGTTTGTCGGAAAACGCTGCCATGTTCTTGCCTTTGCCGTTCGCGACAGCGGTGCGGAGATCTGCATCCGATTTGCCGATGAAGAAGGCGGCCACCGTGAAGTTCGGTGTCTTGGGGTCGAGATGCAGGCCGGCCCGCGTGGGCGCTCCAAGCGCGCCATGGCACTGCTTGCAACTCTTGAGGTAGAGCGCCTTGCCATCAGGCTCCAGCGCAACGCCAGCACTCGGCGTAGCCTCGCTGGCGTGTCGAGTACGGACGACGGGCGCCACCACGGAAACAACGGCGATCGCGAGAGTGATTTTCAGGATTGTGTTCTGCATTCTCTACTCCATAGGAGACGGATACTCATGCGACGTTCAACGTCAGAACGCGATTTGTGCCTCGACAGCAAGGCCGTTGCGTCGCGCGCTTCCAGAGAGCTGCGGAAGCTCACGAAAGTATTCGAGGGCAAGTCGGACGTACGCCGGCGCGTTGAGGGGAAGCACGCTGCCGATGACGACACGGCGAATCGCGTCGTTTGCAATGGCACGGTTTGGATCGAGCGATTCGAAGCGCCCGAATAACGTCAGACTGCTCACAGGAACGGTGTATTGACCGGTGAGCCAGTATGCATTGCCCGACGGCGTTCGCGTCGACAAAACCGACGCGTCGTCAAGAGGAACGTTCGAGTCCCGGCTGTATGCATAGCCGCCAACAACCTCGAAAGGACCAATGAATTTATTCGCACTTGCCGCGAGTCGCACATACCGCGAGGCTCCGTTCGCATTCACAGAATCGAGACCGGTGATCCGGCCGAAATAGGCGACTGTCGTAAGTCCCGAGCCTGCGGCGTCCCAGATCAATTGATTTGAGAGTACGAAATCCGTCGACGGACTGGCTGAACCAGCGGCGCCGCCGCGTGCAATCTGCGCTGCGCCATTCACCACCTGAATCGACGTTCGGTTGCGCGATCCCGCGACGTAGTACGCCTCCGCGCCCGCAAGATCTCCGGCGAACGAAAACGGAATGCCGCTCGACGTGAGCGGTCGTTCAAGTGCCAGCGGGGCAAGAATCCCGGTGGGGCGATCGAATCCGGCAACGGCGCCACCGACGATCAGGTGTCCCATGCCGACCCGTACGCCCCCGAAGCCGTTCTCCTTGCCCCAGACGGCAGACAACTGGGCGATCAGATCTACGCTGGCGTCAGGAGTGCGCTCGAATTCGATGAACGCGCCGTAGTATTTCCCCACCGGACCAGCAGCAAAGAAGCTCGCCGACGGGACGTCAAGGGCATTCACGTCAGCGTTCGCGCGCTGCGTCTTCTCGTAGTTGTATCGAACGATGGCGCGTGCGGCGAGGTACTCCTCGATCTTCTTGACCTCCATTTTGTCGCCAAGTTCGTTCGGCATTCGATAGCCAGCCCACTTGAACGTCAGCCCGGTGGCGTTAAGCCGCGGCACGACCGGCTGATGACAGCCGGCGCAACTCATGCTGTATTTACGCGCCCACGGCGGAATCGCGTGTGCAGAGGCAGGTGCGAATACTGCGCTCGTGCATACAATCAGTGCGAGTGCTCTGTGTCGCATGGTCACTCCGGAATTGTGGGCGTGCGTCTGGCAATGGCGCTCGGGGTGTCGTTCCTTGCTGGCGGCGGCAACGGGAGAGCGAGCGTCACTTCAGGTGATTCCGGAAACGTGTCATGAATTTCCGGAGGGACCTCGCGGCCGCTACGGCGACGCAACGTCGCGACGTAACGAGCGACTTCTTCGATCTCCTGATGCGAGAGCACGGGTGGCCCGAATCGCGGCATCTTCGAGCCGACGTGAAAGTGTGTCGGCTCTTCTACAAAGCTGTGAATCCACGCGACCGACCGGTGGGTGCCTTCCGCGCTCAGATCCGGGCCCTGATCACCGCCTTTTCCCGAGACCACGTGGCAACTCGCGCATTGGCGTTGAAAGAGCGCTCGGCCTGCGCGTTCGGCACTCGAGAGCACTTTGCCTGTTTCAGGCGCGACACCAGGCTGTACGTCCCGCACAGCCGCACCAAGCAAGAGACCGGACCCGCCCAGCAGCAGGGCGAGTGAGAGAAGCCCCACCGGACGATGCAACAGGTTCCGCCGACTGTTACGGTCAAAAAACGGCAGGCCGATCAGCGCCAGGACGAGGAGCGACGGAACGCCGATCGCGATCGTACTTTCCATCGACCCGGGGAACAGCTTCAGCAGCTGGAAGAACGGAAGGAAGTACCACTCCGGTCGGGGCACGTACGAGGTGTCGGTGGGATCGGCGGGGCCTTCCAGCGAACCACCAAATGCACGCGCGAGAATCATCAGCACCAGCACCGTCACCACCGATGTCACGATATCCTTCGCGATCATATCGGGCCAGAATCGCACACCCGCGTGTTTCGTCTTCTCGTACTGCGCTTCGTAGTACGCGGCGTAAGCGGGATCGCTGGTGTGTAGGGGCGCCGCGTCTTCGAGGACACGCGTGCGCGGTGCGATCCCCTGACGAATGACCATCGCCAGATGCAGGAGGATGATCGAACCAACGAACAGCGGTAGCCACAGTACGTGAAAGGCGTAAAATCGCGTCAGCGTCGCTGCACCAAGCTCAGTCCCGCTTTTCAGCAGCTTGGACAGCGCACCTCCGATCAGCGGCGTCGTACCAGCGATGCTCGTCCCGACCTGCGTCGCCCAATACGCGCGCTGATCCCATGGCAGCAGGTAGCCTGTGAATCCGAAACCCAGGACCAGAAAGAACAGCAGCACGCCAAGCAGCCAGTTCGCTTCACGTGGATATTTGTACGCGCCCATGGCAAACACGCGAACCATGTGCGCCAGGACCAACACGACCATCAGGCTCGCACCCCAGCTGTGCATCCCGCGTAGCAGCGCGCCAAGCGCAACCTGACTCTCGATGTACCGAATACTGTCGTACGCATGGTCAGGCGTGGGCGCATAGTACGTGGCAAGCACGACGCCGGTTACCGCTTGCACGATGAATACGGTGAGTGACGCACTGCCGAGCGTATGCCACCAGGTCAGATGGCCCGGCACTTCCCGATCCAGCAGCGCGGTCCGCAGCCCCTGCAGATCGATGCGCTTGTCGAGCCATCCGCGTCTCGCGACTCCGTCCGGCGTCGTCACGACTCGACCTTCGCCGCAATCCCCGGTCGGAACGTCTGATACTGGATGAACAAGTCGCCGTTCTCCACCTTGACCGCGAGCGTATCGAGCGGGCGCGGAGGCGGTCCGCCGATCACAGCGCCTGTTTTTGTATCGAACAGACCGTGATGACACGGGCAGTGATAGCGCTTTTTCTCGCCGTCATATCCATAGCCGCAGCCAAGATGTGTGCACACATTGCTGAAGGCTGTGAAAGTCACCCCGTCTTCCGAATAGATCCAGACGGAGCGTTGTGCACGGCTCTCTACCCACGCATCGCTTACTTCCTCGACAAAATCGATTTTGACGGGAATACCCACATCAATCGTGGCAGTGTCGGTGACAATCTTGTGCCAGGACTTCTTCGCCTGTGTGCGCAGCAGCGGTGATACGAAGGCCGCCACTGCCGGGACGCCGGCGAACGTTGCAACGACCACCGCGCCAATCCCGCTCACCCATTTCAGAAACCCACGCCGCTTGAGAACGGTACTGTTTGCACTGGATGTCATGTCGCATGGCGATGAGAAAGGTGCAGGTGCAAGCGGTCGCGGTGTGCAGGTCATCGGCACTCCGCACTGCGTCGACGCAGGTCGTCTTCGCGTTCAGCAACGAACGTAGAGCACGAACTGCCGTTCGACTGTCAGACTTTACCCGACATAAAGACCTCTGGTCTCAGTTCGCTATTTTCGCCAACAGCGAATCATCGGTGCATCGCATGCTGCTGTCTGTACGGTTCCGCACGAACCGGCCGCACACGATCACGGCAGCGCCCGGTAGGTTGTCAGCAGACACCGAAATACTGGACAAGTTGGACGCGTCGAGCCGGCCGTCGTGATCGGTTTCTCGCGCAGGTCTCAGCTCACCCGACCACGTATCGCTTGTCGCGATCCGTTCAGACGATCTGAAGTCGTCCCGCGGGTGCCAGGTAATTCCTCGTTCCGTTCCGCAAACATTCTCTTGTGCCGCCAAGACTGAGCAGCGACGCACGTTGACGTGCAGACATCGTGACATCACGGACGCGCGGCAAAAGGTGTCGCGCTCGAAAGGTTCGGCCGGTGTTCACGCGACTGGCAGTACGACACTCTCGGCGTCAGATGCAGCGACGTCGTCCCGAGCGCTCGTTGCGTGTGGCGTCAGAACGAGCTCCAAGAACGAGTGACAGAACCAGGCGAAATCCGCCAGCCCCGCCAGTGTTGATCAGGCACGGAGTTTCCTACGAATCGATGTCGCTCACGAATCGTCGAGCGTCATACAGATCACGCGCACCACAAATCCACCGATTCGCGCGCGGCACGATGGCATCAACGGCGACACCGAATTTCAACTGTGGATCGGTTGTCATTGGCATCCGTCCACGCCGCAGAAAACACGACACGCACACGCGACGGCCAACGTTCATGGAAAGAAAGCGTTGGCAACATGTCGCGCTCGAACGCCGCGCCTCGCGCAGCACGTCGGCTGCACCGACTCAGAGTGCTGAGGGTTGCTGGTCGTGAGACTTGCTCTGACGGCCGCTGTGCGGACACGTCACACCGTCGTTGATCGGTGTCGAACCGCGCCGACGTGCGTCCGACAGACAGAACAGATGTGTCAGCGCGCTCAAACCGACGTGCTCACAATGGCGAGTGTCCTGGCCTCCGTGCATCGTCGGCATCGGGTGCGCGACGATCACACCGGACACCCACACCACGCACAAGGTTGCAACCGCGCCACACAGTGAGCGACGCGTCAATCGCGTCGTGAGCGTGACAGACTCTCCCGCCAAGCGACGGATCCGTCGGTTCAACAGCACGTCAAACTGTAACGCTCCCGCGCCGTGACGTGTCGTGAGGAGGCCCGACATGTCAGCTGACGCCAGGCGCATTCGCACCGCAGCGGATGCAGCGCTCGGCGTCCACGACGCCAGCTTCAGGATCGCCGACGCCAGCGCAAGCGGTTGTTCGCGCGCCGCCGCGTCGTCCGCCCTGATCTCCGCCTCGTCCGCCACGTCATCTGACAGTCGTCGGAACGCCGGAATCCAGAACAAAGTGCAGGCAAAGAAGCGGAGCAACGACAGGCGCAAAGGGTCCCGCTGCCGCACATGCTGACCCTCGTGCCGCAGCACCGCCTCCACCTCGGCGACGCTGAGTGCGTCAAACACGCTGCTCGCGAGGAACACCCGCGGCGTAAACCATCCGGCGGTGAACGCAGGATTCGGCAGACCGTCAATCACTCGCACCTGCGCGCGCGCCAGACCGGTCGCTTCCACGAGTGCGACCATCGACGGCCGGACGGTTGTGTCCTCGGGTAGCAAGGCGAGGACGCGCCGCACGCGAAACACGGCACTGACTCGATCCCACGTGGCGTAGATCAACCCCATTGCGAGCAGCGCGTGAAATACCGTGTGCACCGGGCCGATCAGCGAATGCAAGGCGATCAGGCAGAGTCCGAGCACATGGTCCTGCCCCATCAGCGCTGCGTCCACACGTGATGAGAGATGATGCCCGAAGATCGGACTCAGGCTCAGAATCAGCAGCGCGCCGACGCCACCGAGCACGCGTCGGCGGTGCTGCTGCTCCCGATCGTACATCGGCGAGGCAAGGAATGCCGGCGAGACAGCCATGGCAGCTGAGCCCCTCAGCCTTGTTCGCGGAGCTTGCGCCGGATCAGCCGCGCCAATTCCTGCAACTGCTCCGGATTTTGCTCGGCAAGCACGTCGACCATTGAGCTCGCGATGGCATCCTGCCCGAACGAGAGAATGCCCTCGACAACACGTCGCGAGACCACTGACTTGAACGCCTCCTCGGACAGTGTCGGTGCATAGTGGTACAGGTCATCGATCTTGCGACGCGTCAGCACGCGTTTGGCGACCAGCTTGTTCAATACCGTAATAGTGGTGAGGGGCGAGACGCTGTGCTCGGCGGCGATGCGGTCGTGCACGACACGCGCCGCAGCCGGTACGCCGATCATCCACATGGCCTCGAGGATTCTGGCCTCGAGATCACCGAGAACCTTCGCGACACCATCTGCGCCAAGCCGAACGGTGCCAAGAAGCTGTGGGCCGATCGGCGAATTGCCGCTTTTCTTTCTGTGATTTGGCACTCAAAGACCTCAGGGAAGCAGGAGGAGAGTGCCAACCGGCGCACGGTGCTTCATCGAAGAGAGAAATACACATTAGATCGATATATAGCCAGTTTGCCAACGGTTTCTGCAATGCGTGGCACGCCGAAAAGTATCTGACCGCAGAACGCGATGCACTGTTACGCGTGCGCTCTGCTCGTTCTGGACATTCCCGCCTCGGTGTCGCTCATGACTTGCGCGACGACGCCATCGACCGCCTCACGAGGCCTCCACAATCAGCGTTCCTCTCAGCATGTTCATTCCGCAGGTAAAGGTGAATTCGCCTGCGTCGTCTGGCGTGAACTCGATTGCCGTGGTCTTGAACGCCGGCAGGTCGCGCGCGATGCCGAAGTCACCGAAGATCACCTGCTCGCTGCACGATGCGGTCTCGTCACGGTAGAAGTCGAGACGCACCGGCTCGCCCTGCTTCACCACGATCACGTCGGGTGAGTAGCCGCCTTTCACGGTAATCTTCACCTGCTGCACCCCGCCGCGTTGCACCTCTGCCGTGATGCGCTCGCGCTCACCAAAGAAGTACCAGAGGACGAGGCCGATCAGCGCGATCCCGCCCGCGATCACGGCGAGCGCGGTGCCGTCGAGCGCGTGCATCGGTGGCACGCTTGTCTGCACATTGAACGGCATGGTCAGGCTCTCGCGCTGGCGGGTGCTCGGAACCCACGCAGCCGCAAACTGTTGGTGACCACCGACACACTGGAGAGTGACATCGCGGCGCTGGCGATCATCGGTGACAGCAGCCAGCCCGTAAATGGGTACAGCAGACCCGCGGCGACCGGAATGCCAACGCTGTTGTAGGCAAACGCCCAGAACAGATTCTGCTTGACGGTGCGAATCGTTGCCTTCGACAGCGCGATGGCCGTGACCACGCCGCGCAGGTCGCCACGCAGGAGTGTGATGTCAGATGCCTCGATGGCGACGTCGGTGCCGGTGCCGATCGCGATGCCGACGTCCGCCTGCGCCAGGGCCGGCGCGTCGTTGATGCCGTCGCCGACCATGGCGACCACCTTGCCCTCCTGTTGCAGCGCTTTCACGTGGCGTGCCTTGTCGGCCGGCAGCACCTCGGCGAACACGCGCGTGATGCCGACTTGGCGGGCGACCGCCTCAGCAGTCCGGCGGTTGTCACCCGTCATCATCGCGACCTCGAGCCCCATCGCGCGCAGCGCGGCGATCGCATTCTTCGATTCCGGCTTGATCGGGTCGGCGACGGCGACGATTCCGGCAAACCGGCCATCCACTGCCACGAAGATCGGCGTCTTGCCGTCCGTCGCGAACTGATTCGCAGTCGTGCCCGAGTCGCCGAGCGCGATCGTCCGGTCAGTCATCAGTTTCGCGTTGCCCAGCAGGAGCGCCCGGCCGTCGACCGTCGCCTCGATGCCGTGACCCGCCAGCGCATTGAACCCGGTCACGTCGACGAGCGACAGCCCGCGCGCCTCGGCGGCGCGCACAATCGCGGCGCCTAAGGGGTGCTCGCTGCCTCGCTCGGCGCTCGCGACGAGCCGCAGCAGCTCGGGCTCCGCTATGTCGCCGGCGGTTACGACGTCGGTGACGTCAGGCTTGCCGGCGGTAATCGTCCCAGTCTTGTCGAGTACGATCGACTGCACCTTGTGCGCGGTCTCCAGGCTCTCACCGCCCTTGATCAGTACGCCGTGCTCGGCACCCTTGCCGGTGCCCACCATGATCGCCGTTGGCGTGGCGAGACCAAGCGCGCATGGGCAGGCGATGATCAGCACGCCAACGAAGTTCACGAGCGCCGTCGTGAAGCGTGCCCCCGGCGGCTCGAGCGTGAACCACAGCACGAAGGTGGCTATCGCGATGCAGAGCACGATCGGCGTGAAGATTCCGCTGATCGTGTCGGCGAGCCGCGCAATCGGTGCCTTCGAACCCTGCGCGTCCTGCACCATGCGGACGATCTGCTGCAGCGCCGTGTCCTTGCCGACCTGCGTCGCCTCGAACCGGAAGCTGCCGGTACCATTGACCGTCGCGCCGTACACCTCGGCGCCGGCCGACTTCTCGACGGGCACACTCTCACCAGTCAGCATCGACTCGTCGATGGTCGACGCGCCGTCACGGATCACGCCGTCGACCGGAATCTTCTCTCCCGGCCGCACGAGCACAATGTCGCCAGGCACCACTTCTTCCACCGCAATGTCGACGTCATGTCCGTTCCGCACCACGCGCGCTGTCTTGGCCTGCAGTCCCGCCAGCCGCCGGATCGCATCGCCCGTCTGGCCCTTGGCCCGCGCTTCGAGCATGCGCCCCATCAACAGCAGCGCGATGATCACACTTGCGGCCTCGAAGTAGACCGGTACGCCGCCATTCTCCATGCCGCTCATTGTTTCGTCACGTACGGCGCTTGCGAGCAGGCCGGGCGCGATCGTGGCGAGGATCGAGTACACGTACGCGGCGCCGGTGCCGACGGCGATCAGAGTGTTCATGTCGGCCGCGCGGTGCCGAAAAGCCGCCCAAGCCCCGCGATAGAACTGCCCGCCGCAGTAGAACACGACGGGCGTCGCGAACGCGAACTGCAGCCAGTTGACGCCGCGGAAGTTGAAGGCCGCCACGCGTCCGTGCGACATCGCGATCACGAGCACCGGCAGCGAGAGCACGGTCGCGATCCAGAAGCGTCGGCGCAGTCCCGCGTATTCCTCGCGGCGAGCGGCGGCCTCCGAGTCCTGTGCCTCAGCGTCGCCACCGCCGCCTGGCGTCTCGCGCACGACGTAGCCAAAGTCTTCGATAGCATGCCGAATCGTCGTCACGTCCACGGCGCCGACAAGATACTCGACGCGCACCTGCATCGCGCTCAGGTTGAACGAGACACTCACAATGCCACGCAGGCGCTGCAGATGATGCTCGAGCGGCTGGCTCGAGCCCGACGGCCGGGCCGAATCATCGACGATGAAGTCGGCGCGTGCAGTCCCCGCAATGCCGTAGCCGACGTCCTCGACGACGTCGATCAGCGCGCTGACGCCGGTCGCCGCCGGCTCGTATTCCACCGTCGCGCGCGACGTCGCAAAGTTGACGCCTGCCTTCCGCACGCCCGGTGCTTTCGTGAGCGCGCGCTCCACCCGATTCGCGCACGCGGCGCACGTCATTCCGGTGATCGGCAGGTCGACTCGCTCCGCCTCGCCGTCGGGCGTCGTCCGCGCGTGGCGCATGACGCCCGATGCAGGTGTCACGGCAAGTGGCGCAGTCGTGCCCGTAGCGCCTGCCTGCTCCAGAATCGTCGCGGCTCTCGCGTCATCCAGCATCGTGCGCACCACCGCCGACGCGACTGACGAAGGAGTCCGGGGCTGCGTCAAACCGTTGCTTGCAGCCGGCCGAGCAAAAGTAGTAGGTCGTGCCGGCGTACTCTGACGTTCCGGCGGCGCCGTCGCGCGAGATACTCATGCCGCAGACGGGATCGACGACGGATAGTGCGTTCTGCATCAAAACATCCTCGGGAAGAAGTAGGTGATCGATGCGCCGGCGGTTGTGAGCGTATCAGCGCGATGGTGAGCGCCAGTGCGTGCACAGTAGGCCAACGATCACGTTGTGCACTGCTCGGCTTGCTCAGGCTGCAACGGATCAGTGAGCTCGCCAAACGACCGCAGGCTGATGATTTCGCGCTCCGACACCTCGTGCTCGGGGCACCGGATCGTCTCCGAAGTCGCGATCACACAATGATACAGATAACTACGTAAACGACAGGCGTGAGTACCCAGTACGTCGACGACCGCAACCTTCCGCAACGCGAGCGGGTACAACAACAGTCCGGCGTAGCATCCGCCGCAGTCTCGCCTTCCGACGCATCGCGACAAACGGCACATTTTATGCAAGATAAACTTGGCGCCGGTGATACGAGGAAGATCGGCGACATGCAATGCAATTTGCGGGCGTTCGACTGACATCGTCCGGCCGGCGCCGCCACTCATTCCCCAAGACAACGATTCTACCGATGACGCAAATGTCCTACCGCCGCTTCGCAGCCATGATCCTGACGTCGACCGTGGTGATGTTCCTGCTGATGTACTCGACGGTCTACCGGTTGAGCGACGTCTGGTGGAGCCAGACCCGCTTCTGGATGGCGGTCTACATGGGTGCCGTGATGGGCATGATCATGCTCGCGTTCATGCTCGCGATGTATAAAGACCGCCGGAAGAACTTGGCAATCTTCGCAAGTGGCGCGGTCTGCTTCGTGGCCGCGCTTTTTCTCGCGCGTAGTCAGGTGACAGTGGACGACGTCTCATGGATGAAGGCGATGATCCCCCATCACTCCATCGCCATCCTCACCAGCGAGCGCGCGCACATTCGCGACGCGCGCGTGCGCAAGCTGGCTGATCAGATCATCGAGGCGCAGAAACGCGAGATCGGCGAGATGGAAGCTCTGATCGCGGACCTAGAGCAGAAGTAAGCGCAGTCGTCGCCGCTCCGGTGACGAGCAGGATTTTGGGTCAGTCAACTGCCAGATTCGACGCAGCACTACGTTGGCCATGATGTCACGAAAGAGACAGATCCTTGCAGCTCTGGCGTAACGGATGTTGAACTGTGGTAGCGTGTCGTGGCGTGTCGTGCTGTCTAGCGCGATCAGTGCGCACAAGGCGTTCGCGTTTGGATCTCGCGACAGCTCGCGCGCGGATGGCGCGAAAACGGACGCGACACATCCGGTGTCTCCGGACATTGCGACGATGCACGGACAGCGCGTGAATGAAGCGCGCGAGTTCCGCGTCACTGCGAGTGTCTTCCGGCGACAGCTCGCGACGTTCCCGATGCAGATGGCCGAAGCGTAGGGCTCAGATGGCTCGACGCCCGGCCCGACTACGATCGCGTACGAAGGTGAGAGACTTCGCGCCCTCGTGACGAACAACGCTTCCGAGCCTACGACGGAGCATTTCCACGGTATGCACCAGCCGAACGAACACGCCGAACTTGCGGGCGTCCGTCAGAAGGGCCCCATCCAGCCCGGTCAAGTACGCACGGACGAGTCTTAACCGGGCCACACCAGATGCTTCGCCGATCGCGCCGCGACGACGCGCGACGTGCTCCACCACCGTACGCTGGTGCAGGAGTGAGCGCGGCGAGAACGTGAAGCACAGCACGTCGCCAAGCGCAGTCCTCAGCGGATTGCGGGTCGAAAGCATTTCGGGCGGGCGTCGTCAGGCTTGATCGCGAGAGGCCTGAGCATCGGCCCCTCGACCGGCGTAGCATTGTGAACAACGCTCGCGTGACTGCCAGCGTCACCGCGCGACGCGCACGGGACGGTGACCGCCGATTGTACTTCGACGGCCGTCAAGAGTCTGCCGACGGTCGATGCGTGCACCATGCTCATCGGTCACGCTCACCGGTGGCTCCGTGCGCCGCCTTGCCACAGACGACTCCGCCGCCACACTCGACGACTGACCTCCAGCGTGCGCGCACCGCATGCCACCGCCCTTCGGCACGTTCTGTGCTCCTCTCTTCGATTGCACGTACGAAACGTCAGCGCATCATGTGTGGCGATGCATACGTGCTCGACACAAAACTACGAGGATTGATGACATACTCTACAGGAACACGCATCGTCAGTATCGCGCTACCGCTGTTGTTTGGCATGGCACACGCGACGCTGGCAGATGCACAGGTGCGACCAATGACGCGCGACACGACCATGACGCATCCCGGTTCGATGCCGATGGCGAACGGCGCGGCCGCAATGATGTCCGGTCCGCACCACGCGCTGGCGATGGCGTATGGCGAGTCACTCGCAACGTTCGCGCGCGCAGTTAATGCCGACGCGAGCCAGTCCCACATTGTCAACGTGGAGCTCGCTCGACCGGCAACGCTGGAGATGCGACGTAGTTTCGAGCAGATGAAAGTGCACCATGCGGCGGAAATGGCGCCGATGGGGATGGCGATGCGTATGCCCATGAGCGCGGACTCGGCTGCCGGCATGATGCGACGCGATTCCATGATGAAGCCGATGACCATGCCGATGCCAGCGCGCGGCCGTCGTGATTCCGCACGGGTGAAGCCGATGACGCCGCCGATGCGATCCGACTCGACGATGGCTCATCCG
The DNA here is from genome assembly GCA_038231095.1 of Gemmatimonadales bacterium. Taxonomy (GTDB): domain Bacteria; phylum Gemmatimonadota; class Gemmatimonadetes; order Gemmatimonadales; family Gemmatimonadaceae; genus JACMLX01. The sequence goes on from JBBRLZ010000004.1 coordinate 121,477, forward strand.
ATGACCATGCCGATGGCCATGGACTCATCGCGGATGGCGGGCATGGGTGACATGCAAGCGCACATGACCGCTCTTGAAAAGCATCTCGCGATGCTTGAGTCTGAGGTGAACGCTCCAGCACCGGACACGGCGAAGGTCATCGAGCACACGGCCGAGATTTTGAAGATGTGCGCCGCGATGATGCCGATGCCATCAGGTCAGATGGGCAAGCCGAACACTCCGTGAGTCATTAGTCAGGTCCCTCGCTGCGATCGGCAGGGGCTTGATGTGTTCGAGCGATGGTCGTGCTCACGATGCTGCGCCGGATGTCCGCTGAGAGTCCGGTACAGCCAGGGGCAGAGATTCGCGCACGATCAGATGACAGACGAGCGCACTTTTTCACGCCGCCTGCGGTCACTCGGAAATCTAGCGGGCCCGTGTTGTCTCGCTCACACGAGTGTGCGCGCCACCGCCTCGACGGCCTTCATTCCAGTGCCAAAGCGCGCCATTGTTTCGCGATTCCGCTCGAGATCTCCGTAGGACAAATATCGGACGCGGAGGTCAGAGACGCGGCTGAACGCCGGCCGTGCAAGCTGCGCGCGCACGTCCTCTTCGCGGCCGTCAGGCGCCACGAGAAACAGGTGCGTCAGGGCCGCGTCGGGTGCCCCGAGCGCGAGATCGAGCATCCGAACGATGCCGGAGTAGATCGAGGTCGTGTGCTCCACCTCAAACGCGCCCGCAACGCGGCCGGTTGGCGCGCCAGCGGTGTCACGTTCGAGCCAGAGCACGTCGATCAGCTTCACGGCGTCCGCGCCAGGGGCGTCCTCGAGTGCGCCCGGCAGCGCCGTGAGGCACGCGTCGGCAAGCCGCCCGCCTGCGTAGGGACGGGTGCGGTCGTTCGTCGCGATCCACACGGCATAACCGAGCGCATGCCCCAGATCCCGCAGCCACCCCTGCACCTCGGTGTGCGTGCGGTCGCTCTCACGCGCTGCGGCAAGCGCCTTCGCGTCCTTCGCCGAGTCCTCGCGGACGCGCGCAAGGTCTGCCTCCCACGCCGCGCGTGCGGTGGCGTCGTCCTCACGCGGCGGCGCGACGTAGCGCCCGCTGCCCACATCGAAGAGCATGCCCGCCATGGCGCCGAGGTCGTTCGAGAGCAGGTCGCGATAGCGCGCATTCAACGCGAGCACGCCTGCGCGCATGGCGAGATAGTGCTCCCAATTGCCAAGCTTGACTCGCGCGCCTGTCAGCGCGTTGTAGCCGTTCACCATCGCGGTATTGAACGGAGGCACGAGCGTTGGGTGCAGGAAGTACATCAGATTCGCTGCCGTCGGCCCGAGCCCCTTGATCCCGACTGCGTCGAGGCGTCGGACGGCCGCCAGCACCTGCTCCTCGGTCGTGCAACACACGCAGGTATCGAGGAAACGGCCGAACGCGCGCTGGTTCGTCGGCGACTCGTAGATATCAGGGATACGGAGCTTGGGCTTCCACAGCCACGCGTGGTCGGCCCCCTTGAAGAGCTGTCGCTGCTCGGCGACCGAATGCACGACGGTCTCGAGCGCTGACCCTCGATAGGCGTTGCCGAACGTTCCCGCCTCGATCTCGCGGACGACCGCTTGGATGCCGCGTCGGATCGAGCGGAAATTTTTGACGCGCTCCTCCCAGAGGAACCACGTGCGGTAGGTGGCACCCGGGTCCTCACGCCAGCGCTCGATCAGAACGCGCATCGGATCGCCCCGCGATACGCGGTTAGCCGGGCCGATGCAGTCCAGGTCAGGAGGTACGGTCACGGCAGACGGGGCGATGGGGCAGCGGCCGGACTCAGGTGGAGACGGCCTGTGACAACGCGCTCGCCATACGACGGAACGCGGGAAAGCGGCGGGTGAGGATAAAGAGTCGGCGACGCAATTTGTGCATTCGTCCGCTCGTCGGAATGAGTGTATGGGCGCTATGACCAATTGCGACTTCACCGTGCTCGTCCGCAGAATAGCCATCATGGGGAGCTCTGCGAAAGCTGAACACATGATCCCCAATGGCTGCGTCGTCTCCTCGACTGGGCAGCTGGACCTGGCGAATACCACGGGTTCGACCAAGCCGGGCGCGACCACGATCCGGCTCCGAATTAGAGATGGGGATGCCACCGTCAGCGGGGCGCTCCCGGCATCGCTCCGTTTGCGACGGTCCCTCAGGAACGGGCTCAGTGCCCATCGGAAATCCGGATGACTCGAAATCCTGATGCCCAGGAATCCGGATCGGCCCCGGAATCCTGATGACCGGCTGAAGACCGCCCTCGTCTGGAACGGCCCCCCCACCTGATGCGAGGCCGCCACCGGCAGGCCCGCCGCGCCCAAATGGGCGCCCCCCGCCAGATGCTTCAGACTACCCATGCTGGAGTCCGGAACGGGGCATACTGCGGCAATCGCCAGTAAACCCCGTCCCGAGCCCGGCCCACCGCCCCTGCACCGATCGACTGACTGATGCTGGTGGGCGCTGGAACCGAGTCACCGAGGACAACCACCGTGGAAAAAGTCGAACTGGGTACGGCCCGATGGGGTGCGATTTGGGCGAAGGCCGAATCGCTCCGGAGTGAAGGCAAGCTGAACTATGTGAATCTGAAGGTCCAGGCGAGCTGTGGTGGCGATGTGGCGCAACGCGTCATCGAAGCGCTCAAGGCTACGGAGAGCGATGGCGACCAGGCCAGCACCGTCAACACGGACGAGGCCGCGCCGCCCGGCCAGCTTCCTGCCCTACTTCAAGCACGGTGGGACGCGTGTGCGCTGACGCAGCACCAGATCGCTGTCGAAGCGGTGCGGGCGACAGAATCAGAGCACGCGATCCGGCAGACGGCAGAACTCAGCCGGCACCATGCAGAGGTGCGGGATCTTGGCGTGAACCTCGAAGCGGCGCTCGGTGATGTCAGCCTGTACAGCAAGAGGGCCTCGGACGCCGAGGACAAACTGGAGCAGAGCGAGGCGCAGATCGTCGAACTTCAGGACAACCTCACCGATGCGCTCGCGAGGGTCGCGCAGGCAGAGGCCGACATTGACGCGGTCCGAGGTAACGAAGCGACGGCTCAGGCCGAGCGTACGGCAGCGAGTATCGCGTGCGCTCGCGCCGAAACCGAAGCGGAACTCTGGCATCAGCGCGTCGAAACTGCGGAAGACGCGCTCGAGAAATGCCGCATTGCGCTTGAGGTGGCGACCAATCGCGTCGCTCGACTGGAGGGTGAGTTGGACGTTGGCCAGCGAGCGCATCAGGAGCAGCGTGAGTTGCTGCAGTCCCTCACCGACCCGCGCCATACGCGACCGACGCGTACCGACGCGAAGCATCCGACGTCAGGCAAATAGGTCACCGTCTGGCTCTGCGGCGCGCATCCGACCGTCACACCGACTGTCGGGTGCGCGCCGCGCTGGTGTGCTAGCGGTGTCCCTGAATCAGCAGACGAGATGGGCACCACGCGTGGTCCCGCCGATGTGCCTCTCGCGATCAGCGGATGACCAATAGCGGTGGGAAGTCACTCGCCGAGCCCGAGCCGGTGTCGTCGAGCATACGTCACCAGCCGTCCCTCGATCGCATCATCGGGCGCGAGGTGCTGTTGCCACGTGCGATATACGCCATCGAGCACGAACAGCCGCTGCTCGAGTTCCCCCTCCACCCAGCGCGTGGTGACCTCCGACTGTGCGAGTCGTGCCTCTTTGCACTGGAGGGACTGCGGTAGCGACTGAATCGCCTGCTCGACCAAATGCGCCGCCAGGTGTGCGCCAACCATCTGAAACGCGAGGATGGTCTCGCTCGCATACTGCGAATGCTCACTTTCCATCCACGCAGCAAAGCCATCAGAGCCGAGCTCACTGCTAGCAAGGAGCGCGTGTAGCCACTGGGCCTCGTGGAGCGGCAGGGTCGAAGGGTCGTTGTCCACCATGCGCAGTTGGACGTCGGCCAGGAGCAGGTCCGCGACCTCGTGTGAGGGCACCACTGGCAGCGCGTACAGTGCCGCGAGCCGTCGGCGACGGGCATCCAGCGGAAGCGTCGCGGCGGGGATGCTGACCGGGGGATCGATGAAGAGCGGAGGCAGGGCCATGGACTGATCAGGGACTGGAGTAATCTGTCCCAGACGGAGGTGCCCGGGGCTACATATAGGTGTCAGCGGCGCGCTGCTGTGATCCCATAGCGACAGCCTAGGTGCTGTGGTGGGCTTGCTGCCGGCGCCTTGAGCTCCGATCACGTGGCAGCGAGCTGGGAAAGGCGCGCCACCCGGCGCGACGCGGGTCCGTCGGCCATCGGCGACGGCAAGCAGGTTCGTGCCAGCCTTGTCACTGCCGACATCCGATGGCACGCTGTCATAGCCCTATCGGACGCGTGATAAGAGGATCACTCCCAACCAGCGCCCTCGTCCACGATCGGTACGCGACTGGCCATGAACGCAGGGTCGGTGAACACACGGCAGGATTCGCCCGGCCGCGTGAAATCCGCGCCTTCGAGCAACTCGGTGCCCTCGCTGAGCCGACGCAGGAGGTGCTGTGCGCGTGCATACGCCTCGACCTTGTCCTCCGCGACGACGCGGACGTTGATGCCGACTGGCACGCCGACCCGCATCGACGACGCTTCAACATTGAAAATACTCCAGTCGCCCGAGTCCCTGTCGGCGCGATCAATCCGGTCCGGGTCTTCAGCGCCTCCGCTCATGAGGCGCGACAACGTCTCCGCGCGTTCGGCATCGAGCGCCCCGCGCCGCATCAGCATCTCAATGAACAAGTCGTCCGGCGACAGTCGCGGTGGGCGGGGTGGCCGCGGACCGGCCGGGCCTTCGTCGGTACAGGTCAGGCGACCGCGCAGCAACGTCGGGTCGAGATACACACGGCACGACTCACCGGAGCGCGTGTAACTGGCGCCTGAAAGCAATTCCGTTCCCTCGGAGAACGCCTCCATCAATGTTTTGGTGCGAACGCGCGCCAACGCCATGGTATTGGCCACGACGCGCATTTTCATCGTCACCGGGACACCCCGACGGGCGCTGCAGACGGTGACGGCGAAGGTGGTACCGCCTTCGGTCCAGCCATCATGTGAAATCTCTTCACGGCGGTCGTAATTCGCCTGCTCCATCTCCTCGATAAACTTCGGGACTTCGAGCGCGGGCGTTGGGCGTGTCGTCGTGCGCGTTGCGTCAGGCATCGGACAGTCCTGCGTTGTGGGTGGAATCCGTTTGCGTACTCGGGCAGTCGAGTGCGCGTTCGATCAGCGGCGGTACAAGCGGACGACGTCAAGACCCGTTGTGGGCTGTGACCAAGCAGCGCGTGCTGCCGCTCACCACTCGCCCACATCACATCGCCGCTGAAAGGCAGTCTCAGAGCACCGGCTAGCCGGGCGCCACGTGGCTGCCCCCCCCCCCGCCTGTCTGCCACCTCGCCCGAAGACCGCCGCGCCACGGCCTGCTCACCAGGCGTCTTAGGCTGGAGGTGTGCCTCACCGCTCCGGTGGCGTACATCGTCCAACGGCGCGGTCATGTCGGTCCCTCGCCAACCACCCTCTTCCTTGCCATCCCTATGCCTCTGCCTGCTCTCTGCGTCGACACCGGCGCGACCCTGCTTACCGCGTCCCATGCCGACACCGTGCGACGGCCAACGCTCGCGGAACTGTATGACACACCGACATCGTCATGGGACGAGATCGCACCCGCGCTGCATGATGAGCTGGAGCAGCGTATGCCGGACGGCGATCCCTCGACGCTGCCGTTCCGCTTTGCACACTGGTACCTCGCGAGTCTGGCTGACTATCAGATCATGAATGGCGGCTTCATGCAGTGGATCGTGAACGGCTTCGCTGTGAATGGCGCCGAGACGATCGTCGCATTCCGCGAGATCGGTGCCCCTCTCGCCGCCCACTTGGTCGAGCAAGTCATGACGGCACTGCCTCCGGCGTTCCGGGCGGCGTGCACACATGAAGATGCCGATCGCTGTCATCGCGTCCCGCTGCTGCCGCGCCATGATCGGCTGTTCAACGCCCACACCGTGACATACGGTCTCTGGATCAATTCGCTGTCAGCAGAGCGCGGGATCGAAGTGCTGCTCATGCACTATGCTCGTCACCATCGGATCGGCGTCAACGACTGACGCCGACGCTGCTCATTCTGGCGATCGGTCGCGCACCGGTCGCCAGTGGCACGTCGGCGTGCGTAGCTGTGCGGCATGTCGGCGTGCTGAATCAGTCTGACGTGATCCGTGCGCGCTACTCTCGCACCTTGTGGCAGATAACTCAGGCGAAGACTCCTTGTGGGCACTCGTCGCGAGTCGCGAGGCTGTGAGCACCGGCGACATGCTGCTGTCGTGGCGGCGCTAATTCTGCAGTATCGTCGCTTCTGGCTCGGCCGGAACAGCGCGTAGTTGCCTTACAACGTCAGACGCTCGAGGCGCGGACACGAATCGGTTTGTCGTTCGCATCAAAGTGCTTATGAGACCAGCACTTGACGAATAGCGGTGCGGAGCGAGAACCCCTTACAGCGCGACCCAGACGGCATTTCCGATCAGAAGACCGGTGGGTTCCTGTGGGAAGAACCGGTCGGCTCACCTCGCGTTGTTGTTGACGCCGCGGTCTCCCCCCGGCCCCGCGTCGCCGCAACCACATGCAGTGACCTGAAGTGGCGCAACGCGGGATGCGTCGTTGTTGCAATTCGACGTGTGGATCTCGCCAAAGAGACTGACGTTGATCCTACGCTGGGGCGCTGACCCGTCAACGTACCGCTGAGTTCCGCACTGTTGACCTGCCCCAACTTTCGGGGGGTACGCAAATGTGACGCAAATCGCCGTGCTGGGCGTCGCGACAGTGACCGTCGCAACGCCGAACTGAATCTGTTACGGCACCGCCGAACAAAAACGAACCACTGCGATCCCGCCACGCGCGTTCGTCGTCCGCTTGGTTTCGTGCGCTTCGCGGTACAACCGCTTACGCGCGATGCCACGGGCAGACAGCCGCGAACGATTCCGCCTGGCGCCCTCAGCGGATTGAGCTAATGAATGTCGGGAAACGGCTCGGTCTCCTTGCTCTTCGTGTGTCGCCACTGCAAATCGCTGATCGTCAAGCCGATCTCGTTGCTGAGAAACGCATTCCAGCCTTTGATCAGGAACGCCGCGACCGCAGGCCCGCGCAACTGCATTTTGGACCCCCCGCCTCGGTTTGAAATTAGCTTGTTGCGCACGACCAGCGCCGGATTGCCCTTCGCCAGATCCTCGCCTTCCTGCAGCGCCTCGAGCCACTGATCCGCTTTCCGCGGGTGCTTCTCGCGCGCTAGGCAGTACACAGCGGCGATCTGCGCGTGTGGTTGAATCCCCGACACCGCGCCAACTTTTTCCACGGCATCGCGCAGGCCGGGGTGTTGTCGCAACGTGCGCTCGAGCTGCGAATGCGACACGGCGGGGCCACTGGCCGTCGCCTTCCCGACGTCGAGGTAATACACCTGCTTGGCCACCGCGGCCACCTTGCGCGCGTTCTTTTCGCCGGCGATGGCTTGCACATCGGCGAACGAGCGTGAACGACCCGTGTCGACGACGGCCATCGCCTTGGCATCGAGCCCGCCGGCGACGACGAACTCCAGTGATTTGCCGCTGCGCACCACGGCGGACAGCCGGTGCTGCCCGTCGATCAATTCGCCCTTCTTGTTGAATCGGATGGCTTCGTATGTCTGGCGCCAGTCGCCGCGCCGCATGTCGTCGGCGAGACGATCCGCGTGCGCCTCGTTCAACGTGCGGTTTGCGCCCATCCGCGCGAGATACGCCTCGGCGCGTTCCGGGGTGATCAGCATCTTCGTGAGGCCGTCGCCGGGCGGCGGCGCCGCCGGACTCGCGTCGACGTGCCGTGGCGACGATGACTCCGTCCCTGCGGACCCGGACGTTGGTGTCCCGGTCGCCGCCTTGCGCGACGTGGACGTGCCGCGTGGCGCCGACTTGGTCCGCGATACAGGTGTCATGGCCCCTCTCCAGGGTTAATTGGCGCCGGCCAATTGGTAGCAGCCGGAATGTGACACGGTCACCTGAACCAGCGCCGACGCGGGCGGTCCATCGCGGTCACGCAGCGCAATACTTGCCCGGCGGATGCTGCGCGTCAACTGCATCGAGCCAACTGCCCATGCTATGCGGCGCAATCGCATTGATCTGCGGACACGCTGGTCGCGTAGTCACGTGTGGCGGCAGCGACCATTGGCTCGCCGCGACGCCGGTGCAATGATGCACAGTCCGCACGATGATACGTGGACTGACTCACACGGTCTTTCGCCGCCCCGGCTTGCCATCGCCGGCGCCCTCGCGACAGGACCGGCTCGACACGCGAGCCGCGGACTGCGCGGGTCTCGGCGTGTGCGCTGTGCCCGCAAAGCCACAGCGCGTACGCCGCACCTTACAGGAACTTCGCCGGCACGAGCAGAGGCATCGCGTCCTCCCACAGACTATCCGTCAGCATGCGCTTGCCGCTGCCGTCGGCATGCATCACGAATATCTGACCGTACGGCTGGAACGTCTCGTCATAGAGCGCGGCCTCCGCACGGAACCCGTACATGCCGCTGCTCCACATGATGCGACCGTCATACGTCCACACGGCGTGCCCGTCATTCGCGCCGCTCGTCGTCAGCCGGGTCAGGCCACTGCCGTCCGGCCGAATGGTGAACACGTCGAAATTGGTCGCGGAGGTCTTGCGCGTGAAGACGATGCGGCGACCGTCCGGCGACCAATCAGGCAGGTTATCGTACTCGGTCGTGAGTATCCGCACCGTGCGGCTGGCGAGATCGAGGATGCGCAAGCCGTTCTCCGTGCCCCAGACGCGAAATACGATGTGGGCGCCATCGGTGGAGTAGCTCGGAAACCCGAGTGCACGCTACCATCGGTCAGCGCCTCGGCGCCGGTGCCGTCGCGCCGCACCCGCACCACGCGCGCCTTGCCGCGCGCGCGGGCCTGCAGAAATGCGCCGAGCCCGAAGGCGATCCACTGCCCGTCCGGTGACCACGCCGGCTGGAACGCAACGGCGTCGGGCGAGGGGTCGAGCGCCCGCGCCGCTGGATCGAAGATCACACGCCGGTTCGCGCCGTCGGGGCGCATCAGCACAAGCGCGGAGTTGCCCTGCTGCTTCTCGGTGAAGGCCAGTTCGCCATCGCGTGACAGCGCCGGGAAGACGTCGGTATGGCGATACTCCCAGTCGGCGTCCCAGCTGTACAACGGTGCATTCTGCCCGCGCACGGGTTCGAAGGCAACCTGTTCGTAGAGCACGGTGCGGCCATCCGGCGACCATGACGGTGACCGCATCGCGCCCAGTACCGACGCGCGCCCATCCGTGTACGCGAGCCCCTGCGCTGCCCCACCCTTCTGATGGTACGCCACGGCCGACGCGTCGAGGAACTGCGGCGACACCTTGAGGCCCGGGCCTGTGCTGTGCACGACGCGTTCGCCGGATGCCACGCCCACAGAGACGATCTGCGACTCGACCTTCGCGACGAGGTTCGGTCGGTGCGCGCCCCACGTGGCTTCCGTCGGCAATTCGTAGAAGACCACGCGCCGGCCGTCGGGTGACCACTTCGGTGAGCCGAGGCACCATCCGTTGCGGCTCGCGACGCGACGGAAGCCGGTGCCATCGGCGCGGATCACGTAAATGCTCAATTCCTGCGTGTGCTCCCATCCATGTCCGTCATCGTGCCCACGCCAGGCCGTATTCCGGTCACTCGAGAAGGCGATCCACTGGCCGTCGGGTGACCACGCGGGGCCAAAGAAGCCGTCCGGACCGGCGGGATCGCCCTGCGCGCTACCCGTGCCGGTGAGATTGCGCAACCGCTTCGTGGCCAAGTGCATCGTCCAGATGTTCGCACGATGGCCGTCACGCGTCGACACGAAAGCGACGTGCACGCCATCGGGGGACACCACGCCGGCATCATCGACCGCCGCGCTCGTGACCAGCGGCTGGATCGCCGTCCCGTCCGCACGACAGCGGAAGAGATCGGACTGCCCATCGCCGTTGCGTTCCGACGTGAACACGACCGACCGACCATCGGGCGTGAACGACGCGTGATAGTCGAACGCACCGTGGTCGAGCAATTGTCGCGCGTTCGTGCCATCGGCGTTCGCGATGTACAGCGCGGACCGCGACGGTGCGATTCGGTTCATCAGCATGACCCCACGCCGGGGTCGCGGCCTGTTACCCAGCGCGTGCGCCCGCGCGAGAATCGCGCTGGCTGGGAGGAGGCTGAGAAATACGCGGCGATGCATCGGCATAGCTCCTGACGTGGCGGGGGAGAACTTGGACTGGTGCGAGCGCCGGAGACCGAGCGCCGTGCGCCGTGCGCCTCACGCGGTTACGGCGCCGGCACCGTCACTGTCGCCGCCGAAACTCGTGCGAGCGCCCGGTGTGGACTGGCATCACTCGATTCTCACTCAGCATAGACACCGGAGCGCACATCCGCATTCCGAGATGGAAATGCTGCACAGCACGGCGCGAGCGCCGCCAGGTGTCCGTGATGACCTGCAATTGCAAAAGGGAGTGAATCCGACGGGCTGGACAATGAAGGCGAGCAGTCTATTACGCGGCGGGAATCGTCAGACGATGCGTGGCACCCGTCGGCCTTGCCACGCCCTGCCGGGCGGCGTGATCACGCCGGCGCCGACAAACTGCCGATCACGCCGCGCGACACACGTTCCACGATGGAGCCTCGGCCACCCAAGGTTCGGGTCGATGACAAGCGTGCGATGCCGACAGCCGTCACGCCGGCGCAACCTGCGCCCGGAGCAGCCACTGACACGACCACGAACGCCACGGTGCCCAGCGTGCCGCATGCGCCGATGATTGGCGCCACAACCATCGCACGGCAGGATCTTCCGCGGCCGGTGGAGGCGATTCCTTCGGCCACGTTGCTGCGTCTCGTGACGACCGAGTTGGTGCGCCGAGTTCGTGTCGTCGTCACGCGATCACTCTCGGCTGTCCTGCGCCTGATGTGTCGAAACGCGCGATAGTCTGCCGAGACCGACGCAGGCGTGAGCCAGGCGACGGCCACGATCAATCACGATGCGTGAACGGGTTGGCCGCCTGCTGTCGCCGCGCCCGAACGCACTGTGCATCGAGCATGACGCGCCGCATCAACGGCGAAAATTTGTATCCTTTCTATTGACAACACGGTACAGCGCGTGTCATCGCGTGGCCGCGTCACATTGTGCGCGATTGACCTGTTCTTCACGACCACGATCATCGACTCGATGCGGCGGCCTGTCGTCGATCATGATGGCCCGCAGCGCTGGAGGGGCTTACAAGGCGCCTGATCGCTCTTCATTGCAAAGGGCAGGAAGTTCGTTGTTGCCAACTGCCTGTGAGACCAGCACTTGATCAGCATGCGACACTGCCGCGCGTGCCTTACAGCACGATCACTCCGCGATTCCCGATCATGACGCCTGTCGGGTCACGCTGCAACGAACAGATCCGGTCCGTCGCCGTGTTGTTGATGGCGCCGCAGTCGGCACGCGACAGCAATGTCGTAAGCCTCATCCCAGACCTGACTTGACCTGAAATCTGTGACGCCGGTCTGCGTCGTTGTTATGTCGCAGCCATTGAATCTCCCCAATGAGGATCCTGCTGCTTTCCAACAACGGCGGCTCCCAAATGACTGACCTGATGTGACCTGACCATCGACTCCCACAGGACGCTTCTCGTCCGCCCCCCCCGCAACACGCGCGCAGCCTGCCGGTGCCCGTACGCTGGCAGCATCCCTCACCTGGAGCGCGCATGTCGTCCACGTCACACCACCCGCGTCGTCGCACCGTCGACACCTTCCGTATCACCGCAGCGGTCGGCTTCCTCGACCTTGAGGCGCGGGTCACACCGTACCTCGCCACCGGCTTTCGATCCCGCGCCTTTGGGAGTGGCGGTGGAAGAGGCGCGTGGGCACCAGCCACGCTCCGTGCCGCGTGGAGCACCATGCGCACCGCGCTGATCGCGTCGATGCAGTCCTCGCTGCCGCCGGACGAGCAATCACCGGCACGTGCAGAGGCAGCATTGCGGGCTGGCGATCACGGCGCCGACATCCGACCGTTCCTGCAAAACCTCCCGGCGGTGGCCGCCCGCCTCCGCAAGGTGGGGCCATCGGCGGCCAATGCGGCAAACCAGGTGCGTGTGCTCCGCCGAGCGCTGATCGCAGGGTGTACGGATCGGTCGCCACTCAACGTCAAGAGTGCCGTGCTCTCTGACGCCTGGTCCAGCTACATCGCGACGCTCGATGCCCACCATCCGCGCATCGCAGCAAGTATTCGCAGCGGAGCGTTCAAGCTCGCCAGCGCAGCGTCCACCGTGGGCATGCACGCCCCGACCGCGCTGCCGACCGATCCGCGCGCTCTGGCGGCGTGGCTGCGCGTCCGTTTCCCACTCGACGACGACTACTACGCAGTACGCTCGTCGCTAAAGCGCCTCGCGACGATCCAGCCCACACTCCGCTGCGCCATCGCGGTTCCAGCGCGCCACTCAACCGCCATGCGACTCGACGCCGATGCGGCCATACACGCAGCCTTGGCCGACAGCGAGACCCCTGCCCTCGCGAAGTTCGCGCGTGTATGGGATGCCGTAGCGGACCGCGGGCATACCGACTGTGCGCCCGAAACGATCCAGAAGCTGCGCTTCAGCCTTCAGCGATTCATCACCTACGCTGCCCTCGCGACACGTGCCGGCGTGCTGCCCGACGCCCTTGCACACCGTCCGACCATTCTGGACTGGTGGACGACTGATGTATCGATGGCGCTCACCAGCACGGATCACGAGCGGATGCACGTCGGCATGCAGGAGGGAGACGACGACATCATGGACACGACGCACGAGTCCACCGGTACCGAGGCGCCAGTCAACACGAACGCAATTGCCGCGGTGCTCGCGTGGGCCGCGCGCACAGGTCTCATGCCCAAGGCCACGCGCCTTCCGAGCGGCGATTTACCGCGCTCGGTACTCGCAGAACTCGAGTCGATCTGGCGGATGACGGTGCAGTGGATGAAGGACGCGCAGCGGCGCGGCCGGGTTCACCCGTCCACGCTGACGGCGTATCATGCGGCACACTCGGCGTACATGAGCGCGCGCACCGCTCTGCGCGCTGGCGACGAGGACGGCGAGGAACGCCTGACCACGAAGGACAAAGACGAAGCGGCGCGGATGCAGTCGCTGCCGCTATTGCTGGCCGTCGTGCTTCCCTACTGGACGCTCGTCCACTTGCCGCGGTTGCAGGCGCGCGTGGACGCCATCGCGGCGAAGCTCGTCGCCCTGCGCGACACGTCGCCTGCCGCGACGCACTGGCTCTCTGGCTCGCATCGCGATGAAGTCGTAGCCCGCCATGCTCTCATGAGCGCCATCCGCGCGTGGTTCGTCTTCGTCGCATTCATCGCCGACCCCCTTCGGATCAAGAATCATTGGGCGGCGCGCACCGGGACGGGCGACGCGGAGGTCATGATCGATGCCGAGTTCACCCCTGCGGGCCGCGTGCGTCGGATCCGACGCATTCATTCGCGATTTGGCGGCGAGGCCTTCGCCACGAAGCGAGGCAATCCGCTGGCGATGCTGAAGACGCGTGATTTCGGATCACGGGCGTGGGACTGGCCACAGGTGGTGGTCGATCACAGCTGGGCAACGCGGTACCTCAACGAGGTCTGGTTTCCGCTGCTGCAGCGCGCTGGGGTGCTTCCGGACGGGGCCACGGTGCAGTCGGCACTCGCGGAGAACCGATATGCGCTGATTCCCACCGATGGCGGGACCCAGCGTGACGCACGTGACACCGGTACGCACTCTGCCGACGGCGCCGTGGCGCGCTATGCCACGTCGCAGAGCGTGCGGGCACTGTTCCGCCAGGCGTTGCTCACCGGCCTTCGAACACTGGGGGACTCGGCATTGCCGCTCACGGGGGAGCCGGTACCGACGGATGACACGGTCGCGGCACGCCGGTGGCCGTGGATTCTCGCTCCGCATGTTGTGCGACTGTGGTGGGTGACCTACTGCGTCGGTGTCATGAGCAAAAACGGGTTCGCGCTGCGACGGACCGATCCCGCAACGGGTGAGCATCACCTCGTGAATCCCATCGACATTGCGCAACGCGCCACGACGGACACGGCCAAGACGATGAACAAGGACTACGAGGCCTGCTCGGATACCATGCATCAGCGTACGATGCGAACCGTGATCGACTGGACCCATCCCCGCGCATTCGCTGCGGTGACGGACTACCTGGTGATGCCGGATCGCCGGCCCGACTTCAAAGCGCTGTGGCGTGCGTGGTCACGAGCGCGAGCGGACGAGGGGTTGGGCATGCTGCCACCCGAACTGATCCGCGCCTTCGCGGAGCGCGAACGCGGCACCGACGTACGCGTGCCGCAGATGCGCCGCCGCGCCGTCACCAATCGTCCGCCTCGACACCGCGCCACGGCGGAGATCGTGTAAGGAATCGCCGACCGCACTCCTGGATGCGGTCGGCGGTTTGCCATGCCAGCTAGCCGAGCCTGCTTTGATCTGCCGGGAACAGGAAGTTGATCACGTCATCGCGGCGCGCGACGAACAGATCGCGACGGATGAGCCACGCGGCTTTCCCTGACTTCGGTGGGACCGGCATGGGTTTGCCGGTCTGCAAAGTGTCCGCGCGCTGGATGCCCAACTGTTCGTGCAAGTCAGTGCCGATGATCTGACGCTGGAGCCAACGACGCTTGTACACGGGTAGATCGAGTTCAAGCGCGAGCGTGCTGAAGGTCAGCCAATGACGAAGGGTGCGACCGCGTGGCGCGGCGCGGCGGCGAGGTGTGCGTGAGGATGTCATCTATTGAGTCTCCCCGCACCAGCAGGCTGCCCGCCACGCCGGCGGCCGAGCGTCGCGATCCACGAGTGCCAGCGTTCGGACCTGTTGCCGTCGTACCCGCCACTTGATCGACGGCGCGGAGCCCCCCGACAGCCGCGCGCAGCCTCTGCCATGCCGAACCGAATGCCGGTTGGCTGCCACCCTCATTGGCCTTCTGGCCAGAGGCGAATCATGCAGGCTCGCACACGGTGTTATCCGGTCGGGGGGCTGACCCCCGTTCTCTGCCTCGCTCGCAACGCACAGTCGTCACAGGTCGCCCTCGGCGCCATCTCCATGGCGCAGTTGCTCGATCACCTGCGTCCGCGCGTGCGTCACTACGCCACCCCGCTGGTCGCCGGGATGCCGCGGCCGACGCTAAAGCTCGACGCGTACGTCGAGCACGCCTTGGTGACGGTGGGTGCCTCCCTGGCATCCTGCACCGCGACGACGGACTCCGCGTTTTACGCGTGGGTTTCTGCCGCGACGACGACGGCCGTGCTCGCACACCACGCTACGGTCCGACGACTGCTGGCAACGCGTCGCAATTGCACGCACCGCAGCACCACGGCGACGACGTCGCCGGTGCGTACAGCGCGTTCCCTCGGCAGTGGGAGGGCTGCCTGATGGAGACGACGACCAACTCTCTCACCGCGACGTCGCGAGCCTCGGCCGCCGTAGACGTGTTGCGGATTCCACTGACGCTCTCCACTGCTGGAGCGCGAGTGAATAGCGCAGCCTGCGTGAAGCGCATCACGGCGAAGCCGTCCCGCGCAAGCACGCCGAATCTCGATGTCGCGTTAAGCATGCGGAAGGCGCGACGACACTCAGGGTCTGGTCGAACGATCTGCCGAAGTCGGAGCACATTTGGGAGGGTGCGGCCGTCGCCCTCACGCTAGAGAGCAAGACTGGGTGGCGCGCCGGTACCTTCGAGTGTGGCGTGACGGACGTCGTGCTGCTGCCAGTCGATCACCCGATCCGTGATGACTTGCTTCCCGCGTGTCCGGTTCCGGAGACTGAGATCATTGCGAGGTGCGACGCGCTGGTGGCACGCCTCACGCCGTTGGGGGCGCACACTGCTCGAAGTGGTGCTGGATCACGTTGGGCGCGACAAGTAAGCGCGCATGGCCGCCGCTGAGGCGATGCATCAGGCCTGCGTCGGCGGTCTCCGGAGGCACAGCGTGGAAGTCGCGGAGTTCGCGCGCTCCCTCTCGACGACGACCCGGCAATATGCGCCGTTCATCGACCTCGACTGCCTCATCGTTGGCGCGCTCGTTCACAACGTTAGCAAGATGACGGAGATGGCCGTGGATCGCGGCGTGGGAATCCGGCGTGCGCCGACGGGATGAGTGCGATACCACACCAGACTTGGACCGGAGATCGTCGCGGTTGCATGCGCGCTCAACGCGAAGCGTCTCAACCCGGCACGTGTCTCTCCTGTACACATCGCCTACCTTAAGCACGTGTGCGAGTCGCACCACGGAGCCGACCGACTTCATGGTTCGCCGACACCGGCGCGGTCACTCGAAACGTGGGTGATTCACGTATCCGATCTCGCGAGCGCGCGCCTTCGCCAGCTGATCCATGACAATCGGGCAGGCGTCAGGCACCACCGACACGATTAATGACGTCTGCCGCCGCAGTGCCGATGGCAAACCCAACGGGTACAAAAATCAGCACACCAAAGAAGGCGGCCGGTCTACAGTCATTGTGACAATGCTGAAGCAGCGTGGCGACAAGCACGCCGCCACGCGCGGCGTCAATCAGCCCCCGGTCAGGCTGCGTCTGAGTGTGGGTTCGGGCGGCGGAAAGTCTGGTGCCACGAAGCCCGTCGGCGTCGCCGTGCGAAATGCGCCGACGTGCCCGACACCTGCACGCTGTGCAGCACTCGGCACCAGGTGGGTCGACTCACCAGGGCGACGAGACACCACCGCACTGCAGGTCGCATGAAGGATACCGAGAGGAATAGGATGAGCGAGCCGGGCGTATGCCGACCTCGACACGCCACTGACATGCCGTGGCCCAAGAAATGCAGGCCGGTCCCGCGAATTCTATACTAAATGTCTTTAACAGCACCACGCCCCTCGTGCCAGCGACACCGGCGCTGCGATATGGACACCGACCGGGCGCCGCTGACGCCGCCGTGACGCCGCCCCCGATCATGGCGGCATGCCGACGCTCGCCGAACTCCTGCTCGCCTTGATCGCCGATCAGACGCTTCCGCGTGACGAGAACTGGGAGGTTGCCCTCCGCATCATGTGCCTCATACGGCGCGTGCGAACAAATGAATCAGCGCCAGAGCGCGAAGAACCCATCGTACGCATCCTACGCGGCATCAAACGGGGGGATTGCACCACCGAAGCGCACACAAACCTGAACTTAGTCGTCGACCGGGTCTGACTCGGTGCGGCGATAGACGATGGTTGCGTTCAGGTGCGGCATGTACCGCTTGTGATAGCGCATCTCGTCGTCTGTAAACACGCCCTCGACACCATCGGCTGCCGGGTCGAAGTCGTCCAAGTCGACGCCGTCGTGCCAAATCCCATGCGTTGAAATTCGCTTGACGTAAATCGTCGCCATCAAGAACAAGGCGAGGTGTGTGGTCACATCGCGCAAACAGATGCTGTCGAAAATGACCACGGGCGACGACCGAGCCGCGGCCGCGATAGCCGCCCGCAATCCACGCACATCCACGGTCTCAGTAAAGTGACGAAACTCGGCACCGGCAGTTCGATAATCGTCGACATTCACATGCGCTGCCGCGAGCGCCGCGGCGACGGCAGCGGCAAGCGTCGACTTTCCGGAACACCTGAATCCATCCACGCCGATCACCGCGCCGACGGGCGGCGCGAGGGCCCGGATCGCGTTCGCGACCTCGGCGGACGTTGTGAGGGCATGCATTTCCATCATTCTCGGACGCGAGGTGCGCTCGGAGGACGCTGACGAACCGGTCGACCGCGATCTCGCATCGTCGATTCACACCGCTGTGGTCCACAGCCTGGATGACACGCTGCGTCGTAATGGCGGCTCGCGACATTACACATCGCGCGCGGATGCGTGCGATACATGCAGCGAGACCGGACGGACTGGCGCTGCGGTGTCCCGAGCGTCATGCGCGGCACTGGCCAAAATACGTGAGCGCCGTGAGTCCGAGCGTCGCGACCTCAACAAATGCACCGGTCCCACCATCCAATTCCGTACGGGCGAGCTTCACCAGATATCCCCGATCCGCCGCACTCAATGTCAGGTACCCGGCACCAGCGTCGCGCACGACGACATCGATGGGAGAACACCCCTGCTGATCGCAGCGCCGCAGCGTCGTCGACGCGCTCTGGACCGCGAGTGCTTCGAGTCGGGCCATGCGCGGCATCAACAAGTAGGCGGTGCCAACCGGCGAGTCTGCGCACCCGGACCCGGGACCGCATTCGCTCTTTTGCGTGTAGGGGCACCGCACATCATCACCGTCGGCCGACGGCTGCGCCACGGCGGTCGTCGGGGCCGCAGGCGCCGGGACGGATGCCAGCGCGCCGGTTGCGCCGCGAGCCGAATCCAAGGGCACGGCGGTGGACGTGTGCGCACCAGATGACGTGGGTCGGTGAACGCTCCACGCGTAAAAGCCGAGCACCACGAGCGCACAGCCGCCGAGTGGCACGAAATCCCAAATACGCAGCCGTTGCTGCTGTTCCATGTTCGATCTCACGCGAAGGAATGTCCTCGTTCGCCCAAATACACGATTGAGGTTGCGCCGCCATGGCGGCCGGAAGATAGGGCGACGCCGCACACGTGTGTCGAGCATCCACGCGTGCGGCGTGCTGGCGGGCTCAGTCGCGCGTCAGCATGCCAATCTTGGTCCACGCCGAATCAGCGTGCGGGTGTGCCGTGTCCTCGATGTCTTCTGCTAGTTGCCGGTGAAGTGTTCTGACAAATCGGGGTCTAGAAGTCTTTTGACACGGTCTTTTTGGCCTCACTCAGTGCCATCCGCCCCCCCGCCGCGATCAGTTGCCCCACCCGCCGAGCCAGGCATCTCGCCGTCAGGTGGTCAGGGTAGTTTCAGGCAGAAGTGTCGAAGCCTGGGCGACGGACATGGAGGGGGGGTGGCCAAAAAGCCGGGTGTAACCCGCCGTGGCGGGCAGGCACAACTCGTTGATCAGGTCGAGCGGATCGTGCGGGACTCCGGCGATCCCACCGGCTTGGACGCAAGTCGATGGGTCACTGCATTCCCCGATGCCCTCAGACCCGCGCCCGACGGCCGTCGCCCACGTGAGTTCATGCGCACCAGCGCAGGCCGTGCGGCGGTCGTCAGGCTCGCAGCGCAGATGCAAAGCGGCGCGCACGCGTGAAAAGGATCGCGGCCGAGCGCGTGTCGCGTGACGCGCTCATGTTCACTCCCCGTCGACGCGTACTCGGTCGCAGAAGCTACGGATGCCGTTGCCCGGAAGTCTTTGCGTCCGTTGTCCCGGGACTCTCTGCGCCTGCTGTCCGAAAGTCCCTGCGCCTCCCGAACGCGTCGTGTCAGGCGGAGAACGTGCAGTGCGACCTCCCGCTTCTCGTCGCGCGTGAGCGGTTGATCGGTGATCAGGGCGAGCAGGAGTTCGGCGAGAGTTGGCATCGCAACACGGTATCGATGGCCGTCATCGAAGCGTCAATCCATCTACCAGCGCTGTGGTCTCGTGTGACGGGAAGTGCAGAGATGGCCCAGGTGAGCGCACGCGATTGTGACCCGTCCGAGCCACGACTCGTATTTGGGTCGCGGCGCGAAGGCGCCGTGATCACACGGTCCCGTGGGCAGCGAGCGCTATGACCATCCATTACCCTACCGTCATGCATACATTGTGTCGCGTTGCAACTCTTGGCGTTGTCCTGTGGAATGGGACGTTGGCTGCGCAAGCGCGCCTGCCCGTCGCAGGTCCGGCTCAACGACCGTCGCCAACCCGAACGGTCCCGCCACCGACGGCTGCGGGTCACGCGACCGTCCATGTCACGGTCGCCTTACTGCTCTCCGATCTCACCATGCGCGCTGTTCCGCTGCATACGCTTGATCTCATCGCCGAGCGGGATACCTCAGTCCGCGTCGCCGTGCGAACCGGCATCGACGGAACCGCCACGCAGGAACTGGCGCTCGGTCGGTACGTGGCGCGGAGCGCGCAGACAGTCAGCCTGAATGACACCGTGTACCGGTGGGATGTGCCGGTTGAGGTATCGGCGGCTGGGGCGCGCCTTGTCTTGACGAATGCCAACGCCACCGCGGTGGCCGCGCCGAAAAAGGCTATCGCCAGGCAGGTCGCGCCGGAACGCGAAGTCTTCGAACAGGTCAAGCGCGGCGTGTTTCGTGTGGAGGCTGGCCTCGGACACGGATCAGGGTTCCTTGCCGCGATCCCTGGCATCGCCGAAGGACTGGTCATCACGAATGATCACGTGGTCGCGAACGCGACGACCGCAAGTATCTATGTCGATTCCATCACCCGCGTCGCGGCCGTCGTCGTCGCGCGGGACCGGGAGGCCGACCTCGCGATCCTGCGGCTGCCCCCAGGGCGCTGCACCAGCTGCCCGCACCTCCGCCTCGCCACGCCCACCACGAACGACCCGCTTGTCGTGGCCGGCGAACGGGTGTTCGCCATTGGCTTTCCGCTGAATCAGGAAATGACCTTGACAACCGGGATCACATCGAGCGTCCGGGACGGTGCGATTATTTCCGATGTGAACATCAACCACGGGAATTCAGGCGGGCCCATGCTGTCGTTGGCCGGCGAGGTGGTGGGCGTCAACGCCTTCGGCGACTTTACGAGTCAAGGCGGGCCTGGGATTTCCGGGGCGATTGCCATTACGCGCCTCCGCCCGCTGCTTGAAAAGCTCCCCGCGGCGCTCGCGTCTACCGCGACGCCGTCCGACCGGCTGCTGCCCACGATGCCACAGCAGCCGTACACAACGGCGCAAATGATGACCATCGTCGATACGGCCACCTTCCGCGCGTACCGCAAGCTGTTCGACGCCAGCAGTAGCAAATTTCAGGTCGACTTGGCCACGCCTATCCTGTATCGCGTATCACAGCGCGCCGTCGAAACTGATGTCAGCCGCGACCGGAAGAAGCGAGAAGCGCGCGGGAACGTCGCGCAAGACGAGCAATATTCTGAGCTCAAGCAGAATCACGATTGGGAGCAGTATGTCGGTGACGCCAACGCGCCCGTGATCACAATCGCGATCACGCCGAAGATCGGCGAGACGTTCCTGTCCGGCTTGGGGCGTGGACTGCTCGCGGCGAGTGGATCGTACGCGACAGGGACCGCGACCATGAAGTTCTCCGGCGACGTCCGTGGCGCACGCTTCTATCGCAACGGCATTGAAGTGGAGCCGATCCGCGGCGGCCACGGCGCGCAGGTCATGCGGGTCCAGAACGCCTGGGTGTCCATGAAGGATGTCGCCGACTGGGGCTACTACGTGCTGCCGCCAGAAACCTTTGCACCCGACTCGGCGACCGGTGCCCCCGCCCGCGTCAAGGTCGTGATTCAGGACCTGAAGAATCCCACCACATTGTCGTGGACTGAGATCGACGGCGCCGCAAGCGCGCGATTGTGGAATGATTTTGGGCCATATTTCGCGGCCAACCCTGGCCGAACACCGTGGCGCGCGGCCAACGCCGGACTCCGGTCCCCCAAGTTTGAGATGCGTTGCGAGCCGACGACAGGCCAGTGCACGCTGCTCAACGAACGTTAAAGCCCGTGGGCGCCGAGCGGGCTGCCCGTTTATCTGGCCTCCGCGGCGACATGCGCACGACAGCGGATGCGTCGCACCGCATATAACTGGCCGTACGTGCTGCGCGACACGAATGCGTCGCGCGAGTCGCATGCTATGAAATTCGGCTGCCCCTTTCACGACGCTAGTGACAGGCTGATGCGGGATCGCACGACGAGAGGAGTATCGAATTCGTCGTCGTAGCACGTCGCGGCGGCGTCCGTCTCTGAACGGTTGTCAAGACTGTATCGAATACCAGTGCGTTGACGGCGCCCAAACAGGCCTGTGAGACCACGGGCGCAGTGCGAACTGTGTGTCTGACGTGCGCAGTTCTGGATCGGCTGTGGTAGTGCCGCAGCCGTGCGCTTCGTATGCGCGGACACCGTCAGTCACAACGGCAACGCACCGCCCGAGCATGTCATTGCTCGCGTCAGGCGTGAGCTACAAAGCGATCTCAAGCAATCCGGCCGCACGAGACCGACTGTGTGAATTGCCGTCGGTGTTCGCATCGTGCGACCAAAACCCCACGCACGGACCGACGTTGTGCGTCCGATTGTATGGATTGGGAAGCCTTGAGGTATTGACGATTCATAACCCGCGCGATACACATGAAGGCACGACGATAAAGTATTATGGTCACATTATAACGAGGTACGGCAAATGTCGCAGGCGGTCAGCTTTTGGGCAGGTGCTCTTCCTCACGTGGCCGCGACGGACGCGCCGTGTCGCGAGAGGTGGGGTGGCGGGCGAAGTTGTCGTATCGCTCACATGGCGCTTGTCCTCGCAGTCGGTGGTCTGCTGACGGGTTGCACCGACGCGTCGGTGCAACCGCGCCAGCGAGACGATCAGGGGGAAGTTGTTTTCCGGTCGCCGAATGGCACGACGTCGCGTCGGTTGGTCAGCGCCACGCTTGTCCAGCAGGGCGGCGCGGTCGCCGTCGATCTGCACGACGCCACCCTCGGCCCAAATACCATTCGTGTCCTGATTGAAACGCCGTTGACGTCGTCAGGCCTTGCAACCTCCGTCGATCTCGGGACTCGTCCAATGAATGACACATTGGACGGCACAGTGCGGATTAAGTCGGTCGTGGCGGGCATTCCGCGGGAGATGGCGGTCTTACGCGCGAGCACGCTCGACACGCTCGCAGTCCTGTCAACGAATGGATCGTTCGACGGATCGAAGTACAGGGCCAGCACATTCGCCGTGCGCTTGCTGGACGGGAGCTCAACGACGATCAACGTCACGCGGCAGTTGGCTGCGCTCGACCGCCGGCGCCACGACGCGCCGCACTACGGAGTCGCGGCGAAGGCAAACGCGACGGTCGCTTTCGCTGCCGCGTGTGCGACGCGAGTCTTCAACCTCCTCGCGCCTCCGCTCGCCGGAGCACAGAGCACGGCCTGCGCCGACGCAACCTCGGACTACAACTTGTCGCGAGAGGTTAGGGATAACGTGGCGTTCGTTGGCGGAATGACAGCCTTAGGGTCTGCGGCAATTCTTATCCCTGGAACGATTTTCATCATCTCGTCCGGTGGCTACGGGGCTGCCGTCGCCGGGAATACAATGTGGGGTGCCGGCGTGGCGCTCGTTGGCGCAGTATCTGCTGTCTATCTGGCGAATAAGGATTTGGACAACAAGGCGGCGCGCAAGTCGAGGGATTGTGGGAGTGGCGGTCCACGGCCCCGGCCTTACAGTACGACTCCCCGTGCGCCGGGATCGAAGTAGCTTCGTGGCGGAAACTGTCTCCGCCAGATCCATAGCGGAACCGGGGGCACGCGCACCAATCGAGCGCTGCAGTGACATTCACGGAAGGAACTGGTGTAGTGACTAGTTGCCGCTACCGGAGCGGACGTCTGATGACCTTCATTCACTCGAGAGACGGCGTGAAAATTCCGACCACGAACGCGACCGACCGCACGCTGATGCAGGGTTTGTTGACTGTGATTCCGTCTGTGTTCGCCGCCGTTCTCTTGCTTGCCGTCGTGCTCGCATACGGGGACCGTCACGCATCATCGGCCACGATTTTCCTGCTGCTCGGTGCTGCCGGAGCGTTGGGCACAGTGTACACCGCGCTCGCCGTGGCGCGACTTGCAATGAGCCGACGACGAGATGTCGACGTCGGCTCATCGAAAAACGCCGCGACCGACGCGACTTAGGTGCTCTACCTACGACGCGGCCGGTTGCAGCAGGCCGGGCGTGGTGCGTCCAATATACGTCGGCGCGGTGGCAGTCTTGCGCGAAGACGTTTGCATGTCGCGTTTCCGCCGTCCGCTACCGACGGCGCACGCACAAACGTCCCGACAGACTCGCGTGCGTGCGCCATTGTAGTCAGCTATTGTCGACGGCCCGCGGGACTGACCGTCCGGATTCCACTGTCACCTCGCGGCCGCATTCCAACAGCGCGGCGCGGACAGGCACGTAGACGTCGGCATTCAGCACGGTCCAGCGATAGGGCCGCGCGCCGATGTCGCTGATCGCCGCTGGCATACTCCGCGAGCGCGAGACTCCGGCATGGCACTGCACGAGAAGCGTCATGGCATCGATGTTTGGCGCGGACGAGCGCCGCGACGTCGACTGCCTGTGCCGCTGTGATCGTCGTCGCGTGTGCGGCGGCCACGGCAAGCACTGACGTGTCGTCCAACACCAGCCGCAGGATGGCGCCGTATCGCGTCGACAGCTTCGTCTTAGACTCCCTCCCTCCGCGAATCCAAATCACCGCGGTGTCCGGCGATGACATCCACCGAGCCGCATGGCTCGCGCTCTGCAAGACGATGCGCTGTGCGTGCGAGGTCGCTTTGAGGTATGTGAGAGGTGGGTCAAGAGCATCCACGTTGCGCGCTAACCAGAATGACCGGCAGCGCAGAGGGATCTCGACGGATTGGCATCGCCTCCGGGAATCACCGCGGCGTACATGAGGCCGTGCAGCCCAGCCAGATGGCATCGCGGGTGCGATTCGTCATTCCAGGTCGCCGCCGAGTGCGGACGACGGACGGTTGAGCCCGGTCGGTCGTTTTTGGCGCAAAGACTTACGAGCGTGTCCGCGCAAAGACTTCCGGACAGCGGCATACGGACTCTCACCATGAGAGCGAATGATGAGCGCCGCCGTGATGTAGGCGCAGCCACGGCTGAGCACGAACTCGTTCGTGCAGAGCATGCGCGCTACGCCACATGACGACGAGACACACTATGACATGGCTTCCTCGGTAAGCGCGAATTCGTGATGTATTCCACCTGTATCCACTGCCAGGCCGACCTCGGTCGCAATGCCCTGATCGAACACCTGCCAATCGGCCGTCGCATTGCGTTCGACGAAGCGACGAGCCGGCTCTGGGTGATCTGCGGCAGTTGTACGCGCTGGAATCTCGTGCCGTTTGAATCGCGATACGAAGCCATCGAGGCGGGCGAGAAGCTGTATCGTGATGCGACGCAGCGCATGTCGACGGGCGAGATCGGACTCGCCAAGACGCGCGAAGGCATGGAGCTGGTGCGAATTGGGGCGCCGGTCCGGCCGGAGATGGCGGCGTGGCGCTATGGACGGAACTTCATCGGGCGGCGCCGGAAGTACGCGACGACCATCGCGCCGGCTACTGCCTTGCTGAACTTCGGCGGCACAGCCGCTGCTTTCCTCTTTCTAGGCAGCAGTTCATGGAACGCGATGTCGGTCGGCGGAATCGCCGGCGCCGCGACACTCATCGGCGCCGTCGAAGCGGCGATTGCCCACCGCTACATCCTCGCGCGCACGCAATCGCGCATCACCGTGCGCGACGAGATCACGCACGTCAGCCGGATGATGGCGCGACAGGTGATTGTGGAGCCGGGCGACGGCGATGGCGCACGCATCTGGCTGCCCATCGTTCCCGAGCGAGTCGAAGGCTATTCAATGCTTCGCATGCTCGCGCTCAGCACCGCGCTGGCGCCTCTGATCCAGAACCGGCTCAATGGCGGTCGAGGCCCAGT
The DNA here is from genome assembly GCA_038231095.1 of Gemmatimonadales bacterium. Classification (GTDB taxonomy): domain Bacteria; phylum Gemmatimonadota; class Gemmatimonadetes; order Gemmatimonadales; family Gemmatimonadaceae; genus JACMLX01. Next base: position 146,945 of record JBBRLZ010000004.1, read on the forward strand.
CACCGCGCCCGGGTGGGCCACGCATTTGGCACTCGTCGAGGGTGATGAGGCCGAGCGCGCGCTCCGCATCCTCCTGCCGTTGCTCAACGAATCAGGATCGAATGCACAGCAGGTGGCCGAGGCCACAGCCCACATCTCCTCGACGGCAGTGACGGAGCGGCGCGTGCTGTTCGGCGGACGCAATTCGTGGGACCGGCTCACCCGTACTGATCTCGCGAGCGTCTACAAACCCCGCAGACTCGCCCTCGAAATGCTTGTCCACGAACACAGCGAACGCCGTTGGCTCGCCGGCGAACTGCTCGACCTCGAGCTCGAATGGCGGAAGGCGAACGAGATCGCCGCCATTGCCGACGGCATCATTCGCGATCCCGGCGTCGAATCGTCACTCACTGCGCTCAGAGCCACATCGGCCGATGCGAGACTGGCGCCGACACCATCGGACGCGAGTCGCCCGGACGGCCGCGACGACTAGCGATTAGACGCCACGACGATGCCATGAGCGACGCAGCGAGCCGTGGTCTCGTCAGCGATGCATGGTTGGCTTTCGCTGACGCGAGAGCAACGGTGGCGACGAAGCACACCGCCCGACCGGCGGACGGTGTCTGGGATGTGTGCCCAGTCCCCCGCGCCTGATTCTGCCACCGCCACGCTGCACATGCCGGTTACCGCGGTGATGGCGATGGTAGGTCGAACGCGTAGAGTCGCGGCCACAACTTCCCGGTGACGAAGACGCGGTGTCTCACGGTGTCCACGGCGATCCCGTTCGCGACGCCGCCACGACGTCTGAGCGCGTCGCGGTCCGCCGCCGGTTGGAGCTGACTCAGGTCAATCCATCCTCGAATGATCCCGGTCCTGGGATCGATCCGCGCGATCAGATCTGTCAGATACACGTTCGCCCATAACTCTCCGCAGACCCACTCTAGTTCGTTCAGCATCCAAACGGGCCGCCCACTCTCGGTCACGGCGATCACGCGGAGCGGCCGGAATCCGTCAGGTGCGATGACGCGGATGTGATCGCTGCCGTCGCTCAGGTACAGTTGCGTCCCATCGCTGGTGAGCCCCCAGCCTTCGCCCGCAAACGAAAAGCTGTCCAGGGGCGCAAAGGACGCGGCATCGTACACGAAGCCGCGACCGGTTTGCCACGTGAGTTGGTACAGTCGATTCTCCACGACGGCGATGCCCTCACCGAACAGCGTCGCCGTGAGGCTGACGCGCCGCCGCGTGCGACCAGTCGCCATCTCGACCTCCCGCACGTCGGAGCGGCCTTCCAAACCCGTGCTCTCGAGCAGCAGTCCGTTGTGGAGCAGCAAGCCTTCCGTAAATGCCGACGTGTCGTGCGGGAACACTGCACGGGCGCGCACGAGGAGTCGCGGCGTGGCGGCGTCGAATGGGACCGCAGGCGGCGTCGCATCGGCGTTCGTCCGTTTCGGCGCGAGGGCGGCCCCGTTGATCGGGGCGGGCGCATCGCTGGCCGACGTGACGCGAGACCGGACGACCGTGGCGAGACCGGCCACGGCGACCACGGCGAGCACCACGATCACGGTGCGCTGACGAGCAGGGGGCATCTGACCGGTGTTGGGTGCGAGCGCGCGACGTGAACGTACAACTGCGAACCTACAGAATCGACGACCGTCTACCCGGATGGCAGAGTGCCGGCGGCGCGCGTGGGTGATGCAGCACAAATGCCGCCGTCGTGACGCCGCCACCGATTCTGGCGGCACGCCGATCCTCGCCGAACTGCTCCTCTCCCTGATCGCCGATCAACCGGTCTCACGTGACGAGAAGCGGGAGGTCGCCCTGCCCGTCCTCCGCCTGGCACGACGCGTTCGCCCGGCGCAGGGACTTTCGGACAGCAGGCGCAGAGACTTTCTGGACAACTGACGCAAAGACTTCCGGATAACGGCAACCGACCGCGAGCGTGATGCGCTCCACGGGCAGCGCCGTGGCGTGGCGTGGGACCATAGCACCCAACATCAGGGCGGTTACGGCGTGTCGCAGGCGCATGCGGCGGACCAAAGCGAGAGGAGAAATCGCATCCGTCGGCAGACGCGCCGATCCTGACAATGCCAGTCCGTGGTTGCACACACGAGAGTCCGCCACGTCACCAATTCGGTCGCGTGAGTGCGACAGACGTGTGACGGCCGCGTCGCGCGAGACGCATCGCAGCCGGGAGCTCGGAGCGACGAAGGCCTTTCGCCGCAGACGCACGCGTCAGCCGGGCTGTCTGGGGTCGGTCCGTTAGGGATAGGGTTGTCTCTGCCGCCGCGTCGCCTTCCCACGCCATGCGACACCGGTCGTGGCGCGTCCGTGCAAGCGACGAGATCCCGGCCGTCGGGCGACGAGATCTTGCGCGGCGCCCCCGCGACAGTGCACGCAGCCTCCCGACGTCACACCCACGCCACTCCGGCGTGGCGCGCCACGTCTCTCGTCGCGAGGTCGTCGATGCCCCAGTCACGCCAGAGTCCCCAGCCCAACGCGTCACCCGCTCCCGGTGATCAGCGCTTCCCGTTCGCCGCGCCCGCCCCAGGCGTCGGTACCGTCGCCATCGCCGTTGGCGTCGCCGTCTTCACGGCGCGGGAGGACAAGATGACACGCACCAACAAGGCCTACGCGCGGATCAGCGTCCGCAATGCCACCGGCGGCGCCACGCTCAACGTCTGGTCGGAGAAGCTTCCGCTGCTGGAAGGGCTCACCGTCGGCGCACCGGTGCGGCTGACGTGCAGCCGGGTCACCGCACGGGAGGGCACGGACGAGTGGCAGTTTGATGCCATCGAGCCCATCGATCCAGTACATCCGGTGCGGCGCGAAGCCATGCCAATCTGCCCCGTGCCACGCGCGTCCCTGATCGCGCGGACCATGCAGATTCTCGATGCGATGTCGGTCGAGGCACGCGATGTGTTCACCCGCGTGATGCAGACACCGGTGCGCTGGCCAGACGGCGCACTCGCACCGATCAAGGGCGCATATGTCGACGCGCCGGCGGCGATTGGACATCACCACGCGCATCTGGGCGGGCTGTGGTGGCATTCGATCCAAGTCACCGAAGGGGCCGTCGCGCTCGCGAGGACCTATGCCGCACATGACGCGCCCGACCTCGATCTGGACGCCGTGCGTCTCGGTGGCTTGCTCCACGATCTCGGCAAGGTCGATGAGTATCGTTTTGATACGATCATCGCGATGGCGCCGCTCAGCGGGTCAATGAGCCATATGGGGCATGGGCTGCGTCGCATCACGGAAGCGGTGCTCCGTGCGGAGCTGCACGACGGGTGGGTTCCATCGATACGGCAGCGTGACCTGCTCGAACACGTCCACCACATCATCGCGTCGCATCACATGCAGCGCGAATGGGGTGCGATCAGTGAACCGGCGAGCCGTGAAGCATGGTTCGTACAGTCTGCGGATCTGGTGAGTTCGCGCGTGCAACCGATCACCGATGCCACACAATCGATGCAGGATCGTGGCGACGGGTGGGTGTCCGTCAAGGATGGGTGGCGGACAAAGACCGTGTTCGTGTCACCGCAGGCACGCGACGCTGGCGTCGTCCGCGAGAACACCGACGTCTCGTCGGGTCTCGCACCCCTCCTGCAATTGCACGTCCCGCTCGATCTCCCCCACACCGAGGAGTAAGCCATGCCCACACCGCCAAACACCACACCGACACCGACCCGCGTCATCAACGTCCCATCGCGCGATGCTGTCCGCTACATGCTCCGGTCGCTGCTGCTGACCGAGCAGCTGCTCGGGAAGGATCGCACGCCAGGTGTAGATCGCTGGGTGCGCGAACTCCGCGTGACGCTGACCGAACTGCTCCCCAACGCGGAGGTGCGAGCCCTCCTCACCGAGAACGACGCACTCGCCCACCGGATCGACCGAGAGCGGTAGTCGTCCCCGTCGCGCGCCTGATCGCGCCACGCAGTCCGCACGCGTCAGACGCGGTCCGGTGTCGCCACGAGGGCGCCGCCGGACCGCGATGTCGTTGCTCCAGCTCAGCATTGGCGCACGGCACCGTGGCGACCGACTGCACGGCGCTCGGCGCCCCCGTCCTCACACACGAACCCTCGCACACCACCGCATCGCGGTGTCGCGTCTCGCCACCGCATCCGTGGCGTGCTGAGGATCGTCCATGACCCAGAAGTCCCATGTTCTCGCGGCGGCGTTGATGCGACTGCACCACCGCGACGTGACCGACACCGTGCGCGACGACGCCCGCGCCACGATCTACGAGGAGGCGCGCCAGTCCTTGCTCCCGCGGTGCCGCCACCTGCTCGAGCGGCATCCCTCGCCGACGGCGCGCGACGCGGAGGACCTGGTGAGCGACGCGCTCGTCGCGATCCTGTTTGCCGCATCGCGTGCACGCTGCGTGGCGCAGACGGACGCTGCGGTGATCGCGTACCTGCAGCAAGCGATCACCCGCGACTGGTTGGACGAACGACGCCGCGACAGCGGACAGCACGAGGGCCCGTATGTCGACGTCGACGCCGCGCGATGCATCGATGGGCTCTACGCGTCGGTTCCCTTCCCGCCGGACCGGCGTCGCGCGTTGCATCGTGTCTATGCCGCGGCGCTCGCCGAGGTGCCGCCCGCGTTCGGGAAGACGTGGCGGCTGGTGGTGCACGAGGGACACACCACCGAGAGCGCCGGCGCGGTGCTAGGCGTGGCGCGCAGCACGATCTCGAATCGGTGCGCGAAAGTGCGGCAGCACCTGCAGCCGCGCCTCGCGTCCTTCCTTCCGACGACGCGCACGCGCGATCAGCGCGGGACGGCCGGTCGCACCGAGGACCTGAGGTGGTCGCCGACGCGGTAGTGGTCGAGGGAACACCCCAGCGCCTGTGATGTGAGGGCCGACACATCGTGATGTCGGCCACCACTCACGTCCGGTGCCGACATGAATTTCTCCGCCTTCGATCTGGACGACGCTGACGAGGCGTCCTCCGCCCCCGCATCCGACGTCCCGCTGATCGCCGCAGGCGCCGATCCGCGCGACATCCTGCAGCACATGCTCGCAACGCTGACCGCCGAATTCCCCAGCGACGCGGGCGGGCCACTCGACACGACGCTGACGTACCTCGCGCTCCAGCTCACGCGATTCGTCGCGACGCCCTTTGGGATGCGTGCTCTGCTCATCGGGCCCTCGGGTGCCGGGAAGACGCACCTGTTGGACGTGCTCACGCGCTTGACCGGCGTCCCAAGCATCATCATCCCCATCACCGATGTCGCGGAAACCTCGTGGTCGGGCACGCAGCTCGGTGACGCCTGTCGCGCACTGCATCCAGAGCTCTTCCGCAATGGGGACGGCAGCGGGTGGCCGACCGTCCCGCGCCACCTGGTGGACCGACCCAGCATCGTCTGCCTCGATGAAATTGACAAGTTGGCGCTCATGCCGGTCCATGGCGTGCGCCTCGACGCCGCCGCCGCGGCGTGGCGCATCGGACGGCAGCAATCATTGCTGCCCCTGCTCGATGTCCGCAGTGCCATGATGGTCCGTGCGGAGGACGTGAAGGCCTCTTTCCGCTGGAGCCTCGGGCGCAGTCTGGTCCGCTGCTCGGGCGCGTTCTCGATGCTGCCGGCCACACACGCCGCGACGCCGCGCGCGTTGCTCGACGTGGGGTTCATGCCGGAACTGGTCGACCGTATGGGCCCGATGCTGCACCTGCCGACGCCCTCCATGATCGCGCTGACAGCACGCAGTCAACGCGCGGTCGCGGAGACACTCGCCTTGGCGACGAGCCTGGGCGTGACCGTGCACGGCGTGCCGGAATTTCTCCGCGGGTTGATCGCGCCAGGCGGCGACGCGCCGTACGTCGGACCACGCGGGATGACGCACTTCCTCGAGCACCACGTCCTGGCCTGCGTCGCGGCCGCGTTGGCGGCCGGCGTCGCCGAGACCACCCTCGCGCCACTGCCGCCTCGGAGCGCGTGGTGATCCGCACGCGGATGCTCTCGATCATGGCGACGGTGGCGCCGTCCAAGCGCGCGCCATGGTTGCCGCGCGCCGCGTGGTGCCCCGCCGTGGTGAAGGACCGTGAGCGCCCCCGAATAGCGGCAGACAGCCTGCGACATCGGTGCACGCTCGCACCGTGTGTCCCCAGATCGGAGTCTGCATGACGAACGACACAGCACCAACGACACCCGCACGGAATGCGGCGGAGACGATGCGGTACGCGAAGATGTGGAAGGCACTGGTCAGTGGCCGTGTCCCAACGCGGCGCGACGATGTGCACGCGTGGTACGGCGCCGCCCAGCACGTGATCGGGGTCTGTCTGCACGACGTGCAGATCGACGAGGTGCTCCGCGAGGTTGATGACGCGCTCGTAATGCCGTTGCCGTCCGCCGCGTAGACTGGCAGAGGGTGTATGCGCACGACCGCCGCCGGCACGGCCACGAGGGCTGTCGCCGGCGGCCCGTTCTCTGCGCGGTGCATCGTCTGTCCGCTCAGGAACTCCGCCAAAATCCATCGGCCGTTTGAACGAACGCCCAAGCGCGCAGCGCAAATTCAAATTCAAGAATGAAGATCGGTTCGTTCTCGTCATATGCTGGCGGGAGCCGCGAGACGATGGCGCGGGTGCGGATCCCAGTGGCTCCAGCGTCGTCGACGATCAGCTTCACGCGACCGCGCAGGGCTGGCGTGTCCCACGCGAAGTACCCTTCGTCGTCAAGTTCCTGGTCCTCTCTTGATCGGCGAGCCACGAAGTCGGCTGCCGCGACCGCTGCGCCGACATCCGCAACACGCTCAGCCAGAAAAGCTTTGAGCATTGGACCAATTCGGCGAGCACGACGGCGTCGATACTTTGGCGGAGCCGGCTGCTCGTCGGGCGCGCACTCGGGACCGAGCAAGGCCACTTTGATGTCTGGGCCGCGAGCGGCGGCGCGACGGCCTGCCCGTACCTGTTGCTTCGCGACAGCATCGGCCTCGTCCCACGCCGCGCCTTCGCTCTCGTGTCGGTCGAATCGCACCGGCGCCGGTGACCCGTCGACATCCCGAGCGCGATCCCAGGAACGGATCGTCGTGTGGTCCACACCGAGCGCGTCCGCGACTGCTCGGTAAGAGGACAACCCGCCCTCGAGGAAGAACAGCGCCACGCGCCGACTCATGTTGAGCTCGGCAGGCGACATCAGCGTTCGACCCACAGCTTTCTCCTCGCACCGACGTGAAATACGGTGAACCTTCCGTGTTAAGTGTGGGATTGTAATCCTAGACCATTGGGATGGAACTCCTCCCAACGAAGACCGCCAGCATCCCACAGGCAGCCGTCAGCCGTGCGTGCGCACTCAGCCAGACTCTGGCCGTGGTGCTGCAGCCGGAATTCCAGACGGCACTCGATGCACCGGCATCACCGTGGTTCGCGGCAGCACGGCGCGTCGCCACGGCGGAGCGGCTCTCCGCGCACGCGGTCGCCGCCCTGTTCGACGCGCCGCTCCTCGCGGTGTTCGGCCACTCGCACACCGATCCCTGGTTCGCGTTCGCGTGGCGGGCACTGCGCGCCGCACAGGGACACCCCGAATGCGATATCGACCATCTCACCGAAGATCAGGCCGGATCGTGGCACGCAGATTCGGCGCCCGACCGACAGCTGACTCTGCCGATCCCGGAAGCGCCACCGGCGCCCGTGCAATGCGAGACGGCCGCGCCCCCGTCAGCGCTCCCGAAGCCTGGGTCTGCGTCACCCGAACCGTGCGATGCGGCTCCCGCTCCAGTCGAGCGGATGCTGCGGCTGCTGCCGGAGGTGAGGCACTCGCCGACCGCAACATCCCCGGAGGGGATCATCGACGCGGTCTTTGCTCACCTCATCGGACGTGCAGCATGACCCAAAATCGTCGCGGCTCGCGCCCAGACACGCTATACAAGCGGAATCTTCTCACCACGGCTGGGGAGCCCTTCTTCCTCGAAGAGGTGGCAAACCGACCGCACCCGGTCGCCCGGTGGCACGCCCGAGAGGTAAAAAACTGGCGGCGCCACTCCATCCAAGTTGTCATCCGCACGCCCGCAGGCCGTCTGGATGGCGCCGCGCTGGCGCGCGCGGAGGCGATGGCGATTGCGCACGTTTCGGAGCAGCGCGCCGCCCCGCCGCCGATGACGCGGCTCGCGATAGCGAGCGCTGCGGCACAGCCGACGCCTGTCGCCGCTGGGGTTGGCACGCTGGAGGAGGCCGTCCGCCTCGCGACCGACCCAGCACACAGCGGGGCCATCTCCCCCCGCTGGCTGGCTGAACTCACGCGCTACGGGGACATCGCCCTCGCGATCCTTGGGAACGACACCCCTGCCGCGGCGGTCGGCGCAGCGGAATTGCGCGCGCTGTTCACAATCGTTGCAGAAACGACGCGACGCGAGATTGACGCGCTCGGTACCACGCCGAACGAGGCGTCACGGCGATCTCGCGCATCGCTGCTGACAGCCGTCCTGGCCGCCGTGCCGACGCACGAGACGGAACGCGGCTATGACGATGACGACGAGGACGCGCGGACTGCCACCCAGCGAAAACAGAGTGCGCCGGTCGTAGGGGTCGTCGGTCGCACGGCTCGCCGGGAGTTGGCGAAGAAGCTGGCGGTCGCCACGTGCACCATCCTGCGGCATGCCGCGGCGATTGCGCCGCAGCGTTTCGGCTCGTGCGCGAACCTCGGGCTGTTCGAGCACTTCAAGCGAGAGCTGCATGCGTTGTGGAGCAAAACATTCCCCGAATTTGGGCTGTCAGAGGATCCGCAGCGCGAGCGCTACTCGAAGCATGTGGGTGTGCAGATGCTGCACGCGCTCCGCGACCCTCGGCTAACCATGTATCACGTGCTGGCCTCCGCGGTCAACACCGAGGGTGCCCACCGGGTGCGCTGGAGAGATGTCACAATCGGTGGCAATGGGATTTCCGTGAAACAGGACGTCGACAAGCGCATCGGGAGCACCACGGACCGCAAACTCGCTGACGCCGCGTCCCGGCTATTCCTACGACTGTTCGACGCGGGGTACGCCCACATGCTCTACGGCCGCGAATTTCAGCCCGACGATTTGCTAATTCCGCCGGGGCGCTGGATCGGTCTCGGCCCCGAGCCGTTCGTGCGCGACAAGACCGTCTTCGAGCTCGATCCCCGAATGCAGTTGCTGTATGACCTCTTCGCGGAGAAGCGTCTGGGCCAGTGCGTGCGGCTGATGCGCAGTCAGATTGCCGTGGACGCCGAAACCCCCGGTGTGATGCTCATCACCATCCCGAACAGCGGTCGGAAGCGCGGGTTCACGATGATGCTGTGCCCCGTCCAGTTGGAGAGCCTCGCGCTGGCCATGGCGGTCGGCCACCTGCGAGAGTTCGAGGCCGCGTACCGGACCGGCACGATCACCGACTACCCCATCTTCCCGGGGGGTAAGCTGAAAGATGGGTGCTGTCCGGTCGCCGGCAGCAAGAGCGAGACGCCCATGCACCGGCGCACGGTCGCGAAGTTCTGCGCACGCTTGGAGCGCATGGTCGGCTTCGCCCCACAACGGACGGAGGCGGAGCGTGCCGCGCTGAGCGCCCACAAGGACGCGTCACGACCGGAGCGGGGTGCAGGCACGGCAGCGCGCAGTGCGCAGACGACACCGGCGGCCGGCGGAGACGAGGACATATGGGCAGGGGAACGCCCGTTGGTGGGCAACTACGGCCTGCGCCGGACCCTGATCGACCTTGTACAAGAGCTGGGTACGCCACCACATGTGGCAGATCTCATCTCCTGCCACGCGCCGACCGTAGAGCTGATGTACGGCGCGAAGTCACGCCACGGGCAGGGGACGCGGGTCGGCGTCTATTTGAACACGACAGACCGAGTGCTGCTGCATCAAGCGGCGGACGTGCTGCAGCGGCTGCGCACGCGTCCGTACGCGCCGACGCGGCTGAGCTTTTCGGATGAGTAATAGCTCCGGACGGGGGCGCGCGGCATGCCCTCGCCCGTGCGGTAGACTGCGAGGGTAGGGCGTCAGCACGGCAGCGAGCGCGGGCGGGTCGCGCGGCGTATACGGTTCTGTATACGGTGGGCGCTCCCAAAGACCAATTTTTGTGCGGTAGAGCGCCTGTTTCGGCCCGGTCGTGGACGGGCGCGCAGAGGGAAACGGCAAGTTGGCGCAGCAACCGCCTGCTTCGGGAGCAGGAGGTCGCAGGTTCAAATCCTGTCACCCCGATGGTTGGAACTGCAGTCGCGTCAGACGTCGCACGCATGAACGTGATAAGGCCCCTGGCGAACCCGCCGGGGGCTTTGTCGTTGTCGCAGCACATGCTCTGGGATCGCCGCAGGTCCCGGTCCGACCGTGGGAACTCCGATCGCACGCCCGGCGATATAGGGTCGTGCCGGGTCTGCGGGGTTCTCCGGATGGACGCATCCGGACGGGCCGGGTGCGCATGCATCCTTCGCCAGCTGAACCGCGACATGCCGTGCCTCCTCACACGCCCCGGTCGTCCCGCCCTCGCACGACGCATCGCGCACGGTGGCTCGCTCGGCGCCATCCTCGGCCTGACCATCACCGCGCACGCGGTCAGCGCCCAGTCGTCGATCCTCTCGCCGTTCCGCATCGAGACATTCGCCGCGCGCAGTGAAAGCCGCGACGCAGCCGTCTTCGGCGGTCTGTCGGTGGCCCGGTTCTCGGGCAGCTGGGGACTGCGCGTCAACGGCGCGCTCTCCGGCCTCAACACCGATGGTGGCAGCCGCAGCGTACCGTACCGCGACTGCAGCCGATTCGGATGCCGCAACGGGTACGGCTACAACGATGGCTCTGGCCTGAACGCGAACCGGTGGAGTGTCGATGCCGACCTCCTCGCGGAACCGTTCCGTCAGGTGCCGGTCCTGCGCCAGCTGCTCCTTGGTTTTTCGCCGTACGCATTCGTCGGTATCGGGCACTACTCCGCGACAGTCACCACCGATTCGTCACATGCCGTGTGGAGCTACGGACTGGGCGCGCATCACGACCTCGTGTCGCGGATCGGTTTCACTGCCGAAGCGCGCGCGCGTCGCAATCTCGACGACAACGCGTTCATGGGCGGCACGTTTCGCAACGCAATTCAGTATCGCATGGGACTCAGCGTCGGCCTTGGCGGTGGCGTGAAGCGCAAAGCACCGACACCGCGCGTGATCTGGCGCGGTCCGATTCCGGGAAGTACCCCGGCATCAGCACCCGCTCCGTCCACGCCATCCCCCGCGTCGGTGCCGGCGGCGCCGAATGTCGACGAGCAACTCGCCGCAACGCTCGCGCCCGCAGTGCTCGACGAAGCGGAGTCACTGTTGAACACGCCGTGGCGAACCGGCGGCACGACACCGGACGAGGGATTCGATGCGGGTGGATTCGTGCAGTACGTGTTCGCGCAGGAAGACATTCCGCTGCCGCGCCTGGTCCGCGATCTCGCGAAGACCGGGGTGTATGTGCCCGCGAACCCGAGTGCGATGCGCGCCGGCGATCTGCTGTTCTTCTCGAGCGACGGTGGGTCGCCACCGGATCACGTCGCGATCTACGCCGGTCACAATCGCGTCGTGCACGCCAGTGCGAGCGGCGGTGGCGTGTTGTACGACGTGCTGAATGAAGGGGCGCGCGGCAACTGGTTCGCGATGCATCTCGTCGCAGTCCGGCGCGTGCTCGGTACGCACAGTTCCGATTCACGTATCCCGTCACAGTCACTGACGCCGTCTGGGCGTCCGGATACCGCGCCACGTCCGCGAGGAGATCGCTGATTATGACATCTGCATTTGACCACGGCACGCGTCCGGAGTGCCGTATCAGCACTCTCGCCCTGCTGATCGCGCTTGGCGCGCCGCTCGGTGCGCACGCACAATCCTCGCGCACCGCCGATGCATCGACGGACATGTCGCGCATGATCGGCTTGAGCGTGGCGGCGTCCGGCGGACCACGCGATACGCTGGGCCTGCTGATCGCGTCGGTGACGCGTGATGGTCCGGCGGATCAGGCAGGCATCACCACCGGCAGCCGCATTCTGGCGGTGAACGGCTTGCTGGTTCGCCTCGCGCCAGCTGACATCGGACGGCGCGCGGCGGCGGACAGCGCACTCGTGAAGTTCGACCGCGCACTGCGCATCACGCCGCCTGGGCGCGATGTGATGCTGCGGGTAGCGGGTGGCGGGATGACGCGATTGGTGAATGTGCCATTCGGTGAGCGACGTAGTGGTACCGAGCGCGTTGTACCACCCGCCGTCGTTGCTGATGTCGCGCCGCAATCGATCGACTCGAACGTGCCGCGTGCTGTCGCATCGATGTCAGCCAGCCCGCCAACGGCAACCGCGCCGTCTGCGCCAGAGCGCATGACGCCGTCCATTGAACCGCCCAGCGTAGCACGGCGCGCGATGCCGCAAATTGCGACGACACCCAGCGCCGTTGCAGTGCCGACCGCGCACGAACCGCGTTCCGTCGATACGCTGGCCGATGCGCTGGGCGACGTGCAGCTCGAACTGCGCCGTCTCGCACGTGACTCCCATTCGCTGGCGATGAGCGACAGCCTCGCGGACCTCGACGCGGCCGTGGGCACACTGCGTCGCCGCATGCGTGCGCTCGCGGCGGACGCGCCGCCGGCCACGGTGCGCAGTGACAGCGCGCCGCGCAGCAGCAGCACAGCAGCCGCGAGCGCCACGACGGCGGTACCGCCCAGCGTCAGTACTGCGAAGATCGCAGCCAGCGGCGCAACGACGCGACCTGGCGCGCCTGGACTCGAACTCGCGAAGGTGAGTGGTGAACTCGCGGCCTATCTTGGCGCGCAGGGAGACTCGGCGCTCACCGTCGTGCGCGCGAGCGAGGCGTGGGAGCCGATGCGCGTTGGCGATGTGATCATCCGGATGGATGGCGCAGCGCCAGATCCGGAGCGCCTGCGCAACGCGTTCGAATTCCACCGACGCATCGGCGTCACGCTGCTCCGTCGTGGACGATCCTTCACCGTCATTCTCGGCGAGAGCGACACACGCTGAAGGACGAACGCGGCGCACGTGCGACACCACCGAGATCCGGATTATGTCGGTCGCGGTCGCGTTTCCTCGGTGACGAGTGGAAGCAGCGTCGCGCGCAGTTCGCGCAATGCACGCGTCATGTTCGCCTCCACCGCCTTCAGGCTGATCCCGAGTCGCGCCGCGATCTGCGTCTGGCGCAGTCCATGTCGCCGGCTGAGGATGAAAACCTCACGACAGCGTGGTGGCAGCGCTTCGACCGCAGCGTCAATCGCAAAATGCAACTCCGCTTCGGTGAGTGCGACGTCGGCATCGGAACGCTCGTTCTCATCGTGGCGGACACGATGCGCCGTGACGAGCTTCGGCTCAGCGCGTGCGACGATGCCGTCATGCCGGATGACATTCAGCGCGCGATTGCGAACCACATGAAACAGCCACGTCTGCACCGTACCCGCCGGGTCGAGTGACGCGCGGCGGCGCCAGAGCTGCAACAGTGTGTCCTGCACCACTTCTTCCGCACGCGCACGATCGCCGATGACCCGTTCAACGAAGCGGACGAGCGGCGCATACCAGAGACGGAAAATGGCGGCGAACGCAGCTTCGTCGCCGGCGCTGAGTCGCACGAGCAAGTCGGTTCCGTCGGGCACGAGCGCGATTGGACCGGTTGCCAACGGCAAACAGGCACGCATCGACGCCGCCCGTTTTTTGTCAGGCGTGTCGCTCTGGCACGAGGAAGGCAACGCGCGGTGCTCAGTGCGTTGGCGGGGGTGCGGACCGTTTGGCTGCTGGCGATATGGCACATTCGGGTGAGCGAGCGCGACGATACATGTACACGCGCATCCCGTATCCGTTCACTGCTGCGGCACGCGCCACACTTGCTGCGAAACACCGCACGCCGTACGAAGTCTCGGGGGCGCCGCGCAGTGCACCTGATGCGAGTGCCGGGCGCGTGTCTTGCGCGTCAGCGACACGCCTTGTGCGGCGTGTCGGCGGTAGGTAACCTCCGATCGTGAAAGCGGGACGTACGTCAAGTCCCACCTTGTCGCGCAGAAGGCAGCTGATCTGCGAGACGAAGGCGACCATGACTCCTCAGGGAGCGTGGTCGCCTTTTTTGTTTTTCGGTCGACGGCCTGGAGGCCACTCAGATGTACATCGGACACAAACTGCTCGCCACGATTGCCCTACTGAGCATGACGGCATGTTTCAGAAAACCCGTTGCGGAGATCAAGGCCGCGGACAACGTGGTCGCCACCCGCTGGAACGCGAACCTGACGACGCCGGCCTCAATGCAAGGCGTCATTTCGGCACAAGGGCGATCATGGATCACGTCGCTGGACGGCGGACGCCGGCTGCGAATCGACGTCGAGATGAGCAACATGGTGCCCGGCGGCGAGCACCCATGGGCTCTTCGCGCCGGCCAGTGCGGCATGGCCGGTGCTGAACTCACGCGCGTGAACGACAGCAATCGCTTGAAGGTCGGCGGCGACGGCAAGGCGAAGGCCGACGTCTCGAGCGACATGCTCTTTCCGACCACAGGGGACTACATGGTCGCCGTCTTCGCGTCGAACGAAAACAGTGACCGGATGATCGCTTGCGGGAATTTTGCCCCGCCAAACATGACGAGACGCCCCTGACTCGGTGCGCCCCTCCCCCGCGGTCTGGGGAAGGAGGGGCCTCCTCGCGATCCGGTTTCGCAGACCCCGCCAAACGGTTATCTTCCCGCTTTGCCGGACCCTCGGCAACGCGTCTGTAGCTCAGCTGGATAGAGCGTCGGCCTCCGAAGCCGAAGGTCGCAGGTTCGACTCCTGTCAGGCGCATGCTCCGTTCCCCGTGTCACCGCCAGTACTTCCGCTCGTCTGGCGATCACCGATCTTTTTCTCCGGCCGCGTCAATCACGCATGACTGCCGGTACCCGCGACGCCACCGACGCGACGCGCTCCCAACGAATGCCTGTTGAAACGCGGGAGCTCAAGAAGCTCCACTTTGAAGAATTGGTC